>CBFGUG010000011.1:0-144434 GCA_965651905.1 uncultured bacterium | reverse complement strand
CATCGGTGTCGTCGTCCGTGTCATCGGTGTCGTCGTCCGTGTCATCGGTGTCGTCCGTGTCATCGGTGTCGTCGTCCACGCCTGCTTCCGTCATTTCGTCGTCACTCGAGCCGGAGTCGTCGTCTCCACACGCGAAGGCTGTGACGCCCAGGCAAAGCGCAAAGGTGAATGATAGTGTCTGTTTCATCGAAGTTTTCCTCTCGACCCGCTCGGGCCCTAAGTTCAAACCCCCCGAGTGCCACAGTCGATAGTCGGAGTCCATAGTCGTTACCCCTACGGAAACCCACATGGCCCACATGGTCTAGCTCAGCCGCGTCAGCTGTCCCTCCTACGTCCAGCAGCAGTGATCCGACCAACCCCTCCCGCGCGATCATCGAGAAATTTAGTACAAACCCGACGTTTCTCGAACGCGTCGCCCGAAGGCTAGGCATACGCCTCTGCGATCTCTGCGGTGCCCTCGGACGGCTGGTGTTGCACCACCGATCACACAACGCCCACTCGACCTTGGGCTGAACCGCGTCACCCGCTCTGCGTGGGCGACCCCAGCGAACTGGCGCTCGATCCCGGCGACCGAGCGTCAGGGTTTGCGAGTCACCTTCACGCTCTTGATCTTGGGCGGCGTGATCGCTCGCTGTCCTTGAACGGGCGTTGACGCCAGTTTCTCGATCACTGACTCGGGTGAACACAAGCCGAAGATCGTGTAGCCGCCGTCTAGATGCGGTGCGCTACCATCCATGATGAAGAACTGCGAACCATTCGTGTTGGGACCGCGGTTGGCCATGCACAACTGGCCGCGCTTGTCGTGTGTCGCGCCTTCCCAAATCTCGTCGGGGATCTCGTACCCTGGTCCCCCGCTACCGTTGCCGTTGGGATCTCCGCCCTGGATCATGAAGCCTTTGACGACACGATGAAACACCGTACCGTCGTACAGTGGCTTCTTGACCCACTTGCCGTTGTCTTTCCAGGCACGCTCGCCGCGCGCCAAGCCGACGAAGTTGGCGACGGTGATGGGTGCCTTATCTTCGAATAGCTCACACGAGAGTGTGCCTTCGTCCGTTTCGATGTCGGCGACTAGTTTACCTTTCGCTGGCAGTCCCTGGGTGGCATCTGCGAGTGTGAAGTTGCCGCCATGGGGATCGCCGGGTGCTGCAGCGACGTTGGCCGCGGGCTTCGCAGCGGCGTTGCGATCCGCCTCGGGTTTCGCTCTCTTCGCTTCCTCGGGCTGAACAACTTTCGCTCTGGCTGCTGCGTTGGCTTGCTCGGTTGCGCCCTTTTTCGCTTGGTTCGCCCGCGTTTGCTGCTCAGTGGGCGATGGCTCGGGTGCCACCTCCTGCTTGCAACCAGCTAGTGCGAAGCCCGCGCCCAAAGCGACAAACCCCGTCACGGCCCATGCGAGATTGCTCGAAGTCTTGTGCATGAGGCGCAGCGTTTTCGAGTCGGCGCGGTCAGTCAAGTCAGAAGCACACATCCAGTCGAGCCAGGTCACGACTTCAGCGGATCTCGACCCTCTGTCCGGGGGCGACGGCGTGCGCGCGAGTCCACCCAGCATGCACTTCCAGCACGCGTTGCGCGGGACAGCCGCTGCGCCGTGGGAGAGTGTTGAGCGTCGGCACTTCCTCTAGCAGGTCCACGATGAAACCCTGCGAGTCGATGAACAGCATATCGAGGGGAAGACAAGTGTTCTTCATCCAGAAGCTGCGCGGAGCATCGTCCTGCCAAGTGAACAGCATGCCGCCATCCTCGGGCATCTCCGTACGATACATCAGGCCACGTGAACGCTCGGCATGTTGCTGCGCGTGCTCGACCAGCACTCTCGGGCGCCCCGGAGCGTCCACGAAGGTCACCTCCACCAACTCCAAATCGAAGCGCCCTTGCGGATCCTCGGGGCAAACGCTCGCGGGCGACGCAGCGGCCACGACAGGTCGCGGTGGCATCACGCAGCGCGGACGCAACGCTGCGCGCCCATCGCTCGCAGGCGCCAGCGAACTCGACTTCGAGGCTGGAGACGGCGAGGTCGATTTGTCCGCTCGAACTGTTTGTTGGGTCGACGGAGGTGCTTCGCCTGTGCTCGCGGATTGACTGCCTACGCCGACCCGCCTCGCAGGGTCGCTAGATCGCTCACAGCTCGCCGCGCCGCAAAGCAGCGCTACTGCCATCCAACGGGCGAGTGTGTCACGCATTTCTCCAAACCTGAGCATGAGGGGCTCCGCCCGCGCCGCCGACTGAGACCCTGAGCGATCCCACACCGACGAGCGTGCGGGCTGGTCGACCATAGTGCGACGGACCCCGCAACAACCACATAATTTTCGTGGCCACCCTCGCCTGCCGCCACCCGCGATTCCATAGACTGTGGCGGGCCGATGACGCTTCGCTATGCTCGATGGGTGACGGGAGCGGCTGGACATCACGCGAGAAACGGCAGCGCGACCGCAGTGTTCAGCTTCGCGCTGAGCACGTGGGTCCTCTTGACCAACGCGTGCGGGGGCAACGCCGACAGCTTCTCGCGAAGCTCAGGTCGAAATCTCGACGCAGGGCCGAGCGAAACGATCACCCAAAGCCCCGAACCCAACACCAGCGTAGCCGACTCGACGACCCGCCCTCGTCCCAGTTCGCCTGACGAGGAGGACCTGGAGATCTTCGACGATCCCGGCTGCCCAGAAACGGTCGAACCCGTCGTCGTCGATACCTGTAGCCCCTTCGAAACGGAGAGCTCGTGTTTCGGTGACTGGAGCTGCTTTCCCTACGTGGAGTATCCATCGGCTCCCTGCGAACCCGAACGTTTCGGAACTCGCTGCGAACCAACAGGACCAGGTCGGCAAGGTGACGACTGTCGAGTGGAGAGTTGCGGAGCAGGGTTTCTGTGTGTGGCTAGTGGACAGGGAACCGTGTGCGCGGAGCTGTGTGCACTCCCGGGACCCAACACGTGCGCACCTGGGCTGATCTGTGGAAGCGTCGACATCCGAGGCTACGGGGTGTGCTTTTGAACTCCCCCCTACGTCGACGGCTGGTCGTGGCAACGCTGCTGTGCGCGATCGGACCAATTTGGGGCAACGGCTGCGGCGGGCGAACGGAGACTTCGGCGGGCGAAACCCGCCCACGCTTGGATGCTGGAGGCCCCTTCGCCAATGCCCAGGAAGCGCAGGGCGCAGAGTGCGAGAGCGACACCGACTGCGTGACCACGGATGAGTGTTTACCTAGCGAATGCATCTCGGGGCGCTGCGAGGCCAAGGCTCCCATCGACTGCGACGACGCCGACCCTTGCACGCTGGACTACTGCGAGCCCGACACGGGCGAGTGCACTCACACGCATGCCACGCCCGACCTCGACGGCGACGGCTACCACGCCCCTCGCGTCGGCGAAGCACCGGGCTCCGTCGCTGCGTGCGGTAACGACTGCGACGACACCTCCGCAAGCGCCCACCCAGGAGGCACCGAAACCTGTGATGGACGTGACAACGACTGCAACGGAGTCGTCGACGACGGATACACATACGTGCCGTCTACGAGGGCGCCCGTGCTCATCTCGACGGGTGAACGCGCAGGGGTTGGCGGCGTGACGCACAACGGCGAGTTTTTCGCCGTCTCGATGTCCTACAACGAGGGACACCAGCAAAATCAACTGACGGCCGTCAGCAACGCGGGTGACGTCGAGTTCAGAAAGGACATCGCGTTGGTCAACAGCGATACCTTCGCGGGACCAATCGTGTGGACCGGTCGCGCCTTTGCCAGCGCCTGGGAGGATCGCCGCGACCGCGACTACGAAATCTACTTCAACCGCCTCGACTCCGAAGGCAACAAGTTGGGCCCCGATTTGCGCATCAGTGACGCGATTGATTTTTCCCTGAACCCGGACCTGACGTACACGGGTGACGAGTACATCGTGTTGTGGGACGACCGTCGAAGCGGCGCGTTTCACGTTTACGGACAACGCGTCAGCCGTGATGGCGAACTGCTCGGAGGAAACGTCGACCTTACTCCAGAGCAACGAGCCTCGGAGAGTCCGTCAGTCACTACGGGCACCACGACGCTGGGCTTCTCGTTCAACGCGGAGTTCGACGAAGGTAGACGCATAGTCTTTCGCAGCGTCAACCTGGATCTCACCCAATTGGGGGAGTCGGTGGTGCTGTCGGGAGCTGGCGGAGTGGGCGCTGGCATCATCTTCATGCGCGACCGCTACATCGTCAGCTGGTCGGAGTATGACGCCTTCCCGGGCGACGCCATTTGGGCCGCTGCGCTGTCGGAGAGCGGTGATTTGCTCACTGCTCCCCAAAGAATCACTCCTCCTGCGGAGTTCGCGCGCTCCTACAGTATGGTAGATCTCGGGGATCGACTCATGGTCTTTTGGGGCAGTTATCAGGACGGCAGTTACGACGTCATGAGCCAGTTGCTCGACGTTAACCTGCAACCAATCTCCATGCCACAGCAGATAACACACGTCACTGGCGACGCCCTCAGCCCTGCGGCACGCCTGGGCAACGAAGGGAACCTGGGCGTCGCCTACACGGACTTTTCCGAAGGCACGCCCAAGGTGTACTTCACCACGCTCAGTTGCGAGTGACACCGCGCGCTGTTCCAGTGTTGCGCAGCGCTATCCCGCCGCTAGGAGAGCGGTTCACTCAGAGCCGAACAGCCCCATCTTCGGCTCGAACACCAGCTTGCCGCGGCTGTCGTCGTGCAAGATGATCGTGTACTCGTCGGGCACCTCGAAGTTCAGCTCGCTCGGCACCGTGCCCTTGCGACGTTTCGCTTTGTCTTTGCCACTGGTCTTCATGGTGATGCGATTGCCACTCGGCTCGCCGGGCTCCACCATCACGCGGTTGTACTCTTGCTTGGCGCCCTTGACGACAGCGAAACGTACGTACCACCAGCCCTCCCCGTCTTCATCGAACAGCACGCCCTCGCGATCCATGCTGTTGATCGCCTTTGACAAGCAGTTGGCCTTCTTCGCAACGTCGTCACCAGACTGCTTCTCGCACTTTTCCTCGGCTTTCTTTCCGATGTCGGACTCGCGGTGATTGAGCATGAAGGCGGTGCCCTCACGCAACAGCACGTCCTTCGGGTTCTTCCCAGCAGGCTTGGCCTCAGCTTCCTCTTCCTCCGCGTCGGAGGCGGCGTCTTCTTCCGCGGCAGCCGTCGACTCGTCAGCCGCTGCCGTGTCATCGCCGCCGTCGTTGGACTCGGCGCCTGTCTGCGCGGAGTCATCGGGAACCTCGGCCTCGGGCTGTGAGCCTCCACAGGCGGGAAGAAGCCAAATGCACGCTAGGGCGAATGGAAAGAGATTACGAATCATGTTGGGTCCTTTGGGTTACGGTCCGGGAGTACCCTGCAGCGGGCGCGCTTGTCCAGACGCTTTCAGGCGGGTTCGGACTGGTCATTCATTCAATGGGGCGCGGTTGCTGCGCCGAGGCAGACCTGGCGCCCGTCACTTCAATATTCACTCGGCGCCTCCCGTCGACGTCGGACCAGCGCACATCGTGTCCTGACGCGAACACCTAGCTGTTCAGCGCCCGAGCGAGCAGCACACTCAGCCCTTTGGCGTTGACCACTGCATAGTCGCGCACGCAGTTGTTGAACACCACGTGCACTCGTTCGGCCTCGCGCGCGACGCTTCGGATGGGCTCGACAAAACGTGAAAGCTCGCTGGGCCGATACAGGTAGTCGAAACGCTGAAGTACGCTCGTTCCAGGGCGCCAACCCGCGACATTCTGCCCGTGCAAACGAAAGACAGCGAGCGCGGAATGCGTAACCGCTTCGAACAAAGGCACGCCCCCCGTGGGCGCGACGGGTTCGTCCACAATCACGAGCGACCACCCGAGTCTCGAAATCAACTGCAGCACGCGAGACCGTCGTGCGATGTCGAACCACGATGGGTGCCGAAACTCCACAGCAATCGGAAAGCCTTGCCAGCGCTCTGCACTCAGCTCCAGCTGCCGAACGTTCCCGCGGGTTGCCGTGAAGTTCGGAGGGAACTGAAGCAGCAAGCTACCGAGGCGGTGAGCTTGCCGCAGAGGAGTCACACTGCGCTCGAAGCCATCCCACAATGCGTGCAAGAAGTGTTCGGGCAGCTGCTTGGCTGGGAGCTTGCCACGCTCCAGCAGTGCAGGATCCAGGTCGTCACGCAGCTCCCGAGGCAGACGTCGTAGATCGACGAGATGCCCCGTCATCGACGCGTGCGCTTTGACGTTGAAGCGAAAGTGTTCGGGAGTCCACTGCACCCAGCGAGATACCAGCTCTGGTTGGAGCAGCGTGTAGTAGGTAGCGTCGACCTCCACCAAGTCGAAGTGCGTCGCGTAGTGACGCAGGCGCGCCTCAGGCTTACTCGCTCCACGCGGATAAAATCGACGACTCTGCATCAACGTCGGGTCCGTCCAGCCCGCGGTACCGAACGTGACTCGGCCGACGCGAGCGGGCAGTGTCGCGGCGTCGGCAAGCTGGCGCGCCTCGGCGTAGTGCGGAGCTTCGACGATGGGCTGCTTCATCGGCTGAGCGTGTTTCGGAGACGCAAACGTGGGCCTCGATGCGGAGTGGCTCGCTCTCTTGCTGGGGGACCGCCAGCCCGGCCCTCGCTGGCCGAACCAGGACATTCCGACTATGGTCGAAACATGTCTGGTTTGACTAGCCTGCGTTGCCCAAGCTGGTTCATGCTCGGCGCAGCCTGGGCGTTGGCGCTGTTCTCCAGTAGCGGCTGCCGCTGCGGCGACCGGTCCGAACGTCCGAGTTCGACCTCGAATTCCGGCAATTCGCAGACTCAGGCTGTCGCAACCAACGATGACGAGCCCCAGTGGCGAATCCCAGTGATCGACATGCACGTCCACCTCGACTCGCGTGGTGTCGACCGCTTGACGGAGTTGATGGACCGTTACGGCATCGACCACGCCGTGAATCTCTCTGGTGGGCACGCGCTCGCCGGGCTGCAGCAGCAAATGATGGCGGCGCGTTGGTCAGCGGGGCGGGTGACGGTCTTTACTACCCTGCCGTATCCCGAATTCAGCCGTCCGGGTTACGGCGAGCGTATCGCCACATTGCTCAGACGCGCGCATCAGATGGGAGCCAAAGGCCTCAAAATATCCAAGGCGCTAGGCCTTGGTATCTCTGGGCCACAGGGTGGACCGCCCCTACCCGTAGATGACCCAGAACTGGACGTGGTGTTCGAGACCGCAGGGGAGCTCGGCATGCCAGTCGCCATTCACACTGGGGATCCCCTCGCCTTTTGGCAGCCCGTCACACCCGAAAACGAACGTTACGCCGAGCTCACGGCTCATCCCGGCTGGTCCCTGGCAGGCCGCAACGCCCCCAGCTTCGAACAGCTGTACGCTCAACTCGAACGACGTTTCGCGCGGCACCCGAACACCAGTTTCATCTCAGTGCACTTCGGCAACTTGGCAGAAAAACCTGAGCGCGTGGCTCAGACCCTGCGCAAGTACCCCAATGTGTACATCGATACTGCGGCGCGGATCCCCGAGATGGGCCGCCACCCTCCCGAGAAGATGCGGGCGTTCTTCGAAGAGTTTCAGGATCGCATTTTGTATGGCAGCGATCTCGGTGTGGGCCCCGAACCAACGCCGCTGTTCCTAGGCTCGAGCGGCTCGAGGGGCCCGACACCAGAGGAGCAGGAGTTGTTCTTCTCGGCCACGCACCGCTACTTTTGCACAGCGGACGTCGACTTCGCGCACCCCACCCCGATCCAAGGCGACTGGACGATATCAGGGATCAACCTACCACACGCGATCCTGAAGAAAGTGATGCACGAGAACGCTGAACGGCTACTGGCGCTCGAACTCGACTGAACCACTGCTGCGGCCGATTGGGACCCCAACCAGGCGCCGAGCAGCCGCTCAGATCCGACTCACGGACGGCGGGCGACTGGATGCTTCCAGGCCATTGCTGGCCTGCTCCAACAACTCAGCCGCTTCACGCTCGCTGAATCCGAGGAGCTGGCCGAGGCTGCGCAGAACCAGCACATCTTCGATGCTGCGCGTGCGGTCCGCCAAGGTGAGCAGCGCCGCGTTGGTGAGCAGCAGTTCCCGCTCCTGCTCGTCCAACTCCGACACGGCGATGTCTTGCTCGAGGGTGCGCGGCGTGCGCGCGTAGTCGAGCATCTCCCGCTCCTCTTCGTCGGATGCGTCAAAGCCGCACAGCAAGCCCTCGATGACGCCAAGTTCGCCGCTTTGCACTTGCCCGTCGGCCCACGCCACCGCGATCAAGGATCGAACCACTGTCCGCTCACCAGGTGTCACATCTGCCTCTCTTCCACAGCTGAGCCTGCTGCCCCAGTTGTCGAGTACGGCAACCTCGAGGCCGAATCTAAGAACGAATGCCAAAATCCTCGGCGGGGGCCCGCGTCAGGTGGCGCGGTCCCCACGCTGCGCGGCGTGGGGACCCGCTGGCCAACCCGTCAGTCGCGAGAGCTCATGAAGATGCGCAGGATGTACCAGAACATCAGCGCAAGTGAGGAGAACAACTGGAGGGCCGCGCCCACGTAGCGGTTTTCGGGGAAGTGATGCAGCACGTTGGAGGTGTCCCAGAGCACTGAAGCACCAGCTAGGCCCACCATCGCGACACTGAAGAACACCCCGAGTTGAAACCCGAAGATCACGCCAGCGACGATCGCCACCAGCGCCATCACGCCGCCCCACTTGATCACGCTACCCAGGAAGGAGAAGTCCTTCCGAGAAACGAACGCGACCGCCGTCAAGCCGCCGAATCCGAGCATCGTGACGACCGCCGCGCTGGATATGGCGCCAGGCGCATAATGGTCGGCGATGAACAACATCGGAACGAAGATGACCGCCTGGGCCACCACGTAGAAGGCCAGCCCGAGGTACTGCATCGGCAGCGAGCTAGCGCCGTGAGCCCAGCGACTCGCCAGCCACCCGGCAACCACGAACCCACCCAAGACGAACAGCCAATTCGTGCCCAACATGGCCTGCGCCATGGGTGCGGCCAGGCCGCTGGCGAAAATCGCAACCTCGATCGCGGCGAAAGCGAGCACCGCGCCGACTAGGTGCGCGTAGGTCCGCATGATGAAGCGAGCCCGGACGTTGACCGACTGTCGGTAGACGCCTTGAAGCTCAGCAGAGTTGGGTTGGACGTAATTCATGCACTCCTCCTGATCCCCGAATCTGGGGCCAAGCCCGAGGCTTGGTGGTTGAATGATAAGGCCGACGCCTCATGAGCGAGAAGCCCTTCGACGACAATTCGCATCGGGTCTGGGTTCGTCAAGCCGAGGGCGCGTCACTCCGTAGCAGCAGGGGCAGCCACCAAAGCCAGGAGCACGCGGAATTGTATTTGGGGGCTCACTGGCCCGCTGGCAAGCGAAGCCCCGGCCAGGTGTTCAGTACCGCTTCGAACTCAGGTGCGTACCAGCGTCGCTCCCCAGTGCATTCCCGCGCCGAGCGCGAAGAAGCACACGAGCTGCCCGGGCTTGTAACGCCCGTCGCGGCGCATCTCGTCGACTAAGATGGGGATGGTGGCCGACGAGGTGTTCCCACACTCGGCGATGTTCGACGGGAACTTCTCCTCGGGCAGATCCAGACGCTCACGAACCAGGTTGTTGATGCGCGAGTTGGCTTGGTGCCCGATGAACCAGTCCACCTCAGACAGCGCAACCCCTGCTTGCTCACAAGCCGCGCGCACAGATTGCGGCAGCTTCGAGACAGCGTGCTTGAACACCTCGCGCCCTTGCATTCGCGGCGTCATCAACTCCTCGTCGATCAGTTCGTGACTGATGTACGGGCGCTTGTGAAATCCGAACGGGATGAGTAGCTCGTCCGACAGGTTACCGTCGCTGTGTAGGTCCATGCTCAGCACACCGACGTTCTCGCTAGCGTTCGACTCGACGATCAGTGCCCCAGCGCCGTCGCCGAAGATGATCGAAAGGCCGCGGTGCCGCGTCGCCCGCTCCCAGGCCTCGGGGGACGGCTTTCGATCGCTCGTGCCTTCCAGGATGTCCCAATCCATCCACGGCATGAAACCCGCGTGGGCTTCAGCTCCAACCAACAAAACGCGCTTCGCTGCTCCGCTCTTGAGCAAAGCATCCGCGACCTGCACGGAAAACAGCATCGCGGCACACTGGACGCGAATGTCCAGCGCTGGAACGCCGGGAATACCGAGCTTCTGCCCGAGCAATGGTGCAGACCCAGGAAAGATCAGATCCGGCGTCATCGTGTTGAACAAGATGTAATCGATGTCGCCCGGCTGGAGTTTCGCCGACTCGAGAGCGCGCTTCGAAGCCTCCAGCGCGAGATCGCTCGCGCCGAGCCCATCGGGACAGTAGTAGCGCTGTTGGATGCCCGTGCGCCGACGGATCCACTCATCGCTCGTGTCCATCACTCGCGCAAGATCGTGATTGGTGTAGGGGCGGCCGGGGAGGTAACGACCACTTCCGACAATGCAGAAACCGGGCATAGCTTCAGTTTCTCCTTACGGCGGTCGTAGGAGGGAAATGAGGTTTCACGAGCAGACGAGTCTCTAGTCAAGCTTTGCAGTGTCGTCACGGACTGGCGGATCTCCGACCCGTCGGCTGACCGCCACGCCGCGAGACGCCCCCCATTGGCGAAGCACCTTCAAATCGTGTCCCAGCTGAAACGCTCGGCAGCGAACGCGTGGTCCGCCAACGACTTGAGCAGCTCGTCTTTGTTGTCGTCGATGCCCGCCAGGTTTTCGCGAATGCGTCGTTGTGCCTGGTGGGCGAAGACTTCCAAGATCTGCACCTCGGGAGCGGACTTCTCTGGCCCCTTTTCGCGCAGTGACGTGTCCACCCGCGACAGCACACAAGCCAGCACGAACAGGTCCGTCATGATGTCGGCCAGGCGCTTGGAGGCGAACTGTTTGCCGATGATGTTCTTGCCGTGCTTGCGCAGGATGCGGTCGACGGCCAGCGCCAGGTCCTTGGTGCCTTGTTCGAAAATCACAGCTGGCTCCTTGAGCCGTGGGTCGATCTTCGTGAAGCTACCACGCTGCAGGTTGATGCCTGCCGCCAGTCGCGCACGCTTGATCGCGTACTCGCTGAGCACGCCGAAACCCTTGATAGGGTCGTTGAACACTCCCTGCAGGGTCGTCGCCAGCTCCTTGAGCTGACTACCGACGTCGTCCATCGCCGACAGCGCGATGAACAAACGCAAGATGTCGTTCGTGCCCTCGAAGATGCGGTTGATGCGTGAATCCCTGACGATGCGCTCGTACGGAAATTCGCACATGTAGCCGTTGCCGCCCGCAATCTGCAGCGCTTCGTCGGCCGCACGCCACAGCGCCTCGGAGGCGAACACTTTGCTGATCGCGGCTTCCACCGAATAGTCTTCGAACCCTCGATCGCTCAGCGACGCCACCATCGTGACCGTGGCTTCAGTAGCGTAGCAGTCGATCATCATCTGCCCGACCTTTTGCTTGATGAGGCCGTACTCGGAGATCGACTTACCGAACTGCTTGCGTTCGTTGGCCTGCTTGGTCGACATCTCGATCAGTCGTTTCATCGCTCCGATCGAGCCCCCGCCCAGCCCTGTGCGACCGCTGTTGAGGATCTTCATCGCGATCTTGAAGCCCTTGTTCTCTTCACCCAACAAGTTTTGTTTGGGCACGCGAACGTTGTCCAAGTTGACCGTAGTGGTCGAACTGGCGCGCAAACCCATCTTGTCTTCGTGCGGGCCGATCGAAACGCCGGGCATGTCGCGCGTGACGATGAACGCGCTGATCTTGCCGCGCCCTTCGGTGCTGGTCTTGGCGAACACCGTGAAGAAGTCCGCGATTCCGCCGTTGGTGATCCACAACTTGCTACCGTTGAGGACCCAGTCGTCGCCGTCTTTGACCGCCGACGTCTTGATGGACGCCGCGTCCGAACCTGCGCCTGGCTCGGTCAGGCAGAACGCCGCGATCATCTCACCCGTCGCGAGCTTGGGATAGTAGCGCTCGTGCTGCTCCGCGCTGCCGAAGAGCAACAGCCCGCGCATGCCGATCGAGCTGTGAGCACCGACGGTGACCGCCACAGACGCGTCGTACTTGGCCACCTCTTGCAGCGCTCGCGAGTACGCCGCGCTGCCGAAACCCAGACCGCCGTGTTCCTCGGGGATCACCAGGCCGAACAGACCGAACTCACGCAGTTCATCCACGAACTCGTCGGGGAATTCCCCTTGTCGATCCCAGGTTCGAAAATCTTCCGAGCGAGGTCCAAGCAGTGCCTCGAGTGACTCCCTCACGCCCTGGAGCGTTTGCCGCTGCTCTTCTTCCAGCTTGGGGAACGGAACGATGACGTCTTCTTCGATTTGACCCATGCACAAGCTGCGCATGAAGCTGATGGCGGTTTCGTCTGACAATGCGGGCCTACCTTTGGCGAGGTCGACCCGATGGACTGGTCGACGAATGCTCAGCAATCACCTAAGCACCTGCAATTACAGGTAGCTCCCGCAGAGCGAGGTGTCAAACACCGCGCCTCTCGGCCCGCGCTCGCAGCGTCGTCCGCGCTAGTCGCCGCCTCCAAAACCGCCGAAACCGCCGCCGAAGCCGCCGCCACCACCACCGCCGCCCCCTCCGCCTTGTCCGCCGGGAGAAGCAAATGCCTGAGTCCACAAGTGGTAGTCCTCGTCACGTGAGAAACGGCCATCAGGGACGTAGTCTCCGGGGTGGTATCCCACTCCGATGTGCACGTAGTTGGTGTTCATGATGTTTCCGCAATGACCATCGCTGTCGAGCCAGCCTTCGACGACCTGCTGAGGCGACTGCTGCCCTTTGGCGATGTTTTCCCCCGACCACGCTGGGCTGTAACCCGCAGCGACTATCCGCTGAGTCGGCGAGGTACCATCGAGCGACTCGTGAGTGAAATAGTCGTTCTCGTACATGTCTAGCGAGTGCAGGCGCGCGGCGCACACCAGCTGCGGGTCCATCTCGAGCGGTTCAGTGGCCTCGAATTCGCCAGCGGTGTCACAGTCGTAACCCACAGCGCGCACCTCGTTGACCAGCGCGAGAACTTCCTCTTCGAACGCAACCCACTCGGGATCCCAATCAGCGACCGCCGCACAGTGATCCGTCATCAGCGCCGAGTCGTCGTCGGAGGCGGTCGAGTCGTCCTCAGTCTCCGCCTCGTCGTCGCTCCCCGGCTCGTCATCCTCTGGGCCGCTGGCTTCCATGTCGTCTGACGTGTCGTCAAATTCGTCGTCGTCCTCGGTCCCTGGCAGCTGGGCCTCTTCGCCCGCATCGTCGGCGTCGACTTGTCCGTTTCCGTCGACCTCGGTTTCGTCCATCTCGCCGGGCTCAGAAGACCCCATCGGATCTTGCGTGTCGCCTTCTGCATCGACGTTCGCGCCCTGGTCGTCGTTCGTGTCTGTTGCCGCCCCTGCTTCCCCGAGGCGGCCCGGGTCCGTCAAAGCTCCGTCGGAGTCGTCGGAGTCCGTTGCTTCGTCATTAGTGGACTCGTCCGTCGGGACGTCTGCCATCGACTGCTCCGCGTCGGACTCGCCGCTCAACCCGCCGACGCTCTCACCGTCACTCGTGCCGCCCCCCCCAGAACAGGCCCACGTGCAGCCGATCATCGCCAACACAGAGCCGACGCGACCCACGACAGCGCCCTTGCGCACCACGAACCGACACCGCACACCCGTGCGACCTACTCCCGCCACTCCGTCGAAATCCGCCATTCAATAAGCGTAGGCGGCGACTCGAGGCGTAGCAATCAGGCACGCGCGTTTGGCCCGAGCGGGGCGCGGTTGATGCGCGAGGTTTGCACGGTGGTGGCGCAATTTTCGTCTGCTGCCCGTTCTCGATCGCCAGCTGCCTCCAGATCGATACGAACGGCAACCATTCCCTGCCTCGCGCCAGGAGCGAAGTACGCACGGGCCATACACGGATCCCCCAACGATCGTTAGCTCGTCGGGCAACACACCACCTGGCCCCACAGCCATCACGGAGCTGCGTGCCGCAAATTCACACCAAGCCGTGTGGAGCGCACGCTGCCATCTCTCTTGGCCGAGCCGCTGCCCTCGCGCCAAGGCGCGGAGTGGACGTCGTGTTGCTTGTCGTCGAGACGCGGCCAAGCTCCAGGCTCGGTAACTGAGGAAATTGCGGCCCTGTGGTACGTCGCCGCGCCGAGCCGTGGCGTTCGGCAGCCCCGTCATTCCAGGCTGAAACGCGCCTGTCTCACCAGGCGCCAGGGCCCGATGCGCGGCTGGCGAAACCATTGCGGTGCTCTTTCACTAGGGTATGCTGCAGGAGCACGTGACCAAACCTCGCACCATCGCCGCCGACATGGAACAGCACCTGAGCCTGCGCGAGGCCGTGCGCGTGCTGCGAAAGAACTGGTGGCTGCTTTCACTGACGTGCCTGGCGGCCGCGGCCCTCGCCGGGTTCTACTCCCTGGGGCAAACCAAGGTCTATCGCGCCAACACCACTTTGCAAATCGACCCAGCGCCGCCCAAGCCGCTCGGGCCCGACGTGCAAAGCGTGGTCGACATCGGCGCGGGCAGCAACTCTGGCAGCAGCGCTGCCGAATACTATCAGACCCAGTACGACATTCTCGAAAGCCGCGCGTTGGCCATCAAGACGCTGGATCGGCTGGGGTTGAGGCGCAACGGACACTTCACCCTCAACCTGCCCGTGGACGCCCAGCTTCCCCCTGCCTGGGAAGACCATCCCAATCCGGAAGAGGAGTCGATCCAGGCCATGCAGGAGCGGCTCTCCGTTCAGCCGCTGCGCCAGAGTCGTCTCGTGCGCGTCAGTTTCGACGATGCCGACCCGAATCGAGCCAATCAGGTCGTGCGCGCGCTGACTCAAGGCTACATCGACCAGAACGTCGACAGCGCCCTCGAATCCACACAGGTGGCCGCCGCTTGGCTCGACGAACAACTGACCAAGCTGAAGGGGGAACTCAGCGAGAACGAACTTGCGCTCCACGACTACAAGAAAGACAAGCGCATTCTGTCCGTCTCGATGGACGACCAGAGCAACATGTTGCGTGACGAAATGCAGCAGCTCAACGGTGCGTTGACACGCGTGCGCGCCGAACTGGAAGCGCTGAAGTCCCGCCACGAACAGTTGGCTGACGTGACGCTGGACGAACCCACGAACCTTCCCACGAACGAACTACTGGGTAGCCCCGTGCTCACGGGACTTCGCGAGAAATTCATCGCCGCCCGGCAAGCTTTGGGTGCTCTCCGAGAGTCGGGCAAAGGTGAACGACACCCCGACGTGCTGGCTGCGGCGTACACTGTCGAGCTCAGTCGGACAGCGCTGTTCGACGAGATTCGCAATATTCGCGAAGCCCTGCGCCGTGAAGTCGAAGCCAAGAAGTCCGAAGCCGACGGCCTGGCTGGGTTGTACAACCGCGCGCAAACTCGGGCGCTGGAGCTCAATCGCCTGGGGCTCGAGTATTCGCGGTTGGAGCGTGCCAAAGTCAACACGGAAAAGGTCTACTCGATGGTGCTGGAGCGTAGCAAAGAGAGCGATCTCACGCGTTACATGCGCTTCAACAACATCCGCGTGATTGACGAAGCGTACACCTCACGCGAGCCCGTCAGTCCTCGCGTACCGCTCAACGTCGGCGCGGGAGCACTGCTCGGGTTGATGCTGGGCCTGCTTGCAGCGTTCGGACGCAACGCCCTCGACCGCACGTTCCAAAACGCGCGTGACGTGGAAGAACATCTGCGCCTGCCACTACTAGCCGGACTCCCTCGCGCTTCAGGCAACTCCCTCGACCGCCCGATGCGGCATCGTAAGCTCAACGGCGACGAGCTGATTGTCTTCCTCAAGCCAGACAGTGCCGCAGCCGAGGCCGCCCGCGCACTCCGCACGAACCTGATGTTCGCTGGCGGCAGTGCTCCCCAGAAGACCTTGGTCGTGACGAGCGCTAATCCCTTCGAAGGCAAGACGACCGTCGCGTGCTGGATCGCAACGGCCATGGCGCAAGCTGGCAAACGCGTTCTCTTGGTCGATTGCGATCTGCGCAGACCGCGTTTGCACAAGATCTTTCAGCGCGCGAACAGCCAGGGCGTTTCGTCGCTGGTCGGCGGAAAGCAACGCTTCGCCGAGCTGGACTGCAGCACCGTGATTGAAAACCTCGACGTGCTGTCCTCTGGCCCGTCCGTAGACAATCCCGCCGAACTGTTGCAGAGCGAGGCGTTCGCGCAGCTGCTCGAGCAACTGGCGAGCCGCTACGACCGCGTCGTGATCGACAGCCCCCCCGTCAACGCCGTGACTGACGCCGCCGTGCTCTCCACACGGGCTGACGGGACCCTGCTGGTGATCCGCGCCAGCTCCACCACACGCGACGCAGCATCACACAGCGCTCGCACGCTGCACGGCGTTACCGACAACCTGCTGGGCGTGGTGCTCAACGCGGTCACGCAGCGTCAGCTGGGCTACGGCTATGGCTACAATCGCTACTATGGCGAACGCAACGACGTCGCTTCGTGAGGGTGGCAGCGGCCTACTTCGTCGGCGTCGGCCACAACGCCTGACGTAGCCCCGACGCGCGCAACACTGGGCGATCGACGCCGTCGCGCAGCACTTCTTCGGCGCCGAAAAGAGTGATGCGCTCGCGTGCTCGGGTCACGCCCGTGTAAATCAGTTCCCTGCACAGGACGGGTGACGGCCCCTCGGGCAATACCAGCGCCACGTGGTCGAACTCCGACCCCTGGCTCTTGTGCACGGTCATGGCAAACACGGTTTCGTGTTGGGGCAGCCGCGAAACGGGCAAACGCCGCACGCCATCAGCGGCCGCGAACCATGCCCAGATCCTCCCCGTCTCCGCGTCTTTGCACAAGACACCCACGTCTCCGTTGAATAACTGGGTCTGGTAGTCGTTCTCTGTGACCATGATGGGTCGACCGTCGTAGGCGGCGACGTCAGGGGTGATGAGGTCAGCGCGCGCTAGCGCCTTCTCTGCCAGCTCGTTCAACCCGCTCACACCTCGGGCGCCAGCGCGATGGGCGCACAACACTCGGAAGTTCGACAGCGCCTTCAGACGCGTTGCGGGATCCACCCGAGTCAACAGCGGTCGGTAATTTTCGACGATCAATTCCTGAAGCTGCGAGTCGAAGACGTCAGAGTCCGCCTGGGGGCGAATCCAAGCAACTGAACCCCCTTCGCCGAACACTTCGACTACGGCTGCCGAATTTCCCCGACGCAGTCCCGTCGCCAGCTTCGCGATGGTACTGTCGTCGCCGTAACGATAGTTGCGCTCCAAATGAACAGTGCAGTCTTGCAATCCTGCTGGGGCGCCTCCAGCAGGCAGACCGGGCACGCCGTGCCGTGCAGCGAGCTCGGCAAAATCATCAGAGTAACTGTGATCGGCGTCTGCGTTGAAAATGTCGCCGAAGATGGCGCCTGCTTCGACGCTAGCAAGCTGGTCTTTATCTCCGAGCATCAGCAGCCGCGCCCGACTCGGAACCGCTTCGACCAGCTTCGACATGAGCGCCAGATCGACCATGCTGGCCTCGTCGACCAACACGACGTCCGCGGTCAAGGGGCGGTGTCGATTGCGCACGAATCGCGTGGGTGTGCGGGCGCTCGTGCCGAGCGCTCGATGGATGGTCGACGCTTCCACAGAGACGAGAGCCCGCACTTCTTCGCTCACGTTCAGTTGCAACAAGCCATTCGCCAGTGAATCGCTCAAACGCTGCGCAGCTTTGCCCGTCGGCGCCAGGAGTGTGATGCGCGGGGCCGCCTGCCCAGCATCGAGCGCGAGCTCAGTCAATATCGTGAGAATTTTCGCGACGGTGGTCGTCTTGCCCGTGCCGGGCCCGCCCGAAATGATCGTCAGTAGTCGACATGCACAGAGCAGTGCTGCCAAGCGTTGATGATCTGCGGCCTGCTCGGCTGCGGACGGCGCGCCGAAGTGCCGCTGGATCGACGAGGACAGCGCCTGTTCGTCGATCTCACACCGCTCGCGCGCCCGTTTCGTCAGGGCGTCCGCTAGCTCCATTTGGTACGTAGCGTAACGAGGCAAGTAAACGCGGTCACCATCGAGCACGAGCGCGCAAGCCTCGCCTACTTTCCCGACTAGTGGGCTTCGGGACAGCCACTCCGCCCACTGTGAGGGATCGGGCCAGGCTACGTCGTGGCGTTCCCCGCGTGAGTCGACCAATGGCGTGTTCACCAATTGCACGAGATCCAAACACACATGCCCCGCTTGGACGGCGCGACTGCAAAGCGCCGCAGCGGCAGGCACCCACTCCGACGCGCCCGGATCCAAGCGGCGCACGCTACGGGCGAAGTGGAAATCGATCTCCTGCAGGACACCTGCCGCCCACAGCAGTTCGAGTGGGCTGGTGCTCTCGGACTGGTCGCTCGCTCCGCCCGAGATATCCAGGCCAGGCGCGCTGCTGACAGCGTTCAGCTGACTGTGCTCTGCGCCGGGCATGTAAAGACCCCTCAGATGCGTTTCATCACCAGCGTGGCGTTCGTGCCGCCGAAGCCGAAGCTGTTACTCATCATGGTGTCCATGGGCAGATCTTCGCGTAGCTCTCGCAGAATCGGCAGCCCCTCCGCCGCGGGATCCAGCTTCTCGATGTTCGCCGAGGCCGCCAAGAAGCGTTCCTTCATCATCAACAAGCTGTAGATCGCTTCGGCCGCACCAGTTGCGCCGAGCGAATGTCCAGCGAGTGACTTCGTACTACCCAGCGCTGGCACCTTGCTGCCGAACACCTCACGGATGGCCTGGAGCTCGGTCACGTCACCAACGGGCGTGCTGGTGCCGTGGGTGTTGATGTAATCGATGGGTGCGCCCGCGGTTTCTGCAGCGAGTTTCATCGCGCGCACCGCGCCCTCCCCCGACGGCGCGACCATGTCGTAACCGTCCGACGTGGCGCCGTATCCGACCATCTCGGCGTAGATCGGCGCGCCGCGCTTCTTTGCGTACTCGTATTCCTCGAGCACCACGACGCCAGCCCCTTCGGAGATCACGAAGCCGTCGCGATCGACGTCGTAGGGTCGGCTCGCACGCTGTGGATCGTCGTTGTATTTCGTGGAGAAAGCACCCATCGCATCGAACAGACAGCTCATGGTGTAGTGCTCGCCTTCGCCGCCGCCAGCAAAGACCACGTCCTGCTTGCCGAGCTGGATCTGCTCCATGGCGGCGCCTATGCAGTGTGCGCTCGTCGAACACGCCGACGATATCGTGTAATTGACGCCCTTGATCTTGAAGGCCGTCGCCAGGCACGCGGACACCGAGTTACCCATGGTCGAGGTGACCTTGTACGGTCCGATACGTTTGACGCCTTTTTCGGCGAGGATCTTGTTGCTATCGACGATGTCCTTGGCCCAGGTCCCGCCGGCGCCCACAATCGCGCCGATACGCGGGTGCGAGATTTTTTCCGGATCCAGCCCGCTATCTTCCAGCGCCTCAGTCATCGCAATATAGGACAGAGCCGCCGCCCGCCCCATGAAGCGCAGGTGCGTCTTCGGCACGTACTGCTTGAAATCGACGTCCATCCAACCCGAGACCTGACAGCGCAGGCCGTGCTCGGCGTACTCGGGATTGAACCGAATACCCGACTTGCCTTCTCGCAGTGAGGCGATCACCTCGCGCTTGTTCATACCGAGGCACGACAGGACTCCGATTCCAGTAACGACTACTCTACGCATGAATGGGTGTGATTCCTTTCCGTCGGCCACGCGACCCCGCCTGGGCGGATGAAGCACCGAACAGGCCGGCGCTCTACGTTCACGTAGTCGGCGGCATTCTTTGAACAGACTGCGCTCGACTTCAAGCGCGTGTTGGCGGGGACTGGCCGCAAACCCTGCGTCGTTCAGTTCGCACTGGCTGCGAATTCGAGTTCCGAAGGCCAAAACCGCTGCTCGGCGGATGCCACGCCGGCGTTCCAGCCAATCGTCAAAAAAGGCCGACCCTCACGCCCCGCGTAGCCAAAAGACCCGAGATTCACGTATCCCGGACGTCGTTCGGCCACATGGGTGTGACCGAAAACGACCAGCTCGGCGTCCAGTGCGCTGCGTACGAACTCAGCGCCCTCGCGCAGCGCCTCGACCGGCCCCGTCGAACGCGACTTCGGATTCAGCGCCGCGCCCGCCAAGTACGCGGACGACAGCCCGAGAATGCCCAACGCCAGGGGCGCGGCGCCGACCACAGCTGCAGCCGTCGCGCCGATGGTCACGCCTGCGCTAGCCAAGACTCGGTCGAAATACAACCGCATGAAGGTGTCTGAAAACCGCAAATGGGTCGGATCAGGCGCGCCCGCGAGCAGTGCGGAGAGCGCCGCGGGTTCGAGCCCCTCCGCCAAAGCCAGTTGCTGTAGTCGCTCGCCACCCACTCGATAGGCCAGCTCGAGCTGACGGCGGCGTTTGGCGGCTTCGTAACAGAGCGCCCCCGCAGTCTTGAAGTATTGCGCCAAGAGCAGGGGCATGCGCCATCCGAACAAGCGCGCGGCACGACGAATCGCCGCTACGGGTGTGGTCTCGTGCGCGTGAGCAAAGGCGCGAGCTCCACGACGCGCCACGAAACGTCGCATCAGTGCGACGCCGATGGGCTCGGTTGCACTCGACCAATCCTGCAGCGGGTGAAGGGGGGCGTTGTCGGGATCCCAGAGATGGCCGTGTTCGATGTGGACAGCGCCGCGGCGAACGAACCACGGCGCCACTTGGATCGCTTCGGTGCCGCCAAGCGCGGACACGACGTCGTCAGCCACGGCGGCCAGCGGTGCGTCGTGATTGCCCGCAATGAACGTTACTCTGCCACCGCGTTCGGCGTGCTCTCGCAGGGTGTTCAGCACGTCACGATGCACGCGGCACAGGTTCTGCCACATACGCGGCGCGTCGTCGTCGTCGACTGAGGAGAACTCGAGTGTATCCCCATTGAAGACGATCTCCCAGCCCGAGTGCGCCCGCACGATGTCACACACTGCTCCGCTCAGCTCGGCGTCCCGCTCCACGCCGAGATGCACGTCACTGAGTACCAAGACAGGATGCCCCTGGATTCTGTCAGCGTCGGTCAATGGTCTGCCTCGTAGCCCGTTTTCGTATGGGTCGCCAACCTCCGCTGGCAACTCCCCCGCAGGTCTCGTCCGACGTGTGTAGTAGCACGCCCCACATGTCAGCGACCACTGAGGTAACCCAAACGAACAACCCATGGTGCGATCCTCGGCGGTACCAACGTCCGACTTGCAGGCTCGACGATCTCGGTCGTGCGCGCAGCCGCGGCATGGGTCGGTTTTTTCGACGCATCATCCAGCGGTAAAAAAACGCGTCTAATGAAAATGCCGACACCAAGCGCACGGCAGTTGCATGGCGTCGTGATCACACCTTGGTCACGGTCGTGCGTCGATGCAGTCACTGTGGTACATGCCTCTGCGTGGATGTACAGCGGAAGGCCCCGTACCCGTCGGAATCCAGCCATCAGGCTGCTGCCAAGGCTCGATGGTCGACACACACCGTAGGTGTGGCCCTAGCTGTCGTCGCAGGTGCCAGCTGGGCGATGGGGTGCTCGGTCTACACACCCGATCTGCTGCAGCAAGGCAGCGAGGTCAGTGTGGATGATACGACCCCAACCGACGACGCCACGACGGACACGGGGGGCGGTGACGTCGACGCGACTGACGACGCGACGCCAGCGGACACGGCAGGTTCGAGCACGGCGAACACTGGGGGCACGAGTACGGGCGCGACGGGGACCAGCACGGGTGGTGAAGTCCCGGGCTCGGGCGGCAGCGATACGAGTGACGACAGTGGCTCCGGAACCGACGACGGCGCGACCCCGAGCACCACAGGTTCATCGATGGGCTCGGGTAGCGCGGCCACACCACCCGGCGTCGGCGCGGATGACTCCGCGGCTGACGATGCCGTTTCGAGTGACGATTCGGCAGACGACACACCAGCTGACGACGGCAGCGCGACTGACGACGCCGCCGACGACGACCAACCCGCAGACGACACCACTGACGACGACTCGGAAGAGGATGACGACTCCACAGCCATCGACCAAGACGGGCCCTCGGAAGACCCACTGATCGACGACTTCGAAGACGGCAACACCCAGATCCGTACGCGGGGTCTACGTGAGGGGTATTGGTTTACGAGTACCGACGGCATGAGCGATGGCACGATCACGGACATCGACGACGTGTTCGTCGACCTGCCCGACGCGTCTGGCGGCGCCGCTCACGTGATCGCCGAGGGTTTCGACCTCGAGTCCCCTGCAGCCGTGTTTGGTGTGAACCTCAACGACGACGACGAAGAGCCATATCACCAAAGCGCGCAGTACGACGGGCTGGCGTTCTTCGCATGCAGTCCCGCGGGCGCACAGCGCATCGTCGTCGAGATCACGACGACCGAGACGGTCAGCGTCTACAATCATTACCGAGCCACCGTGCGCCTCACGGACGAGTGGCAGCAATTCGCCTTCGAGTGGGACGACTTCTCGCAAACCTGGGGCGAGATGGTCGCGTTCGATCCGGCGGAAGTCGTCGGCATCCAGTTCAACCTCGACGCAGACACCGATGAAGACACGCTCGAGTCGTACGATCTCTGGCTCGACGACATCGAGTTCATCGAAGGCGGCAGCACCAGCGCGACGGGCCCGTCGGGGGCTTGCCCGGGCGCGGTCGTCGATTCCCCCGCGTCCGGGGCGGACGCGGGCGCGCAGTAGTCAGATCATCGCGATCCCTGTGACCGCGCAGTTGCTCTGACGGCAGCAGCGTCGTTCGCTCGACTCGATATTCCCCAACCCGGGGGTTGCTAAGCCCCTGGGTGACGAGCAACATGCCGCCGCCCATGCCTGCGTCATTGAAAAGAATCCGCTCTTGGTTGGCACTCGCTGCCATCGCCCTGGCGATGACCGCCTGCAAGAAGGACAAACCGAACAGTGACAGTTCACCCGATGTTCCCCCAGCAGAACGCTTGTTGGTGGTGGCCCAAGAGCAACAGGCTTCCTGGGTGCGCAACTTCAATCCACTTCTGGCTCCGAGCAACGTGCGCTGGCCTACCCCTTCGGGGATTTACGAACCGCTGATGATTTACAACGCGTTGAAGGGCGAATACGTGCCTTGGCTGGCCACCGCGCACAGTTTCAGCGACGACAACCTGACGTTGAGCTTCGACGTGCGAACTGGCGTCAAGTGGTCAGACGGCAAGCCGTTTTCGGCCCAAGACGTCGCGTTCACCTTCGAGCTACTGAAAAAGCACGCCGCGCTCGATCAACACGGCGTGTGGAAGCGCTTGAGCGCGGTGGAAGCGCCGAGCCCGACGCAAGTGGTGTTTCGCTTCAGTGAAGTACACACCCCGAGCCTTTTTCGCATCGCGCAGCAGCCGCTGGTCCCCGAGCATGTGTGGAAAGACGTCGCCGATCCCGTGACGTTCACCAATCCCGATCCCATCGCGACGGGGCCGTTCACCGTGATCAAGACTTTCAAGAACCAAGTTTACGAACTGGGCAAGAACCCGAACTACTGGCAGCCCGGCAAGCCCCACATCGAAGGCTTGCGTTTCCCCGCCTACCCCAGCAACGAAGCCGCCAACCTGGCGCTACTCAACGGCGAAATCGATTGGTCTGGCAAGTTCATCCCCGACATCGAGCGGGTGTACGTAGCCAAAGACCCCACGCGCCGCGCGTACTGGTTTCCCAACCTGGGCACGACGCACAACTTGTACGTCAACAACACCCGTGCCCCGCTTTCGGACGTTCGCGTGCGCAAAGCGTTGAGCATGGCGATCGACCGCGAGCGCATCACCAAGGTAGCGGTGCACGGTTACACCAAGCCCGTCGGGCCCGACGGCTTCAGCCGAGCCTACGACAAGTGGAGAAAACCCGACGCGCTGCCCGACAAGACCTGGGTCAATCACGATCCTGCGAAAGCCAACGCGCTGCTCGACGAAGCGGGTCTCACGAAAGGTCCAGACGGCATTCGCCAAACCCCCGACGGCAAGCGTCTGAGCTTCGAAATCAACGTCGTGGCAGGTTGGTCCGACTGGATCAGCGCCGTTCAGCTGATGGTGCGCGGTTTCCAGGCGGTCGGCGTAGAGGCCAAGATGAAGACGCTCGGTTTCAGCGCCTGGTTCGATGCTCTGCAACGCGGCAACTACGACCTTTCGATGGGCTGGGCCGAAGAAGGGCCTACACCATACATGTACTATCGTTTCGTGATGAGTGGCGCCGCGCTCAAACCCGAGGGTGAAGCTGCGGCGATGAACTGGGGACGCTTTCAAAACGCGGAGGTCGACCAACTGCTCTCCAGCTTCGAAGCCACCCGCGACCGGGCCGAGCAACAAAAACTCGCAGAGCGTCTGCAAGCGCTGTACAGCGAACACGCGCCGATCATCCCGCTGCACCCCTCGCCTTCGTGGGGCATTTGCAACACCACACGCTTCGAAGGCTTTCCGTCAGAAGAAAACCCCTACGCGCGGCTCTCCCCATTCAGCTCGCCCGAGTACCTGCTCGTACTAACGACGGTGAAGCCCGTAGGGAGCGGAGCGGGCACCACTGCGCCGTGAGCACCGCCGCCGTGAGCACCGCCGCCGTGAGCACCGCCGCCGTGAGTGTTACGCTTCTGTAAACCCATTACACTTTGTATTGGGGGCGTGAAGGGGCGGCCAGTGCGCGGCTCCCTCTGGGGAAGTTGACGCCGAGGGGCGGCTCGCGACGCACGGCGGCTCACGGCGCGCTCGCTTCCTCGACGTGGCCCAAAACAAGAACCCAAAAAAGCCGACGAATGACGTGAGTGGCAACGGCTAACGGGAGTACCTGGCGCGGGTTACCGAAAACCAGCGACGCGAGCGTGTTGCTCCGCCCAGCGATTGCGATGGCGGCGCTCAGTCAGTCAGCGTGACGGGCGAGCGCTGACGGCGGCGCAGCTTCGCTTCCTCGAGCGCGCAATAGAGCACGGGCACCACGAACAGCGTCATCAACTCGATGACCATGCCGCCTACTGACGGCAGAGCCATCGGGACCATGATGTCCGAGCCGCGGCCGTGTGAACTGATCACGATGAGCAGCGCCAAGATGGTCGTCGTGGTGGTCATCAAACACGGACGCACACGGCGCACGCCTGCTTCGAGCGTTCGCTCGCGCACGCCCGCGATGTCCTCTGGCGGCTCGGCATCGAAGCGCTGCCGCAGGTAGGTCGACATCACCACGCCGTCGTCCGTCGCGATGCCGACCAGCGCGATGAACCCGATCCACACTGCCACCGACAGGTGCACGGTGCCCACCTGGAACAACTCGCGCATCTCAGTTCCCAACAAGGAGAAATCGAGGAACCACGGCTGTGCGTAGAGCCACATCAAGCCGAAGCCCCCCGCCACCGAAACGGCCACCCCCGAGTAGATGATCAACGTGACGGCCGCGCGTTGGAACTGCAGATACAAGAGAATGAAGATCAGGGCCAACGCGATCGGAATCAGAAACGCCAGGCGCTGTTCGCTGCGCACCTGGTTTTCGTACGACCCGGCAAACTCGAAACTGACACCCGCCGGGACCTCGAGGGCGCCGCTGTCGATGCGTGTTTGCAAGTACGCCCGCGCCTGCTCGACTGCTTCGACCTCGGACAGCTCCGCGACCTTGTCGAACAGGACGTAACTCGTCAGGAAGGTGTCCTCGGACTTGATCATCTGCGGGCCGCGCACGTAGTCGATGGTCGCCAGCTGAGTGAGCGGGATCTGTTCGCCGCCCCGCGTGGGCACGAAGATCTGCTCCAGTGCTTCGATGCTGTCGCGGGCTTCGCGCATGTAACGTACGCGCACGGGGTAACGTTCCCGTCCCTCCACCGTGCGCGTGAGCGTCATGCCGCCGAGCGCGACCTGCAGCACGCGCTGCACCTCCACCACCGACAGCCCGAGACGTCCGATGGCTTCTCGATCGATGTCGATTTCGAGGTACGGCTTGCCCACGACTCGATCGGCAAACACGGTCGCTGGCGACAGCGCGGGCACGTGTTTGAGCTCGGTCTCCAGCTTCAACCCGAACTGTTCGACCGCTTCGAGGCTCGGGCCCTGCACCTTGATGCCCATCGGCGCCCGCATGCCGCTCTGCAACATGACGATGCGCGCGCCGATCGGCATCAACTTGGGCGCGCTCGTCATGCCCAGGGTTTGGCCCGCTTTGACGATCTCTTCCCAGATGTGCTGGGGTGACTCGATGTGATCACGCCACTGACGCTCTCGCGTGCCGTCATCGCGGACGACGTACTCTGGCTTGTAGCTCACCACCGTCTCGATCATGCCGAGCGGCGCGGGATCGAGCGCGCTCTCCGCTCGACCGAGTTTGCCCACCACGCGGTCGACCTCGGGGATCTGGGCGATGGCGGCGTCCATCTGCGACAGCATGTCGAGCACTTCGGCGATGGAGGCGTGCGGCATCGTCGACGGCATGTACAGGTACGAGCCTTCGTCGAACGGCGGCATGTACTCGCGACCGAAGCCGGGCAGCGCGTGAGCGACCGCCGACACGGGCTTGCTCGTTCGGAGCGATTGCGGCATCCAGGAAAACACCGAGTCGAAACCGAGCCAAGCCGTCGTTCCGAAGGCGACGACCAACGTTGGTAACGCCAAAAACGCGAGCTTGTTGCGCAGCACCGTGGCGAGCAACGTCGGGTACGCGGCTTCGAACAACCGTGAACCGCCGAGCAGAACGAACACCAAGAGAGCCACGAACAAGCCATTGAGCAGCAAGCCTTTGCTCGGGCCCAAAGGCAGCCACTGATCCGCCAGCACGGCGGTCACGACGGCTACCAGGAGCGCCGTCTCGCCGAATGTGGCGAAACGCACCACGCGCGGGGATAACATCGGGCGGAGAAGCCGAAAGGTCGCCATCGCCACGACGAGCGCGCCCGCGAGCAGCGAGTAATACGCGAGCCAGAGACCCACCAACAAGAGCACCCAGTCTCGCAGGTGTTCAGCCCTCAGGAGCGATCCGAAAACCCAACGCGCAGAGGACGTTCGCCCGCGCGGAGCGGTCTGTGGACGACGGCGCAATACGAGCAGCCCCGCTCCCGGGAGCACCACCACCGCGATCACGAGACAGCTCGCCATCGCAAACGTCTTGGTGAACGCCATGGGGGCGAACAGCCGCAGCTCCGTCGACGACAGCCCAAACACGGGCAGGAAGCTCACGATGGTCGTCAGCACGGAGGTGACGACTGCGGGCGCGACCTCGGCCGCGGCGCGGCGCACCACGGCTTCTCGATCAGCGCCGGGTCCCGCGCGTTCCAGGTGCTGGTTCATGTTCTCCACCAGCACGATCCCCAGATCCACCATCGTGCCGATGGCGATCGCGATGCCGCCAAGCGCCATGATGTTGGCGTCGACGGAGGTGGCCTTCATCACCAAAAACGAAGCGAGCACCCCCAGCGGCAACACGGCGGAGATGAGCAGCGAGCTGCGCACGTTGCGCAGCAGCACCAAGACCACGATGATGGTCAGCAAGATCTCTTGGCTGAGCGCGTTCCACAGCGTCGCGAGCGTTTCGCCAATGAGCACCGTGCGATCGTAGAAGGGAACGATCGTGACTTGACTGACCGTGCCATCGTCGAGGGTGCGCTTGGGCAGGCCCGGCTGGATCTCGTCGATGCGCTCTTTGACCGCATTGATCGTCGACAGCGGGTTTTCGAGGAAGCGCGCTACGACCACGCCGCCCACGGCGGGTCCACCTTCGTCATCCAGCGCGCCGCGACGCAGTGAGGGGCCAAGCGCAACGTGGGCCACGTCGCGCACGCGAATCGGCGTGTTGTCGCGAGCCAGAACCACTGCCGCTTCGATATCGTCCACGTCGCGCACGAATCCCAAGCCGCGCACGACGTATTCGACGCCGTTGACCTCCAGCGTGCGCGCCCCGACGTCGAGGTTCGAACCTTTGACGGCCTGAACGATCTGATCGAGGGTGACCCCGTGCGCGCGCATCGCACTCGGATCAACGTCGACTTGGTACTCGCGCACGAAGCCGCCCACTGACGCCACTTCGCTGACACCTTCGACCGACTGCAGCGCGTAACGCACGCTCCAGTCCTGAATCGAGCGCAGCTCATCCGGATCCCAGCCGCCGACCGTGCGCCCTTCTGCGTCGCGCCCCTCGAGCGTGTACCAGAAGATCTGCCCAAGCGCCGTGGCGTCGGGTCCGAGCGTCGGACTGACGTCGTCGGGCACGGTGCCGGGCGGCAGTGACGAAAGCTTTTCGAGCAGCCGCGAGCGTGACCAATAGAACTCGACGTCGTCTTCGAAGATCACGTAGATCGTCGAAAAGCCGAACGCCGAGGTGCTGCGCACCGTGCGCACGCCCGGGATCCCGAGCAGTGCCGTGGTCAGTGGATAACTGATTTGATCTTCGACGTCACGGGGCGAACGACCAGGCCACTCGGTGAAGACGATCTGCTGATTCTCGCCGATGTCGGGAATCGCATCGACGGCGATCGGGCTGCGCTCGATGCCCGGGATCTTCCAGTCGAAGGGAGACACCGCGACGCCGCCCACCACGACCAGCGTCGCGAGCACGAACGCCACCAAACGGAAACGCAGGAACCAACCAATGCAGCTGTCCCAAAAGACCGCAGAGCTCGGCAACTCTGGCTGCGGCTCACTCAATGGGCGCTTCCCTCAGCTGACTCGGACTCGCCGTCGTCGCTCTGCGCGGGCGGCAAGTACGAGCCCGGCGCGACGTCGGCCTGCACTTCACCGCACGCGCGCATCTGCGCGCCGAAGTACGAATTGTCGATGTCGCCCTTCTGCTGCAACCACGACGCGCCGCGACTGCCGAACGCCATCGGACAGTGCGCCAGCACGAGCGGCTCGTCCAGCGGGTTACCGAGTCTCCTCGTCGCGCGCACGAAATCCCCGCTGAGTAGTTCGAACTCACCGCGAGCGAGTTCGACCGCGTCGGCCTTGGCGATGGTCGCGGCGTGTTTGCTCATCGAGTCGCGCAACTCACGCCACAACGTCACGGCTTCCGCGGGGCTCGGGATGCTCACGGCCTTCAACTGCGCGGGCAGCCTTGCTGCGCTCTTCTTCGCTGCGTCGAGGTCGTCGGCCGCCAGCGCTCGCTGCAGCCCGAGATAACTCTCGAAAACGGGCCGCAATGACTTTTTCGCAGCTGCAGATATCTCGACGATAGCGTCCCACGAACCCTCCGCGTCGTCGTCGGGCTGAGTCATCATGCTGCGGCCGCCGCGGATCTGCAGATCGGCATCGAGCGCAAACGCGCCGCGACTGACGACCTGCTCGCCCTCCGACAGCCCCGCGACGACGGGGTACTGTCCGCCCACGCGTGGTCCCAGGCGAACGGTGCGCGGTTCATAGACATGTTGTTCGCCGTCGCGCGTCGCGACGTACACCAAGGCTCTCCGCCCCGTGAACAGCGGAGCGCTAGCTGGAATGACGAGCGGAGCGGGCGCGCCCTCCGCTGGAGCGGCTTCGACGCGTGCTTGCGCGAACATGCCCGGCCGCAACTTGCCACCGTGGCTGTCGATGGCGACGCGTACTTTCGCCGTACGGCGTTTGGCGTCGAGGGTTGGGTCGATGAACGTGATCTTGCCGTCGAAGACTTCGTCGTCGAACGCCTCCACGGTGACCTTGACCGGTTGCCCCAGCTTCAGGCGCGGCAAGTCGCTCTCGTACGCGTCGAGCTGGAGCCACAGTGAACCCAAGTTGGCGACGTGATACAGCGGCGCACCTGGCGCAACGTACGCGCCCTCGGTCGCTACGCGTTCCATCACGGTGCCGCCAAACGGACTGCGAATGTCGATCTGTGTCGTGGGTCGCTCTGCCGACTCCATCTTCGACAGCTCGGCGTCCGGCACCCCGAGCAAACTCAAACGTTCACGCGCGGCCTCGAGCGCGTGTTCGGCCGCCACCTTTGCCGACTCCACGCCGCCCGCCATGCGCTCGACTTGCCGCTTGGCGACGATCAAGTCTTGGTGCGCGGTGAGCACCTCGGGACTGTAGAGCGTGGCGATCACCTGCCCCGCTTTGATCTGTTGGCCCGTCACCTTGACGTGCAGGCGATCGATGCGCCCCCCTGTCCAGGCCGTGACGCTCTTGCGGGTGGACTCGTTCGGTTCGAGTAGGCCCAGCAGTCGCAGCTCGGTTCCCGCTTGCGCTTGACGGACGACCTTGGTGGTGCGCAGCTCCGCCAACTTGCGAGCTCGCTCGGACAGCACGACGCGATCGGCACCGTTCGCATCCTCCTCGTTACTCACGGGGATGAGGTCCATGCCGCAAATCGGACACAGCCCCGCCTCGGGCTGACGGATCTGCGGGTGCATCGAACACGTCCACTCGCTCACCGCAGCTGGAGCCTCACCAGCGTGGTCGTGCGTCGACGCTGACTGTTCGCTCGTTTCCCCGTCGGATCCCCCAAACAAAAGCCCCCCGAGACCCAACCCGAGCAACACGAGGCCCACCCCCAGCCCCGCCTTGCGGCTGCGCTCGAGCCACGTGGTCTCGCGCGTCGAGTTCGTCGTCATTGGCCCACTCCGTCGTTCGGCGGCGCTTCTGTTGCCGCCGCGCCGGGTGTCGCTACGCCAGGTGCCGCCGCGCCAGGTTCGGCGGCGCTTTGTCGAACGTCAAGCGGAGCGCCCACCACTTCTTCGAGACGCGCCCACGCCATCGCTTGCTCGGCGCGGATCTCTTCGAGTTCGACGCGCAAGCGCAGCAACTCCTGCTGCGCCAGGAGCGTGGAAGCCACCGTGGCTCGTCCGGTCGCGTAAGCGCCGAGCACGGAGCTGTAGGCGGCGTCCGCTTGCGGCAGCAACGTAGACTCGTACACCTTCACCCGCCGCACGCCTTCTTCGACGTCCGACAGGTTGGCGCGCAGCTCGGCCAGAGCGACGTCGCGGGCCGCGAGCAGGCGTGCTTCGTTGGCGCGTTTTTCTGCCCGCGCTGCGCTCGCGGCATCCGCGTAACTTCCGCGCCACAGCGGCAACCCGATGCCGCCAGTGACGGCGATCGCGTCCTTGCCGCTGTCCGGAACGTCAGGCATGTCGGATTCACCCGTGATGATCCAATCGAGCCCGATGCTGAAACTGGGGTAACCCGCTGCCTCCCGACTGCGTGCTTCGGCTTCGTCCGCTTGGATGAGCATCACGTAGGCATCGAGCAGTGGATGTTGCATCGCCAGTGCCCGCAGTTGCGCTTCGTCTTTTTCGGGCAGGCGTGGCGCGGGTGGCGGCGTAGGAGTCGGCAAGTGGGCCGCTTCGGGTAGGCTCAAAGCTGCAGAAAGCCTGGCGGCCGCCACACGCTGAGCGGCCAGCGTCGACTGCAACGAATCCTCCAGGCGAGCCGCCGCCAAGTCTATCTGCTGCTGATCGGCAAGTGTGGCGCTGCCAGTCACGAACCGCGCGCGGACCGTCTCTGAGAGGCCTCGCAATACGTTCAGATGATCGCTGTGGATCTGATGGGTGCGGCGCAACTTCCATAACTGCCAGTACGCTTCCGACACTCGCCGCGTCAGCATCAAAGTGGCCGCGTCCAAACGACGATACTGCGCGCGCGCCCGACCCGCGGCGGCTTCGGAAGCCGCACCCAGTCGCGTCGGCCACGGAAAGCTCTGAGAAACGCCAACGCGTGCCAACTGCGGCCCCACGCGCGTCTCCACGGAACGCACGAAGACCCCGAAGTTCAACGTCGGATCGGGCAGCGTGCGCACGGTCCCGATGCGCTCGACACTCGCTCGCCAACTCTCGAACGCTGCACGCAACTCGGGATTCTGCTCCATCGCCACCCCGACGTACCCCGGCAGTCCCTGATCGAGCCTCGCCTGAACCTCCGCGGACGCCGCGGGGCGCTGGTTCAGCTCGTGCTCGTACTGTCGCAGCTCGCGACGAGCGCCCGATTCCATGCTGCCCGCACAGCCCAAGCAGTAGAGCGCGCAAAGAGCCGCCACGCGCACACGCGCCGCGCCAACGGGGCACACGGATGTTCCGCCCCACGTTCGGGCCGCGCTCAGGGCGCTCTGCGTACGAAGTCTCGACACCACTCGACCGTCCGCGGCCAATCTACCTGCTGATCCAGACAACGACTAGTAGGCCGCGGTATTCCGCACGTTTTGGAGTCGTGGCAGACTTCCTAGTGCTTTTTGCCCGGGTGGCGCATCCACCGCAGATGCTGTCGTCGGCGCGTGTTATGCGGACAGCATGACGCAGACTGTCCTCATCACAGGCGCCAGCTCGGGGATTGGGCTCGGCTTGGCCCGAGCTGCATTGGATGCAGGCAAGCGGGTGCTGGCCATCCAACGTCGCCCATCGCCACTCGCAGGCCGAGCAGGCTACAGCGAGCGCCAGCAAGACTTGACCGACGCGCAAGGCACTCGCCGCGCGATCGCCGAACTGATCGCTCCCGTCCCTCGCCTCGACGTCGCGATTCTCAATGCAGGCGTGCTCGGAGACATCCGAGACCTGCGTGAGACCCAGCTGGAAGAGATCCAACGCGTGATGGATATCAACACTTGGGCCAACAAGACGCTACTCGACACGCTACTGTCGTCGGACGTAGAGCTCAGCCAAGTGATCGGGCTTTCCTCGGGTGCGGCAGTGTCTGGCAGTCGCGGCTGGAGCAGCTACGCGCTGTCGAAAGCCGCCTTTCACATGTTGCTCAAGCTGTATGCGGCGGAGGTTCCAGACACGCACTTCTGTTCGCTCGCGCCAGGCCTGGTCGATACGGCCATGCAAGACGTGCTCTGCGCCATGGATGAAGCCGCCACCGCGCGCTACCCCAGCCTACAGCGCATCCAGTCGCGTCGCGGCACGGAAGACATGCCGAGTCCGGACGCCATCGCAGAGAAGCTGTGGGCGTACGTCGAGCGCGTGCGTTCGGAGCCGAGCGGCAGTTACGTCGACATCAGGCAGCTCTCGCTCTGAGAAACACGGATGGGCTGGCGCACGCGGCCCTGAAGCATCAATCGTCGTGGCGGGCGGGCAACCCGAGGAAGTTCACGTTCAGCCCACCGCTCTGCGTGCGCAACAACCGCTTCCATGGCAGCCGCGCGCGTTCGAGCAACCCAGGGTAACCCGAGACTACGAGTACGGGCCGCAAGTCCGTGCGTTCCAAAAGCAGCTGTTCGAAGCGATGATACAGGCGCCGAGCCAAGCGCGGCGAGCCCAAGCGCTTGCCGTAGGGTGGATTTGTCAGGATCGCCGTGCCCTCGGGGATGCGTTCGGCCACGCTCGAGAAGTCGCCGCTCAGCCAGTTGCACATCGACTCGAGACCCGCGGCTCGTGCGTTGTGCGCCGCACTCTTCAGACACTTGGCGTCGACGTCACTGCCGATCACCTGAAGAGTGCCCGCGTCTACGTCTGTGCCAGAGGTCGCCTCGCGCCGCAACGCTTGCCATTGGTCGGCGTCGAAAGTGGGCCACTGCTCGACCGCAAATGACCGCTGCCCTCCCGGCGCCAGCTTCAACCGCAGCTGTAGCCACTCGAGCCCCAACACGCCGCTACCGCAGAACGGATCCCAAACGCGACGGATCACCGCAGGCCTCGATTCCTCGAGCTTGGCAGCGGCGGCCGCGGCCAGAGTTTCACGTAGCGGCGCATTTTCGACGTGGGTTCGGTAGCCACGCTTGTGCAAGCGCTCGCCCGAAGCATCCACACTCACCGTCACCCAGTCCTTGACGATGCGCACATCGATCTTCTGCTCGGGCAAGCTCTGGTCGGGCTCACCCGGGCGTCTCGTAGCGATCACCCGCTGCACACGTTCAGCCACCGCGTCCGAATGAAACAACTTGGACTTTCGGCACGTGACGCTGACCGAAACCGCGGCTCCAGAGCGCACGAAGGCATGCCACGGGAGCCGCTCGAGTCCTTGATAGAGCGCGCCGAAGTCCGTCGCGGCAAACCCCTTCAATCTGACACGCAACGACTCCGCGACGCGACTCCAAAGCAAGATCTTGCCCAAATCCGCAAACGACCCGCGCCCCTGTACGCCCCCGACCACCACTTCTCCGAAGAGCCCGAGCGCCCGCAACTCGTCATCCAAGATTCCCTCCAGGCCGGGGGCGCAGACTGCAAAGAAGGCGTAGGTAGAGGCGCTCATCCGCGCAGCATAGTCAGCTACGCGGGCAAACATCGGAACAACGTGAACTTCACCTCGTCGCTCGCGTTACCGTCGAGCTGAAAGTTCATCGGGCACATGAGGATGACTGATTGCCCGCTTTCGACACTCGCCCCGCGACAGCTCGACGCGGGCGGCTCGTCAGCCGCAACAACCTCACGCGTATGATCTACTGCCAGCGCAGGCGAACATTGTGCGCCGAGTTACCCTTGAGCCTGAAGAAGATCGGGCAACCTTGCGTCGGTCGAGCCCCCAGATCCACGTCAGTCCAGGTCCAAGCGATGGTACGGTTCGTCCCACTGAGGCCAGAGCACGATTGCTCCCAATCGAAGTTGATCGGGTAGATCTGGTTCGTCGGAAAGTTCGGATCCACGTCTTCCATCGATCCCAACTTCATGTTGGCGTTCGGCCACCAAGCGGGAAACTGGTTGACCACGAAACAATCGTTCGCTTTGCCCGTGACGCCATTCGAGGAAAACGTCCCCAAGTTGACCGAATTCTGAACGGTACACCCAACGCCACAAAGCCCACTACTGCAATTGCCGTTGACGCAGTCGGTGTTTACTTCACACCCTTCACCGTTGTCACTTTGGGAGCACATCATCCCAGTGCACTGGCCGCTGTAGCAGTCGGCAGCCACGGAGCAACCGTCTCCTGCGTAACCCTCATCGCAGGCGCCCGCCACGCAACGACTGGTACGACAGTCGGCGTTGGCCACACAGGCCTCGCCGACTTCACTGACGGCACACGTACCGTTCATGTTGCAGGTCGCGCTCAGACAGTCGGCGCTCTCCTGACACGTGCCCCCAACCCCCTGCCGGACGCACGTTCCACCCGTCGCCATCGAACACTCGCCGCCCACGCAATCGTCGTGCTCCAAGCACGGCTGCCCGCCGTTACTCGGCGCGCAAGCGTTGCCAGGACATTCGGCGCTGATGCAATCGGTTCCGCTCGCGCAGACCGTACCCGCGCCGCCTTTCAGGCAAGTATCACTCGCCCCATCGCAGCGGGCACTGTAACAGCCAGCCCCCGAAGCGCACTCATCTCCAAAGTAACCCGGCAGACACTCTCCACCACCCGTGGGGCAGTTGTCGCTCAGACAGTCGGCGTTGCGTTCGCACTGCGTGTCGACGGTTCCCGGCTGGCAGGTGGCGTCGCAATCGTTGCTGTGACAGTCCGCGTTCGCGCCGCAGTTTGCCCCGACGTACCCCGGATCACACATGCCCGCGACCTGGTCGCAGTTGCCTGTGAGGCAATCACCATCCGTCAGACACCCGTCGTTGACACCACCCGGGCGACACAGTCCCGCAGGAGAACAGTCGCCGCTGACACAGTCCGCGGCGTTTTCACAGGACGCGTTCGCATACCCGGAGCTGCACAGCCCGTTCGAACCACAACGCCCACTGTGGCAGTCCTGAGGCGCGCTACATTCCGTTCCCGCATAACCGGGCTGACAAGCCGATTGCCCCCCGCACACGCCACTGATGCAGTCGGCCGATTTCTCGCAAGTCGTCCCGAAGCCGCCAGCCCCGCAGCTGCTCCCCTCACACGTCGCAAAGCAGTCCGAATCCCCCGCGCAGTTCGCGCCGCTGTAGCCCAAGCCGCAAGTGCCTTCCGCGGTGCAATTCTGACTGGCGCATTCGTCGTCGTTGTCACAGGTACCACCAGGACCGCCTTGCGCGCAGGTGCCGTCATCGCAGAATCCCGACTGGCAATCGACGTTGACAGCGCACTCGCCGTCCGTGGGACTCTTGGCGCACAGTGAGTCCGCGCAGTCGTCGCTCAGGCAGTGGTCATCCGACTCGCACGCGCCACCGAATCCACTGACGAGGCACTCGCCGTCCGCGCAGCGAGCGGTCACACAATGGCTGTCGATGACACAACTGCCGCCCGGTTCGGCTTTGGAACACAGCCCTTGCGCGCAATTCTCCGTCACGCAGTCCGCGTCGTTCACGCACACCTCATCCAAATCGGAGGTCTGACACAGCTCCCCGATGCACACCTGAGTGCTGCAGTCACCGTCGGCGCCGCACGGTTCGCCAGCGTTCGCCCCCGCGCACGTGTTGTCGACACATGACCCAGAAGCGCAATCTTCTTCGCCATCACATGGGCTGCCCGACGGGGCTTTCGTACAGCCGTTGTCGATGCAGCTCCCGCTGACGCAGTCTTCGTCGACCAGACACAACGTGTCGAACCCACCCGGGCGACAGCGATCAGAGCTCGAGGCGCAACTACCGCTCTGGCATTCGTCGTTCGACGCACAGACGGCACCTGCGCCGCCCTCGACACAGACGTCGATCAAACAGAAGCCCTGAGCACAAGCGGCATCCTCCGTGCACTCGCCTCCGATCGGAGTGCCATCACACAGGCTGTTCTTACACACGCCGCTGGCGCAGTGCGCGTTGAGCCGACAGCCCTCCTTGTAGCCTGAAATGTCGCACGACAGCTCGAGACAACGACCGTTCAAACAATCGTCACCCGAAGAGCACGGCTCGCCGAAAGCGCTCGCGGTGCACACGTTGGCAGCACAACGACCAGTCGTGCAATGATCGCCCGTCTTGCATCGACCACCCGCGCTGGCGATCTCGCAAACGTCGTCCGCACATTCGAGAGTCACGCAATCTTCATCGTCCCCGCAGATCTCCCCCGGATCGGATTGCACGCAGACTTCCGATTGACATTTGCCGTTGGCGCAGTCGCTCGGCTGCTCGCACGGCGGCCGGCAAAAGTCTTCGACGCACGTTTCGGGTGCCGTACAAGCGTCGTTGTCCGCACACTCGACTTCGAACTCAGCACCACTGCAATTCCCATCGACACACGCACCCGACTGACAATCGAGCGCATCTTCACACGGCGCGTTGACTGGTCCAGGTGCACATACCTGACCCGCGCACACGGTGCTTCGACAGTCGAGCCCTGAGCGGCAAGCGGCCCCACGCAGGCAGCCGATGCAGTCGGCACCACCACAGTTGAGTTCCACTTCGGCGCCATTGACGCGATCATCCGTACAGGAGCTGGCTCGAGGCGCACAAAAAGCGTTCGTGCAGACGTTCGAGTCACAGTCGCCGTCTGTTTCGCACGGCTCTGCGGGAGGACACCCGGGCGCACCCGGACACACGCCCCCTTCGGGAGTGCCACCCTCATCCGTGGCAGACCCATCGTCCACATCATCGCTGCCGTCGTCGTCACCAGCGTCCATGCGGTCCTCGTCGGCGGACGCGTCGATCAGTGGCGTGTCGTCGGAACCTACGGAATCGTCCGTCGGATCGTCGGGATCCGGGTCGTCGTCCATGTCGTCCCGATCATCGACGTCGTCGTCCCTGTCGTCGGTGCCCACATCGTCGGGCCCGAAGTCATCGGGCAGGCTGTCGTCCGATGGGTCATCGCTGCCGTCATCGTCCGCGGATTGATCGTCCAATCCACTGGGTGACATCGCGTCGCCCGCGTCGACGGCGAGCGGAGTCGGTTCGAAGACGTCCGTGGTACAGCCGAACGCAAGCCAGCCAACACACGACAGGACACTCAGTCTGGCGATCACGGCCCTCGAAAATGAGCGACACGCAGGAGTGCTCGGGTGCGGCGAATTGTCGTCAGAATGCAACGGTGATTTCCTCTAGTCAGCGACGCCAGCAAGCGGCCACTTCGAACTCTCAGTCTTACTGCTGCGGCCGTGATCTTCCAGCACTTTGCCGTACTTGCCGGGTCACGTGACCGCGCGACTACGCAACGTCCTTCCGCATTGAGGTTTTCTGTCAGCACGTGCGCACTGACGCCTGACACCCCAAGACCACCGCGATCTGCGCCTGCACTTTAGGGTACGTAGATGTAGACAAAGGCCGTGCTGGTGCGCCAAGTCTCCGAAACGGCCCCGCGCACAGAAACCGCGGTCGGCCCCGAAAGACTCAAACATGTCGAGGAAACGCTTCTGGCCATTGACTGCTGCGCTGACGGTACTCGCCGCGGCCGCAACCGCAGGGTTGATCCTGTATCTCGGCCGCGCGCTGATGGCGCCCCCAGGCGCCGAGCGCGCGGCGCATCAGGCAACTGCGCTCGAAGACCTCCCGGTGTTGTGGCCTGTCCCCGAGTTCGACTACGCGAATCACCGCGGCACGAACACGTCCAGAGCGAACCTGCTGGGAAAGCCATGGGTCGCGAACTTTTTCTTCACCACGTGCACCACCGTCTGCCCCAGACTGACCGCAAACACGGTCGCTCTTCAACGTAAGTTGGCTGATGAGGACGTCCGCTTCGTGTCGTTTTCCGTCGATCCCGAGCGCGACAGCGTCGAGGTGCTGAAAGCTTATGCCGAGCGTTGGGGGGCCGACGAACGCTGGCTACTGCTGCAACCAGGGCCAGCTCACGTACGAGAACTCGCGGCAGGGATGCGCGTAGTCGTCGAAGCCTCCGACGACCCCGTCAACCCCATCGTGCACACGAGCATGTTCTTCTTGGTAGATGCCTCGGGTGACGTCCGCGGCGTCTACGACAGCAACGACGACGCGGCGCTGGCACGTCTCGTGCGCGACGTAGGTGATTTGCTCGACCCAGGCGACGCACCCACCGACCCGCCAAGCTCGCTCGCGACAGTACGGGGCACTGGTTCACATGCGACCGCAGACGGGAAGTACCTCTACGAGGCCTTGGGGTGCGGGGCCTGCCACGACGACGAGCGTCTCGCACCGATGTTGAAATCGATGCTTGGCGCTCGACGGCACTTGGAGGATGGCAGCCAGGTCGTCGTCGATCGGGACTACATCAGGCAATCGATCGTCGCGCCTGGAGAAAAGATCGTCCAAGGCTACCTACCGTTGATGCCGAGTTACCGCGCGCACCTCGATGACAGCCAACTGGAGGCACTAGTCGACTTCGTCGTGCGCGAGTCGGGGGCGGTAGCTGGCGCGTCGCCCCAGGAGCCCCCCGTCGACGTCGTCAACGACGTGGTCTGCAACATGCAAGTGAGGGTCGTCGAAGGCACGCCGCACGTTCGCCACGCTGGGCACGATTACTACTTCTGCGCGGAGAGTTGCCGTAAGCGCTTCGCAGCTGACCCATCTCGTTTCCTCGACGCTGGACTGCCCTGATCGTGCCCTGGCGCCAGGACAGTGTCGATCGGTGGGTCCCGCGTTCCGCATACGCACTGGCCTTCGCACTCGTCTTGGCAAGCTGTGAACGCACCGTCGAAGGTTCCGACGAAAGCCCGCCAGCGCGCGCTTCTGCGAGTGCTACCCCATCAGCCCGCGCAAGAGCAGAAACCTCACCCGAAGTCGAGTTCGTCACTGCACCGCATGGCGCAAGCCTGTTCTGGGTGGAGCGGGGAGAGGTCAGCAGCTCCATCCTGGAGCTTGGCCTGGATCGCAATGGTGATCCCATGAGCACCCCGCAGCGCCGACTCCAACTCGAAGCAAGCGTGAGTGATCTGAGCGCGACTTGGGCCGGCGGCACGCTCTACCTGGCGTGGGTACAGCAGGGCGCGAGCGAAGCCAGCGTTTGGCGTTATTCTTCCGCGACGGGAGAGCAACTCAGGCTGGCCGAAGCCTGGGTCGCGCCGCCTCGGGCACGCGGTAACCTGTCCCTCGTATCCCGCGGTGACCACGCGCTGCTCATGGCTCGAGGCCCAGCCCACGCCTGTACCGAAGACCCGAGCGGGACCTGTCACGGTTTCGACTTTCATCACCTGCGAGGCGCGGAGGTGCAAAGTAGCGGTGTGCCGTTGGACGTGCCCGTGCCGTGTGAGAGCGGGTCTGCCCACGCATTTTCGCTCGGATCACGTTGGCACTACGCCGTGTGCACCCGACAGGCTGACCAAAGCCTCACCACGGTGTTCAACATCACGCCGAAACCCGAGTACGCAGAAGCCTACTCGGTGCTCGAAGGTTGTCGTCCGCTCGGCTTCACGCACTGGGCTGGCGGCGCGTGGATCGTCGGCGACTGCCCAAACGGCAAGCGCGCGGTCTCGCTTGCCAGGCAGGGTGCAGATCCCATAGCGCTGGAGCCCGCACGCCTTCGCTGCAGTAGCGACCGAATGTTACTGCAAGCAGGTTCACTCCAACTACGACTCGAAGAACCGAGAGAGCGAACGCATCTACTACTCGACCGCGCCGACTCCTCCGTCCGCTCACTTTGGACGGGACGTGTTCATCTGACAGCGACATCCGAACGTGGCCAGCTCGTGCTTTCTCGCCAGCAGTGCAGTGACGGCGGGCTGCAACAAGAACGCCTACCGCCCATCGCTGCTGGTCTGGTCGACGCCACTCCCGCCGCTTCGCCAGATTGAGGCGTTCGGATGCCGCTCCTCCTCTCGCCTCCTTCTTTCCTTTCCCGCGGCAGCTCGCCACAGGGCGCACGTTCTTACATGCTGGCGAGCATTTTCCGGATTCGAATCGGCGCGAATGCACCGCGGCGGGGCAACGGGCACTTCAGACCGCCGACTCCAGCTTTGCCTCCAGCCCACGAGTCGCAGTACGGTTGTCGGCATGCGCGCTGGTCGTCGTCCCGCTCCCGAGATTCTTGCAGCTTTCACGCTCAACGCGAGCGTTGGGCTGACTTTCCGTGAGCTGTTGCTCCCGCTGGCATGCGTTCTGCTGTTTGGCGCAGCGAGTTGCGCCGACGACGATCCCGACCCGCATCCCCGCTGTGAAGAGCTATGCGGACACGACATGTGTCCCCGCGATCTCACCGCCGAACAATGCCTGAACCGCTGCCTCGAGTGGCACGACCTGTGTCCAAGCGAGGCCCGCGGCTACGTCGGCTGTGCCAACTCCCAATTCGACGTGGACTTCATCTGCGACGATGGGCAGACGCGCCTGGCCGATGGCTTGTGTGACAACGACGACGATCGCCTGCGCGCCTGCCTCAACGACGAGTAGTTCACTTCCCCGCGGAATGCTCGGCCAGCCAGGCCGTGACCCAGGTCAGTGGCGCGTTCCAATTGATGGTGATCTCGTTCGTCGACCACGACTCGATGTTGTCGACGAAACACTTCTGAGCCTTACAGCCAGCTAGTCCCGCCGCTTGTGCGTAGGGATCTTGCAAACTGGAGTTGGGGCCTCCAGACACCGCGCCAGGGGGTGGCGGGGGGAAATTGGGGTTGGCTTGTTTCGCCCAGAAACGATGGTGAGGATTCTGCAGCGGTCGTTCACCGTAGCCACTGATGTAGGACTGACCCATGGCGTTTCGCCCCAGCAGGTAGTCCATGCCGAGAGACACGCCGTCGCGATACTTGACCTCGTTCGTGAAGTCGTGAGCCAGCGCCATCATCAGCATGTTGTTCAGGACGAGCGAGTTCGAGCCCCACGGGTACTTGCCCTCGGCGTCGGGCGCGAGCGGCTGCCGATACCCTTGTTTGGCCTCGATCGCCAAGTACTCGTCGGCAACCTCGGCGATCTCCTGCTGGTAACGCTTGCTGGTCTGTGAGAGTCCGCTGGGCACGACCGCCAACGAGATCTTGCCCAGCGTGTCGACCTCACGCCACGTCATCGACGTGAACGTGGAGCCTTCTTTCTTTGGCGATCCGTCGACGGTGGCGCGCACCATGCCGTGCCACTTCGACTCCGTCAGCGCCTTCTTGTACGCGGTCTTACCCGTCGTGATGTAGAGCTCTGCCGCGGCCCAGAAGAACTCGTCACTGACGTCGTCGTCATCGTAGGGACCGCCACCACCAGCGCCGTCGTCTGGCGCCATCAGCTTTGGGTGCTTCTTCGCAGCCGTCCACGCCTTTTCTGCCGCCACGCGACAGCGCTTCGCAAACGCCGGATCGAACTTGGCAAACACGCGCGCTGCCTGGGCGGCTGTTGCCGCGAGGTTCAGTGTGGCGGCGGTGCTGACCGGCCTGAGGAGACGCTCGACCTGGTCTTCGTGCGGGGGAAGCCCGAGGGCTGTCCACTCTTTGTCGTGCATCTTGTGATGAGCCATGCCTGCGTATGGCCCCTCGCTGGCTTGCATGCGCAACATGAACTCCATCTGCCAGCGCGCTTCGTCCAGGATGTCGGGCACTCTGTTACCGCTTTCGGGGAGCAGACCACTATCGTCGGCGAACGCCTTGGTGTCACCCCCGAGATGAACCACTCGTTCGTGCCAGTTCATCAGCGTCCACACGCTGATGCCGCCATTGACGACGTACTTTCCGTGATCCCCTGCGTCGTACCAACCACCTGTCACGTCGAGCTCGTAAGCACACGCGCCGCCGTCGAACCACCCTGCGGCTTTCAACACGTCTGCGGGAGCGCAAGTGACGACGTCTTTCGGGTGGCCCGCGGGTCTCGCCCACTGTTCACTCCCTGCGAAAGGCATCTCAATCGCGACACCACTGCGGTTGTGATAAAAGTACTTGAACGCGTCGTTCTTCAGCGCCTCGTAGAGATTTTGCTGAATCGCGAATGGGTCGCTGAGCTTCTCTCCAACCTTCAGCACATAACCTTCGCCCGGGGTCTTGAACGCAGAAAAGTCGACGACGTGCACGGAGTCGCCCGAACTCGCGTCGAGCCCGACGGGTGTACTCTGTCCTTCGGAAACCGCCGTCCCTGCACTGTCGAGCAGCTTGAACGGCAAAGGCTCTTTGGCGTCACTGAGAACCGTCGCTACTTTGGGGAACGACGGGACGTACCCCAGCTGATTGACGCGCACGTCGGGTAACACGACGGCTTCGGGCGGCGGCGGCGGAGTGAACTGGGGATCGGACAACACCAGGTCGTCGAAACACACGTCAATCGGGCCCTCACCCTGCACCATGCGGCCCCCCGCGTGGAACGCGAGCTCCGCGGTCGGATCGTCCTCCCTGTCCATCGTGAACTCGAACGCGAACTCCTGAGGCTCGGTCGTCAAGTTCAGAGGCCGCGTCCAATAGTCGAAGTAGGGTGGTCCGCTCATGCCAACCTTGCCAGACAGCTTAGTGTCGCGGCTGGCCCACGCTTTGAAGCTCAACGTGTAGGTCCGCCCTTTCTGGATGACCATCTTGCGGTGTCGAACCTGGGCGTCCCAGCGTTCTGCGCCCGGCTCCTCGATGTGCATGCAAAGTGCACCATCGACGATGGACACACTGCCCTTCGCCCCACCGCCGAAACTCGAGGTCCAGGGCAACATGACACCTGCGTCGAAGCTGCTTTGCTCGAGCAGGTTGTGCGCCGGGTCGCCAGGCGCGTCCGCGGTGAGCTTGTTCGCGGAGCCCACTGGGTGAGCGGGTACGGTCGCTGGCTCGGTCGCGCAGCTTCCGAGCAGCGCTAGCGCGGCGGTGAGGGTCATGAAAAAGTTGGTTCGCATCGACATCTCCCTTGCTGCGGCTGCTGTTAGCACGAGCCGCGCGCGCACTGAAGACGCGCTCGGACCTCTGGTCGGCTCAGGCGCAGCAATGATGCTGCCCGCGATGGTCTGCTCCAGCCGTCGCCATCACGGTTGCCTTCCCATAGCGGAAGCTCAGCGCGGCCTCGAGGAGCTCACGCGGGCTCGAGCGTTCAGTTACGTCGCGGCACGAACGGCCATCAGCGGACGCGCGTCATTTCACCTGACGCATCGACACTATAAACGGGCGACGCGAGCGCGTCGTGGCTCAGATCGATCGTCGTCGGCTCCGCACCCGCAGGTCCGAACGGATTCCGTCCCGGCTCAGGTTCGGGTGGCCACGAGTAGTCCCCCGCTGGGGCGTACGATACGACGTACCCCAGGTCCTCCAGAGAGGCGATGGTCAGACTGCTGAGCACACCGTCGAGTTGAGACATGAACGGCGTCATCAACTCGTTGCCGAACACCGATTCACGCCAGTGTCCGTTGGCGACGCCCGCACCCCCAGAGTTTTCGACGGGCACCTTGGCCCCACCCTCGTACGCCTCTCCCCCCAGAGCCTCGAACGCTTCGAGCGCGGCGCTGCCGTCGAACGCAGTGTCGGGCGCTGCTCCGCCCTGTCCCGCCGGGTTGCTCAACAAGTCGAGTGGCCCCCACAACGCCCCGATGCCGAGCACGTGACCCATCTCGTGCAAAACGATCTCCTCCAGTCGCCCCTGACCTGCGAAGTGCACCAGATCTTCCGAGTCGAACTCCATGCGTCCTGCAAACGGCAGTGGCAGACCCTCGCCGCGGATCAGACACGGCCCCGCAGCCCCCAAGATGCCTTCGGGTCCATCGATGGGCGCCACCCGCACGTAAATGATGAGGTCGTCAACGAACGTGGGGATGCGGTTCGCCTCGCAGTTGGGAGCGCGTGGAGACTCGAAGTCCGGCACGTCCCCGACGATCACGCTCTCCCAAATCGCCGTCGCCGACTCGAAAGCCGATCGCACGTCGCCAGACAAGTACTCGTCCGACTCGAACACGAGTTCGATGTCGAATTCACTGTCCACCATCGCTTCTGGTGGTCCCGCGTCTGCGACGGGTAGCGACGGAGATTCACCAGCACCCGCGTCTTCGACACCATCCATGGGTGGCTCTTGGGGGCTCATCGATGGGGACTCCTCCGAGTCCATCCCCATGTTTTCCATGCCGTCGGGCAGCGTCATCGTACCGCCAGCGCCCATGTCGTTCTCTCCGCCATCGTCGCCGCCCTCGCCACCAGCCGAGCCGAGCATCGCCCCGTTGCGACCACCTGCGCCCCCGCTCCCTAGTTCACCCGTAGCCATCCCACTCGGCGCCGACGTCGACTGAACCGAAGTAGCCGACGGACTCGAGCTGGAGTCCGCGCTGTTCGCAACGCCGGCGCCCCCCGCACCATCGAGGGGTCCCCCCGCAACCAACGAGTCAGCCGACGTGCTCGCCGAGAGTGATGCCGTCGGCGCCGATTCCGGCCCTGACGCTGCGCCTTCATCGGAACACCCACCCTGAGTCACCGCGATCAACCCGGCCCCCACGAGTGCGCCCGCACCGCCGACCGATGTCCAGGCGGACACGAACCCTTTACGCATCGGGTGAGTGTGCGAGGCTCGGCCCGCGAGGTCCAGCTCGACGACGAACGGAGCCCCGCTTTGCGGAAATTGCGGAAAACTACTGAGAGTGTCGGGTTAGTCTCGCCGCGGAGGAAAGCCGTGTCCAAACTCTTCGCTCCCGCCGCAACTCGCAACCAGCAACCCATTTTGGGGGTGCTTCAGCGCGTACTCCCAGCTTCGGGCTGCGTGCTCGAAATTGCCAGCGGCAGCGGCCAACACGCAGCCTACATGGCGCGACACTTGCCGCAGCTACGCTGGCAGCCCACCGACTTGGACCGGGACGCCAGAGACAGCATCGAGGCTTACCGCGCGGAGGAAGGCACGCAGAACTTACTCGCCCCGCTCGCGCTCGACGCCGCGTCCGACGACTGGCCCGCGGGTGAATACAGCGCGATCGTTTGTATCAACATGATCCACATCGCGCCGTGGGAAGCGTGCCTGGGAATGTTGCGCGGCGCGGCGCGCGTGCTCGATGTCGGAGCACCGCTGGTGCTTTATGGACCGATGATCCTACCGGATCAGCCAACCGCACCGAGCAACCTGGAGTTCGACCGAAGTCTGCGGCAGCGCAACGCCAGCTGGGGCGTTCGGAAGCTCGAAGATATCCAGCGCGCAGCCAAGCCCCATGGGCTTGCGCTGGAAGACGTCCTCCCCTGCCCCGCCAACAACCACGTCATCGTCTTTCGACTGACGAGCGACTGATCGCTGGTTGCTGCGCTCAGCGAGTCGCCGAAGCGCAACGAGACCGCGGCTGGCTGGCTCGCGGAACGGCGTTTGAGCGCGTCTGGCTCAGGCGCGCTCCACGCGGACGACGCCGTCCACGCGACGAATGGCTCGGATCAGGTTGCGCACCTGCTGAACGTCCCCAGCCAGAAATGTGAACGTGTTTTGCGCGCTGCCGTCGTCGCTGGCGTGGCAGTTGACTTCGCTCAAATTGATCTTCTGCGCGCTGAACACTCGCGTGACATCCGCCAAGATGCCAGGAGTATTCTGCGTGAGCACGCTGAGCGAGACCGTACGATTGATGGTCGTGCGGTTGCTCCACGACACCGTGATGCGTCGCTCGGGGTCGGTAGTATCGAAGGCGCGGGTGCAGTCGCGGCGGTGCACGGCCACCCCCCGGCCTCGAGTGATGAACCCCATGATCGGGTCGCCGGGCAGCGGATTGCAGCACTTGCCATAGCGCACCAACTTGCTGTCCAGACCGTCGACGCGAATGCCGTCGACGTCCTTACCCGTGAAACGCCGCAGTAGCTTTTCGATCGCGCCAGTCTTGAGCTCCTCTGGATCGCCATCCGCGCCATTACGAAGTTCGCTGATCACTTCCACGACGTGGTGCGCATCCAGCTTGCCGAAACCGAGCGCCAACAGAAGCGCGTCCGAGTTGACGAGCTTCAGCTCTCCGAGCAACGCGTTCATCATGTCCTCGGTTTTGAACAGCCGCGTGAGGCTCATGCCCGAACGGTGCAGCTCGCCTTCGAGCAGTTCGCGCCCCAAGTTGATGCTCTTACGACGATTGTGCGTGCGGATGTAGGTGCGCACGCGGCTGCGAGCGCGCGGCGTGGCACAGTGCTCCAGCCAGTCTTTGCTCGGCGCTGTGTTCGGATCGGCGATCACCTCGACCACGTCGCCGTTTCGCAACTTGGAACGTTTGGATACCACCGAACCGTTCACCCGAGCGCCACCGCAGTGATCGCCGAGCTCCGAGTGAATGCTGTACGCCAGATCGACGGGGGTGGCGCCTCGCGGGAACATCTTCAAATCGCCCTTCGGCGTGAAGACGAACACCTCGTCGGGGAACAGGTCGTTCTTGATCATCTCCAAGAACTCGTCCGGATCCTTCAATTCCTTCTGGAATTTGCGCATTTCGCGCAGCCACGAGAACTTGTTGGCGTCTTCCGGGCGCACGCGGCCCGACACCTGAGCGCGGTACTCCCAGTAAGCGAGCACCCCCTTCTCCGCGACGTTGTGCATCTCGTGCGTACGGATTTGCACTTCGATGCGCTTGTTGCCCGGGCCCATCACCGTCGTGTGCAACGACTGATAGCAGTTGGGTTTGGGCAGCGCGATGTGGTCGCGAAAGCGGCCCGGCACGGGCAGCCACTTGGAGTGGATGACGCCGAGCGCCGTGTAACACTCAGTCACCGACTCCACACACACCACGAAGGAGTTGAGGTCTTGGAGCTGCTCGAAGTCGCAACGCGCCTCGCGCATGCGACGAAAGATCGAGGTGATGTGGCGGACGTGGCCTTCGACCTTGGCCGCTAGCCCGCGTTCGCTCAGCAGCGCCGTCAGCGTGCGATTGACGCCCGCGATGTACTTGTCACGTTCACGTTTGGTGCCCTTGAGTTTGAGCTCGATGTGCTTGAACGCCTCGGGCTCGAGGTATCGCAACGAGAGATCTTCGAGCTCGCTCTTGACGCCGTTCATGCCGAGGCGGCTGGCCAGCGGCGCGTAAATTTCGTTCGTCTCTTGCGAGATGCGCTCCTGGCTCGCGGGCTTCATGTGCTCCATGGTCCGCATGTTGTCCAAGCGATCGCAGAGCTTGATCAGCAGCACGCGCACGTCCTTGGACATCGCGACCACGACTTTGCGGATGCTCTCGGCCTGCTGATCTTCTTTGCAGCTGAAGTTGATCTTGTTCAACTTCGTGAGGCCATCGACGATTTCGGCGACTTCCTCGCCGAACTTGGCGCCGATCTCCTCGAGTTCGACGTCGGTGTCTTCGACCACGTCGTGCAGCAACCCTGCGCAGACGGCCGCCACGTCGAGCCGCATGTCCGCCAGCGTCGTGGCCACGGCTACGGGGTGAACGAAGTAGGGTTCACCGCTCTTGCGCTTCTGGTCTCGGTGCGCGTGCTCGGCAAAACTGTACGCCTCCTCGAGCATGCCGAGGTTGGCATCAGGAAGGTATCCCGACACGCAGTCGACGAGATCACGAACAGCAAGCAAGAGTCACCAACTCCGGGGTTAGAGCCAAAGCAGGACAGACAAAGGTACCACCTCCTGCTACAAGCGCCAAGCTTCCGCAATGCTGCCAGCGCCGCTCACCGCACGCGGATCTTCGAGTCTGCAAACCAGCCGTCACAGCCATGATGAGTACCTAGGGATCTACATTCACTTCCCTTGGTGTCTGCGCAAGTGCCCCTACTGCGACTTCCTGAGCATCGCCCGAGGTTCAGACGAAATCCCGCGGGAAGCGTACACAATGGCCGTACAGCGCGAGCTGGAACAACGCAGCGCCAGCCTGGAGGGTGCTCGCGTGCGCAGCGTTTTCTTCGGCGGGGGTACTCCCTCGCTTTGGGGGGGTGACGAGATCGGCAAGGTCCTCGGAAGCATTCGCAAGTGTTATCGTTTTACTGAAACCCCCGTTGAAATATCGGTGGAGTGTAATCCCACCAGCTTCTCGCGGGAGGTTGGAATGTCGTTGCGCGATCACGGCGTCGGCCGAATCAGTCTCGGTGTCCAGAGCTTGGATTCCGAACGGCTCCGTTTCCTGGGGCGCTTGCACGACGTCGACGGAGGACTGCGCGCCCTGCAAGCGGCGCTCGACGTCGGCTTCGCGGAAGTGTCGGCGGATTTGATCTTCGGCGTGCACGGTCAAACGCCAGAACAGGCACGGAGTGAGGTGGGGCAACTCGCCGACATGGGGGTCACCCACCTCTCCGCGTACGCGCTGACCATCGAACCCGGCACCCAGTTCGGCGCCTTGCACCGCAAAGGCCGCTTGCCTCTACTGCCCGACGACACTGTCGCCGACAGCTTCACGGCAGTGCACGACGCGCTGACCAGCAGAGGCTACGACCACTACGAGATCAGCAACTTCTGCCGGCCTGGTCACCCCGCGCAGCACAACTTGGGCTATTGGCGAGGTCAACCCTACCTGGGTATCGGCTGCGGCGCGTGGGGCACGCTCCCACGCGCCGACGAACGAGCCGCGAACGATGAACAAGGCCCGCTCCAAGAGCGCGTGCGCTATCGCAACACACCGTCGGCGGAGCGTTACATGGCGCTGTCGCACTGGCCAGCACCAGCCCTCGAGCACGGCGGGCCCGGCAAGCCCTACGACAGCGTCGAGACACTCGACGCCGAAACGCTACTGCTCGAACGACTGATGCTCGGTTTACGCCTATCAGAAGGCGTCAATCTCGAGGCGCTGGAGACGGAGCTGAACGTCGAAGTGCTCACCCCCAAGCGCTTGAAGGCCATCGAGCGGCTCGCGCGAAACGGTCGAGTGCTCTGGGACGGACGTCAACTGAGCATTCCCACGGAGCAATGGTTGCTCGCGGATGGCCTAATCGCGCAGCTTGCGTGAGCGCTCGCCGCTCGACGCCCCCGCTCAGCTCGCGGTGCGATAGGCCACGCCTTCGCGCGCGGCCCACGCCGCCAAGTCGCTCAGCGCGCGTTCACTCATGGCCGCATAACGATCGCGCTTCTTCATGCGCGGGCCGTCCCATGGCTGCACGTGCGAAAACGTGATGTTCGACGGTTGGTAGTCGTCCACGTTGCGGCGCGTCTGCACGATCAAGCCACGGTGCGCGGTAGTCAGCGGCGGCAACTCGGGCTCACGCCCCGCGAGTCGAGTCGCGATGAAGTGCGCCACGAGCCAGCCCCCGGCCGCGCTCTCGACGTATCCCTCCGTACCCGTGATTTGCCCCGCGAAGTACACGCCAGGCCGCGAACGCAACTGAAAGGTATCGTCCAAACACTTGGGCGCATTGACGAAGGTGTTGCGATGTATCGCCCCGTACCTGAGAAATTCGGCGTCAGCGAGCCCCGGGATGGTTCGAAACACCCGCGCTTGTTCGCCCCAGGTCATGCGCGTTTGAAAACCGACCAGATTGAACGCCGTCCCCGCTTCGTCTTCTTTGCGCAGTTGAACCACAGCGGCGGGAGTCTCGCCCGTGCGCGGATCGCGCAGGCCCTTCGGCTTGAGCGGACCGAACGACAGCGTACGCGGTCCGCGCTCGGCCATCACTTCGATCGGCAGACAGCCCTCGAAGTAGCGCACCTCTTCGAAGGCTTTGGGAGCCACTTTTTCGGCCTGGCACAAGTCATCGACGAACTTTCGATACTGTTCGGCATCGAGCGGACAGTTGACGTACGCGCGCTTGTCCTCTTCACTGTCGCCCTTGTCATAACGCGAGCCGAAGTACACCTCGTCCCAGTTGATCGACTCAGCGCTGACGATGGGTGCGATCGCATCGTAGTACGCCAGCTGCTCCGAGCCCACGTGGCGCGCGATGTCCGTCGCGAGTTCGTCGGAGGTGAGCGGTCCCGTCGCGATCACGGTCAGTGGCCCGCGTGGAATCTCAGACAGGCGTGCGCCCACCAGCTCGATCGCAGGGTGTTCGTGTATGCGTCGGGTGATCTCTTCGGAAAAGCGGTCGCGGTCCACGGCGAGCGCACCGCCAGCAGGGACGCGCGTGGCGTCGGCCGCGCGCACGATCTCCGAGCCCAGGCGACGCATCTCCTCCTTGAGCAGCCCCACGGCGTTCATCAGCGACGCGCCGCGCAATGAGTTGCTACAGACGAGTTCGCACAGTCCGTCGCTACTCTGCGCGGGCGTTCGGTACTTGGGCTTCTGCTCGACCAATCGCACGCCGATACCGCGGGCTGCGAGCTGCAACGCCACCTCGGAGCCAGCCAAACCCGCCCCCACCACCGTGACGACAGGGCGATCGCTCGACTTCGGTTCGGCGGAGTGGTCGTCGCTCGGCTGCATGGGCGGGAGCATGCCGACGCTGTTGCTCAAGTAAAGGCGAAATGGCCGTCGGCCCTCCGACCATCACAGGCCACTGGCTACGCGGAGGCAGACGGCCAGAACACGCCGCGCGTGGCTAGGCCATCATTTCGTAGAGCCCGTCTTCACGTTCGCGAACGTGCCCGTCGAGCGCACGTTCGGCCAGCAGCGTGCGCAGCTCGGCCACGCTCAGCCCCGTCTCGACGTGCAACTGATCGAGAGTGCAGGGACCGCGCTCGAGCAGCGCGTCCACTCTTGCGTGCGGCGAGTCGAGTTCGGGCGCGCGTTTGGCGGGTCCGTGCGCGCGTGACTCAGGCGGCGCGACCGAGTCGCCCCCTGCGGACGCGGGCTCTTTCCCTGCAGGCTCCGTCGCCGCGCCGCCCGTGGCCCCGTGCTCACGGGTTGCAACGCCTGTAGCCGCGGCGAGTGAAAGTTGCCCAGACCGCGCAGACCCGAGGGGCAACAGCATTTCATTGCAGCCCACGAAGCCGCGTTCACTCAGTGTTCGGATAACTTGCGCGGCGGAAGATAACGGCACCGCACCGAGCTTCAGCTCTTCGATACAGCCTGCTCCCGCCGCGTCCCATGGCGCATGTGGCACGGCAAACAGCGGCCTACCGAGCTTGCGCGCCCACAGCGCCGCGTTGCGCGCGCCACTGCGCAGCGGGGCTTGCACCACGATCACCGCGACGGAACACGCCACCAGCAAGGCGTTGCGTCGAAAAAACGTGTGACGCCGCGCGACCGCATCGGACTCGTGCTCGGAAACGAACGCTCCGCGCGAGCGCACTACCCGTTCGAACAGTTCGCGGTGTTCTGCAGGGTACGGCCGCTCGAACCCGCTCGGAGCCACCACGACCGTATGCCCTCCGACATCCACGGCCGCCTCGTGCGCGCAGGCGTCAACGCCCTTGGCGCCACCTGACGCCACAGTCACCCCTGCCTCCACCAGACCGCGCACTAGCGCAGTGCAGAACTTCGCCCCCGCTTCGCTGGGGTGACGAGTGCCGACGACCGCAACCCAGGGCGCGGGTGGCAACTCGCCCCAGAGGTGCAGCTGTCGCGGCGGCAAGTCCAAGTCGGCCAACCCCGGCGGCAGGCGAGAACCCGTGAGCAAGCTGTTGGGGACGGAGACTTGGCCGTCGCACGCGGGCGTACGGCGGGTCGGCACTTTGGAAGACGTCATGCAGCCTGAATCGGCTGCATCCGTGCTCAGTTGCGGGCGGCGGTTTGGAGAGCGCAGCTTCTGGAAGGACACACGACTCACGAGTTTCGCGCTTCTGCCCCACATGTGGTATGTCTGCCCACCCATGAGGGTCCTCGTCGCCACTCACGGTCACTGTTTCGACGGGCTTTGCAGCGCGGCGATGTTCACGGCCTTGCTGCGTCACCTGCACGGCGCTGATCCGTCCTTCGAGTACCGCGCCTGCGGTTACGGCGTGGGTCAGCCCACGGCGCCAGCGAGCGCGCTGACCGGCGACGTCAACGCCATCTTGGACTACCGCTTCACGGCGTCGGACCGCCTGCACTGGTACTTCGATCATCATCGCACGGCGTTTGCCTCCGACGCCGACAAGGCCTACTTCGCAGCCCGCGCCAGCGAGAGCCCGCACTTCGTGTTCGACGGAGAGTTCAGCTCTTGCACCAAGTTGATCTACGAACGTGCGCGCGAGCAGTTCGGCTTCCAGTCGAACTTCGACGAACTCGTCGAGTGGGCCGATCGCATCGATTCGGCATCCTTCGAATCTCCCGAAGCCGCGGTTTCGAAAACGGATCCCATCATGCAGTTGGTGAGCGTGGTCGAACATCACTGCAATCACGCGTTTCTGCAGCGCTGGGTCCCCGAGCTCTTGACGCGCCCGCTGCTCGAAATCGCCGAGAGCGCCCAAATTCGCGAGCGCTACGCGCCGATCGGCGATCGCCACCAGCGCTTCGTGAGCGAGGTGCGCACGAAGGCCGAACAACGCGGCCGCGTGGTTTACGTCGACCTCACGGAAAAACCCCTCGAGTTGATCGGCAAGTTCGTCACCTACGCGCTGTTTCCCGAGTCAGTCTATTCGGTGGTCGTTGCGCGTCTGCGCCACGGATTCAAGATCTCCGTTGGCTACAATCCGTGGTCCGGGCAAACCCTCGACACGGACATCAGCGCGATCTGTGCGCGTTATGGCGGCGGCGGGCACCCCGTGGTCGGCGGCATTTCCGTGGCGGATGGCCGCCTCGACCACGCGCGCCACATAGCCAGCAGCATCGCCAATGAGCTCGCCAGCTGACGACGACGCGGACGCCCCTCTCGACATCGAGGCGGTGGGCGTCGTTACGCCCCCACCCGCAGCGCGTTGGGTACGCGGTAATTCACCCATCGTGCTCGGTCACCGCGGGGCGCGGGACGTCGCCCTGGAAAACACACTTTACGCGTTCGAGCAGGCGCGTTTGCAGGGCGCCGCAGGCAGCGAGCTCGACGTGCAACTCAGCGCGGATGGCCGGGCGTACGTCTTTCACGATCTCGACCTGCATCGGGTTACTGGCGGCGCGCATCACGCGCGCCTCGTCGAGCTGACTTCGACGGAAATTGACGCGATCCGTTTGCCCGGCGATCATCCCATCCCGCGCCTCGAACGCGTGCTCGAATGGGCGGCGGAGTTCGACATGTTGCTGAACATCGAGCTCAAGTCCGCGCGGCCGCTGCGCGACCCCATAGCCAGAGTGGTCTCGGATCTGATCGCGCGGTTTCCGGGCTCAGCGCCGCGCACGTTGGTCTCGTCGTTTCACCCGTGGCTCGTTCGCGGCTTCCGACGTCATGACCGCGAGGTGCCCGTCGCGCTCATCGTCTCGCAACAGCACCGCTGCCTAACGCGCAGGCACTGGCCCAGCGCACTCGGCTGCAGCGCCATTCACCCGCAGGCTAGTCTGCTTCTGAAGCACCCTGGCACTTTCGCGGCGCTGAAGGGGCTGTTGGTGAACACGTGGACGGTCAATGACGGCGAGCAAGCGCGGCAGTTGTCGCGGCTCGGAGTGAACGCAGTCATCAGCGACTGCCCCGGCAAGATCCTCGCCGCCATCAAAGGCGAATGACCGGCGTTCGCCCTGCCTGCATCACATGACCGAAGCCACGCTCACTGCTCGCGCAACAAACGTCACTCGCACAGGGCGCGCATCAACTTCACACCGCCAGGCGGGCTCTGCCGAAACACCCCAGGAGTGAGCGGCGGGTTGTGCTCGACTTGCTCGTATTCGAACACCACGTCGCGCTCCGACAGCGGCACCACGAAGCGCAACGTGCCGGGTACCTCGGCGCGGCACTGCGGACCACTGGGCGGGATTGGCTCTTCGATGCCCAGCGGGTCTTCGCGTGGGGCTGCGGTGCGCGCCGCCGAGTGATCGGACAGCTCCGCGCGGTACAGCTCCACCCCCTGCTGGCGAACGCTCACGCCGACCACGCGCAAGCGCTGTTGTGAATAGGGCTTGTCCCAGTCGCTAGCTCGCGGCTCGAGCTCGATGGTCTGGCTCGCGCCGTGTTTACTCTGGATCTCGATGACGTAGCGGCCGCTATCCCAGCTGATGCTGGCTTGTTCGGGTTCGTGCACGAGCACGGGAGCTTCGCCCGCCATCAGCTGCACCAACACGTCTGGCGGAACGGGTACGCGCAGGAAGCGCTCGACGTTACACTGGTGCGCTGGTCCGACGTGAAACGCGCCCTGTTCCTGATCGAGCAGGGCAAACAGTTTGTCGTCTGCCGTGAACGTCGCCAACGAACCGCCCAGGGGGCTCAGTATGTCCAAACGCAGGTTCTGCGGGTGCTGGGCCAGGAAAAACGCCTTGACCCGCACGCGGCCCTTGTCGTCGATGTAGTCGAGCTTGGCTTCGCCCCGCAAACCGCGGCTGCACATCTGCGCGGCCCGGGCGCTGTCGAGCGCCGACTGCGCATCGGGAAACGCCGACTGCGGTGGACAGCCACCAAAACCGCAACAGGCGCTGGCCAGCCACGCCATGGCGGCGGCTGCGCAGTTGAGTGTGTTGCGAGCCACGGCGCCAGTCAGTTTCCGCGCAGTGCATCGAACAGGTCGATGTCGGGCAGCGCCACGTTGATGGTCTGCTGCACGACACCGACGCCCGTTTGCTCGCACAACTTGGCGAGGCGCGCGCCGTCGACGAACTGCACGGGAGTCGCGCCAGGTGCGCTGGCTTCGTCGCGCGCGCCGCTCATGATCGAGCCCGACGTGACGATTGCGCCGACCGCAGCATTGCCGTAGTGATGCAAAGCGCCGCGCAGATCGACCACCTGCTCACGTCCGATGTCTCTGCCGTCGCGTCGAATCACGATGGCGACCGGGAGTTCACCCACGAGCGTACGCTGCACCCCTGCCAGGTGTAGCTCCGAGTTGTTGCTCGGTCGTTTGACGACCTGAAAGTTGGAAAAGTCGAGAGCTTCGAGCAGCAGCAGCGCAAGTTCGCCGAACGCCTTCTGCGGCAAATCCGCCAAGCGTCGCTGCAGCCGCTGCCGGGCCAGCTCTTGATATTTCTCTGCGGCGGCGCGCACGTCGGCTTCGAGGCGGCCTTGCTCTCGGTCGATCACCCACTCCCACAGCGCGATGCGACCATTGCCCCCGAAGCGGAAGCGCGGGCGATCGCCCTTGGCCTCACGACGCATGTTGTCCGCGCGGCAGGCCGCGACGACCCACGACGCGAGCTGTGCATCCGACGCACTCCGCGAACGCTTGGCGACAGCGTCAATCAGTTGCTTGATGGGCGCGCCACCTTGGCGACGGAAGCCGCCGAGCACTTGCTCGGCCACGTCGGAGAGATCGCCGCTGCCGTCCTCGCCGCGTCCGCGTCCACGATCCTTGTCGTGCTCTCGGTCGCGATCGCCGCGGTCCCGATCACCTCGATCCCGATCACCTCGATCCCGATCACCCCGATCCCGGTCACCCCGATCCCGATCGCCCCGATCGCGGTCATTGCGCTCCCGGTCTCGGTCACCGCGGTCGCGATCCCGGTCACCGCGGTCACGGTCGTTGCGGTCACGGTCCTTGTTTCGATCGCGGTCACGATCTCGGCCGCGGTCGCCGCGATCTCGATCGCGCGAACGGCCTTCGTCGCCGTCCAGCATCGCGCCCGGGGCTTCCGAAACCGTGTACGTGGGAAGATCGTCGTCGTCTTTGTCGCCACCCCTTCCGCGACGCCGACGGCGACGGCGACGCTTGCTAGACGAGTCGTCCTCGTCGTCGTCTTCGTCGTCATCATCGCTGCTCCCGCCGAGGATCGGCTCGTCGTCGTCGTCCTCGGGCGCGAACATCGCGGTGGCGGCTGCCGTCAGTTCAGCACGGGCGATCTCGTCCTCGTCCATGCTCTCGCCCTCTTCGACGTTGAGCTTGGGGGGCGCATCGAAACTGACGGTGGAAGGTTCATCGGGTGCGGGGGCCGCCACCTCTTCTGCCAACTCCGCGTCGCTCGCGTTCTCCGCGGCCTTGGCTTCTTGTTGAGCCAGGCGCTTCAGCGCGGGCGTGCGATCGTTGAGGCCCTTGTGGACCGTGTCCTTGTCCCACTCGGCCAGCGCGAACACGCCAGGTTTGACTCGCGAGAGCGGGTTGTCGTCGCCACCCTTTTTGACGATCGCCGCCAGGCGTGCCCCCATCGTCACTTCGGGACTCTTGCCCACGTGACTCAGCAGGTCTTTTTCAATCGCTACGTCCGTGATCTCTTTGTAGTGCAGCGGCTTGCCAACCAGGCGCAACACGTGCACGGCTGCTTCTGTAAATGTCATCGGTTCCTTCTGATCCCATGAAACGGACCTCGCTGTGCCGAAGGAAGAGCGCGCTGGGTGAGCCGGCATGGCTCCCAGCGTCTGCAGCTCGTGACTGCTTCGGGTCGAGGTTCATCCGTTGTAAGTCCATCAAATCACGAGCCTCGAGGCTCGAGGCGGCTACATAGCACGAGCGCTGGAAAGCCGACAATTGGCGTCTAAAAAAGTCGCTTCTCCTGCGTTTTCTCCCGAGTTCAGGCAGGTTGCGGCATAACCCGGGCCATGCGAAGCCAGCCGCCAGCGCCCGGCAGCCCGTTGCAGCTCAGCGAACACCAACCCCTCGCAGGCCTGTTGACTCTCGGCACAGGGGGGCAAGCACGCTGGTTCACCGCCGCAAGCTCACGAGAGCAAGTGCAACAGGCGCTGGATTGGGCTCGCAACCGCAAGATCCGAGCGGCGCTCTTGGGCGGCGGCAGCAATCTCATCTGCGCTGACTCGGGATTTGACGGCTTGGTCATCCAGCTGGCGCTGAGAGGCATCGATTGGGGTGAGCCAAGCGCGGGGCTCGCTCACGTGACCGCAGCAGCCGCCGAGCCGTGGGACGAATTCGTTCGAGAATGCTGCGAGCGCGGCCTGTCGGGCGTCGAATGCCTGAGCGGGATCCCAGGCACCGTGGGCGCGACACCCATTCAAAACGTCGGCGCTTACGGACAGGACGTGCAGCAGACCATCACCCGGGTGCGCTGCCTCGATCGCGTTAGTGGTGAACTCGTCACTTTCGACAACGACGCCTGCGAGTTTTCCTACCGCAGCAGCCGCTTCAAAACCAAAGACCGCGATCGCTTCGTCGTGCTCGACGTCAGCTTCGTGCTCCAAGAGCACGCGAAGCCCCAGATCGCCTATCCCGAGCTCCAGAAGCGACTAGCCGAAAGCGGCGCTGCGGACGACGTCGCTTCCGTGCGCCGCAGCGTGCTCGAACTGCGCGCCGCCAAATCGATGTTGCTCGATCCGCGTGATCCCAATGGGCGCAGCTGCGGCTCCTTTTTCGTCAACCCCGTGATCGAGCAGGAGCATTGGCAACGAGTTCTCACGCTCACGGACCCCACTACGCCGCCCCACTACGTGCAGGACGACGGCCGCGTGAAAGTGCCCGCCGCGTGGCTCATCGAACGCGCGGGTTTCTCCAAGGGGCAACGCCAGGGCAACGTGGGCATCTCGACCAAACACAGTTTGTGCTTGGTCGCGCACGCGGGAGCCACCAGCAGCGAACTACTCACCTTCGCACGACACGTGCGCGACGTGGTCCGTGAGCGATTGAGCGTGGAGCTCGTGCCCGAGCCCGTATTGCTCGACATCGAGTGGTGAGCCAGAGCCGCCAGCGTTCGGCAAGCTCGTGGCAGCCCGCTACTCGTGCCGACGATAGTGCGGGGTCGCGCCGCAGGGTGTCGTGGTGTTGTCGACGCCCAACGGCGACCGTTCGCGGCTCGTTGTCTTCAGCCAACACCGCCCCTTCAGATCGTCGACCCACCAGCACTCCAATAGAACCCAATTCCGCACAGTTACCAATACTTATGCTCAACCTTTCAAGTAACCGGCCGCCCTGGCACGGCAGCTGCTTAGTTCACACGAAAGGAGCATCGCCGCCGTAGGCCGCTGTAAATCCAACACCTACCAGGGTGATGCTCCAAGGCGCGGCTTCCGTGCGTTAGCAATCAACTGAACTAATCTTACCAATCTGGAGAGACCATCATGCGAGCGATTCACACCTTGGGCATCAGCGTACTGATCAGCACGACTGCGTGCGGAGCGCTGACCCGCGAGGAGGCGGCGGAAGCTCTGGAAGAGATCAAGGTCTCTTCGCAAGCCCAAGCACTGACGTCGGAGAGTGTGGAGATCAGCACCAACTTCACGATCGGTGACGCGGTCGAACATGCTGCGGAAGAGCTTCGGTCGTTCATCCAAACCCAGCTGCCCTGCGCGGACGTCAGCCTGGAGCTCAATCCCATGGCGGAGCGCGGGGCGATCTTGACCATCGAGTACGGCGCCAAAGACGGCGACTGCAGCTATCGCGGCAAAGAGTTCACGGGTCGTCACATCGTTTCGCTCGCTCGTAACGACAAAGACTTGGTCGAGGTCGATCACGTGTGGGAAAGCCTGTCGAACGGCGAGGTGATGGTCGACGGCAGCGCGACCGTGGAGTGGGACTTCGAAAACGAGACGCGTCACGTGGTGCACAATGCCGAATGGACGCGGCTCAGCGACGGTCGCATGGGCGAAGGCAGCGGCGATCGTTTGCAGCATGCGCTCGCTGGCGGCCTCCTCGCGGAAGGCTTCGGCGTCGATGGCTCACGGCGCTGGAAAGGCGAAAGCGGCACCTGGGATCTCGACATCGACGGCGTCGAGATGCGCTGGGTCGACCCCGTACCCCAAGCGGGTAAGTACACCCTCGACACGCCCTTCGACAAACAACTGAGCGTGAGCTTCGACCGCATCAGCGCCACGTCAATCAAGGTCACGCTGGCGGGACCACGCCGCTCCTTCGACTTCAAGGTGCTGACCCTGCCCGATGGCGGCGAGCTCACCGAAGAGATGGGCGAAAGCGAAACCACCTCTGACGACATCGGTAGCGCAGCCGACGCGGGCTGAACGGCAAAGCAGACAAGTGGCCAAGGCCACGCGCCGTCGCCAACACGAAGCGTGACGCCGTGGCAGCAGCGCAGTAAACTCGGCGCATGCTTCACCCCACGCGTTCATCCGTCTTGCAGTGGTTTCACTCATTCAGCGGAGTGCTGCGCTTCCGCAACCATCACACGGCCGCGCTGCTGATACTGCTCGCGGGCGCGGCGCTGCCCAGCGCGTGTTCGAACGACGGAGCGAGCTCAGGCGATGACGCGGCGTCCAGTGACGACGCGGCGGATGACGACGACTCGACGTCCAATGACGACGATGACTCGACGAGTGACGACGCGGCGGATGACGATGACAACTCGTCCAGTGACGACGACGCGGCGGATGACGACGACAACACGTCCAGTGACGACGACGCGGACGACGATGGCCCGACGTCAACTGACGACGACTCATCGAGCGACGACGAAGATGCGTCGAGCGATGACCCGACGTCAACTGACGACGACCCAAGTGACGACTCGTCCACGGATGACGACGCCGCTTCCAGCGACGACAGCTCCGCTGACAGCTGCGGCAATCGACCCGGTCAGCTCTTCCCGCCCGACGCGCCCTGGAACACACCCGTTGCCGACGCCCCGCTCGACGACGAGTCTGACGCGATCATCGCATACTTGCAGAACAACCACGACACGGGCACGCGCTTCCAAACTGACTTCTCGATCCGCGTGCTGCACGCGACCGACGAAACGCCCCACCGAGAGTTCACTCCGACCGACGAGTTCTACGGCAACGAGTGTGATCCCGCGCCGCCGCCAGTGCCCGAAGATGGCGCACTCGAGGGTGAGAGCGGTTACGCCTGCGAGTCCGACGGCGACTGCCACCTGATCGTCGTCGATCACGACGAGTGTCGTCTCTACGAGATGTGGCGCGCCGACATCCGCGGCGACGAGTTCAACGGCGGCTGCCAAGCCATCTGGGAAATCGATCGCACCTACGGTCCCGAAGGCCGCGGCGACTACTGCACGAGCGCCGACGCGGCAGGTCTGCCCATCGCACCCCTGCTCGCCACCGCCGACGAAGTGTTCTCAGGCGAAGTACGCCACGCCCTGCGCTTCATCCTGCCGAACGCACACATCCGCGACGACGTTTTCGTGCGCCCCGGCACCCACTCGACGAACGCCGCCTCGGGCCCCGCCGACGCCCCACCCTACGCGGCAAGGTTACGTCTAAGAGCAGACACTGATCTCTCGGGGCTGTCCACGGGCGCCCAAGTGATCGCCCAAGCGCTGCAAATCTACGGCATGATCCTCGCCGACGGCGGCAACCTCACGTTCACCATGCTCAGTGACGAAGACACCGAACGCAGCTGGGACGAAGCGGAGCTCACGCCCCAAGATCTGAAGTCGCTTTCCTGGAGCGACTTCGAAGTGGTCGAGCTCGGCGAGCGCATCTCCTACTCCGCAGGCGACTGCACGCGCTCACAGATCACCGAATAGTCCCCGCACGACACGCCACGCCCGCCGTCAAACTCCGCCTCCCCAAACTCGGCCGCCGTCAAACTCCGCCGCCGTCAAACTCGGCCACCGGCAGACTCGGCCGCCGTCAAACGACGTTGGGCTCGTCCTCGTTCAAGAACGCTACAGCTGCGTCCACCCGCGCCTTGACGTCTTCCGTGTGCATCAGCGCCAACAAGTCGTCGACCTTGTCGACATCCGCTAAGTCGATGGGTCTCGCCAGCGGCACTTGCAAGCGGTGGTACCGCTGCCCCAGCAATTGCGCACACTGATAATCCGGAACACCCAGCGAGCCATCCATGACCAGCCCGAGTATTCGTGTTCCCCACTGAATCAGCCCCCAATCCAGCTCGTCGCCTTCAATCACGTTCGGCGAAAACCCCGTCCCAATCGACAGCAGCTTGATCTCGTCGAGCGGCTGCTTCTCCTTCACGGCTTTGGCCAACGCGCACGCGCTCGGATTGTTCGCCACCACACCGCCGTCGATGTAGCCGCCCACCGACGGAAAGTACGTCGGCGCGGCGCTCGTGCGAAGCGCAACGTCGACTGCCGACTCGGTCCCGTCGTTGCCCTCACCCTCGTAGTTGTGAAAAAACTTCGCCTTCCAATGCGGCCTGACCGCACTTCCCGGCGCAGGTTCACAAGCCAAATCGAACGACGAGATCAGCACGCGTTTTCCGAGCTCCGACAAGCGCAAGCCGCCGAGCGTCTCCAGCAGCACCTCCGCCAGCGGCCCCGTGCCGAAATCCGCGCGATACAACTCGTCACCGCGCAGCGCCGCTACATCCCACGGCCCGCGCGAACTGAAGATGCGCTTGCCCTCGTCACGATAGAGCTGCACCAGCTCACCCGGCGTCTTCCCCGCAGCCAACCCGAGCGCCAAGATCCCACCCGTCGACGTCCCCGCGATCAACTGCACGTCATCGAGCAGCGACGTCCGCTGCGCGATCTCCTCGATCAACGCCGCCGTGAGCACGCCGCGGATCCCCCCACCATCCAAACTCAAAATCAAATACTTCATCGCCGCACTCCTCCTGCTCCCAAACGCGCCAATCCACCCCAAGCAGCCGCACCATCTTCCGCTCCTCACGCACGCATGTCCATGGGAGGAACTCCCAAACGCCCACCCCACTCGCCGCCATCACCACACACCGCCGCAAATCACACGCCACACCCACCCTACCCGGGCCACCCGTCGCCATCGCCCCCCCACTAGCTGCAGTCGGCCACCACACCCCGCGATCGCACCATCACCCACGCTCCGCCGCCATCGCACGCCACACTCACGACACTGCACGCCGCTCGACGCCACACGCCAACACTGCACGCCACTCACGACACTGCACGCCGCTCGACGCCGCACTCCAACACTGAACGCCACTCACGACACTGCACGCCGCTCGACGCCGCACGCTCCTCGCGCAACGCGCCTTATCTCCACTCGTACTTCAACCGCGTAATTCTCAGCGAGACGCCCGTGCCGGCCCCCGAAGGCGGCCTGCGTCACTAGGTTCCTGCCGCCGTTCGCTGATTCCACCCCCCGCAGCCCGCGCGCCGCGCCCCCCACCCTCGATTTCCCACCACTCTTCGACCCGCCGACCGCGCAAGCGCTCAAATCTCGTCACCTATCCGCTTGACCTTCGCGCGACTCTGGATAGGCTCCCGGTCCCATTCCGGAATAGCTCAGTTGGTAGAGCGGTCGGCTGTTAACCGATTGGTCGTAAGTTCGAGTCTTACTTCCGGAGCTGGAAGCCCTATCACCCAAGGGCCTTCAACTTGCTGAAACCCCGCGGTCACCCCCGCGGGGTTTTTCGCATCGACCTTGGACGCCTACGTTGGGCATCGGGGACTCCGAGCGCCAGTATTGGGAGCGGCCCCGCCGCGCTCACCAAAGCGATGACACTACGACCCCAATGGTTCGCGCGATCGACGGCAGAGTTCACGCCGGCGCGCCAGCGTCCCGACCGTTCACCTCGCCACCAAAACGACTGTAGATCGACGGTAGTACCAACAGAGTCAGCAGCGTGGCGCTGATGAGGCCACCGATGACGACCGTCGCCAGAGGGCGCTGCACTTCTGCGCCAGCGCTAGTGGAGAGCGCCATGGGCACGAACCCCAGCGACGCCACGAGTGCGGTCATCAACACGGGGCGCAACCGATCACTAGCGCCCTGCATGGTGGCTTCGCTCAGTGGTCGTCCTTCCCCTTGCAGCTTCCGGATGTGGGAGACCATCACCACGCCGTTGAGTACAGCAATGCCGAACAGCGCGATGAAGCCGACCCCTGCACTGATGCTGAGCGGCATGCCCCTGAGCGCAAGCGCGAAGACTCCGCCGACCGCCGCGAACGGCACGTTGAGGTAGATCAGCAGTGCCGGTCGCGCGGAAGCGTACGTCATGTACAGCAAGAGGAAGATCAGCACCAAGGCCGCGGGCACGGCAATCACCAAACGCTCGGAGGCTTCCTCGAGGTTCTTGAACTGCCCGCCCCATTCGACGAAGTAGCCCGGCGGCATCTGCACCTCGGCACGCATCCGCTGTTTGGCGTCGGCAACGAAGCCCGCCAAATCCCGACCTCGCACGTTGGCCATGATTGCGACGCGGCGCTGCACGTTCTCGCGCCCGATCTGCGCGGGTCCGTCCTCGAACTCGAGCCGGGCGAGCTCGCCCACGGGAACGGTCGTCCCACTGGGAGTACGGATCGGCACGTTGCGAATGGCTTCGATGTCGCGCCGCGTGCTGGCGGCGAGCCGCACCTGCAGCGCGAAGCGGCGTTGCCCCTCGAACACCTCGCCGACGGTGTGACCCGCGACGGAGGACACGGCGTTCATCACGTCCCGCACACTCACTCCATAACGTGCGATGGCTTGACGCTCGACGATCACCCGCAGGAAGGGCAACCCAGTCACCTGCTCGGACTCCACGTCTCCAGCGCCCGGAACCGAGCGCACCACGCCTTCGACGTCCTCCGCGAGCCGAGCCAACTCCGCCAAGTCGTCGCCGTAGATCTTGATGGCGATGTCGGCGCGCACGCCGCTGATGAGCTCGTTCGTCCTGAGCTCGATGGGCTGAGAGAACAGATAGTTCTGCCCGGGCACCTCACGCATCAGCGTGGCCTGCATGGCTTCGACGAGTGCCTGCTTGCCCTCGGCGCGCTTCCACTGCTCTCGCGGCGCGAGCATGATGAAGATGTCGGAGAGCTCGACGCCCATGGGATCGGTGGCAATCTCTGCCCTCCCGGTGCGGGAGACGACGGTGTCGACCTCGTCGGGGAAGCGCTCGAGCAGCGTCTGTTCGATGCGTGTCGTGTAACGCACGGACTCCTCGAGTGGCACCGCCGGCAGGCGCACCGCCTGCATTGCAACCGCGCCTTCGTCGAGTCGCGGGATGAATTCGGCGCCCAAGAAGGGGACTGTCGCCGCGGCGCCACCAAACGCCAGCACCGCGAGTCCCGCCGGGAGCACGCGGCGGCGCATCGTGAATGTGAGCGCCGGAACGTAGAGTCGTTTCAGACGCGAAAGCAGCCAGGTCTCCTTCTCCGAAACGCCTTTTTTGAACAAGATGCTGGCCATCGCCGGCATGAATGTCAGCGCGAGCAGCAACGACGCCACGAGGGCGAAGATGACCGTGAGCGCCATCGGCCGGAACATCTTGCCCTCGATGCCCTGCAAGCTGAGGATCGGCACGTACACGAGCACGATGATGGCGACCGCGAACGCGACCGGTCGCGCCACCTCCTTGGCGGCGTCTCGCACTCGGCTCTGGACGCTTCCGCTTTGCACTCGGTTTCGCGCCAGCACATGCACGATGTGCTCGACCATCACCACCGAGCCGTCGACGATGAGACCGAAGTCGAGGGCCCCGAGGCTCATCAGGTTTCCCGAAACCTCGAACAGGTTCATCAAAATGAAGGCCGCGAGCATCGACAGGGGAATGGCGCTGGCGACGAGCAGTCCACCTCGCAGGTTACCGAGCAGCAAGAGCAATACGACCGTGACCAGCACTCCACCCTCGAGCAGGTTGGTGGCAACGGTGCTAATCGTGCGGTCGACGAGTTCGGTCCGGTCGTAGAACGTCTCGATCGACACGCCGTCGGGAAGCGTCGGGGCGATCGCCTCGATGCGATCGTGCACTGCTCGAGAGACTTCGCGGGAGTTTTCGCCCATCAGCATCATGACGATGCCGGTCACCACTTCCCCGCGGCCGTCGCGAGTGACGGCGCCTTGACGGATCATCGGAGCGAAGCCCACGTCGGCGACCTCACCGACCCGTACTGGGATGCCGTCCCCGCGGGTGACCACGACGACGTCCCGCAGATCATCGAGGCTCTGCGCGAGGCCTTCGCCACGGATGAGCCGTTGCTCGCCATCGTGAATGATGTAGCCACCGCCCGCATTCTCGTTGTTGCGCTCGAGCGCATCGAAAATGTCGGAGAGGCCGAGGTCGAACGCGGACAAGCGGTCAGGGTGAACGGTGACCTCGTAAGTTTTGAGCTCGCCACCGAAGCTGTTGACCTCGACGACACCATCCACCGAACGAACTTGGTACGCGACGTACCAGTCCAGGATCTCCCGCAGCTCCATGGGCGAGTAACACTGCGGAGTGTCCGGGGCGCCAGCTGCACACGCGGGCTCCCCTCGCACCTCGAACTGGTAGATTTCGCCGAGGCCCGTCGAGATCGGGCCCAGCTCCGGGCTGCCGTACGTCGCGGGAATAGCCTGCCGCGCTTGTGACAAACGCTCGCTGACGAGCTGACGAGCGAAGTAGATGTCCGTCCCCTCCTCGAACACCACGGTGACGGCGGACAGTCCGAAGCGAGAGACGCTTCGCACCTGCTCGAGCCGCGGCAGCCCGCTCATGACGGTCTCGACGGGAAACGTGATGAACTGCTCGACCTCTGCGGGGCCTAGCGCAGGTGCGTTGGTGAGCACTTGAACCTGGACGTTGGTGACGTCCGGCACCGCATCGATCGGCAGGCGTTGCATGGCGCGCACGCCGATGGCGCCGGTCAGCAGCACGACGAAGATGACCAGAAAGCGGTGCGTGATGGAGAACTCGACGAGGCGCTCGATCACGACTGTCTCCAGGGCACACTAGTGAGCATGGCCGTCACCGAGTTCGCCGCGACTGAGCTCCGATTTGAGGACGAAGGCACCGTCAGCCACGTAGCGATCGCCGGCTGCGAGCCCCTGGCGAATGCGCGCGAAGCCACCGCTGCGAGCGGCAACCGTCACCGAGACCGCGCGGAACTCGCCCTCCGCTTCTCCGGGCAAGAACACGACTGTCTCCTTTCCGAGCCGCTGCAGCGCCGAAATGGTGACGGCCGGGATGGTAGCGTCTGCGCCCGCATCGGCTGGACTGACCGACAGCGTTCCGAAGGAACCGGGCCGCAGCGCACCATCAGCGTTGTCCAGAGACATGCGGACCGGGAGCGTGCGGGTGCGCTCGTCGAGCGTAGGCGCGACGTAGTCCAGCTGCCCCGAGAAAGTACGACTCGGATGCGACTGCAGGGTGAGCGTAGCCCGCGCGCCTTCGTGTACCTGCGCTGAGTGTTGCTGGTACACCCGACCCACCACCCACACCTTGGTGATGTCCGTGACCTCGAAGAGCACGTCGCTCGGGCCCACGACCTCGCCTACCGTCGCGTGCCGTGACACCACGCGCCCCGCGATTGGGCTCCGAATCGTGACTTCGCTGCCACTTCCGCCATGCCCGTACACTTCGAGCGCGCGCTTGGCGGCCGACTGCTCCGCTTGCGCGCGCCGCAGCTCGGCTTGCGCCTCCAGGTAATGCCGGTCGGCACCAATTCCCTCGCGCTTGAGCTCCTCCTGGCGGCGGAAGTTTGCCTCGGCCACCTCGACGTTGGCCCGCGCTCGATCTGCCTGAGCTCGGGCTTCGCCCAGAGCAACGCTGCGGATCACCGCGAGCGTTTGTCCGGACTCGACCCGGTCACCCACAGACACCGAGACGCGGGCGAGCTGGCCCGAAACCACTGACGAGACGTGCGCCTCACGGTCGGGCTCGGCCTGCACCTCGGCGGGAACGTCGATCCCCCCCGCACGCGGCACGGCTTCCGCTGTTGCGATCCGGATGCCGTTCCGTGCAAGAGCCTCTGTCTGAATGCGCACGACACGTTCCGCGCCATGCCCAGTGTGGTGTTCGTCGTCGCGATGTTGTCGGTGCTCTGAGGGTTCCCCGTGCTCGTGGTTGGCTTTGTTCTCGCAGCCGCTCGAACCGAGCAGCAAAAGCACGGCGCCAATGATGCTGAGCGCGAGGCGATTCATTGCTCGGTCTCCCCCAGCCCGGGCTCGTGCTCATGCCGTTCGTCAGGCCAGAGGTCGGCACCGATCGCCCCCTCCAGATCCGCAATGGCCTGAAAGTAGTTTCCATAGGCATCGAGGGCGTCCGCCTGAATGCGAAGGAAGCGTTCGCGTGCGACCGACACCTCCAAGATGTCGATCTCGCCCAACTCGAAGGCGCGCTGAATGAGACGCAGGTTCTCCTCGAACGTCGGCAGAATCTCGCTGCCATAGGTTCGCACCTGTGCGGCAGCCGCGATGACCGCGGTGCGATGCTGCTCGATGCGTGTTTGGAGTTGGAACCCGAAGGCGGACTGCTCGGCCTCGGCGATGTCCGCCTGGGCGCGCGCCATGGCGCGTGGGCCCTGGTTGCGCTGTACGAGCGGGATGGGCAACGAGACCGTTCCGAAGACTTGCGTTTCCGGGGGACCTGCAGGCAACGACTCGCGGTTGAGCTGAACGCCAATCGTCGGCTCGGGCCAGGTGTCGCGCTCGGCCGCACGCGTGTTCGCGGCCGCCTCGACCCTGGTTGCGTGGAGGGTTCGTAAACGCGGTTGGTGACGCCCCGCCGCCTCGACCAGCGCCGCCGCATCGGGTGGGTCTCGCGGCGTGTCCAGCCGTCCCGCGGGCTCTGGAGGGTGCGACGCAGGCCACCCCGCCAGCGCGCCGAGCTCGAGTCGCGACGAGAGGTAGCTCTGCTCAGCGGCGAGCTTGGCGACACGCGCCTGGCTCAGCTCGCCCTCAGCCAACCGCACGGCGAGCGGCGACACCTCGCCCGCTCGCAGTTGACCACGCGTGATCTCGACCAGTCGCTCCTGAAAGGACAGCAGTCGCTCCGCGGTAACCAGCCGCTCACGGGCCACGAGTCCACGATGAAATGCCGCGTGGACGTCTCGATGCACCCCCCAGCGCTCCTCGTCCAGCTCGGCCCGCAGTCGATCGCGCGTGCGCTCCGCGGCTTCGAGTCGGGCGGATCGCTCTCCAGCGATCTCGAGCCGCTGGGATACCGACGCCGTGAAATCGACGTGGACCGGATCGCTGATGCCAGGCCCCACCCCAACCGAGACCTCGGGGTTGTCGGGCAACAGCGGAGAGGCGCCAGCGATGGCGGCGTCGCCGAGGCCCATGCGTCGCCTCGCGACCTGCAGAGACGGAGCGTTGCGGTCGGCGTACGCGAGGATGCGCTCGAGCGACGTCGGACCGCCACGCGCGGGATCCGGCAGCGGAACGTCGGGCACGTGCACAGGTTCGTAGCCTCCCGACGGCACGGCGAACTCGCCCGCAGCTCGAGCGGGCGACGTCTGCGCAGACGCGCACCCGAGGCCGAGGAGCAAGTGGAGGAGCGCACCGAGCAACGCCAATGGTGGCCCGCACTTACTATTCGAGATAGTAGTTGTGTGCGAGCGAACAGGGTGTCGAGGTCGTGTCTGCATCGTTCATCCGAAGCCGAGAAGCAGGGCGGCGCGCTCGACGCCGTGATGGAAAATGTCGAGCGGGCCCGCCCCCATGAGGTGCGGTGCCACGGCCACGAGCGTGATGAGCGTCGTCAGCACGCCCAGCGGCGTTCGCCGCTGAGCGGGCCCTGGCCATTTCGCAGAGTAGCTGAGCAAGAGCTGCACCCGCAGGCGGATACCATGGATGCCGTGGCCCCCCAGCGCGGGGACTGAAGCGGGTACCCCCACAGGCGTGGCGACCGAGACGATGCTTCGGGCGAGGGCTAGCGGATCGGCGCAGCGCTGCACCGCGTGCTTGTCGCACAGGGCTTCACGCGCGAAGTGATAGCGCGCTAGCTCGGACGCTAAGAGTGTGCCCAGCGGGTTGATGGACAGTGCGACGTGGGCGATGAAGAAGCGCAATGGATCGCGAGCGTGCGCGTGCTCGACCTCGTGGAGCAGTGTGGCCTCGAGCTCGTCGTCGGCGAGACGTGTGATCAGCGCGGCCTCGAGCTCGACTCGAGGCCGCAATAACCCGCGTGTGCAAGCTGGAGCGAGCCCGTGCTCGACGACCCGGATCCGCTCACCGAACCCGGCGAGCGTCAGGTTCCACTGACAGACGTCTCTCACCCGCGCGCTCGCGGCAGCCCAATCCGCGGAGGCGGTCACGGGTCGGACAGTCGCGCGTCGCTCTCGCCGGGCACGCCGGACGACGCCGTAGCCCAGAACCGAGAAAAGGATCAGTCCAAACAGCACCACGTCTCGGCACAGCTCCCCGCCGAGGTGATCCACGATGCACGCAGTGAGCGGAGCCCCACCCTCGGACTGGTGGATCGAGGCGGAGATGAGCCAGAGCAGCGGCCCCAACGTTGGACCGACCACGAGCAGAAACCGCCAGGGCCGCTCCTGAGCTGACAGCTGATTGCCCGACATGGGGAGCAGCGCGATGGTTCCACGCGCCGCCAGCGTAAGCAGTGGCACCACCACGAGAAAGATGAGGAGGGCCCCAACCACGGGGAAGACGAGCTCGTTCATCCGTCGAGCGCCTTTTTGCGCTTGCGGATGAGCGCTTCGAGTTTACGGAGCTCTTCGGCGTCCGAGTCCGCCACCTGCTCGACGAGCAGCGATAGTGCCTGCTCGTGGCCCAGCCCCGAAAGCGAACTGAGCAGCTCGCGCGCCATCAACTCGGTGAACTCGTCGCGAGTCATGTGCGGCCGGTAAACGTAGCGCTTGCCTTCGCGCTCGCGGTCGAGGAGACCCTTTTCATGCAGTCTGCTGACCGTGGTCATCACCGTGGTGTAGGCAATGTCACGCTCACGCTCCAACTCGTGCTGCACATCAGCGACCGCGAACTCCTGCCACCCCTTGCTCCAGACCACCTCCATGATGTCCGCTTCCAGATCGAACAACGCGGCGCGCAGGCCTTCTTGATCAGGACGGAAGCGGATACCTTTCATGAGTCCTCCAGAGGCCAACTACTATACGGCATAGTAGTTGGCGGTCAATCCCAGGACGACCGCCGTTTTCACTAGGATCCGTGCCGTTGAAACGCCAAGTCGCTCCGAAAGACGCGCGGCGGACGTGCCGTATGAAAACGTCGAGCAGACACGGGCAGCCGGGGTCTGGGCCATGCACTCCCCAGCGCACCCCATCGTACCTCGTGTGCGCCGCTCCTTGGGCGACTCCGTACCAGGTGTTCGCTACGAATCCGCAACCCACACGTCAGCGCACGCCACAAGTGAACACGTACCGCATCACGCGATCGATCGTCACTCGATCAATCGTCACTCGATCGATCGTCACTGACTCGTGGTGACGTTCGCCAACGGAAAGTCGACGCTACCCGTGCCAGCCGCGGCCTCGACCACGATCTTCACTTCCAACATGTTGCCGAGGTTCCACCCTTGCTGGGCCCAAACGTCGAAGTGATCCGAGACGGTGATGGTACCGCAACGTTTACCCTCGAGGCGAATGCTGTAGAACTGATCCCAACTCGATGCGCCACCGCAACGATCGCCGCCAGTGCCCGACGTATGTCGGTACACGAGGTTATAGGTTCCGCCATCGACTTCCGCCGTGCCGATGGGTTGATCACCCGTGTTGAACGGCATCGGGTGGAACGAATCCTCCACGATGTACCACTCGACGCAGGGGTTGGTCGACCAACCATAGATCCCGAGGTACGAGTACTGCCCAGCGTTACCCGACTTATTCCACACGTAGTCGGCCTTGATCGTGCCGTATTCGGTGTAGGGGCGACCATTGTTGCCCCACTCGAGGCCCATTCGCCCCAAGTAGTTGCCCGAGTTGTTCCATGACGCGGAGAACGCGGGCTCACCTGCGTACGTCGTCAGGTTACCGGGTGAACCGTTGGTCCAGATTTCCCACGCCAAGTTGCCTGAACCGCCAACGGCCCAGGTCGCCGAATGTTGTTCTGTGGCGACCATCGGCATCTGGGCGTCGCAGTCGATCTCGACGGTGCCCCCGCCCGTTGCGTCATCGGTCGAACTGTCGTCCGCCGAACTGTCGTCCGCCGAACTGTCGTCGGTCGAACTGTCGTCGGTCGAACTGTCGTCGGTCGAACTGTCGTCCGCGGCTGCATCGTCGGTGCCTCCCAGTTCGGAACCACAACTCCACGTCGAGTCCGCTCCACACTCGCACGTGTCGCCTCCCTGGGTGCACGGCTGGGTGTTGAAGGCGGGGTTACAAGGACTGCCCGACTGGGCCCCAAAGCCACACATCATCAAGCCGCCAGTGCCCATGTCGTCGGCGCTCGAATCGTCGAAGCTGCCGTCATCAGTGTCCGTGTCGTCGACGCTCGAATCATCCGCGGCAGAGTCGTCGACGCTCGAATCGTCACCCGAGCCACCTGCACTGTCGTCGATGGCACTGTCGTCGATGACGCTGTCATCCATGGCGCTGTCGTCGGTCGCAGCGTCATCGGGTGTGCCGCCGAGACCTGCACCATTGGACGGTGTCGAGTCACCCGCTGTGTCGTCAGCAGCAGCGGTGCCCGTGCCAGCACCGCTGGTGTTGGTGGCAGTCCCCGCGCTTCCAGTCTGAGTTCCGCCCGAGGTCGCAGTGTTCGACGTCGCCGTGTTCGAGGTCGTCCCGCTCGCGCCGGGTGACGAACTGCCCGACGCAGCCCCGGAGGTGTCCGTCGCTCCGGACCCAACGCCGTCAGCTACGACCTTTTGTGGGGTTTCTGGGGTATCGCTGCAAGCGGCGAGAAGCAGCACGCTCAGCGCGGTAAAGAATCGATAGCTCATGAATCAGTCTGTGGGTGATTGGTGCGGCAAAGCCATCGCCGACGCTGGCTGACGCCTCACGGTTGCTGAGCCAAACTCGGAAACGATTCCGCCCACTGAAGTTAGCATCGCCATCTAGATGCACCACCCCTGCTAGACGGTCTCCAGCTGCTTTGACCCACTCGGGGTCGCAGCTAATCCCTGCTGATAACCAACGGGGCATAAACTTCCACCCATCGCGGCTACCAACAAAAGATGCGTACTCCGAAACGTGTTCCACACGACCACCAACCGCTCAGATTTTGTCGGCGCCGTCAGCGCCCACGCCATGAGGCTCGTGCTCACCAACGCCGCTGCCGCTCGCGACGCTGACGCACGGGGCCCGGCACCAACCACCTGCGCCTAGGCACGTCGCGATTCGGCGCGACGCGGCACTCTGATCCGGGCAGTACCCAGCGGTGACGTGGTCGTTTGGGTCGCCAAGCTCGCGGAGCGACGTCACGTGTTGCCACGGGTCGCGATTCGGCGAGCAGCGGGTGCGTGTTGTGTTCGTAGACTTCGTCACCGTCACTCGTCCCGTCACCATCGCTGTCTTGCTCCAGCATGCAGAAGTAGTCGACGGTGTAGTGTTTGAGCCACACGTCGTCGTCGTCGACTTGATTGTCGAGCAAGATGGCGTGCAGCTGTCCTGGGTAACGTGCGTGGGGGTCGTCGTTTTGATTCCACCAGTCGATGCCCTCTGGCTCTTGTCCCCCAGCCGCACGCGGCGCGAACGCGTAGGCAAAGTCACAAGTCCCGCGATCGACGCTCTGGTTGTTGGTACTTTGGACCAGCTGAAACGCGCGCCCGTCTGCCGTTCGTCGAAACAGGTGAATGCCCGCCCGAGTGCGCGTCGGCAACTGAGCGGCGCGCCCCGCCGCGATGTACAGATCGCCCCACGGAGTGAACACGCCGCCCTGCATGTAGATGAAACGACCAGCGATCGGCTCCCCGCCGAAGTCGAGCGCAGCCATGGGCTCGGCCCGTGTCAGAAAGTCGCCTTCGACACCGTTGTCGATCTTGGACAGGTGCAGATCGTAGCGGTGAAACTGGTGATCCGCGCTCAAGCTGGACAGCGAGGTGTAAACCTGCTGAGCGGGCACGTCCACCGCCACCCAGCCAGTCTTGTGTTGGTACCGTGTGATGTCGACCCAGTCGACCAGCGACAGATCACTGGCGCGAAACGCGGCAATCACTGCCCTGAGCGAACGGGGTCCTTCGAAGGGGACGAATACGTACCCCCCGTGGTAGTCCGGATCACCGAAGTGGTTGATGCCCCGTCGCCTGAGTTCTCTCGGTATGCCTACGGAGGCGAGCTTGCCGTCGTCAGGTCCCGCGTGAACGCCGCTCCAGTTCCTTTCGTACTTCATCAGCCGACGGCGATTGGTGAAAAACCAGTGTTCGCCGTCGTTGGCGATACCCTGCGCGCTCTCGCTCCAGTCGGGGCTCTCGGATTTGGAGGGTGCGTTCCCGCGGTAAACATGCGCTGGGCAAAGCTGCGCAGGTCGTGCCTCTACAGGGTCGGGCTCGAAAAACGTCGCCGCACCCAGGAACGCCAACAACCACGGCGTACGACTCGAAACGCCCGCGCTGAGTCTACTCGACACCCAACCCCTTGTTGAGCTGCCCCTTGCGCGCCAACTGCTTCTGCTCGCTGTAGCGCACAGCCAGCGCATCCCTGCGATCGCGCAACAGCACGGTGAAGCGAAACAGCTCTTCGCACACGTCGACGACCCGGTCCCGATACTCGGAGGGTTTCATGCGTCCGTCCGAGTCGAACTCCTGCCAAGCCTTGGGCACCGACGACTGATTCGGAATCACGAACATCCGCATCCAACGCCCCAAGATGCGCAGTTGATTGACGGCATTGAACGACTGAGAGCCGCCCGAAACTTCCATCAGGGCGACCGTCCGTCCTTGCGTCGGTCGCATGGCGCCGTCCGACAGCGGGATCCAGTCGATTTGATTCTTGAAGGCCGCGGTCATGCTGCCGTGTTGCTCGGGCGAAATCCAAACGTGCCCGTCCGACCAGTGCGACCACGCGCGCAGCCGCACGACCTCTGGGTGATCGTTCGAGGTGCGATCGAAGACGGGCAACTGGTGGGCGTGAAAAACGCGCACTTCGGCGCCGAACTTCGTGAGCACCCGCTCGACTTCGGCGGCCAGTCGACGGCTGAAACTCGTCTCGCGCAGCGACCCGTACAGAATGAGGAGCTTCGGCGGAGCGTCAGGCGCTTCGATACCCAGCTCGCGGCACACACTCTCGACCGAGTGGCGCGGCAAGTCCGCGTCGATGTGGTCGGGCACGGGCACACTCTGCTCACTCGACACGGCGCCCCTCTGCGTCGATCAGCAACTCACCGCTCTCCTTGGCGAGCGGCCCGGGCGGCAGCTGATCGAGCAGCTCGAACACCGCCTCACACGGCCGACACAGTCTGACGCCCTTGCGCGTGCACACGATCGGACGGTTCACGAGCACGGGGTGTTCGACCATCGCCGCCAAGATGGCGTCGTCGGTCACGCCGTCTGCCAAGAGCCCCAACTCAGCGGCAGGAGAACGGACCTCGCGCAGCGCCGTGCGCGGCGTCAAGTCCGCCGCGGCGAACAGACCGAGCAGTTGCTCGCGCGTCCACCCCACGTCGACGTAATGAATGACCGTGGGCTCATGGCCCGTCGCGCGAAGAATGGCGAGCACGTTACGAGACGTGCCGCAATCGGGGTTGTGATGAATGACGATACTCATGATCTAGTGTGCCGCTCGTCGGGAGCGGTACAGCAGCAGCGACGCTAGCACGCCTACTTGGCGAGAGGTTCAGCCAACTACCCGCAGAGATCGCTCGCTGCCGAAGATGTCACCCAAGCTCAACGGAGTTCGACAAAGTCCGGCCAGGCGTGGTCTTCGCACTGGGCAGTTGGAGCAAGCTGGTTGGATGGGCAACGCCAGCTGCCAGCAGCCACCCCGAGCTGCGAGCGAACTCGCACCAGCTCACGGTAGCTCGCGCGAGTTCGCAGGCAGGGTGATGCTGCCAGCGGCAGCCACCCCCAAGCTGAGATGCAGCGGACCGCGCCTTGCGCGAGCGCTGGCGACCGCGTCGGAAAAAACGCGCAACCTCAGCGACTGGCGACCGACCAGCAGAAGTGTCCAACACTGCTTTTCCTGCGTCCTCTCGGCGTCCCAGCCCAAACCCCTCCACCTCGCTGAGCGAACAGGCTTACGCCGAGTGCCTCGAAGAGATGCGACAGCTGCCGGACTCCGACGTGCTTCGCGTCAACCTCGACGTGCCGTCATGCGTCGCGACATCGCTGGCGACCATCGCCAGGTTACGCCCGTTCTTGGCCCAAATTGCGGAGCTCAGACAGGTGAACATGACGCGTATCGAAGGCCTGGAGCGCTACACGCGAGCGCTGACTCACGCTCACGCGCTCCACATCTCGCACGCGAGTCATGGTGATGAGCTGCCACTGACCGTGGCTCGGGCGCGGCAGCTGCGCGATCTCCTCAGAGGTGAACTCGAGAATCTGGCGCGCCACGGTGTTTTGCCGCGCGCTGCGCCGAAGCGCGGCACGCGTGAGCGCAGCCATCGGCATCTGGCCTTCGAACTCCTGGGACTGAGCAGCTTGCTGCGGAAGGCTTGGCCAGATCTGGACGGCAAGTCGCCCCTGACGCTGACCCAGCTCGATCACGCAGAGACGCTCGCTGACCGCATCTTGCGAGCCATCGGCAGCGAGCGCAGCAAGCAACGCCGCAAGTCTGCCAAGCAACGCGCTCGTGCCTTCACGCTGTTCGTGCGCGCATACGACGAAACCAGGCGGGCCATCACGTTCTTACTCTGGGGCAGCCGAGGCGCCGACGCAGTCGTCCCGTCACTTTACGCATCCCGACGCCGCAGCGGCTCGCGCAGCACCAGGCCCAGCGGTCCTGCGTCCACGTAGCGGAGTCGCTGTGGCTCGCGCGCCGTGCGTGGTCGCGAGCGTTAATCACAGCCGCGATTTTCCCAGATCGAAAATGTTTTGCTCGAGTCGTGAAAAGGCCCGTCACCCGTCGCGGGCCGATCGCAGTCGCGATGATGATTCGCCGAGATAGCACGGCTGGATTTTTGGGCTGTACGCTAAACTGCTGATCACCTCCGCCCCCCATACGCTCGGAGCACACCAGCGATGACAGCGTGTTCAGCCCTCGGTTGCCGATGATCTCCGCGCGGACGGCTAGCGTATCAACAATGGTTCACGCTCATCATCGATCACGATCGAACAGCGATCGCCGAACCCCGATGCTGCGTTCGAAGTTGGTGGCGTTTCCATATTTGGTCGATTTCGTGATGAGCGCGGGCGAAGCGCGGCATCCTAAGGCATGGTTAGTTCGCAAGCGTCACCTGCTCGTCGAGTCCGGAAACGGCGACAGGAAAGTTTCGCGGTAGCCAGATCCACGAGCCCCATGAGATCCAGCCTGGATCGTTTTGGCAAGCCCGGAACTCGTGGTAACGCTCCCAAAACCTCACGTCAGGCGTCTTTTTTGACTTACCCCGCAGCGAGATAAGTGTATAGCCCCGTTGCCGAAACTTCGGGGCGAGCAAGAGATTCTTGGTCTGCGCACCACATTGCGCCGAGGAGCCCCGCGCCCCCGGTGACACACGAGTGGTTCACTGGGGTCTTGCCAGCCCCGCCACCGATTTTGAAAGCCTCCAGCCACTAGTCCCAAGGAGCTCCGAACATGAGCCGGTCCATTCCCCTATCCCAGTCCGCCATCACCCCCATCCTGCTGTTCGCACTGACCTCGGCATGCGGCCACACAGACAAGACCCTAGACGCTTTCGAGCAGGCGAAGGACGGGGTGAATGTTTCTAACAACGGCGGAGGCACAGGCACGAACCCGACGGGAAACAACACAGGCGGCGTGCAAGACCCCGCGTTGCCCGCCGAGTGCAGCGCTGCTCCCACCCAGCAGTTCGACCCGACGTCGATGCAGTCCTACGTGGTGCCTGAAGAGATCGCGACGCAAGTCGAGAACACGCTGGCCGTGATGGGCCCCGAGCAAAAGTACACGCAGCTGATGGGCGTGGATGGTGCCGAGCGCAATTGGCAGGACATCCAACGCAGCCCAGACGTCGACATCCCTGGCTTCGGCGTCATCCGAGGGTACCGCTATCGTGACGCCGGTCGTGGCGTGAACCTCGACGCCCGTCAGGACAACCGCCCCAACGATAACAAGAACTTCGCGACCGCTTTCCCGACGCCTTCGTTGCGTGCCGCGTCTTGGGATGTAGACCTCGAAAGGCGTGTGGGTTCTGCCATCGGCGACGAGACAGCAGCCTCGAAAAACAACATCAACCTCGGTCCCTGTATGAACATCGTCCGCCACCCGTACTGGGGGCGTACGCAGGAAACGTACGGCGAGGACATGTATCACATCGGCCGCATGGCGACGGCCTACACGGTCGGCGTCCAGGAGTACGTGGTGGGCTGCGCCAAACACTGGGCGGCCAACAATATCGAGGATCGCCGCTCGACGCAGAACGCGATCATGGATCAGCAGACGCTGCGAGAGGTCTACGGCCGTCACTTCGAAATGGTCGTCCAAGACGGCGCCATCGGCTGCGTGATGGCGGCCTACAACCTGATCAACGGCGTCAAAGCAGTGCTGGATCCATTGCTGCTCAGAGACATCCTCAAGGGTCCCATCTCCGAAGGAGGGTTCGGCTTCGGCGGCTTCGTGCTGACGGATTGGTGGGCCATGCCGGGTGACCAAACCGCACCGACGGATCCTTCTGCCGCCCAGAGTATCGCCATCCAAGCGGTCGACGCGGGGCTCGATGTCGAAGTGCCTTGGACCTTCTACTACAACCAGACCAACCTGCCTGCCGCCAACCAACAGTACGTCACGGACGCGGCGCGGCGCGTGCTGACGCAAAAGTACCTGTTCAACTCCGCGCGCGACACTGACGGGTGGAGCAAGAAGGCGCCCGTATCGACGCTCACGGAAGGCTCCATTACGCCCAACCCCGAACACGAGGCGTTGGCCGAAGAGGCCGCGATCAAGTCTGCAGTGCTGTTGACCAACGGTCTCGACGGCACGCCCGTGCTACCGCTGACAGCCTCCAAGGTCGCCGTCGTGGGGCCCGAGCAAGCGTTTTCGCTCATCAGCTCGTCCGTACCCAAGAGCTGTGGCTTCGACGAGCCAACCACCGTGCAGGGTGTGGAAACGGCGACGAGAGCTTGTACGTTCTTCTACGCCACGCAACCCGCGCTGGGTGACCGCGGCTCGAGCCGCGTGAACGCCGATCCGGAACGTTCCTACGGCCCGTTCAAAGGAATCGAAGCCGTGTCGGGTGACCGCACGGTGGTCACCGTCGACAACGTCAATGGCGCTCTCGGTGAGATCAGCGCGGACACGGAAGCCATCGTGGTGGCCGTGGGTTACACGCCAGCAGACGAAGGCGAAGAGTACGCGATCGCCTCAGGCGGCGATCGCGCGTCGCTCAACCTTCCCCCAGGCCAGAACGACTACATCATGAGCGTGCTCGATCTGGACAAGCCCACGGTGATCATCGTGCAGGGTGGTTCGATCGTGAACGTGCCCTGGCTGAGCCATGGTAATCAAAAGCAGGCCACCATCTGGGCGGGTTACCCCGGACAAGCGGGTGGTCTGGCCCTCGGCAAGCTGATCTTCGGCGATGCCAACTTCTCCGGCAAGATGCCCATGGCGTGGCCGGAAGAGGACGAGCTCGTGACGTTCCGCGACCAAGAGCTCGCCACCACGATGGGTTACTTCTTCGGCTATCGTGAGTTCGACCGCCGGCAATACGTCGAGGGCACGCCCGTCGACATGGTGTTCCCCTTCGGCCATGGCCTGAGCTACACGACGTTCGAATACTCGGGATTGGCCGTGCCTTGTGAAGCTGCTAACAAGGACGCCATCTTCAACATCACCGTCGACATCACCAACAGTGGGACAGTGGACGGCGACGAGGTCGCGATGTTGTTCGTCAAGCCGCCACCGAAGCCTGAAGGCTTCACGGGTCATCGCCCGTGGAAGGAACTCAAGAGCTTCGCGCGTGTCTCGGTGCCCGCAGGGCAAACCGTGACGGCAGAGCTGCCCCTGCGCATCCGCGACCTGCGTCGCTGGGAAGGCGGAGTTGATGGCAGGTGGGTCGTCGACAGCGGTGAGTACCAAGTCCTGGTCGGCAAGAACGCGGCAGATGCAGAAACCGGCGCCATCGCAGGCACGGTGATGGTTAACGGCGACTGAACGCCACCAAGACACGACCAAGACATCGGAATAATAGCAACATGACTTCTCGACGATATGGTTTCGGGCTGGGCACAGCTTTGTCTCTAGCTGCGGTCTACCTGACCTTACACACACCTGCATTCGCGCAATTCGACCCAGCTGACGACGCCGCGGATCCCACTGCACCCATCGATGAGCCCAGCGACGAAACGCCCGAGCCTGAGGCGGCACCCGAGCCTGAACCAGAACCCGAGCCCGAACCAGAACCAGAGCCTGAGCCTGAGGCAGCACCCGAGCCTGAACCAGACGCCCCCGACCCTACTGACGAGCAACCGCCCGCCGACGAGGCCGCTGACGAGGACCGCGGCGTCCGCGAGCCCGAGCCCACTGCCGATACGGCAACGGGTACGAGCCCGGAACGGGAGGAGACCGTCGCGCTGATCGGACTCGAGCGCCTCCCCGGATCTGCGTATCCCGAGGGGCAGATCCGCGGCCTCAAGTACGGCTCTTTGTGGCGCACGTTCCACGGCCAGCAGTGGCCCTACATGCCACAGATCGCCAACAAGACAGGACTGCGCATCGGCCTCTCTGGCTACATCTGGAACGACCTCAGTCACACGCAAATTTCCGTCGACGAGAGCCTGGCCGAGTCCAACATCAACGACCAGACGCGCTGGACGACTCAGACGCGCGGCGTGTTTCGGGTTACCCCGACGTACAACGCTGGTGACGGTTGGTTCGTACAAGGCAACGCCGAGTTCGTGGCGTCGGGTGACATGATCCCCAACCCAGCAACGGGCGTATTGGCGACCACGGACGACGTGTTCGTACGTGCCGGCAAATGGGGCCTGTTCGACGTGACCGTCGGGCGTTTCCAGGGTTGGGAAATTGCCAACCACTACGGTATGGCGCTCGATCTGATGACACTCGAACGACTCGGCGCTCTGGTACGAAGTAGCACCTCGTCGATCGACCCGCCCACGGACGGTTACGGGCTCAGCTACTTCTGGGACCGTCAAGACTTCACCTTGGGCGCCTACGCGCTACATGTTTACCCGACGGAGTACTTGCGCGCCGAGCTCCTCGGTCACCTCGGTACGGGTAACGCCACATCGACTCCGTATCAGATCGACGTGCGCCCCTCGTTGATCTTCGACATCGGCTGGCTGAAGCTCAAAGGTGGTTGGGAGTACGGAAACGCGATTCCTCAGGACAGCACGGCAAACGTCCGCGACAGGCGCAACGGCTTTGGCTTCGGCGCGCAAGTCGTGCTCGATCCTTACGTGGAGTTCGGCGGTAGCTTCGCCCGCGGCTACCAAGATCAATTGGACTTCTTCGGCGAAGCAGATCTGAACGCGAGTAACACCGTTCAGACCGTTGGCGGCTTCCTGAACGCGAGCCCCGGGCACCAACCACTCATCTTCGGTTTGGGCGCATTCTGGAACAGCTACGAAAACTTCCGCGTCGACAACAACCCGGACAGCGATCGCTTCGGCAGCGTGGACACCAACAAGCAGCGTTTGCTCTTCGGCGTCGTGCAGTACACCTTGTGGGAGCAATTCTTCATGAAGTTCGTGCTCTCTCACGCCTCCAACACCGTCGACACCTTCGACCAGACCTACACCAACAACGCTATCAGCGGCCGCTTCCGCGCCGAGGTGCTCTTCTGAGCTGAGCGGACCAACCTCCGCTGCCTTGCGGCGGATCTCGCAGAAACCCCGTGCTCAGTCGCGGGGTTTCTTGCGTCTGGGGCGTGCCCTTCCCTCACCCACGCCTGAGCCTCAACGCGTTGCCGATCACGCTCACCGAGCTCAGGCTCATGGCGGCGGCGGCGAACATCGGCGACAGCAGGATGCCGAAGAATGGGTAGAGCACGCCTGCGGCGATGGGGACGCCTGCCGTGTTGTAGGCGAACGCGAAGAACAGGTTTTGGCGGATGTTGGCCATGGTCTGGCGGGAGAGTTGGCGCGCACGGACGATGCCGCGCAGATCGCCGCGCAGCAGGGTAACACCCGCGCTTTCCATCGCGACGTCGGTGCCCGTGCCCATGGCGATACCGACGTCGGCGCGAGCGAGCGCGGGGGCGTCGTTGATGCCGTCGCCGGCCATCGCGACGACGGCGCCTTCGCTTTGCAGCGCAGCCACCTTGGCGGCTTTCTGATCGGGCAGCACGCCTGCGATCACCTCGTCGATGCCTAGTTTTTTAGCGACGGCGCGGGCCGTCGTTTCGCTGTCCCCCGTGAGCATGACGACGCGCAGGCCGTCGTCGTGCAGTGCGGCGATGGCCTCGGGAGTACTGTCCTTGATGGGATCCGCAACGCCCAACAGCCCCGCCAACTTGCCGTCGACCGCGACGAACACGACCGTTTGCCCCTCTGCGCGGAGCTCTTCGGCGCGCGCCTCCACACTCTTCACATTGGCGGACAGCTCGTTCATCATCGCCGCGTTGCCGATGGCCACGTCGCGCCCGTCGACGTTGCCGCGCACGCCCTTGCCGACGACGGACGTACCCGTCACCGTGGCTGAGCTCGGGCTGGACCCCCAGGCGTCACTCGCCGCGTCGGCGGCTTTCGGTTCCCGAGCTGCCGCCTCGCGAGCTTCCGCACCACGCACGATTGCCGCAGCGACCGGGTGCTCACTACTGCGTTCGAGCGCGGCAGCTAGACGAAGCAGCTCACGTTCACTCGTGCCCTCCGCTGCACAAACCGTGACGAGCTCTGGCCTACCTTCGGTGAGCGTGCCCGTCTTGTCGACGACCAACGTGTCCACCTTGCGCAGCACTTCGATGGCTTCCGCGTCCTTGAAGAGCACGCCGAGTGACGCCGCCTTGCCCGTCGCCACCATGATCGACATCGGCGTGGCCAGCCCGAGTGCACACGGGCACGCGATGATCAGCACGGCGACTGCGTTGATGAGCGCAGTGGAGAACGCGGGCTCGGGTCCCAACGTGGCCCACGCGATGAACGTCACTATCGATACCGCGATGACCACGGGCACGAACACGGACGCGACCACGTCGGCCAGCTTCTGAATCGGAGCGCGGCTGCGCTGCGCTTCGGCGACCATGCCGATGATGCGCGATAGCAGCGTGCTTTCGCCGACCTGCTGCGCCGACATCACGAGTGCGCCATTGCCGTTGATCGTCGCGCCGATGACGCGATCGCCCGCAGACTTTTCGACGGGAATGGGTTCACCCGTGACCATCGATTCGTCCACGTGGCTGTGGCCTTCGAGCACCTCGCCGTCGACGGGGATCTTTTCCCCCGGGCGCACGCGCAAGCGGTCGCCTACTCTGACTTCGTCCAGAGAGACGTCTTCGTCGGTGCCGTCGTCGCGCAAGCGCCGCGCGGTCTTGGCGGAGAGTCCCAACAGCTGCTGGATAGCAGCGCCCGTGCGGCTGCGCGCCCGCAGTTCGAGCACCTGCCCGAGCAAGATCAGAGTGACGATCACGGCGGCGGCCTCGAAATACACGGCCACCTCGCCACCATGACCGCGAAACGACGCAGGGAAAACGTCAGGCAGTAGCGTCGCGATCAGACTGTAGCCGTAGGCGACGCTCACACCGAGCCCGATCAAGGTGAACATGTTGAGGCTCAGGTTCTTCACCGAGCGCACCGCACGCACATAAAACGGCCACGCCGACCACAAACACACGGGCGTCGCCAGCGCGAGTTCGATGAACCCGCGGCTGCCCGCGGGCAGCACACTCGAAATGGGGTGACCTGGCAACATGTCGAGCATCGTGATCGCAAACACTGGCGTCGCGAGCGCCGCGGCAAACACGAAACGCCGCGTCATGTCGCGCAGCTCGGGGTTGTCTTCAGCGTCGCTGGTGACCGTGCGCGACTCGAGCGCCATGCCGCACTTCGGGCAATCTCCGGGCGCGTCGCTCACGACCTCGGGGTGCATCGGGCACGTCCACTCGGTTTTCGTGCTGGCAGCGGGCAAGCCCTTGGGCTCGAGCGCCATGCCGCACTTCGGGCAATCCCCGGGCCCGATCTGTTCGACCTCGGGGTGCATTGGGCAAGTAAACACCGTCCCGACGGGCGCTGGCGTAGCCGCAGCAGGCTTCGCGGAAGCGCCGTGGCAGCAGCTGGCTTTAACGGCACCTTCGCCGTCCGGCTTTGCTGCGAACTTCTCGCGACAGCCCGACGAACAGAAACGAAACACGTGCCCATCGCGTTCGAGCTGATGGGGCGTGTCCGCTTTCACTCGCATGCCGCACACTGGATCGACGTACTCCGCGGGCGCAGTCTCGCTGCTGAGATCCGTTCCAGTGCTTTGCCCCGTGGTGCGAGGGGCGTGGTGGTGATGGTGGCCGTGACCAGCTGACGATTTGCAATCGTGATCCATGATGTCCTCAACAATTGCTGCAGTTCTTTTCGAACACCCGCACCAGCTCGTCGATCTTGGCGGCGCGCTCTTTGGCATCGTTACTTTCGAACGCTCCGCGCACGCAGGTTTGAATGTGCGACTCGAGCAGCAGCTTGCTGACCTTGGCTAGCGCCGCGCGCGCCGCCGAGATCTGCATCAGCACGTCGACGCAATAACGGTCCTCGTCGACCATGCGTTGAATCCCTGCCACCTGCCCACTCACGCGCTTGAGGCGCGCCTCGACGGCGTCTTTCGTTTTTGCGTTCATCATCGTTTGGAACTCTCTCGCCTGATCTGCGGTACCTATACCCAGGTAGGGGTATCAGTATGAGCTGCAGCAACGCCGTGTCAAGGGGTGAAGCGGGAGGGCGCTTCCGCGAGATTGCGCGCCCTTTCGCTTTCCGCAGCGTCACTGTGTGTTTGTTTGAGGGTTGTCTTGGGGAGTCGAGGTGCGGCCCCTGCGCGGCTCCCTCTACGAACTTCACGGCGAGGCGCGGGCTGACGACGCGTCACGCCGAGCAGCGCGCTCGCTGCCTCGGCGGCTTCACCAACCCATCAGCGCGGCACACGCAACCGTTCGTTCAACGGCCGAACAGCGCACGTTCGCGGAGCGGTCCGAGCGTCGTTTGCCGACCGTATCGTGCGACGACTGTCCAGTGCGACCCCTGTGCCGTTCGGAAACTAGTGCCGTTCGGAAACTAGTGCCGTTCGGAAACTAGTGCCGTTCGGAAACTAGTGCCGTTCGCAAACTAGTGCCGTTCGCAAACTAGTGCCGTTCGCAAACTAGTGCCGTTCGGAAACTAGTGCCGTTCGGAAACTAGTGCCCGTGCGGAGGGGAATGCCCGTGCGGTGTGCTGCTGTCTCCAGTCGACGCTTGCAGGCGCTCCCACGTCGGCAAGTCGACGATCTGCTGGCGGTACTGCGCATGGCAAGCGGTGCACGCCGACACCGTGTGCGACGTGGCCAACAGCACTTGCTCGGTGTTTTCTCGAGCCGCCGCACGTCCGATCTCGGCCGCGCGATCGTGGAACTCGAGCGCCAGCTGCGTGAACCCCGAGGCGTGAGCGCCCATGTGTTCGCAACTGCGACGTTCACTTTCGGAAGCTTCGATGGCGCGAGCGACTTCTTTGACCTTGGCCCAGTCGCGTTCGGCCGTGGCCGCGATGATGCGCTCGATGACGACGAGGTGCTGCATCATGTTCTGCTTTTGATGCCACGCCATCATGGCGAGCAACGGGACGGGAGTGCGCGGATCCAACGCTTCCAGTTCTTCGAACGCGGCGGCTGCCACTGGCCTGTGTTGCTGCGCGGACCCAGTCGAGAGCGCCTGCGATTCGTGCAGCTGCGACTCGGGCAGCTGCGACTCGTGCAGCTGGGCCTTACCCAGCTGGGCAGCCCGCGATTCTCCCTGGTTGCGTTCACTCGCGGCGTCACACGCTATTAGCGTCGCACACGCGACCAAACTGAGCGCTCTCGTCTTGTATGTCACTCGTTTCATGCTTGCTCCTGCTTCGATGGTTGACCATCCATGACGACCACGAGCGCGCGGAGTGCGTCGACCACGGCGCCTGGCTGCTCCAGCGCTCGAGCCAACGTAGCGAAATGCTCGGCGCTGCTGCGGTCGACGCCCTCCGCCAAACGCACCCCTCGCGCGGTCAATGCAACCGTCTTGGCGCGACCATCGCGTGTGTCCACTCGACGCTCGACCTCACCCGCCCGCTCCATGCGCATGACGAGTCGAGATACGTTCGTGCGGTCGATGCTGAGCCTGCGTGCGAGCTCCGTTGCCGTGAGGCCTCGAGGCGCCTGCAGCAATTCCAGCAACGCGTACGCGTGAGGGATGGACAAGGCTGCGCCGCATGGGCGCTGCGTCGCGTCCATGACCGCGTGGCTGACGACCAGCTGACGGACGGCGTCTCTGAGCTGGCGTGCGGTTTCGACTGACTTACGTGGCTTCATTTACGTGCGAACGCACGCTTATCATTACGTGCGTTCGCACGCAATGCGCCTTTTCTTCAGGAGTGCCTTGTCCTCACCCGCCATGGCTCGTATATCGCCGATTGACGATGAAGTGCGACCCCATCACTGGTTGTCTACCCGCCGACGACGCCAAACCCGACATGAGGCCCGTCGAGGGCGCGGAGGCGGACGCCGAGTTGGCGGAGCTCGCCAAAGCGTTGGGACACCCCGCGCGGATCCGCATCCTACGCCTGCTTGCGCGGAAAAACGTGTGCGTTTGCGGAGAAATCGTCGACGAGCTCGAGCTGGCGCAGTCCACAGTTTCGCAACACCTCAAGATCATGAAGCAGGCGGGTCTGGTGCAGGGTGAAGTCTCCGGGCCGCGCGTTTGTTATTGCATCAGTCCGCGCGTCCTGCGCCGCCTCAGGGCTCTCGTCGGCAGTCTTTAATATCGGTATAGAACGATGAATACACTGGCAAACAGCACTTCGAAAGTTGGCCTGACGGGACAGCTCTCGTTTTTGGACCGCTACCTCACCCTGTGGATCTTTGCGGCGATGGGCGCGGGCATCTTGCTCGGACTCGCGTCGCCGGGCGCGGTGGCGGCGCTGGATTCACTCAGCGTCGGCACCACGAACATTCCAATCGCGATTGGCCTGGTGCTGATGATGTACCCGCCGCTCGCGAAGGTGCGTTACGAAGAGCTGGGGCGCGTGTTCGACAATCGACGCGTGCTGGGGCTGTCGCTGATCCAAAACTGGGTGATCGGGCCGCTGCTCATGTTCGGGCTCGCGGTGTTGTTCTTGCGTGACCGACCCGAGTACATGTTGGGGCTGATTTTGATCGGGCTGGCGCGCTGCATCGCGATGGTCATCGTGTGGAACGACTTGGCGAAGGGTGACCGGGAATATTGTGCGGGCTTGGTGGCGTTCAACTCGATCTTCCAAGTGTTGTTCTTTTCGGTCTATGCGTACTTCTTCGCGACGCTCCTGCCCGGCTGGCTGGGCCTCGAGAGTACGGTCATCGACATCAGCGTCGTGGACATCGCGCAGAGTGTGGCGATCTACCTGGGTATCCCGTTTGCCGCGGGTTACCTGACGCGGCGTTGGTTGGTTGGAGCCAAAGGCCGCGATTGGTACGAACGCGAATTTGCGCCGCGCATCGGACCGCTGACCCTGGTGGCGTTGCTCTTCACCATCGTGGTGATGTTTTCGCTCAAGGGTGAGTCGATCGCGAAGTTGCCGCTGGACGTGCTGCGTATTGCGCTACCGCTGCTCATCTACTTCGTGCTGATGTTCGCGATATCATTCTTCATGAGCAAACGCGTGGGCGCCAACTACGCGCAGTCGACCACGCTGTCGTTCACCGCGGCGTCCAACAACTTCGAGCTGGCGATCGCCGTGGCCATCGCCAGTTTTGGCATCAACAGCGGCGCAGCGTTTGCCGCCGTGATCGGACCCTTGGTCGAAGTGCCCGTGTTGATCGCGCTGGTGGGCGTCGCGTTGCGACTGGGCAAACGTTATTTTCCCGACGCGAAACTCGAAGCCAATCCCCCTTGTGAGACCAGCCCCAACCAGCTGGCAACGGAGACACGATGAACGGCAGTATTCTTTTCTTGTGCGTGGCCAACTCGGCGCGCAGTCAAATGGCCGAAGGCTTGGCGCGGCGCTTGTTCGGTGAGCGCGTGGCGGTGCAGAGCGCGGGCAGCGAGCCCAGCGTGGTCAACCCCTACGCTGTCGAAGTGATGCGCGAGCTCGACATCGACTTGACGAGCCACCACTCGAAATCCGTGCAAGACATCGACCCGGCGAGCGTGGCGATGGTCATAACGTTGTGCGCGGAAGAAGTATGCCCGGCGTTTCTCGGCAAAGCAGAACGTTTGCACTGGCCGATCGCCGATCCCGCGAGTCGCGATCCGAGCATCCCGCGGGAAGAGATGCTCAGGCGTTTCCGCACGGCACGCGATACGATCGCCGAAAAGCTTCGAGCGCTCGAGGCTCAGCTCGACGGCCAGCTCCACGCACAGTGAGAACGCCAGGTGCGCTCGGAGCGATTCGTTCTGCGTCGAACTATGCGAGTTTTCTTCGCCGAGTTTGCGTCCATTTCGGGGAGTCGTCGTCTTGATCCACAGGAGGTCATCAACATGACGAATCACGACAACGAACAAATTCGAACGGTAGTGAGAGAACAATACGGCAAGGTCGCACGCGGTGAGGTTTCGGGCTGCAGCGTCGGCTGCGGGCCAAACGCCGACGCCAGCTTGGCACTGGGGTACAGCGCAGAAGATTTGGAGAGCGCGGGCGATGGCGCCAACCTCGGGCTCGGCTGCGGCAACCCGCACGCCATCGCGGCACTGCGCGAAGGTCAGCGCGTGCTCGATCTGGGTTCGGGCGGCGGCTTCGACTGCTTCTTGGCGTCCAAACGCGTGGGCGCGACGGGCAAGGTGTTCGGCGTCGACATGACCGCCGACATGGTGTCGCGCGCTCGTCAGAACGCGCAGAAACTCGGCGCCAGCAACGTCGAGTTTCGACTGGGCGAGATCGAACACTTGCCGATCGCCGACGCGAGCATCGACGTGATCTTGTCGAACTGCGTGATCAACCTGAGCCCCGACAAGGTTGCGGTGTTCCGCGAGGCGTTTCGTGTGCTCGCTCCCGGCGGACGTTTGGCGATCTCCGACGTGGTCGCGACCGCTGAGTTGCCCGCAGCACTGGAGTCGGACCTGAGCGCACTCACGGGCTGCGTGTCGGGCGCGGCGCAGGTTACTGCCCTGGAAGGCTGGCTCACGGAAGCTGGGTTCGAAAACGTTCGAATCACCCTGAACCCGAACAGCAAGGGCATCGTGTGCGGTTGGATGCCCGGGACGGGTCTCGAAAACTTCATCGCGTCGGCCAGCATCGAAGCGACCAAACCCGGCGGCAAGTCGTGTTGTGCGCCCAGCTGCTGCGGCGAACAATCAGCAGCATGATCGACGAGACCACACCAGAAAGCCTGACGAACGCGAGAGCTTGGCGCTTGCTCGAAGCCAAGCTCCGCCCCTTCGTGGCCCGCCGAGTCCGCGCCAGTGCAGACGTGGACGACGTGTTGCAAGAGGTGTACGTCCGCGTCCAGCGTGGGCTACCCAACCTGCGCGACCACCAGCGCTTCGGGCCCTGGGTTTACCAGCTCGCCCAAAACGCGGTGGTCGACCACTTTCGTGGCAAAGCTAAGCACCCCCTGCCCCGCGCCGCGCAGAGCTCTGCGGCCGCGGGGGCTTTGGAGGCAGCGGAGGCGGCGACCGAACCGCAGCTATTGCCGAACCCCCACGAGTGCCATTCGATTGAAGGCGAGGTCGCGGCCTACGCGGCGCTCCTGGTGTCGGAGCTGCCATCCCCCTATCGAGAGGCGCTGACGCTCACGGAGCTTCAGGGCTTGACGCAAAAAGAGGCTGCCGAACTGCTCGGGCTTTCGCTGTCTGGCATGAAGTCACGCGTGCAGCGCGGTCGCGAGAAGCTGCGCACCGCGCTCGAAGAATGTTGTGACATCGCGCTCGACGCGCGAAAGCACGTGATCGACTGCCATCCGCGCCGCTCGCCCGAGCGAGATGCGGAAGCGTGTTCGTGCCACGGGCCAAGCGAAACGCCCGATCGCGATTGACAGCGGGCGAACGCGTCGGTTGGATGCACTCGTAGTCGTCTCGAACACAATCCGGACTCGGAGTTCGTTCGAGATCTCAACTTCGAAGGAGCCACCATGGAACTCGGACGCTTTTCCGTCAGCCTCGCCGTTGCCGACCTGCCCAAGTCACGGGCTTTTTACGAAGCCCTCGGCTTCAAGCAGGTAGCCGGAGAGCCTGAACACAACTGGATCATCCTGCAGAACGGCGACGCCAAAATCGGACTGTTTCAAGGCATGTTCGAACAGAACATCCTGACGTTCAACCCCACGGACGTCCGCGCGATCGAGAAGGCCATCGTCGCAGCGGGCTACGCGGTGGACAAGCCGACTGACCCTGGCGACGGCCCGGCGCACGTGACGCTCAAAGATCCAGACGGCAATCAAATCTTGATCGATCAGCACTGAATATCACGCTCAACGCCGACTCTGGTCGCCCAACAGACGCCATGTCAGCCGCGCTAGTCATTGCGCTACTCGTCATTCGGGGGAGTTTCAGCTGTGCGGCAAACTCCTTACTCCACCTGCTCGATATTCGTCGTGAACCTCCTGCAATGCCCTTGATGAGTGTGAGCCTCGGTGCAAGATCCGGCGCGATGAACGCAACGTGTGAGCTCATGCGATGTTAGTCGACCTGCTCCTGATCGCCGTGGGGCTTTCGTTTCTGGTCGCTGGGGGTGAGGCACTCGTGCGCGGCGCGAGTGGGCTGGCGCTGTTGGCGCGTGTGAGCCCCACACTGATTGGCCTGACCATCGTGGCTGCGGGCACCTCGATGCCAGAGCTCGTCGTTTCGTTGCAAGCCGCCATGCGCGATAGCCCGGGCCTGGCTGTCGGCAACGTCGTGGGTTCGAACATCTTCAACATCGCCGCGATCTTGGGCCTGACCGCGCTGCTGGTGCCTTTGCAAGTGCAAGGCAGCACGGTGCGCTTGGAGTGGCCTGTCATGTTGCTCGCTTCCGGGCAGCTCTACCTGCTGGCGCGCGACGGCAAGCTCGACCGTTTGGAAGGCGGCTTCTTGCTTGCAGGGCTGGTGTGCTTTTTGGGTTACGTCATCGTCACCGCGCGGTCCGCGGGCCCTGCCGAACAGCAGGAGTTCGCCGCGCACGTCGCGGGGCATTCACCGCCGAACAAAGCGCGCACGTTCTGGCTGCAGATGGGAGCCGTGGCCCTGGGTGTCGCGCTGCTCGCAGGCGGCTCGACCGCGCTCGTGCGCGGCGCGACGGGCGTCGCGAGTGCCGCCGGGATTTCGGAACTGGTGATCGGTCTGACGATCGTCGCCACAGGCACGTCCCTGCCTGAGTTGGTGACGTCACTCATCGCCGCGCGCAAGGGTCAAAGCGACGTGGCCGTGGCCAACGTCGTGGGCTCGAACATCTTCAACGTGCTCGGCATCGCGGGCCCCACGGCGCTGATCACCGAGCTGCCCATCGACTCGGACGTGCTCAGCCGCGACGGCTGGTGGATGCTGGCGCTCTCTTTGCTACTCCTACCGCTGATGCGCAGCCACATGCGCATCGACCGCTGGGAAGGCGGCGTGCTGCTGGCAGGTTACGGAGCGTACTTGTTCGTGTTGTGGCCGTGACGCTCAGACCTGTCAATGAACGCTACTGAGCGCCCGCGAGCTCGGCTGACGTCGCGTGTTCGAGCGTTGCACACAGCGTTCGAAACAACGACTCGGGAAACTCCCCTCGCCCGTCGCGCAGCGCTTGATTCAGCTCGAGTTCGATACCCAGGTAGGGCTTGCCGCCGAGCGCACGTCGGAGGGCCGTCGTGTGACCGTCCGCGTGACCGCGGTATGGATAGTTACGACGAACGACCAGGGACGGATCGGCTTGTCGCAAATGAAAACGCCAGCTCTCGCACACCTCGCGTTCGCTCCGACGACGTGGATCGTAGAGCAACCCCACGTCTGCCCGACGCTCGACGCCGCCGAGACGCGGCGTGAAGCTGTGCACGGAAAGGTGTATGACCGCGAAACCGAGGGTCAGCGCTCGCGATACTTCATCGAGTACCCTCGCGCGGAACGGCTCGTAGTAGCGCGCGACGAGTTCCGTCCGCTGAGCGGGCGAAAGCTTCTTGCTGAACTCGGAATGCAACGCGGCGTGCGACCGTGAACGGTTGAGATCGACGAGCAGCCGACTCACGGAAGCTTCGAAGTACGGTGCATCGAAGCGTTTGGCCATGGCTCGTGCCAAACGTCGTGCCCCGAGATCGGAGCCGCGGTGAGATCGCAGCGCCCGCACTGCCGCAGGCGTGGCGAACGGCGCTGCATAGCTCCGTGGCACGACGCTCGAAGCGTGCTCGCAACTCACGATTAGAGCGAGCGCTGCGGGTTTGTTCAAGGTTCGAACGCTTCGTTCTCTTGTAAGCACTCGCACAAGCGCGCGTAAGTGCGGTGAAGCGCCGCTGGATCGGGACTCGGACCGAGGGCGCTGACCAGCCTGCGCGCCAAACACCCGCGCTCGATCAAACGTCGAGCATCGCTCAGTACGTCGTCATCCGCGTCACTCTCATCGAGCAAGTGGGACCACAGCTCCCCAGCGGTGATCGGCACGCGCGACGAAAGCCCCCACAGCGCCAAGTACTCGGCATCTTCGATCACGCACTGATCGCCACGGGTTGCAACCTTCCACAACAGCGCCGCCAGCCGTTCTTCGGACCAGCTGCGGCTGTGTTCGATCGGCCGCAGCGTCCGGCATTGGCTGCGCAGCACCTCACACACGGCAGTCGCTACGGCCAAGTCCGAGCGTGGACACTCTTGAGCGTCGAGCACGCGGATCTCGACCGCATTGCGGTCGAAGCGCGCGATGCAGCCTCGCGCATTGACCCATTCGAAACGCAACAGGCCTTCTGGATCGTGCGGTTGCAAGTCGTCGTAGATCTTGCCGAGCAGATCGCGTTCGTAAGCGCTCTGGCTCTCGCTGTGTTCGGGCACGACCAACCCCGAGACCGACGGCACCCGCTTGGCGTTGTCGCGGTACACGAACAGGCGATGATCGAGCTCGGGCTGCCGCTTGCCTTCGGTGAACGGACTGCTCGCCGACAGCGCGGGCATGATGGGCAATAGCAGGCGAATCGCCGAGTGGAGCAACCCAAACTCTTCGTCCCCCAAAAACGGTAGGTTGATGTGCATGCTCTGCAAGTTCGACCAGCCGTGTCCTTTGCAGTCGAAGATGCGGTCGAACGCGCGGTAGTAGCCACCTTCGTCGATGGGATACAGGCGGAACTCGCTCGACGGATCCATCCACGGGTGCATGCCGCTCGGCATCAGCCGCGCGCCCGACGCGCGCAGACGGTCGTTCAAGTTGCGGACGGCTTCGGGGAAACACGTGCTGGCATCGCTGAGCGCGCCCACGGGACCGTTGCTCTTGAGCTCGATGACGTGCGCGGCCAACTCGTTCGACCACGCGATGGCGCCGAGCTCTGCCGTACCTTCGTCGTTGGCGCCCAGCTCGCGCAGCACGGATAAGGCAATCGGCATGACGTCGAGGGTCTGCTCGGCGACCAGGGCATACTCTATTTCGAGCCCATAACCTTGAAACAAGCCGAGCACTTGCGCTTTGCTCGGATCGTCTGAGCTGATCGGTGTGGACTTTTCGCTGTGGCTCATTGGGCCCCTCCTTGAACCGCAGGGGCTGCGCCGCGGCGCTCGATGCGACGGATGAACGAGCGCACGATGGTCTCGTACAGCTCTTCTTTGAGAATCGCATCTTCGCAGCCCGCATCGATGCTCGGGTTGTCGTTGATTTCCATCACCATCAACTGGCCGTCGACCTCTTTGATGTCCACCCCGTACAGGGAGTCGCCCATCAAAGCGGCAGATCGTAGTGCAAGCGCTACCACCTCTGGTGGAGCGTCTTCGACTCGCATGGTTTCCGAGCGGCCGTACTCGCGCCGCTGCTCACCCGTGGCACGCTGGATCTGCCAGTGCCCTTTCGCCATGAAATAACGGCACGCATAGAGCGCGCGCCCGTCCAAGATCCCCACACGCCAGTCGAATTCCGAAGGGCAGTAACTCTGAGCCACAGCCAGCTCGGACTTGTCGAGCATCTCGTCGAGCACCGTCTTCAGCTCGTCTTCGGTCTTCGCCTTGACGACGCCCGCGGAAAACGCGCTATCGGGCTGCTTGACGACGCATGGTAGTCCGAGTTCAGCAGCCACGATCCCGGCGTTGCGGCGATGCACGACCAACGTTTTCGGCGTGGGGATGCCGTGGCGACGGAACACTTCGGCCTGGTAAACTTTGTTCGTACACCTGACGATTGACTCTGGATCGTCGATCACGACCAAACCTTCGGCAGCTGCTTTGCGCGCAAACCGATACGTGAAATGGTTGACGGCGGTGGTCGAACGAATGAACAGCGCGTCGAACTCGGCGATGCGGCCAATGTCGTCTTTCTCGATGAACGTGACCTGCACATCCAGCTTGGTAGCCGCGCGCACGAAACGTGACAGCGCCCCTTCATCGGACGGGGAATCTACTTCTTCTGGGTCGACCAGCACGGCGAGATCGAAGCGTGGTGGCTTCTGATTGGTCAGCTTGGGCCGCGCGAAGTAGCGCTGCGCTTGCTCGAGCACGAACTCGCGATGCGCGTCGGGAATGTCGGCAGGCGAAATGGAGCGCACGGCAGACAGCTTCCAACCCGCATCCCCTCGACGAAACTCGGCACGCAGCAGTGACGCAGGCAAACGGTTGAAAATCTGCTGCGCCAGGCGGTCGTAACGCTGCGCCAAGTTACGCCCGAAATACAGGCTGAGCTCGAAACGATCGGTCTTGAGCGAGCCCAGCAGCTTCTGAATGCTGCTGTCCAGATCTGCGCTGATCACGCTCACGACGGATGCCAACTTCAGATCTTGCAACGTGGTGACCGATGGCAGTGGCCGATGGCCACGCGCTGCGGCCAGCAGCGAAACGTAGTAGCCGACCGTTTGGTAACCGTTGGCGCGGCACATGTTGTAGACCCGCGCACGCTTCATGTCCACGAAGCGCGGTGACGTCAAATAGTCCTGGGGGGTGACCAGTTCCGTACCTGGAATGTCGAAAGGCCACTGCGTGGGGTTCTCGACGACGATCAACGTGGGCATCAGAAACTTTCGTTATCAGGTCTTCGAGGCATCGGGCTCGAGCACCAGCAGATTCGCATCATACGTGATCACGCCGAGCATGATCGCACGGACCAGCGACTCCATGTCCATTTCGTAGGTGTGGGACTTGAAAGCCGGGTTGTCGAATAGCGGATCGGCGATCAACGCTTTGCGTCGCTCGCCGTCGTAGCCGTAGAGCACGACGAAGTGGCCCTGGGGCTTTCCCCGAATCGAATCGTACTCGTCGTTGTGCTCACGCGCGCACTGGTACAAATGTGTCGCACTCAGCCCGGTGAGGATGGGGATCTCGCGCTTGAGGGTGCGTCGGATCAACGACGATGTTTGACCACCCAGGCGCACCTCTCCACCCAACGACAGGTACTCCAGGTAAGCGCTCGTCGCGAGCGCAAACCGTTCACCCTTTTTGTGTTTGGCCTGCGCGCGTAGACGTTCGTCGAGATCCACCGAGCCGTCGAACCAAGTGGGGTCGAATAGCTGAAGGTTGTAGGTGTAGATCTTCGCCGAGTACCCCCGCTTGAGCGCGTGGTTGGCTAGCGTGACCGCGAGCGTGCCGCCCCCAGGTAGCGGGTTGACCTGCCCGATCAGCTTCGACAGTGAGATGTTGTCGCCGAAGTAGCGGTACACTGCGTGCAGGCAGGTTGGCCCGCACGTGGTGTCATCGGGTTGCCGAGAAATCTGCAGCGACAGCTTCGCCAGTTTGGGCGGCTCGTCCGCGTCGTGTTTGGTCATCTTGGGCTCAGACGGTGGACCAGCTGTACGATCTCGAGCAACGTCATCATGCGATTCACCCTCGGACCAGTGCGCCCTGTCGACCTACGCCGGGAGTCTGATCTCACGCGCGGAGCTTGAATCCGATCTTGGCGACGTCAAGCCAACCGTGTAAGAAAACCTCAAGCGAAACGGACGCTATACACGGGAGGAAGGTTGTTGGCGATCACCATCCAACTGTCGCCACGGTCTTCGCTGAGGTACAGGTTGCCGGTCGTGCTCCCAAAGGCCACCATGTCACCGCTGACAGCCAGCGCGTGGCGATAGACCACGTCATAGGCGTTGTCTTGGGGCAAACCCTTGCGCAGCTGCGTCCACGACTCGCCACCGTCGGTGGTGCGGGCGACGAACAATCCGCCGCCGATCGCCATGCGCTGCTGGTCCGAAATCCCCGGGACGACCCACGCCGTGCGACCGTCTTGGTCGTCGGCGGCGATCGGGAACCCGAAGTGCACTCCTTGTTCAGGTTGGCTGACCTTCTTCCAACTCGCGCTGCCATCTCCGCTGTAAAACACGCCGCAGTGATTTTGCTGCCAGACGTGCTCTGGATCACCTGGACAGCACTGAATGAAGTGGGCGTCGTGGCCCCACTCGGCGTTAGGGTCGGGCAGGTAGTCGTTCGTCATGCCGACGTTTCGGCCTTGCCAGCTCTTGCCGCCATCGCGACTCTCGAGCACGCCTGCCGTCGAGATGGCAACACGGATGCGCTGGGGATCCCGCGGATCGACGTCAATCGAGTGGATGCCGGGCGCAAACTCGCCTTCGGAGGCAGGAGTGCCGAACCAGTGGGTCTTGCCATTGCCGTCACCGTCGAACAGGTTGCCGCCGCGACTATCGTGATCCCATAGTGGTCGGTTGAGTTCGAAACTCTGGCCGCCGTCATTGCTCGCGAACAACCCGCCGGGAATCGTACCCACGTAAATCTGGCCCGGTCCCCCGAAGCCGATCACCCACAACTTGAGCAGTGTCGCCGTGCGAATGGTGAAGCGTTCTTCTCCCTCGCCCTCCTCACCCGGATCGGGTGAAGCGAGGTAGCGTGCGCCCTCGGGGTACTTGATCTGCGCCGCATCTTGCCAAGTCTTCCCAGCGTCTTCGGAACGCGACAACTTCGCGCCCCAGTGACCGAAACCCAGCGCCGCCCACAGCGTCCCGTCGTTGGGATCCGCCGCCGCGTAGTTGACGCAGACGCCCGCGTGCCCCGCGAGCTGAAGATTGCAGCCGTTCGTTCCGCGGTCTGCCAAAAAGGTTCCTTTGCGAGTTCCTACGATGATGCGCTTGGACATGGAAATGAGACTCCGTGCTGATGGTTCAGCCGCCGCTCAACGCTTGGGCGATGAACACCTGACTATTCGGCTGGAGGCGATCGCTGAGGTTGGGTCTGTCGATGATCATCTCGCCATCGACGAATATGTTGACGTGACGACGCAGCCTCCCCCGCTCGTCACAGATGTAGAACGCTACGCCGGGCGCCAGCCGCTCGAGTTCGCCGAGCAGATCGCGCACGCTCGAGACGTCGACCGACAGCGGGCCTCGAGCGAGTTGCGGGAACAGTGTCTGCAAGTGAGCGGTGAATTCGACCCGCGCCATGGCGGCGATGATGCCCTGGAGCGCGGGCGGCGTCGAGTGGGATCACGCGACGCCATTGCGTCGCGCTGGTTCGGCTACCGCCGCGCTCAATGACAGCTCTTCGCGAACGTGTTCGCAGCCAACATCATGTAAATGGGCCGCAGCGTCCCGGGGAAGTACGTGGTGTCGTCAACCACGCTCATCAGCCACGCGTCCGTGTACTCGGCGGCTTTGGCTGGGTCCTGATGCAATGCGCTGAGTGCGGCGGCGCCGCGGTAGTTGCTGTTTGGCGTGAAGGTGCGTGCCACGCCGCCGTTGCCGTCGACGTAGTCGGAAAAGGCATCCAAAATTGGGACGGCGCGTGCCTCAGCGTACCAAACGTAGTCGGTGGCTACTCGCCACGGCACGCGAGACGCGTCGGGACCGTTGTCGTCACTTTGGTTGCCCGCAGAAACACCACCCGTATCATTCGACCAGTCGGAAAACACGCCGCCCTTGCGATTCTGGTTACCCTCGAGCAGCGCGTAGCCGCTGTCCGTCAGTTGGCTCCACACGGCGTCGCCCGTCAGCGCTTCGAACGCTTTGTAGTAGGCTGGCGCGACGTACGACGGATTCGTTTCGCTGCAGCCGCCGAAGTTGTCGCCGGGCTTGAGCACGGGACCGCCCGCGCAGCTGCGATCGACCTCGGTGCTGGAGATGGCATCGACCAATGCTCGCGCGTCGCTCTCGTAGTTACCACCCCATTTGCACGCGGCCTGAATCAGCGCCATCGCCGCGTCGAGTTCGCCGTCCGTGGCCGACCCCGCGTTGATCACGGGTCCGCAGGCTTGGGTCTGCCAATCCATCACGCCGTTACCGTTCTTGTGACGATTGAAGTACGCCCACAACTGGTCGAACGCTTCTTGATCGTCGAAGCCCACGGCCAGCAACATGCCGTACCCAATACCCTCGGAGATACAGTCGCCGTCGTCACGTGGCACGCAGGCGGTGCCGTCGCCACAGTCCGTGAAGTGACTTTCTTTCCAGTGCGCGTATTCGGCGTCGAGCCTCGCGGGGTCTAGGGTTCTCACACCATTGAACCCAGCCGCAGCAGCATCAGCCGCGTACACAACCTCGGACGGACCCAACGGCGCGAGATCTTCGACACACACGTCGAAAGGCCCAGGAACGTCGCCTTCGACGTAAATCTGCAACGAGTACACGCCCCCCGTGATCTCGAGCCCCGCATCACTGACGTCCCAGCTCGTCGGCACCTGCGCCCACTCTAGCGGGTACATCGCCGTGGTGTTCATCTGAGCCACCAAAAACGGCTGATTGCCCTCTTGCGGCTCGCTTACGATGAACTGCACGCGCACTTTGCCAGGCGCGGAACCGCTCAAGCCCACGCGAAACGCAGCAACGCTGCCCGTCGGGTCGAACGCTTGTTTTTCTTCACCTGGCGGGTTGTTCAAATCGATGGCAATACCCGCTCCCCAATCGTCGGCCGCTCCCGAGAACTCGCCCGAGACGCAGTACCTGCCATCCTCGTAGGGCACGCCAGTCTGGGCCGTGGAGTTGCCGTCGCTGATGACCTGCACAGAGCCCTGGATGCCGTAGTCGTTGCTGTCCGCAAACACGAAACCGTCCGAGTTGATGTAGGCCCCACCTTCACTCTCACCCGTCGGCGCGTCAGGATCGAACACGGGCTCGAACTCCTCCAAACACAGATCGATCGGCCCCTCCTCGGCGTCGCCGGGGGCCAGCACCTGAAGCGAGTAGATCACCCCTTCAGGCTTCTGCCCCGCGTTGTCGACCTCCCAACTGAGCGGCACGATGGCATCGCTGATCGAATACAGGACGCTCTCGCCGAGCGTGAGCGGAACGAATGGGTTGACGTCGATGTCTGGGTCCACGACGAAGTGCACGCGCGACTCCGACGCGACGCTGCCGCTCCACTTCATACGGAAACCCGTGAGCTTGCCAGCGTACTCGTAGGGCAGCTTGTCGCCGTCAGGACTGTTCAGGTCGATACCGATGCCGATGCCCCAGTTGGCACTGTCACCCGTGGACTGCCCTTGGATGCAGTACTTACCATCCTGATACAGCGGCTCCTCCAAGGTGGACGTCGCGCCATCGCCGAATTTGTACCAGTAGCCACCGATCCCAAACTCGTTTCGGTCGAGGTCGACTCGCGTGTGCTCGTTAATCCACACAGGGGTTTCGTTGGCGCCGCCACCTGCCATGACGCCATCGTCAGCGCCTGCGCCATCGTCAGTCGTCGCGGAGTCATCCGCGCCACCCGCCGGGTCATCCGAGGCCCCTCCGACCGAACCGCCGGGGCCCGGGGTCGTGGTTACCATGCCGTCGGCGGTAGTGACCGTTGTCGTTCCGTCTGGGGCGGTCACGGTGATGGTGCCGTCCGCGGCGACGACCGTCGTGGTGCCGTCGGAAGTGACCGTGACCATGCTGCCGTCAGCGTTCGTGACCTGACTGGTTACTTCGCCCATGGCCACGACGGGCATCGTTCCTTCGCCGTTGCCGGACCCCGCCCCACTACCCGCTGCAGCCGCGCTGTCGTCTGACGTATCCGCCGCAGGTTCCGCACACGCCCACGGCGCAGCGCAGAGGGCGACCAAGAGAACTTGCCGAAGGCCTGACAGCGTCGATCTACTCATCGTGTTCACCTGCTATGCTCCCCTCACCACGCTCCGTGCAGGTATTGGAAGCCGTCAGTCGAAATGAAGCACGAGTTGGAAGCGTTTTACAGAAACGTTTCCACAGGTCGTTTTCGATGGGGCCCAATAGCCGGCAGCGCTCTTCCCCAGCGTCCGAGCGCGGCTCTTAAGCGCCCATAATCATTAGCCATCAGCGCTACGAGCAACGCATCGCACCAGCCACGCACGCTAGCGTGGGGTGCGAAACTTGGCGTGCGCCGAGAATCGATTGTGCCACCCCGATCGCACCGCAACCGCGAGCGTCTGCGGCGCGTGCAAGCGTTGGGATCATGCCGAGCCTTCGAGTGAAGGTTAACCTACGCCCGCGTTGCGTCGGCACCGAACACGAGTCAGATCCGCGGGTTCAGAAAACCCACTCGGAGACCCACGAAGTCAGCGACGACGGCGCCCTCGCAGCAGCACGCCGCCCAGCAAGGCGGCGAGCGCGAGCTGCAATCCCCCTCCCAGCCGCGTTTGCTCACCAACGACGCTGCAGTCGCAGTCACCTTCTTTGGCGGCCGCCTCAGCTGCTGCGGCTTTTTCGGCGGCTTCGCGCTCGGCTGTGCTCGGAACGCCTTTGATGCCGAGGTCAGGGACAGCGGTCAGGGTCAGTTCAGTCGGCTTGTGATTGGTGCGGTTGCGCGTGGCCAGTTGATTGGCAACCCAGATCTTGCGCAGCCCGCGGTACGTGCGCGGAGGCTTTCCCCAGCGATAGTTCTCGGGAGAGGCACATTCGACGACCGCCTTGTTGGGATGCAAGTGAACGAATCGGGTCTGCAGCGTACTGGAGTCGCCGCCCGTCTTCGCACCTTGGGGCAACACGCCGTCCGCACCTTGGGGGATCTCGACGCCACCTTGCAGGTGGGGAGCGGACTTCAGCTCGATGTCCTTGGGCAATCCCTCCTTGTCGTAACGGTGATGCAAGCGCGTGATGACGTAGTTGTCGTGGCGTTCAATCAACTTCTTGCGACGAGCAACCTCCACGCGCACTTCGTCCTCTTCCTTTTGCTTGTCCTTCTCTTTCTCGTCGTAAATCTTTTGCTCTTCCTCGGTGCGCTCTGGGGGTTCGGGGTTCTTTTGTTCCTCAGGAACGTCGAGTTCGTGAACGTCGCCACCCAGGGTCAGCAACTCGTGGAGAGCGAGCTCCGCGTTGGGACACGGCTCGCCACAGGTTTTTGTGTCCCAGGCGTACTCCACCAAGATACCTTGCTTGTTCTTCTGCAGCAGCATGTCGTGAAGTGCGGCGTAATACTCGCCTATGCGCTCCTTCACGGCGAAGTCCACCTGCAGGTTCGTCGGCGGCACGACGTTGTCGTAGTTGGCGGCCTCGAAGCGTTTCTCGGGATGCACGGTGTAGATGACGAGCTCTTGTTTGTTCTTCAAGTTGGCGAGCCCGAGCGTGGACGCCAGCTTCACCGGGCTCTTCGTGACGTAACGCACACCAGAGAGCAGCTTTTCGCCAGTCTTGCCTAGCTCCACCTTGTCGGGGTCCACGATGGCCACGAGCCACGCCGAATCCGAATACGCATCAACCGACAGGCCTTCGGGCATCTTGTAGCCCTTGCCTTTCAACCAGCCGCCGATGTCGTCTTTCACCACGAAGAACTCGAACTCGCTGCCCTGGTCACGATAGCTCGGCTCGACCTTGATCTTCATTTCTGGTGGGGCCTTTTTGGTGTCCTTGAACATGTCCCCTGCGCCCAAGAAGTCGGTGTCGGAGCTGGCCACCAGACTGCGCTCCCAAATCTGCTCAGCCTTGCCGGGCTCACACGGGTCCATCTCCCAAAACTCGTGAAAGCGCGGCGCCGTCAACTCGTCGAGGCGTTCGACGGATCCGCGCTGCAGCGTCTTGACCGCGTCGACCTCGACGTCCTTGGGCACGGGCATGACGAGCGCTGTCTTCTCGTCTGGACCGTCGAAGTCGGTGATGACCGTCACCACACTGGTGTCATCCCGCATGTAGACCACCACCTGGGTGGACGAGCTGGTGATGGGCGTACTGCCCTTACCTGCGAAAAACCCGGGCAATGCCTGTGCGGCCGCGGGGATCAACGCCAATGTCAGACCGAGGCCCAACGCCCACTTCGAAGCTGCTTTCATCGGCGGCGACGCTATCAGATTTTCGCGTGGCAACCGCACGCTAGTTTTTTCCTCACGAGTGTCGAACCGAGGCCCCAAATGTCCGTGGGGATTTGTCAATACGGCGCTTGTCTGCAATGACCAATGGGTGCTGCTGAGCATCGAGCGAACCGCACGGTTCTTGTTGGAATCCCCCGCGCTCGACCACTCGTCGGGACCACAAGCCGCGGTCGCGCTCGTCTTGCAAGAGCAAAAAAATGGACCCGAGTTGTTAGTGATTCAGCGCGCCAAGAACGAGCGCGATCCCTGGTCGGGACAGCTCGCCTTCCCAGGCGGGCGTCGCGACCCAACCGACCTCGACCTGCTCGATACTGCCGTGCGCGAGACACGCGAGGAGCTCGGGTTCGATCTGTCGATTCACGCGCGCTTGCTCGGTACTCTCCCCGCACTGCAAGCGCGCGGCCCGCGACCAATCGAGCTCACCGTGGTGCCGTTCGTGTTCGAACTCACGAAGGCCGCCGTGTTGCGACCGGATCCCCGAGAAGTTCACGATGCTTTCTGGCTGGCGCTGCACCCACTGCAGCAGGGTGTCGACGCGACGAGCATTACGGTCGAACGCCAGGCGATGCGCATGACGCTTCCTGGCTACACGGTCGGCGAGAACGTGCTGTGGGGCATGTCCTATCAGATGCTCCAGTCGCTGTTCGCGCTCGAATCCCCAAGCGGGGTCCCCGAAGAACGCTGAGCTCACCCGACGGTCTTCTACGGACCCGAGAGTTTGGTCGATGATGAGTGCCGCGCACGCACGGCTTTTTTTCTGTGGGGCCTCGTGAGTCTGCCCTACACTCGTCGTGATGGCGCCCCATGCATTCGAACTAGAGCGCTGCCCGCACTGCGGCAGCGACGCACGACTGGAGCGCCACGACGCTTACCGTTTTCGCTGTCGGGCCTGCGGCAAACCCAGAGTTCCGATGGACACGAAGTTGGCGACGACGGATGAACGGACAGCCGCCGCACTCAAGACAGCCCACCGCCAGCGGCTTGCCAAGTTCGCCTGGCAGTTCGGAGGCATCGGCGCAGCGCTGGTGGCAATGGTCACGGGGTTGATCAGCATCGGCGCCAACGCACTGTTCGACTTCGGGCTGACGGGCGGCGGTGTTGCGTTGGTCTTCACCCTGATCCCGGCACTTGCTGCGGTCGTGTTCTTCGCGGCGGGCAAACGTGCCGACAAACGCAGCGCAGAAGAGATTGAAGGCGCGTGGGACAAGGCAACCGCGCGACTGTTTCAGGCGAGCGGTGGTCGCATCGACTCCGCGCAGCTGGCGGAGCTGTTCGGGATCGATGGCGAGCAAGCGACCGAGCTGCTGGCACGTGCCGAAGTCGACCAGCTGCTGTCGCCTGGTGCTCCCGCGCCGCGCGTGCGCGTGGCAGATTCGTTACAGTCGTCGGGCGCGGACGTAGCGGCTGCTCCGAGCGACGAAGAGCTCGCCGAGCGCGAGCTCGAAGAGTCGTTGGGCCATGCCCCTACCCAGGCATTTCGCGCCGACAAATCCAGCTGAACGAGTCGTGGATTGTGTCAACGCTGGACCAGCGGTAGCGCCGCCGAACATGTGCCTGAGCAACTTGACAGTGCCCCCGATCATGCGCTCAAAACCTTGCGGCTAACTCGTCAAGATCCCCTCATGGCCAGTACCGACACGGCTGCCGCGGAAACGACGCAGGCTCCCACTACGACCGATCGCACGGGTTTGCTCGCACGTTTCAGCGTCAACGACTGGCTGACGCTGTTGTACCTGCTGCTGCTCAACATCGCGTGGCTGGGAGCTCCAGACAGCGATCACAAGCGCTCCGCGGGACCGATGGTATGCGGGCTCCTCGTGGCGTTCGTGCTCTTGGTCGTGCTGATCGCCCGAAGCAGCAAGCTGCCTCTGAAATTCAGAGCGCTCTGCTACCGCCTGGGACAGTTCGGTTGTTTACAGGTCAGCTACCTGGTGCTCGCCCACTTGCTACCCGCAGTGAACCCCGAGACTCTCGACCTCGAGCTCTACGCGCTGGACTTGAAGTGGTTCGGCGCGGAACCTGCCCTGTTGTTCGATGCCTGGGTCAGCAGTGGGACGACGGAGTGGTTTTCGTTCTTCTACTACAGCTACTTCTTCCTGCTTGCGAGCCACATCTTCCCCATCGTGTTCTGGGGGCGAGATCTGCGGCTAGTAGCGCAGTTTGGTCTGGGAGCTACCATCATCGTGGCGGTCGGGCAGAGCTGTTACATGGTGGTCCCGGGTTTTGGGCCCTATCACGCGACGCCCGAGCTGTTCACCAACGAGCTACCTGCAGGGCTGTGGTGGAACCTAGTGACGAGCTTGGTCGAACAGGGCGGCGCGCAGAAGGATATCTTTCCTTCGCTGCACACCGCGCTACCGACGTTCTTGCTGATGTTCTCGTTTCAGCACCGAAAACTCGACCCGTATCGCTGGACGTGGCCGATCGTCGGCTTCTTTGCCATCAACATCGTGGGCGCGACGATGTTCCTTCGCTGGCATTGGCTGATCGACGTGGTCGTAGGTTTGTGCCTGTCGACCTCGGCGCTGATCATCAGCGCGCGCGTGACTTCGTGGGAAGCCCGTCAGCGCGCCAAGGCTGGGCTGGAGCCCAGCTGGCCGCCGCTATTCTGAAACGAACTTCGGCCCGCGTCAGCAGTCAGGAGACACCAGTGCGGCGTCAGGAGACACCAGCGCAGAAACCCTCGTAGTCGATGTAGTCGGTAATGGTCGGGTTCTCACCGCAAGCCGGGCAATCCTTATTTTGCCGCAGCTTGAACACGCGGAACTTCATGCGCATGGAATCGTACTGCAGGAGGCGCCCATTGAGGACGTCTCCTTTGCCGAGCAGCAACTTGATGGCTTCCGTCGCCTGCAAGGTACCAACGACGCCCGGCAAAATCCCGAGCACGCCCGCCTCGGCGCACGAAGGCGCGAGGTGTGGGGGCGGCGGCTCTGGGTAGAGGCAGCGATAACACGGTCCCTTGCGGGGCACGAACGACGTCACCTGCCCGTCGAAGCGGAAGATTGAACCGTGCACGACCGGGATGTCGTGTTTGATCGACGCGTCATTGACGAGGTAGCGCGTGGGAAAGTTGTCACAGCCATCGACGATTACGTCCCAGCCCGCGAAGATGCGGTCGACGTTCTCGCTGTTCAGACGCTCCCGGTACTTCACGACTTCGACGTCGGGGTTCAAGTCGTTGATGAACTTCTCGGCACTGTCGACCTTCGGCGTGCCCACGCGCGAGTTCGTGTGCAGCACTTGTCGCTGTAGGTTCGAAGTATCGACGACGTCTGCGTCGACCAAACCAATGCGTCCGACCCCGGCCGCGGCCAGGTACATGGCTGCTGGACAACCCAGTCCGCCCGCGCCGAGCAGTAACGCGCTGCTTCCTAGCAAGCGCGCCTGACCCGCCTCGCCGACTTCGGGCAAGAGCAAGTGTCGTCCGTATCGTTCACGTTGTGCTTCCGTCAGATTCGGTGGCAGCTCGACGGGAAAGCCCAGATCCTTCCAACGCACGAAGCCCGGGTTCGCGCTCAACACGTTGGCGTAACCGAGATCCGCCAGGGTTTTGGCAGCAAACGCGCTGCGCGTGCCCCCAGCGCAATACACGACGATTTCTTCGTCCTTGCGCGGGAGCTTGCTCTCCGCTTGCATCTCCAAGAAACCCCGCGGAACGTGAATCGCCCCAGGAATGAAGCCACTTCGCACTTCGTCGCTCTCGCGCACATCGACCAACTTGGGCGAAGTACCAGCCTCGAGCCGCGCCTTCAGATCCTCGAGAGAGATGGTCTTGACCGCGTCGCGGATCTCAGTGAACAGGTCGGTGTACGTCTTCGCCATTTGGGCAGCTCCAGAACAAAGTTCAGTTTTCCGATAAACAATCGCCGCGCAAATATGGGCGAGTGCCCCTCTGCGTCAAGGCAAAGCTCCCGCTGCGGTGTTTTCGCATACTCGGCGCCGGCTGGTAAGCCCGGGTAATCGCGTGCGATACTGGCACCTACAAGAACTCATGAGAGTTGGGCGAGGGTGGTGAGAAGGGACGAGCATCCCCTCACTGCTGCTATGATCGCCAGGCGGAAGTCGACGGAATGAGTGCCAATAGTAACAAGCGCCTGGGCGAGCTGCTCGTCCGTGAAAAACTCATCAGCCTACAACAGCTGCGAGAGGCGCAAAAGGACCAGGCAAGTTCAGGCAGCAACCTGACGTTCACGCTGGCGAAGCTTGGTTACATCTCCGACGAAGAGATCACCGACTTCCTCAGCAATCAGTATCACTTGCCTGCGATCAATCTCGACGAATACGAGATTGAACCCGAAGTGATCAAACTGGTCAGTCGCGAGTTCTGCGAGAAGCACAAGGTGCTGCCAGTCATGCGCTCGGGCTCGGCGCTGATCGTAGCGATGTCCGACCCCACGAACCTGCACGCGATCGACGACGTCAAATTCCTCACGGGTTTCAACGTCGAGCCCGCGGTCGCGTCGGAAACGTCCATCCTCGAAGGCATCGAACGCTACTACAGCGCGGGGCCTTCCTACGAAGAGGTGATGGCGGACTTCGACCTCGGTGAAGAAGACATCGACTTCACCGCAGAGGACGACGACGACAACGTTCTCGAGCTCGAAAAAGCCAGCGAAGACGCACCCGTCGTTCGCCTGGTAAACGTTATCCTACTAAACGCCATCCGCAAAGGCGCCAGCGACATCCACATCGAACCGTACGAGAAAAAGCTACGCGTGCGCTACCGTGTGGACGGCGTGTTGCTCGAAGAAATGGCGCCGCCGCTCAAGCTCAAGAACGCTCTCTCCAGCCGCTTGAAGATCATGAGCCAGCTGGATATCGCGGAGCGCCGCTTGCCCCAAGACGGCCGCATCAAGCTCAAGCTCGGCAAGGACCGCGAAATGGACTTTCGCGTCAGCGTGCTGCCCACGATGTGGGGCGAGAAGATCGTGTTGCGCTTGCTCGACAAGTCGAACTTGCAGCTCGACATGACCAAACTCGGCTTCGACAAGAAGCCGCTCGAAGACTTCAGCTGGGCCATTCACCAACCCTGGGGCATGGTGCTGGTTACCGGACCCACGGGGTCGGGTAAGACCACGTCGTTGTATTCGGCGCTGTCCGATCTGAACCAACCAGGTGTCAACATCAGCACCGCCGAAGATCCCGTCGAGTACAACTTGATGGGCATCAATCAGTGCCAGATGCACGATGACATCGGGCTGAACTTCGCTGCAGCGCTTCGCTCGTTCTTGCGCCAAGATCCGGACATCGTGATGGTCGGTGAGATCCGCGACTTCGAGACGGCGGAAATCGCGGTGAAGGCAGCGCTCACAGGGCACTTGGTGCTTTCCACCTTGCACACCAACGACGCTCCCGCGACGGTCTCGCGTTTGCTCAACATGGGCGTCGAACCCTTCCTCATCACCGCCAGCGTCAACTTGATTTTGGCGCAACGTTTGGCGCGACGCATTTGTGGCGATTGCAAGGCGCCCGTCGACGTGGACAAGGCGTCACTTGCCGAAGTCGGCATGACGCCAGAGCAGATCGAGAGTGCCGAAATCGTGATGGGCAAGGGCTGCTCGACCTGCGGGGGCACGGGTTACAAGGGACGCGTGGCCCTCTACGAAGTGTTACGCTTCAACGACGATCTACGCGAGCTCATCCTGCAAGGCGCGTCCACGGCCGAGCTCAAGGCCGCGGCAATTGCCGGCGGAATGAGCACCTTGCGCATGAGCGGCAACAAGAAAGTACTGGAGGGCGTCACCACGGTCGAAGAGGTCATGCGCGTGACGATGGCTGACTGAAGTGACTGCGACTGAGACGATTGCCGCTGCGCCCACGCGTGGGCGGGACGCACGGCGACCCACTACGCGGCGCTGTCCGGAAACCGTGAACGACGAGCATCAGGCGCACCTGGGCGCCACAAAACGAGCGAGAGCATGGCACTGAAAATCAATCTGCATCAGCTGTTGCGCGCGATGATCGAAAAGGGCGCGAGTGACATGCACATCACCACGGGCGCGCCCCCGTTGCTGCGCATCGATGGCCACGTGGTGCCGCTCAAGCTCGACCAACTCACGCCCGTCGAAACCAAACAAATCTGCTACTCGATCCTCACGGAAGAGCAGAAGATCGAGTTCGAAAAGCGCAAGGAACTCGACCTGTCTTTCGGCGTGAAGAACCTCTCACGCTATCGCGCGAACATCTTCATGCAGCGCGGCGCCGTGTCGGGCGCGTTCCGCGCCATTCCGTTCAAGATTCTGAGTTTCGACGAGCTCGGCTTGCCTGCCGTCGTCAGCGAACTCGCCGACCGTCCGCGCGGGCTCGTGCTGGTCACGGGTCCCACGGGGTCGGGCAAAAGCACCACGCTCGCGTCGATCATCGACAAGATCAACAGCGAGAAGCGGCTGCACATCATGACGATCGAAGACCCGATCGAATACTTGCACCCGCACAAACGCAGTATCGTCAACCAACGAGAAATCGGTGCGGACACGTACAAGTTCAAGGATGCCTTGAAATACGTGCTGCGTCAGGATCCCGACGTCGTGCTGGTGGGCGAGATGCGCGACTTGGAGACCATCGAGGCCGCGCTGACGATCGCCGAAACGGGTCACTTGGTGTTCGCCACGCTGCACACCAACTCCGCCGTTCAGAGCATCAACCGCGTGATCGACGTGTTCCCTCCGCATCAGCAGGCGCAGGTCCGAGCGCAACTCTCATTCGTGCTCGAAGGCGTGTGCAGCCAGTTGTTGCTGCCCCGCGCTGGTTCGCCAGGGCGTGTGCTGTCGATGGAGGTGATGGTACCCAACGCCGCGATCCGCAACCTGATCCGCGAGGACAAAGTCCACCAGATCTATTCGCAGATGCAGGTCGGCCAGGGTAAACACGGCATGCAGACGATGAACCAGAGCTTGTACTCGCTGTACGCGCGACGTTTGATCACGCTGCAGGAGGCTTTGGGGCGTTCCAACGAGCCCGACGAACTGCGTTCCATGATCGAGAGCAAAGGCGCTACGGGCTGAAGCGCGCAGCAACAGCAAAAGCGTTTCCTTCCGCCAGCGGACCGACAACATGATGGTCGCTCGTGAGATCGCGAGCGGTGCGTTGTTTGACCGATCGCGAGCGTTCTCCTACGTCGAGGGACCGATGCGGACGACACCTCGAAACCCAGTCGTTGCTTTTACGACTTGCACTCGCTGCCGCTGCGCGGCATGACGCCCCTGTCGTCCCGGTAGGAACTGATGTGCGGCGTATTCGGCATCTACGGACACCCTGAGGCAGCAAACCTCGCATACCTGGGTCTGCATGCGCTTCAGCATCGCGGGCAGGAAAGCGCGGGCCTAGCCACCAGCGATGGTGGACAGCTAGCGCTCCATCGCGGGATGGGCCAGGTGATTGACGTCTTCCAGCCGCCGCAATTGGCCAAGTTGCCTGGAAGCGCGGCGATCGGGCATGTGCGGTACTCGACGGCGGGCGGCTCCTTCTTGCGAAATGCGCAGCCCATCGCGGTCGACTATGCCCATGGGCAAATCGCGATCGCGCACAATGGCAACCTGACCAACGCGCTGGTGCTGCGCGAGCAACTAGAGCAAGCGGGTTCGATCTTTCAGAGCGCTAGCGACACCGAGGTGATCGTCCACCTGCTCGCGATGAGCGCACAGCGCACCACCGAAGATCGCTTGGCGGATGCGCTCAGCAAGGTGGAAGGCGCGTATTCACTCGTCTGCCTGACGGAAACCAAGATGCTCGCGGTGCGCGATCGCTTCGGCATCCGCCCGTTGTGCGTCGGACGTCTGAAGAGCGGCAGCCGCGCGTTCGTGGTGTCGAGTGAGCCATCGAGTTTTTCGCTGATCGAGGCTGAGTTCATTCGTGACGTCGAACCAGGCGAAATTCTGGTGTTCGACAAGAACGGCATGCGCAGCTTGCGACCCTTTTCGGAGCAAGAAAGCCGTCATTGCATCTTCGAATACATCTACTTCGCGCGGCCCGACTCGACGCTCGACGGTGTCAACGTCTACGAAGCGCGCAAGCGTTTCGGGCGAGCCTTGGCGCGAGAGTTTCCCGTAGACGCCGACGTGGTCGTACCAGTTCCGGACTCGGGGGTGCCCGCGACGATCGGCTACGCCGAGGAGTCGGGCTTGCCGTACGAGATGGGGCTCGTGCGCAGCCACTACGTGGGCCGCACGTTCATCGAACCGCAGCAGTCGATCCGTCATTTCGGCGTGAGGCTCAAGCTGAGTCCCGTGCCCGAGGTGTTCCGGGGTCGCCGCGTGATCATCGTCGACGACAGCATCGTGCGCGGAACGACCAGCCAAAAGATCGTCAAGATGGTGCGCGACGCGGGCGCCAAAGAAGTACACATGCGCATCTCCAGCCCGCCGACGCGTTGGCCTTGTTATTACGGCATCGACACCCCTACACGGGAAGAATTGATCGCGTCCACGCAGAGCATCGAGGAGATCAACTCGTTCGTGACCAGCGACTCGCTCTCGTACTTGACGCACGAGGCCATGATCGATGCGATCAAGAGTGCGGTGTTGCCGATCGCGAGCCCACGGCGGTCGAGCTCGCCTCCCCCCGCGCCAGCCGCGAGCGGCGGCGCCATGGGAACCCACCGCGGCCTCCCGGTTTTGAACGACGCCCAGGCACACGGGTTCTGTGACGCGTGCTTCAGTGGCCGTTACCCGATACAATTCAGGAAGCCGCCCCCTTCGCGGCAGATGCGCTTGCTGGATATCTGATGCCTACCACTGTCGACCGGGTCACGATCTACGAGGTCTCCCCGCGCGATGGTCTGCAGAACGAAGCCAAACTGATCGACGTCGGTCAGAAGAAGCTGCTGATCCAAGCGCTGGTCGGCGCAGGGCTTCGCTACATCGAAGTCACGAGCTACGTCTCGCCGCGCTGGATCCCGCAGCTTGCGGATGCCGACGAGCTGACTCAGGACATCGCTCGCCCGGGCGGCGTCCGCTTCAGCGCGTTATGCCCGAACACGCGTGGACTCGAGCGCGCGATCGACGCCAAGATGCAGGAAGTCGCGGTGTTTCTGTCCGCGAGTGAGACGCACAATCTCAAGAACACCAACCGTCCAATCAAGCGTTCACTCGAGGTGTTCGAAGAGCTCGTCCCGATGGCGCGCGCTGCGGGTTTACGCGTGCGCGCGTACATCTCGACCGTATGGGGCTGTCCGTACGAGGGGAACGTCGACCCGCACCAAACCGCAGACATCGCCGACGCGTTGCTGAACATGGGCTGCTATCAGATCAGCCTCGGGGACACCATCGGTGTCGGCAACCCCAAGCAAACCGAACAGATCTGTGAGCTGATGGGAAAGCGATTCGGGCTCGAGCGGCTTGCTTTGCACATGCACGATACACGGGGCACTGCGCTGGCCAACGTGCTGGCCGGACTTCAAGTAGGCATCTCCAACTTCGACTCGTCACTCGGTGGAATGGGAGGGTGTCCCTACGCTCCAGGCGCTTCGGGGAATCTGGCGACCGAAGACTTGGTTTACATGCTGCACGGCATGGGCATCGACACGGGGATTCACCTGCCCGCGTTGATCGAGGCCGCTCGCGTCGCCGAAAAGATCGTCGGCCGCGCCCTACCAGGCAAGGTGCACCAGGCAGGACTTCCCCGCCCACGCAGTTGACGTCACGTTCGGGGGCGACCGCTGAATCAATCTTTTTGGAAGAACTTCTGCTGGGTCATGTCCCAGTAGTAGAAGCTCTTGAACTGATCGCGGCCAAAGGTGTACGCGCCGAAGCCGTTGACGGCGATGCTCCAAATCGCCGCCGCGACGAACAGCGCCTTCATCGGACGCGCACCGACCGCCAGCAGCGCGAACAAGAAAACCGCGTAGTCGTTGGAGAAGCGGTAACCGAACTGAGCCCAACCCGAGTTCTGATAGAACAGGGCTGGAGCGCCCACGCAAACGACCGTGGCCCAGAGCGCCCAGTGCAACATCGGGGTGCGCTTGGGCCAAAGCAGCCACAGGTACAGCGGCGTGGTGAACCACAGCGCGAGCCCGTGCACGTTGATCTTGAACGGCGTCGAGCCAGTGCCCCAGTAGGGCAACATCGACGTCACGACGGCAAGATTGCGCGAGAGGTAGTGGTAGTGAAAGAGCCCCCACTTCTTCATGCGCGCCGCCCACGCCACAGTCAGGTGCTGGTACCCCGTGTCGAAGGGCGAGCCGAAGCGCGCGTCGTTGTGCCAGAACGTGATCAGCAAGCACGCGACGATCGGGATCGAAAAGAGGATGTAGCCACGCAGCAGCTTACGCCAATCGACGCGATGCAAGAACGTCGCCAAGCGCTGGCTCAATCGTTTTGCGGGGGCATCGACCGCAGCGCCCGAGTTCACGCGCAAACACTCGAGCGCAAACAGCGGCACGGCGAACAGCAACGGCGCACGCGTCATGAAGCCCAACCCCACCGCCAGTCCGGCCAGTATCGGGTTACGCGCACCGATGGAGAACAACAAGTAGGCGGCCCCCAGAGTAACACCAACCACGTGCGCCGCGAACCAGACCGTGCCCTGCTCAACCGTGAAGAAAAACACGGTACCAAACGCGAAACACAACGCGAGCGCAACGTTCTGCAGCACCGTGCGCGCGCTCAATCCCTCGGTGCGTAGTCTTTCCAGTGCCAAGAACAGCAGTGCGGGACCAAGCCCTGCCAACCACAAGAAGAACTGCCCGTCTCGAACCAGCTCGACCTCCCCGGCAAACGCCACCACAGGCAGCAGCAGGAACGCAGGGAACGGCGGAAACGTGACGAACCATTTGTCTTCGTACTTGGCGAAGTCGTTGTTGCGCGCGTAGTTGGGCGGACCGTCCTCGAGATCCAGTCGTCCGTCGAGCCAAGCATTCGCGAGGTGCGCGAAGTGATTGTACTGCGTGTGATCGGACAGCAGCTTCGAAGGCGCCAGTGCCACGTACACGAGCGTCGTGACGACATACACGAGCGCAGCAAGCGCCAGCACGCGAGCTCTAGGCCTGTCCTCGAAGTAGTTTCGAATGGCCTTTCCCAGCGGCGCCTTGTCAGCAACAGTCGTGGACGACTCTGAATTCATGATCCTGGGCGCCCGTGGTGGCTGCATCCGACTTAGACCACATCCTGAGCCCGACATAGCCTGAATTTTGAGCGCCCGATCGTCGCCTCGTGTTGCGCGCTCTGGCGCGGTGATTGCGCCCGCTCGAGGCAAGCGCTAGGTTGCCGCGATGGGCCAGCCGCTGTTCAGCGTCCCGGTGAGTGAGATCGAGCAAGACGTCCAGGAACGCACCTGGGACATTCCCCTGAATTGGCTCGACGCCGCTTTGGAGTCTACAGAGGCGGCGCACGTGGGTCAGCCGGGCCGCGTCACCGCGCAGTTGATGAAGAGCGGGGGCCGGTTCCTGGTCCGTGGCAAGATCCGAGTGCAACTTCAGCTGCCCTGCGCCCGCACCCTGGAACCAGCGGAGTACGAACTCGAACCGAACCTGTTCCTACTCCTGCGGCGCGACGAACCCGAAGCACAGGCCCAGCGGCCGCGGCGCGCCCGAGGGCGAACCCAAGACGCGGAGGACGAAGACGAGTTGACGGACGAGGACGCCGCTTTCGACGTGTTTTCTGGGGAAACGCTGCATCTCGACGAGTTCGTCCGGGAACAGATCTTGCTCGAACTGCCCATGTTTCCATTGCGTTCTGACTTGCGTTCGGGTCAATCACCCCCTATAGGTGCGCCTCCCCAAACCTCGGAGCGCCAGGAGCGCGGCGACGGCTCAGCCCTGGACCCCAGGCTCGCACCTCTGAAGGCAATCGCCGAACAGATGCGCCAAGCACAGCCAACCGAGGCAAAGAAGACACCGGTTAAGAAGTAAGGAGACTGTCGTGGCTGTACCCAAGCGAAGGACGACTTCCAGCAAGCGCGACATGCGCAGAGCTCAGCACGATCGCATCACCGCGCCCAACCTGATCCCCTGCCCAAATTGTTCGGCCCCGACCCTACCCCATCGTGTTTGCCCCGAGTGCGGGCAGTACGGCGGGCGCCAGGTCTTGGCGTTGGCCGAAGAAGAAACGCAAGAAGCAGAGGCGAGCTGACGCTGGGGTTGGGCGATGCCCGACCCTTCAGCTCGGAGCGGACTCGCGCGCCTCGGCGCGGCGACTTGGCTGGGCTGCGTACACTGCGGCAGCCCACTCCAACGGGAGCGATGAGAGCATGAAGATCGCGTGGGTGTTCCCTGGTCAGGGCGCACAGAAGGTATCCATGGGGCAGGACGTGTGCGAGCGTTATGCAAGCGCGCGCACCGTATTTCAAAGTGCTGACGATCAGCTCGGGGCGCCCTTGAGCCAGTTGTGTTTCGAGGGGCCCGAAGCCGAGCTGATGCTCACCGCCAACACGCAGCCCGCCATTCTGACCACGAGCACGGCCTTGCTCGCAGCCATGTGGGAAGCTCACCCCAACTTGACGAAACCCGTAGCGGCTGCTGGGCATTCACTCGGTGAGTACAGCGCGCTCGTGGCCGCGGGAGCGCTCGAGTTCGAAGACGCCGTGCGCATCGTGCGGCGTCGCGGCGAAGCGATGCAGCGGGCCGTAGCACCTGGCGAGGGGGCGATGGTCGCGATCATGGGAGCGGACGCCGAACAGGTCGAAGCTCTGTGTGCGGACGCGCGCCAAGACGAAGTACTGAAACCAGCCAACTTCAACTGCCCGGGTCAGATTGTGATCGCTGGGCATGCCGCGGCCGCCGAGCGCGCCGTTTCGCTTGCCAAAGAACGCAAGATGCGTGCGATCCCGCTGAAGGTGAGCGCCCCGTTTCACTGCGCGCTGATGGCACCCGCCGCCAAAGAGGTCTCTGAAGCCCTCGACGGGGTGGAAGTGGGAACCATGGCGTTCCCCGTCGTGAGCAACGTCGAAGCACTTCCGAACCAGGATCCGAGCAAGGTCTCAGACCTGCTCGTGCGTCAGGTCGATGGAGCCGTGCGTTGGGAACAAACCGTCCACTGGCTGGCGGAGCAAGGCGTCACCCACGTGCTCGAAATCGGCCCGGGACAGGTGCTCGCGGGACTGATCAAGAAGACGAACAAGGACCTGAAGGTGCATAGCGTCCGCGATCTCGCGTCGATCGACCAGGTGCCCGAATTCCTGAACCAATGAAGCACCCGATTGACTCGTCCGAGAAGCGCCGCCGCGACGTGAAATCACTCGTCCACGACTATCGGAAGCCGGGCCGAATCTCGCGGTTTCTGCGCGACTTTTCTCGCGGCCGCCCGACATTGCCGTGGTAAACAGCCCGGCCCGATCGCCTGGGGTCGTGACCTTTGAGCGAGTCACCCTTTTGATCGAGTCACCCTTTGAGCGAGTCACACGGCAAGTTGATGTTCGACCTGAGTGGCAAAGTTGCTGTAGTAACTGGCGGTTCCCGTGGAATCGGACGAGCCTGTGCGCTGGCTCTTGCTTCGCGCGGAGCGAAGGTGGTCATCACCTATGTCGGTGGGGAGCAAGCTGCAGCGGAAACGGTAGCTGCCATCGAAGCGGCCGGCGGCTACGCCGAGGCTGAGCGCTTCGACGTGTCCGACCTCGATGCTGCCGAGCAGGCGCTGAGTGAAGTCGCCAAGCGCCTCGGCAGTCTAGACATTCTGGTGGCCAACGCAGGCATATCCAAAGACGGACTACTGCTGAGGCTGAAAGAGGAAGATCTCGACCGCACGCTCGCCGTCAACCTCAAGGGCGCCATCGCCTGCGCCAAAGCCTGCGTCAAGCCCATGATGCGGGGCAAAGCTGGTCGCATCGTGTTTCTGTCGAGCGTAGTGGGCGAAATGGGTAACTCGGGCCAAACCGCGTACGCCGCGTCCAAAGGCGCGTTACTCGGCGCCTCGAAGAGTATTGCGCGCGAGTACGCCTCGCGAGGCATCACGGTCAACTGCGTCACTCCGGGATATATCGAGACCGATATGACGCACGCGCTCACCGACTCACAGCGAGGTGCGATGTTGGGCGGCGTCCCGCTCGCGCGCTCTGGTACTGCCGACGAGGTTGCAGCGGCAGTTGTTTTTCTTGCCTCGAACGAGGCTGCTTATATCACCGGGCACACCCTGCGAGTAAACGGGGGCATGCTCATGTGATGGCGCAGGGGTCGTCGCCTCGTCGGCTTCGCCGACGAACGCAACTTCCCCAAACCATCGCACCCACCAACAACGACTTGGTTCCGCACCACAAAGGCAAACGGAACACCGTGGAGGCAACAATGGCGGAAGACATCACGTCCGAGGTCAAGAGAATCATCAAGGAGCAGCTCGACGTCGAAGAGGACGACATCAAACCCGAGTCGTCGTTCATCGAGGATCTGGGAGCCGATTCCCTCGGATTGGTCGAACTGGTTTTGGCCTTCGAAGAGGCATTTGAAATCGACATCCCCGACGAGGACACGGAGCAAATTCGCACGGTCCAAGACGCGGTCGATTACATCAAGAACAACAAGGACTCTTGAGGTCGTGACGGTCAGGGTCGTCAGTTTCGACGCCGTGGCCGTCCGCAAGCCCCAAGTTTGGGCCTCGGAGCTTGTTTCCTCAGAGCTAGGGAGGCTCCACCGCATGCGCGGGGGTCGGCTGTATCTGAGCGAGTAATGGAACGCGTAGTCGTTACCGGGATGGGTTTGGTCACGCCCTGTGGGCTTGGCAACGAACCGACGCTCACCGCACTCATGGCAGGGCGGAGTGGCGTCGGGCCGATCACCCTGTTCGACGCCAACGAGGAGTACGCGACACGCATCGCCGCGGAAGCCAAGGGCTTCGACCCGGCCGACCACATGCCGAAGAAGAAGCTGAAGGAGACTTCCCGCTTCATCCAGTTTGCGCTGGCTGCGTCACAGCTTGCCGTCACGGACGCTCAACTGAGCCTCACTGACGAAGAGTGCGAGCGCGCGGGCTGCTTCATCGGGGTGGGCCTCGGCGGGCTCGACCGCTTCGCGGACGTGGCCTACGCCCTACGTGACAAGGGCCCGCGCAAGATCAGTCCCTATTTCATCCCGACCATCATCGGAAACTTGGCCGCGGGCCAGGTTACCATCGCGCACGGATTGCGCGGGCCGAGTTACTGTCATACGAGCGCGTGTACGTCGAGCGCCCACGCGATCGGCGAAGCGTACGAGTGGATCCGAAGTGGGCGAAGTGACGTGATGCTGGCGGGCGGCGCCGAGGCGACGATTACCCCTGTGGGCATCGCAGGCTTCAACGCCATGTTCGCCTTGAGCCGTCGAAACGACGAACCCGAGAAGGCCAGTCGCCCTTTCGACCGAGGTCGCGACGGATTTGTCGTCGGTGAAGGGTCGGGCGTGCTGATTCTCGAGAAACTCTCGCGAGCCAAACGTCGTGGAGCAAAGATTCTCGCCGAAATCTCCGGATGGGGTGCGACGAGTGACGCGACCCACATCACCAAACCTGCCGAAGGGCATCGCTACGCGGCCAACGCCATGCGGATCGCGTTGCAGACAGCCCAGCGCAATCCCGAAGACATCAGCTACATCAACGCCCACGGCACCTCGACGCCAGCTGGCGACACCGAAGAATCCCACGCCATCGAGCGAGTGTTCGGCGCACACGCCACGGATCACCACTTGTGGATCAGCTCGACGAAATCGATGATGGGCCATCTGCTCGGCGCCGCGGGCGCAGTTGAAGCGGCGGTCTGTGTGCACGCGATTGAGACGGGTGAAATCCCGCCGACGATCAATCTCGACGATCCAGACCCGGAGTGCACGTTGGACTACGTGGCCAACCAGGGTAGGCAACGACCTACCCGACACGCGATGAGTAACTCCTTCGGCTTTGGCGGCACCAACGCTGCGCTCATTTTCTCGAAGTTCGAGGGTTAGACGCGTCATGCAATGCCCCAACTGCAAGGCCACCGATAGTCGCGTGGTCGATTCGAGGGTGGCTGGTGGCGGTCGCGTCACCTGGCGACGCCGCGAGTGTGACAGCTGCAAGCGACGCTTCACGACTTACGAACGTATCGAATATTCGTTACCGTCCGTAATCAAGCGTGATGGCCGCCGTGAGACCTTCGCGCGCGAGAAACTCATCCAGAGCCTGCGCGTAGCGTGTAACAAACGCCCCATTTCGGACGAAGAGCTGGACGCCCAAGTAGACGGCCTGGAGCGGGAAATCGCCTCCGAAGCACAACGAGAAATTTCCTCTCGTGCGCTCGGCGAGCGGGTCATGGGCCGCTTGAAGGACCTGGACGACGTCGCGTACGTCCGCTTTGCGAGCGTCTATAAGTCCTTCAGGGACATCGACGAGTTCATCGAAGAAATGACCAAGCTTGTGAGTGCTCGGTCAAGCGAGTAGATCAAGCGGAGCGATGGCGGAATTGGACGCCAAATGGATGATCCAGGCATTGGCGCTGGGCAAGCAAGGGGACCCATCACCCAACCCTCACGTGGGCGCCTTGGTGGTGCTCGAGGGTGAAGTCGTGGGCGAAGGTTTCCACGCCGAAGCGGGCAAGCCTCACGCGGAGATAGTCGCCTTGGAGCAGGCCCGCGACCGCGCTGTCGGGGCGACCCTTTACGTCACGCTGGAGCCGTGTACGCATCAAGGGCGTACGGGACCGTGCGTGGATGCGATCCTGGCTGCGGGTATCACCCGAGTCGTCGTCGGCTGTCGCGATCCCAATCCCAACATTCAAGGTGGAGGCGTCGAAAAGCTTCGCGATGCGGGCCTCGACGTAGAGTTGGGAGTCGAAGAAGATGCGGCTAAGAACTTGATCGCGCCGTGGAGTCGCTACATCACGGACGGCATCGCCTACCTGGCAGTCAAGCTCGCGGTCTCACTCGACGGGCGTACCGCGGCGCGTAGCGGTGCGTCCAAGTGGATAACTGGCGACTCCGCCCGCAGTCGCGTGCACGCGCTACGCGCTGAATACGACGCCGTGCTGATCGGGAGCAACACGGTCGTCAATGACGACCCACAACTCACCGTGAGAGACGTCGAAGGACGAAATCCCATTCGCTGTGTCGTCGACAGCAAGCTGCGCATCCCGTTGGACAGTCACCTCGTGAGCACCGCAGCCGAGATCCCTACTTGCGTCCTCACCACCGACGAAGCGTCGAAAGCCGTCGAAGCGACACTAGAAGAGCGGGGCGTGTCGGTGATTCGCGTCGCGAGCACGCCCCAGGGACGCTGCAACGTCACCTCCGTATTGTCGGCGTTGGCCGAACGAGAGGTCGTCAGCGTGTTGTGCGAGGGCGGTGCAGAACTCGCTGGTTCACTGTTCGCAGCGCGCTTACCCAACGAGCTACACTTATTCGTAGCTCCCGTGCTGCTGGGTCCGCGCGGTCGTGCGGCAGCCGTAGACTGGGCTGGACCAGACAATCTGACTGACGCTCCGCGCATCTCGCCCCCAACGTGGGAACTGTGTGGCGACGATGCGTACGTACACGGACCAGTGTTGTACCCGAAGAAGAAGCCAACCACGAGCGGCGGCTGACGCGTCCGCTCGGCTGACGAATTGACCCGCGACTAATGCCGCCTTTCGCGGGCTGGCCTGCAGATCCCGGGAAATTGCGGCTTTCGGTGAGCACGCCCCGCCCGTTGCCGCCACCCGACCGGGGTGTTATCTTCCACGGCATGGCCATTCGCCCCATCCTGACGTACCCCGACCCGCGCCTGCGCGAACCAGCCAAACCCGTTGAAACCATTGACGACGAGGTTCGTCAGCTGGTCGAAGACATGGCCGAAACCATGTACGATGCGCCCGGCTGCGGCCTGGCTGCGAACCAGATTGGGGTAGACAAGCGGATCTTCGTGATCGACGTCGCAGACGAAGACGAACCGAGCGATCTCAAAGTGTTCATCAACCCGGAGATCACCGACAAGACCGGGACTCAGACGTGGCAGGAGGGCTGTCTGTCATTTCCGGGTGTGAGTGAGGACGTCAAACGCGCGGCCCGCGTGCACGTCAAGGCGCTCGACGAACACGGCAACGCCTTCGAACTGGAAGCGACGGGGTTGCTCGCGGTCGCCATCCAACACGAAAACGATCACCTCGATGGTGTGTTGATGGTCGACAAGTTCAGCGCGCTGAAGCGACGAATGATCGGCAAGCGTGTGGCACGCGCCGTCGCTGAAGCGAGCCCCTGAAAAAACGCCCGCTCACTTGTTCGGGTACGGTGCTTTGGCGCGCCCGAAAATACCGCTGTCGACACGAACGCCGCGCGTCTTCAACTCAGCGGCGAAACGCGGCTGGAGGCCCGTTGCGTTGAAACTCCCCTCCACGGCGCCCCCCGTCGCAACCCGCTCGACACTGAAGGTGAAGATGTCATCGGCAGCAACCGGCAGTGCATCGCCAGCGCGCAGCTCAGCCACTCTCAGCACCCGGCTGCGAGTGTCCCGCAGTCTGCCAACCTCGAGCACCAAGTCGAAGGCGGCGATCACCGCGTCGGCAACCGTGGCAACATTGAGCCCCGGCCGCATCATCGCGGTGTGCGCGCAGAGCTGTGCGATGCCGCGCTCGACCGACCGCGCCCCCAGACGAGCGATCACGCCGTCGGCTCCTTCGAAGACGGTCTGCAGGGTGGCGACACCGCGCTCTCCCCGCAGCAAGTCATCCACTACCAAACGATGCCCCGGCAGCGAGGCCAGCTGCGCGAGTATGTCCGACAGCTGACCATCCGCCCCTGCGTGTACGGGCATGATTCGCCCATCGGCGTCCGCCAGCTCCTCGGTGTGACTGAGCATCAGCGCTCGATCGCCAGGCGCCGAGGTCGCGAGCGCAGCCGTCACTTCGGACGCTCCCGACCGTGGTCCGCCAACCACGAGGATGTTGGCTCGAGCCAGCACGCACTGCTGCAGCAGGGTCGCTATCCCGCGGGACACGGTCCCTAGACGCACCAAGTCCTCGAGGCCGACCGCGACGCGATCCCGACGGCGCAGACGTAACACACCGCCATGGGGTGAGATGGCTCCGCGCAACAGCTCCAAATCGAAGCCGCAAGAAACCAACTGCCGCCGCGCCGACTGCTCTGCAGGGGCAAGGGGAACGCCTTCGCTCGCACACAGTCGCTCGACAGCACGCTCGAGCGAGCCAGACGCACAGAACGGCAACGACTGAGACTGTTGGGACCCACGAATCACCGTCAACTGCCCAGCACCCGACGCCGCGATCTCGTTGACGGCGGGATCATCGAGCAGTGCGCCCAGCGGTCCGAACTCGAGTAGCTCGGCGCGCGCAGCCATGCGAATCTGCTGCCCGACGACGGGGGGTAGCGGCCCGGAGTCGCGCTGCAGCTCACCGTAAACCTGTTCAATCAAGTTCTCGACGCGACTCACAGCTTGGGGTGTCGAGAGGTCGGCCATGTTCACTTGAGCCGCAACCCGTTCGACCACGAATGCCGTGGGCGCGACGATGGGCAAGCTGCTGTCTTCTTCTTGAGTGGTCGAGAGCGCCCGCCTGCCGCTGCTGATCTGCGCCGACTGGACAGGAGCCGAGGTGTCGCGCGCCTGCTGCCCCCCAAGAGCCTGTCCCCCAAGCGCCTGTCCCCCAAGCGCCTGTCCCCCAAGAGCCTGCCCCCCAGGCGCGCTGATGCGCCCCGAGCTGGCCGGCTGCATCGACGGCGTCACGTCTGGAGCCTGTGCACTCGCGCGAATTTTTGGTGGTGGCTGAGAAACTGACGCACCAGGCGGTCTCACCGAGTCGGGTCGAGGTACGCCCGGGGTTTCACCCGTAGCCAGGGCGCCTCCCACGGGCGCAGGCTGCGGTGGGCCGGACGGACCCATCGTAGCGCCGTCGCTCGCCCCTTCTTCGATGCGCAAGACGAAGTCGCCGACGTAGATTCTGTCGCCCTGGCGCACCGCAGTGCTCTGCGCGATACGTCGGCGATTCAGGTAGGTACCGTTCGTACTCCCTTGGTCGGTGACGAAAAATTGCCCTTCCACCACCTCCACCCGACAGTGACGCTTGCTGACGTTTCCCTTGGGTAACACCAAATCGTTACCCTGCACGCGCCCGACGGAGACTCCGCTTTGATCGAAGAATTGTCGACGCTCGGCGCCGCCCTTCTCACTGATGACGATCGAGAACACCGCTGGTGGATTTGTTAGCTTGGACGCTGCGGGCAAAACAATCCCAATCTTGCACAAACTTGCGCGAGAGCGTGCCTGCTCTGGGTCCCTACGACCGAAATCGTGCACCCGAGCGCGGCGCGGCTGACGGGACCCGACTTGCGGACTCCCCAAGGACAATAGCGGCGCTAGTGCCCCGGGGTTTAATAGCAAGCGCTGCGATCGGATGAGCGGCCAGGGGACCGTCAGCACCGCGGACCGGGCGCCGGGCCTCAGAACTCGGGGTACTCACGGACCACTTTCTTCGGTGGCCTCTCAATCGCGGCAATCTCACTCGTGATCACATCTGGCCCCTTGGTGCCGAAGAACAATGCGTCTCCCACTCGGGGCAGCTCCAGTGTCGGGTAGGCCTCGCCCCCTTTGCGAAATCGAATCGCGCCGCTGAGTGGTCTGTCCAGCGCCTGGTGCGACAGCAACCAAGAGCCCTTGTTGCGATCTCTGACAGCGATGCAAACACCGTCCTGAAAGTGGTACTCGGTATTCCGCGTCACGTACATCCGTCGTCGGCGTCGGTCCCTGCCCTTGTAGTTCACAGCGCGTTCCTTCCAAGTTGTTGACAACGTGTGGACCTGGCGTGGACGTCGCCATGACCCGCGTCATTCACGAGTCTCTTCGCGCTTCACAACACGGGCCAAATTTACGTCGAAGAAAGTACGCCTGCACGCGCACCTTGGATACGATGCTGACGTGACGAAAACGCCAGCGCACCCAGGCCTACGTAAGGCCAAAGCAGAGCCACTGCTCAGGCGACGTGTCGTCGAGCTCTGGCACACCAGCGACTATCGGATTCGTCAGCTGTTCGAGTCTGCCGACGTGATGAGCGAAGGTGCACCACGGAGCGAACGCGACGGCCACACCTACTACGGAATGACGAGCATCGTGTTGCCGACTCAAGCGCACGGCGGCCACGTTCCCGACGCGCAGCTCGCGCAGATCATGCAGCTGATTGCCTGTGATCCTCACGCACGACTCCGCGCCGTTCGCATCGCTTGGCGGGAAGCTCAGGTGCGCGCGAGTGTGCCGCTCGGGCAACTACGCGCAGATCTCTCCTTCTCCACCACCCGTCAGGGAATCAAGATCGACGTCGATGTCGAAGCCAGACTGCAGGAACGACTCTCATCACGCTCAGCCGGCTGAACCGATTGGGTCGAATGGGATCAGGTTGGAGGCAGCCGAGCTCGGAGGGCTGCGGAACGGCTTCCATCACAAGTCAAGATCACGTGAGCGCCCCGCGTTGAAACACGAGAAGCGGGCCGGCGACACAACCAGCCGATACGGCGCACCTGCTCACCTCTCCAGCCAAGCGTCGTCTCGCTCAATCCAAGGATCGGATCCAACTTGATTCTACCTTCGCCAAACGCACCAGCTTCTCTATTGAACTTCGGACTACACGCCGGCACAGTCCACCAATCGTCAACGAACTCGATGCTGCTTTCCGAATGACGAACCGCAGGGCGAACAACAAGGGCAACAAGTCGCGCCCGCAGGACAAAGTAATCCACGTGGTCTTCGGACCTGGTGGAGGACGCGTTCCTCCGAGCCCCACACCTTCACCCAAAGACCGACAAGCTGTCGAGAAGGGCGAACGAGAACCGCTCACGGATTTGTTCACGCAGAAGGAGATCGCCAGACTGCTCTCGATGGCCCCCTCGCGACTCCGCACGCTCGACCGCTCGGGCATCGTATCGCCATCAGGCAAGAGGCGTGGGCGCCGGGCTTACACCTTCGCGGATCTGATTCAGTTGCGCACGGCACAGTCGCTACTGCAGAGCAAAGTGCGCTTGCGCGACGTCAGTCGCGCGATGATTGCGCTCAAGCGCAATCTACCGAAGGTCACCCGCCCGCTGGCGGAGCTGCGCATCGTCTCCGACGGAAACAGCATCGTCGTGCGCAGCCAAGATGGTGACTTCGAACCGCTCAGCGGTCAGATGGTGCTCGACTTCGAGGTTGAAGACTTGCGCGCCGACGTGGTGCGCATCTTGCGTCCCTCCGCGGGGCGCGAACGAGCGCGTACAGCCTACGAACTGTACTTGCACGCAAGCGAGCTGGATGAGGATCCGACGACCATGACGGAGGCCGAAGACCTGTATCGGCGTGCCATCGAGTACGATCCATGGCTGACGATCGCGTACACGAACTTGGGCAACATCCACTTTCGACGCCAAGACGTAGAGGGCGCAGAGAAACTGTATCGCCGCGCTCTGGAAATTGATCAGAAACAGCCCGAGGCTCAGTACAACCTGGGGTACGTGATGCTCGAACGCGGCAAGGCTGAAGCTGCGATTCCCCTCTTTCTCGGTGCCATCGAGGCCGACCCGAAGTTCGCGGACGCCTACTTCAATTTGGCGATGGCGTACGAACAGATCGGCCAAGCGCAAAAGGCTCGTCCCTACTGGAGCAACTACATTCAGCTCGAGCCCAGCGGCACCTGGGCAGAGATTGCCAAACGACACCTGTAGTGGTGCTCGTTTCACGTAAGCGCCCTCGGCAGCGTTTCAGAATCGACGCGTGTGCTGCTGACACGGCAGCTGGCTTCGAACGCGCGACAACATCTCGCGCGTACACTCAGCGACCACGACCCCTTCGCCCGCGGAGCTCTCTGAAACCACTACGCCCCACGGATCAGCAATGAGCGAGTGGCCATAACTTCTGCGGTTCTGGGGGTGCTGCCCCCACTGACCTGCGGCGACGAGCCAGCACTGCGTCTCAATCGCGCGCGCCCTGAGCAATACGTGCCAATGGTCCATACCCGTTTGCAACGTAAACGCGGCGGGTACGGTCAACACGTCCACGCCGCGTGCGACGAGGGATGCAAACAAGCCAGAGAACCGCAAGTCGTAGCAAATCGTGAGACCCACGCGGAAACCGTCGACATCAACTGTCACGATATCGTCGCCGGGCATGGTGGAAGAGCTCTCGCGGAGCGCTGTGCCATCGTGCAGCTCGACGTCGAACAGGTGCAACTTGCGGTAACGCGCTCGCAAGTCACCATCGGGCCCGAACACGACGGACGTATTGTACGGTCTGCTGACGTCGTCGCTCCGCTCGGGCATACCACCTGCGATCAGCGTCAGGCCGCGGGCGCGAGCCAAACCTCGCAGCGCATCGCCGATCGGTCCCCCGTGATCCAAGTCTTCGGCGTGTCGCAACTTGCCCGCGTCTGGTCCGAAGTACGCGAAGTTTTCCGGAAGCAGCACGAGCTGCGCGTCCCGCATGGAGGGGTGCCCCAACCAATAGCGTACTCGCTCCAAGTTGGCGGCAACGTCCTCATTGCTTTGTAACTGTACGGCCGCCACCCGCAACACATCCGTCATTCGACGAAAGATAGCTCGCTCGTTGCGGAGCGCACCAGCGCGTAGGCGGGCGCGAGCCCGAAACCCAGCAGTCCCCAAAGTCCGCGCTCCCTCGCCTTTGCATCATCGCGCTAGCCCGAACGGGAAATTCGGGAGGATGTGGCAGGGGACGCCGAACTGCTCGCACGCGACGGCAGCACAAATGCTGCGACTTTCCGAATTGTTGCGGCACAACCGTTCTGCTACCGAACACTCGATTCAGCAGCCCAGTACCCAGCGAATACCCAGACGACTAGGCCTTCAGCGGACTAGCGACCGCCGCGACAAATCGGTAACTTGCAGGGCATGGCTCAGGACGCCACAGGCGCGATGCAGCAATGGGGCGCGCCAAAGCCCCCAGATAGCGACGCCCCGAGGGCGGGCCTGGTGCTGCTCTACGCTAATGGATTCGAGACGCTTCCCACTGCGTGGCCCCTCGGCGAACACAAGACCGTCATCGGGCGAGAGTATCCCGCTGACGTCGTGATCGGTGTACACGCCGTGTCTAGAGTACACGCCGAGCTGACGTTCGAACGCGGCGGCTACACGCTGCGCGATCTCGATAGCACCAACGGCACGCTGCTCGACGGTCACCTGGTGCGCGAAGCACGTTTGGAATCGGGTCAGGAAATCCGTGTGGGAGACGCGATCCTGAAGTTCGTCGAACAAGACGTGGTTGGCTACGCAAACTATCGCATCGACGGTGTGATGCAGCCTGACTCGCCCCGCCTTTCCAACTCGACGAAGGTGCTCGGCGGTTACCAGATCGATCGCATTGCGGCAGAGGTTGGCCGCATTGCTGAGAGCCCGCTCAGCGTGTTGCTTTTAGGCGAAAGCGGAACGGGCAAAGAGGTGTTCGCCCAAGAGATCCATGCGCTGAGCGGGCGCAGTGGAGATTTTTGCGCGGTCAACTGCGCGGCGATTCCCGAAAACCTCATCGAGAGCGAACTGTTCGGCTACAAGCGTGGTGCGTTTTCGGGGGCCGACCGCGACAAGCCGGGGCAAATCCGACTGGCAGACAGAGGCACCCTGTTGCTCGACGAAATTGGCGACATGCCGCTGACCGCCCAAGCCAAACTGCTGCGCGTTCTGCAGTCGCGCGAGGTGTTCCCGGTTGGTGCGACAAAACCCGAGCCCGTCGACGTGAGAGTGATCTGCGCCACGCACCGTGACCTGCGACGCATGCAGGTGGAAAATCGCTTTCGCGAGGACTTGTTCGCACGCCTCAACGAGTACCAGTTACGCATCCCACCGCTGAGAGATCGTAAAGAAGACGTGTTCTTGCTGCTCAGAGCGTTCGTGGCTCGCCATGGAAGGCCCGAGCTCGTGCCCGACTTTCAGTTCATGACCGCGCTGCTCCAGTACGACTGGCCTTACAACGTACGCGAGCTCGAGGCGTGCGCCAAACGCTGCGTGGCCTTGGCCGAACAGACCGTGCTCGGGGTCGGACAGCTTCCAGATCAGATCAAAGAGGATATGGCGACCTACGGCACTTGGGCGCTAGGTGCCGTGCCAGACGACGAGTACACGGGCAAAGGCCCCCCGACCGAAGTCGAGCTTCGCGCGATCTTGAATCGGCACCAAGGTAACGTGGCAGCCGTCGGGCGCGAGCTGGGTAAAGCGCGCATGCAAGTCCACCGCTGGCTCAAACGTTACGACATTTCACTCGACGACTACCGCTGAGCCGCAAACAGCGGACTCGGCTCAAACGTCGAGTTCGCTGGCTTCGTCCGCGCGGTCCATGATGAAGCGGAAACGCGCCGTCGGATCTTTGCCCATCAAGTCGTTGACCACACGATCTGTCTGCAAGCCGTCGGAGATCTCGACCTTGAGCATGCGCCTGCGCTTGGGATCGAGCGTCGTCTCCCACAGCGTCTTCGGCATCATCTCCCCGAGGCCCTTGAAGCGAGTGATCTCGACCTTGGAGTTGCTCTTGGCGTGTTTCGCCATGATCTGTTCCTTGTGCGCATCGTCGTCCGCCCAGTACGTGTCCTTGGCGATGTCGACGCGATACAGCGGCGGCACAGCCACGAACACACGCCCATGACGCAGTAGCTCAGGCAAATGCCGATAGAAGAACGTCAGCAGCAGCGTCGTGATGTGGTGGCCATCGGAGTCGGCATCCGCCAACAGCACCACGCGCTGGTAACGCAGCTTCTCCATGTCGAAGCTCTTCCCGATACCGCAGCCAAGCGCCGTCACCAAGTCGGCGAGTTCGCGATTCTCGAGCACCTTGCTCAGGCTGACGCTCTCGGTGTTGAGCACCTTGCCACGCAACGGCAAGATCGCCTGGGTGGTGCGGTCCCTGCCCTGTTTGGCAGACCCACCTGCGGAGTCACCCTCGACGATGAACAGCTCGGAGTCCGTACGTTTGTTGCTCAGGCAGTCACTGAGCTTGCCGGGCAACGTCAAACGTCCGCTGGTCGCGCTCTTGCGAGACACCGACGCCGCTGCGGAACGCGACGCCTCTCGCGCTCGCGACGCGAGCACGATGCGCGTGACGATCTGCTCGGCAGCCGTACGATTGGAGTTCAGCCATTGCTCCAAGACCGGGCGCAATGCACCGTCGACGACGCCTTGCACCTCCGGGTTGTTGAGGCGGTCCTTGGTTTGCCCTTGGAACTGCGGCTCGGCGATGAACACGCTCAGCACGCCTATGACGCCTTCGCGAATGTCTTCTGCCGCGATGTTGACGCCGCGTGGCGCCAGTTTGTGAGTGTCGATGTAGTTGCGCACCGCTTTGAGCAGCCCCGCACGAAAGCCGAGCTCATGAGTGCCGCCCGAGCCAGTCGGGATGCCGTTGACGTAGCTGAGCAGACGTTCGTCCGTCGCCTCCGTCCAGCGCAACGCCAACTCGACGCGCGACCCGTTTTCGCGCGTCATCGAGAACGCGGTCGGGTGCACGGGGCGTGCGTTGCGGTCGGCAGTCACCTTCTCCAGGTAGTCCGTGATGCCGTTGTCGTGCTGAAACACTTGACGCTTGCCGGACGTCTCGTCGGCGAACGTCACCTTCACGCCCTTGTGCAGAAAGCTGACGACCTCCAGACGCTCAGCGATCACGTCTGGCTCGAAGGCAGTCTTCGGAAAGACCTTCGGATCGGGGCTGAAGGTGACGCTGGTGCCAGTTCCACGCGCCTTGCCGACCTTCTTGAGTGGCTTGGTGGTGTGCCCCGCCTTGAACTCCATCGAGTATTCGCCGCCGTCGCGCTTGACGGTCGCGACCAGTCGGGTGGAAAGCGCGTTCACCACCGACGCACCAACGCCGTGCAGACCTCCCGACGTCTTGTAGTTCTGGCTTTCGAACTTGCCGCCAGCGTGCAACGTCGTGAAAATCACCTCGAGCGCGGGCTTTTTCAGTTTGGGATGCTTGTCGATGGGAATTCCACGCCCGTTGTCGGTGACGGTCACGGTAGAACCGTCCTTGTGCAGCGTGACGGAGATCTCCGTGGCGTGACCGTTCATGGCCTCGTCGACGGAATTGTCGAGCACCTCCCACACCAAGTGGTGCAACCCCTGGCTGCCCACCCCACCGATGTACATGCCTGGCCGCTTGCGAACGGGGTCGAGCCCCTCGAGCACGGCGATGTCTCGCGCGGTGTATTGCGCCATCAGGTCTCTCCTTCAGTGAGGTCCAAAGCGGGCGGAGCAGCGACGGCAGGAGTGATCATCTCCGTGAAGCTACCTCGTTTGATCACTTCCCTGCCCTTGCCCCCGCGCGTCGTGGATTCGTACTTGGCCGCGCTGATGCGCTGGGTGCCACCCATGCTCGTCTTGACCTCGATGGCGTCGCGTTCTGCGGTCGCGACGCCGAGTCCCAACAACGCATCGTCTTGTCCAAGCTTGATCAGGGTTACCCCACGCCCCGCCCCCGACAGATAGTTGATCTCTTCTACGTCGCACAGCAGCGCTCTTCGCTGACGTGAAACGGCGATCACCGTCTCTTCCCCGGAAACCACGGCAAAGCCGATCATGCGTGCCGCCCCCTTGGGTCGGGCATACTTTCGCCCGCTGCGCGTGCTGGGCTCTACGAAGGGCAACAGCGAGAAGCAGAGCGCGTATCCATCACTGCTCGCGGCCAAGCCATAGGCTTCGGGGAAGTGCTCTGGGTCCTCCTGCAGGTCGCCGATCGCGCGCGGATCGAGTGAAACGGCGGCGATGATGGACTCGCCGTCCTTCAGCTTGAACAGCTTCTGAATCGGTTCGCCGTACCCAGTCGTCGCGGGCACGTCGATCACACGGCAAGTGTACGCAGTCCCGAAACTACTGAAGAACACCACGGTCGAGCGGGTAGAGCCCGCAACGACGGCTAGCACCGAGTCTCCTTCACGCAGGCGCGTAGCGCTCGGATCTTTGATCTCTTTCTGACGCTTGACCCAGCCATCGCGCGTAATCAGCACGTGGTTGTCCTCAGCCACGATCAGGTCCTCCGCGGAGAACTCTGGCTCGTCATCCAGCGCTTGGATCACGGTACGGCGCTTCTTGTTCGGACCGAGCCCGTCGACGACTTCGCCGAGTTCTCCGCGCACCAGCCCCCAGCGGCCCTTCCCGCTCTTGTCCCCGAGCAGCTTTTTGATCTCCTTGGCGCGCTTCTGCTTTTCTTCGAGCTCCTTTTGGATCACGAGAATTTCGAGACGCGCCAGACGATAGAGCTTGAGCTCCAAAATGGCGTCCGTCTGTTCGGCATCGAGACCGAATTTCTTGATGATCTTTTGGGCCGCGTCAGCCTTGCCGTCGCTCTTTCGGATCAGTGTGATGATCTGGTCGAGCGCGTCGAAGACCGTGACGAAGCCCGACAGGATGTGGATGCGTCGCTCGAGTACGTCCAGCTCGTGCTGCAGGCGTCGGGTGACCACCTCCAAACGGAACTGGAGGAAATGCCACAACATGGACCGCAAGTCCAAGCGCTCGGGGCGTCCCACTTCGGGATTTTCCGTCGGCACGAGGCACGTGAAGTTGCAGTTGAAATTCGACTGCAGCGGCGTGTGTTTGAACAGGTACGCCAGGACCTTTTGCTCGTCGGCGTCTTTCTTGAGCAACAGTTCGATGCGCACGTCCTCGGTGGATACGTCTTTGACGTCGAGCAGCATCGGCATCTTGCGAGAGAGAGCCACGTCCGCAATGCGCTCGACCAGCGTCGACTTGTTGACTGCGTAGGGCACGCTGGTGATGACCACGGTCTTGCCCGCACGGCTGTCTTCACCGAGTTCCCAGGTCGCGCGCAGCTTGATGCTACCGCTACCGGTTTCGTAAACCTGCTTCAGCTCCTCCGTAGTGGAGATGATCTGTCCGCCTGTCGGGAAATCTGGCCCCTTGACGGTTCGGCACAGCTCGCGCGTGCTCAGGTCTTTCTCGTCGACTAGTGCGTCCAGCAGGCGAATCGCCGCGCTGCAAACCTCCTCGGGATTGTGCGGAGGGATGTTCGTCGCCATGCCGACGGCAATGCCTGAAGCGCCATTCGTGAGCAGCAGGGGTAGCTTGGCCGGCAACACGACGGGCTCTTCTTTGGAGCCGTCATAGTTGGGCCTGAAGTGTACAGTCCCTTGGGACAGCTCCGTCAGCACCTCGCTGGAGATCGCAGCCAAGCGACATTCCGTGTAACGCATCGCTGCTGGTGGATCGCCGTCGAGGGAGCCGAAGTTTCCCGAGCCGTCCACTAGCGGCACCCTGAGTGAGAAGGGTTGCGCGATGCGAACCAGCGCGTCGTAGATCGCGGAGTCGCCGTGGGGGTGATAGTTACCCATCACGTCACCCACTACCTTGGCGCACTTTCTGTGCTTGGCGTCAGCGGTGAGTCGCTGCTGCCACATCGTGTAGAGAATGCGACGTTGAACGGGCTTGAAGCCGTCACGCACGTCAGGCAACGCGCGGCTCGTGATGACGCTGAGCGCGTAGTTCAGGTAGCGGCTCTGCGCGATGTCATGTAACCCGATGCTCTGCGGCTCGGGGGGGGTCGGGGTGTCTGCGGTCGGTGCTTTACGTCGCTGCGCCAAAGGCTACCTGCCCAGGTATCGAGGAATGAACCAGAAGTCAGAGGTCGGTAGCTGGGATCCCGCGCAAGTGCCAATAAAACGCCGACTTCACCAACCGGCCATCCAATGACCAAGGCCCCGCGAAGTCCCGAAATCAGGCCCGCGCCAGCAGCGTGGCCGCCCACCCATTTGGTCGCGAAATCGGGCATCTGGCGCTTGTGAAACGAGACGCTCTGGGCTACGCAGGGCGCCAATTTGCGCGCCACGGTGCCGCGGGCCCATGCCCCATAGTCCGACGTCGAGTCCGACCCGAAGCGGCCGGACAACGTGTCCACAGACCGTTTTCTCCCAGGTCTCCCCCAGACAGCACCCCGCCCGACACCGAGCAATGCCGTCAGACCACCAATCCCGCCCGTCGAAGACCGAGCCCCAGCTCACCGTGGTGTCAAACGGCGCGGGGGGGCGTGCAGAATGAGGGCATTCCCCAGCGCCCCGTTTGCGCTAGCCACGGCATGCGGCCTGCGGCGAGCTCTGTGTCTGATGCTCCTGAGCGTGTCGCTGCTCCTCACGGGCCAGGCCGCGCGGGCGCAAGCACCTACGGCGCCCCAAGACGAGGCCGAGCTGGCCCGCGGGTCCGTGATCTCGAACATCGACGTCGTCGGTAATCGTCGCATCAGTCGCGAGGACGTGATCGCGTACTTGCACGAAAAGGTTGGCGAAGAGTTCACTCCCGATTTGTTGGCGCAGGACGTTCGCGAACTGTGGGCCTCGGGCTTTTTCGACGACATCGAGGTCGACATCGATCGCAGCGAAAGTGCTGGGACCTCCAACGTCACGTTGCGCTTCATCGTGCGTGAGAAGCCCAGCATCTCCAGCGTCGAGTTCGTCGGCAACGAGGAGATCGACAGTGAAGACTTCGAGGAGGCGCTGGAAGTCAAAGCCGATACGATTCTGAGCCCGCCCGCCATCCGTCGCAGCATCCAAAAGATTCGCGACATGTATGCGGAGAAGGGCTACTTCTTAGCGGAAGCAGAAAGCGAACTGATCTCGCAGAAGAACAACGAGGTCTCGGTCAAGTTCACGATCAAGGAACACAGCGAGGTGAGCGTCAAGCGCGTGACCTTCATCGGGAATGAAAACATCCCCGAAGAAGAGCTGCGCAGCGTGATGTTCACGGGCCAGACCAGTATCTTGAGCTTCGGCAGTGGTGGCCCCTTCAGGCAGGATGCGTTCGAGCGCGACATCGCGATCATCAACGCGCTGTATTACGATCGTGGCTTTCTGACCGTGCAGATGCACACACCACGGGTGATGCTGACGGCGGATCGAACGGGTATCGAAGTATCGATCACGATCAACGAAGGCCCTCGTTTCAAGATCCGACAGTTCCGCATCTACGAACGTGGCCCGGACGGCAAGGAAGTCGAACCGATCGGCGGCCGCAAACAGCTGCGCCGCGCCATTCGCGCCCAGACGGGCGACTGGTTCAATCGCGCCGAGTTGCTCGAGGACTTGGGTGCCGTGCGCACGATGTATCGCGACGAAGGTTACGCGAACGTCAACGCCAACCCTGATACCAAGCTGATCCCGGAAACGAACGAAGTAGACGTCATCGTTCCCATCGAACGTGGCCCGGTCGTCTACTTCGACCGCATCGAGATCAACGGCAACACCAAGACTCGCGACAAGGTCATCCGCCGAGAAATGGAAATCGTCGAGGGCCAAAAGTTCAGCGAGACGAGCCTGGAGAGGTCGCGCATGCGCGTCACCGCGCTGGGCTACTTCGAACGAGTCGACGTCGGCACCAGCCCAGGTACGACCAACGACCGCGTCAACGTTCAGGTCGAAGTCGTCGAGCGCCCCACGGGCACGTTTCAAGTTGGCGCGGGCTTTTCATCAATCGAGCAGTTCATCGCGACAGCGCAAGTTCAACAAGCGAACTTGATGGGTAACGGGCAGAACGTCTCACTCAACGCCCAGGTCAGTGGCGTGCGGCGCCTGATCAACTTCTCGTTCTACGAGCCCTACTTTCTCGACAGCCGATTCCAGTTCTCGTCGTCACTGTACAACCAGTCCCGCGACTACATCGACTTTTCCCAAGACACCACGGGTGGTTCCGTAACCTGGGGCTACCCCTTGATCGAACCCGAACTGGCCGCGGCAATCACCTATACGCTCGAGGACAACCAGATCTCGACGGAACGCAGTCGCTCGATTTTCGGATCCACCATCCCGCAGAGCAACTTTCGCCAGCTGCCGCTGTTCAATCTATTCAACGACGGCCTGACTTCCAGCTTGCGCCCGTCGCTGACCTACGACACGCGAGACAATCGTCTTTTTCCCACGAGCGGTGTGTACTTGCGAGGGTCTACCGAGCTGTCCCTCGACACCCTCGGAGCGGACACGGAGTTCTGGCGCAATCGCCTCACGGGACGCTTCTACTACCCGCTGGGCGGTGGTGCCGTGATCAAGCTCAACACCGAGCTGGGCTTGATCACCAGTCCCAACTCGGATGGTGTACCCGTGTTCGCCCGCTTCTTCCTTGGCGGCATCCTCGATGTGCGCGGCTTCTCGTTCCGCGGCATCAGCCCTCGGATCCCACTCACTGAAACGATCGATCCGAACAGCCCCCCCGAGCGACTCGGAGCACGAATCGGCGGCAACCTGATGTTCTACGACAACCTCGAGCTCGAGGTGCCGTTGATCGAAGAGGTCGGCATTCGAGGCGTCGTGTTCACCGACGCTGGCAATACCTGGAACCTGGAAAACAAGTACTGCGGCCTCGACACGGGCACCAGCTACAACGAAACCAGTCCTTGTTTCGATTTCCCCTCGGACGCGCTCAACCTACGTACCAGCTGGGGCTTCGGACTGCGCTGGTTCTCACCCCTCGGCCCCCTGCGATTCGAATGGGGCTTCCCGTTCTCGCCGCTGCCCTACGAAGAAACGTCCCGGTTCGAGTTCACGATCGGTAACTTCTTCTGAGCAAGACCGCTGCACTCAGGCGCGATCGTCGGGGCTCCAATTGCGGCGCATCGCACCGGATGAACGCTCGCGTTCAGGCAGCAGCAACGACTGAAGCATGTGCCAATGCGGCGCCGCAGTCTCGACGGAGGGCGCAGAAAACGTCACCTCTACTCGCGTTCATTCACTACCCAACATCGCACTCGTGCGATGACGCGTCAGGTGCCGCGAGACCGACGCCGCAGCTCCTCGAATCCTGCGCGTTTCGCGCTACCGAAAGCGCACTTCGAACGCCCTTCTAGGCAGCTATCCAGGAGCGTCTCCGCAGGGCGGATGACAGCGCCAAAAACGCTCTGATCCTAGTCACTTGCGAACACGAAATCCTTCGCACTCGGGGCCGTTTTTGAGCCCCAAACGAAGCAGTTCGAAGTATAACCGAAGCCCCTTCGGGAACGTGTCGAAAGACTGCGTCCGAACCGACTCGAGACGCACCTCGGCATAGCAAAACGACAGACTGACAAATGGCGGAAGACTCCCCTACTCAGCCCCAAGACGAAATTCCGATCAGCCTCCAAGACGAGATGACCACCTCGTACTTGGACTACGCGATGAGCGTGATCATCGGGCGTGCCATCCCCAACGTGAGGGATGGTTTGAAGCCAGTGCATCGGCGCATCCTGTATGCAATGAAGGACCTCAACCTCAACGCAGGTTCTTCGTACCGCAAGTGCGCCGCGGTGGTCGGTGAGGTGCTCGGTAAGTACCACCCCCACGGCGACACCAGCGTCTACGACGCATTGGTGCGCATGGCCCAGCCCTTCAGCATGCGCCACCCCTTGGTCGACGGCCAAGGCAACTTCGGCTCGGTCGATGGCGACCCGCCCGCTGCGTATCGTTACACCGAGTCACGCCTGGCCAAGATCGCCGCCGAACTACTGGCGGACATCGACAAGGACACCGTCGACTTCGTCGCCACCTTCGACGACTCCCGAACGGAGCCTGTCGTCCTCCCCACCCGATATCCCAACTTGTTGGTCAACGGTTCTGGCGGCATCGCGGTGGGTATGGCGACCAACGTCCCGCCGCACAACTTGCGCGAGGTGTTGGACGCGACCATTCACCTGATCGCCACCCCGGAAGCCACCGTCGAAGAGCTGATGCAGTTCGTGCCGGGACCCGACTTTCCGACAGCTGGCTTCATCTATGGCCGCGTCGGCATCTATCAAGCCGCGAAAACGGGCCGCGGGAGCATCGCGATGCGCGCTCGTTCGATCGTCGAGCCCGTCAAAGGCAGCAAGGATCGCGAACAGATCGTGTTCATCGAACTGCCCTACCAGGTGAACAAGGCACGTCTCCACGCCAAAATCGGACAGTTGATCCGCGACAAGAAGATCGAAGGCATTCGCGAGGCCCGTGACGAGAGCGACCGCGATGGCATGCGCCTGGTGATCGAGCTGAAGAAGGACGTCTTCCCGCAGGTGGTGCTCAACCAACTGTACTCGATGACCGACTGCCAAACGACGTTCGGCGTGATCAACCTGGCCATCGTCAACGGACGCCCGGCGGTGCTCAACCTCAAGGAGATCATCCAAGAGTTCGTCGAACATCGCCGCGAAGTCGTCAGTCGCCGCACACGTTTCGAGCTCTCCAAGGCTGAAGCCCAGAAAGAGCTCGTGGAGGGCTTGGGCATGGTCACGACCGACACCGACGTCGTGATCAAGACGATCCGCGAGTCACCCGATCCGGAGACGGCCAAGCAGCGTTTGATGGCGCTACCGCTAGCTGGGCTGGAAGAGTTCGTGCGCCGTGCCGGGCGCCCCGAAGACGAGATCGCCGCGGCCAAAGCCGCGGGCGACTACCGCTTGAGTGAACGACAAGCCAAAGCCATCTTGGAGATGCGCCTGAGCCGCCTCACGGGCCTCGAGCAAGAAAAGCTGGCCAAGGAGTACGGCGAGCTTTGTGAAACGATCAAGCGCCTGGCCGCGATCCTCGCAGACGAAACACTACTGATGGAGGTCATCGTCCGCGAGCTTCACGAGATTCGAGAGGCCTACGGCGAGGATCGCCGCACGGAAATCATCGATGACGAGGCTGAAATTCAGGTCGAGGACCTGATCCAAGAAGAGCTGATGGTCGTGACCATCTCGCACGAGGGCTACATCAAACGCACGGCGCTCAGCACCTACAAGGCCCAAAAGCGCGGCGGAAAAGGCAACCGCGGCATGGACGCGCGGGACGACGACTTCATCACGCAGCTGTTCGTCTGCTCCACGCACTCCTACGTGTTCTTCTTCAGCGATCGCGGCAAAGTGTACGTCAAAAAGGTTTACACAGTACCCCAAGCAGGGCGAAGTGCCACGGGCCGCGCGATCGTCAATTTCGTCGGCATCGAGTCAGGTGAGCGTATTTGCGCCATCACGCCTGTCGAGGGCTTCAACGAAGGTTTGTTCGTGACGACGTTGACCCGTCGCGGTCAGATCAAGAAGACCGCCATCACGGACTATCAGAACTTCCGCGAGAAAGGCATCATCGGCGTCAAGATCGGCGACGACGACGCATTGCTCGCCGCTGCCGTCACCGATGGCTCGCGCGAGTTCCTGATCGCGACTAAGGCCGGCAAGAGCATCCGCTTCGACGAACAGCAGGTTCGCGCGATGGGACGAGGCGCCGCGGGCGTCAAAGCAATCGAGCTGGAAGCGGATGATGAGGTGGTCGGGTTCGCTTGTACGGATCCCGAACGCGAGCAAGTGCTCACCATCTGTGCACGCGGCTACGGCAAGCGTACTTCGATTGAAGAATTCAGGTCGCAGCGACGCGGCGGCAAAGGCATCATTCTGATCGACGCGAGCGAACGCAACGGGCCCGTCGTGGCGATCGCCTTGGTCAAACCTGAGGACGAAGTCATGCTCGTCACGGACCGCGCGCAAACCCTTCGTACCCGCGTCTCGGAGATCCGAGAGACTGGACGGAATGCCCAGGGAGTTCGTGTGATGCACGTCGCCGAAGACGAGCGTGTCGTCGCCATCGAGGGCCTCGGCGAAAACGATGAGGAAGAGTTGGAGGAAAACGACTCGCAGTTGGTCGGCGTGAGCGCTGCAGAGGGCGACGTCGTCGACGGCATTGCCATCGACGAACCCACTGGTAGCGACCCAGACAGTGACGAGTCGAGCAGTGACGAGTCGAGCAGTGACGAGTCGAGCAGTGACGAGCCCCGCACGAATGAAACCGATCCCGATTCGCAGGACACCGGATCCGATGTCGACGACGACTGAAGTTCTGACACCCAACGCGACCTGAAAGCAATCGATGGCTCGCTCGAAGCCCCAGAAAGCCGCCCCTGAAACCCTGAGAGCGCTGCGCGCCGCGCACCCCGACGCGCACTGCGAGCTGGATCATCAAGATGCCTTCGAGCTGATCGTCGCGACGGTACTCAGCGCTCAAAGCACCGACGTTGCGGTGAACAAGGTAACACCTGAGCTGTTTCGTCGCTGGCCCGACGCTGCGTCGTTAGCCCAGGCCAAGACAGACGACGTGCAATCTGTTCTGCAGACCCTCGGTATGTTTCGGCAGAAGTCGAAGAACATCGTCGGGCTCGCAACACAGTTGGTCTCGCTGCACGATGGGAAAGTCCCTCAATCGCTGGACGCCTTGGTGGCCCTGCCCGGGGTTGGACGTAAGACTGCCAACGTCGTGCTCGGCGTCGCGTTCGGAGCCCCTGAAGGCGTGGTGGTAGACACCCACGTGCAGCGTATCTCCCAACGACTCGGCTGGACGAAGAACACGACGCCCGAAACCATCGAACGCGATCTGATGGGGCTGTTCTCCCGCGACGTGTGGGACCCGGTCTCTCATACGTTAATTTTTCACGGTCGACGCATCTGCACGGCGCGCAAACCAGCCTGCGCTGCCTGTCCGATCAACGGCCAGTGCCCAAGTGCGTTTCACGCAGAGAACATCGGGCGAAAACCTCCGAAGAAACGCAACGAGACGACCGCAACCCGCCCGCTCGTTCGCGAGAAGACTCCCCCAACGAAGGCCGCTTCCAAGAAGACCGCCAGCAAGACAGCCGCCAGCAAGAAGACCGCCAGCAAGAAGACCGCCAGCAGACCGGCACTCGGCACCGAGGTTACGCGTGGGCGTCACGGCACGGGCTGACGTCGCGCGTTCATTCCGTGGTCCGTCGTTGACGCGCAGCGCGCACGGTCACCTGCGAGGGGGCGTGTGGCATCGAAACGAACATGACCCAACCGTCAGCGATCACCGTGGGTGTCGGACACCACAGCGACTACTTGATGCGACTGTGTCGCCAAGACAGCCCGAGTAGGACACCCTGCCATCACCAGCCGCGGACAGCACACCTCTGTCGCCCAGCGTGCCGAACGAGAGGTTGGCGAGCGAATGAAGGTGGGTTCGCCGATCCGTTGAGCCTCTGCGCTGGAGTCGCTGCAACTCCCCCGCTGCGCGATGGATGGTTCATTCACTTCGAGACGCTGGATTTCGGCGCACTGGTACGCGATTCACGCCGCGGCAGCCGTTGGGCCAGCGCCCTTTCCGCGGGGACGAAAAAGCCAGACCAAAGGCACCCGAAGCGAACCCTGACAGGGTGAACGAACCATGGTATTTTCGCGCACGCCGAGGAAGCGGAGGCCTCGGCTGAACGTAGGGTCCGTGGGGAGTTTCTGAGAAGGTAACCTCCAAGGAGTCGAATCAGTCCTAGAACCACGGTCCACCACGCTCTCGCCGGACACTTCTCGCCAGCCTTCTCGCCCATTCAGTGCTCGTGGAGAAGGCCCTGCCCCGCTCACCAACAGTACGGAGTCACGCATGTTAGTTACGCCCCTCAAATCCTCTTTGTGTTCACTGCTGGTGCTAACTGCACTGGGGACTTCCCTGGGTTGCAAGAAAGTCGACGACGCTGGCGCAACTGAAACCCAAACGCAGGAGCTGGCGGCCGAACCTCCCGCGGCTGAGGTCAAACCCGTCGAAGATCAGGACGAGGCGAGTGATCCGGCCCCAGCCGACACAGCTGCTGGAGTGGACCCGGGAGCGGATCCTGGCGCTGACGGCACGGCGGCAGGTAATGCAGAAGAACCGACCCCGACCGCGCCAGTTGCGTCGGGTGAACCACCAGAGACCAAGAAGGGCATCGTCGATCCTCCTCCCAAAGCAGCGCCCGCCCCCAAGCCAGCACCAGCTCCTGCACCGAAGCCCGCCCCCAAACCAGCGCCGAACCCCACCCCTGAGCAGCCGAAGACCGAGACGCCGAAGCCGCCGCCAAAGGCGGATCCCCCCAAGGCGGATCCTCCGCCCAGCTCGGGCACGCCTGAGGCGAAGCGAAAGTTCCGCGAGCGCAAGGGCGTCTCGAAGAAGCGCCTACCGGGCAGCGAAGACTAGGGACGTTCCAAACTTCTTCGCTGCTGCGGGGCGGGATTCTCGCGGCTACCGAGCGCGGCCTCGTCCTTTCTCCCCACCGGGCTTCAGCCTGCCCGGTGCTCACTCTTCAGGCGCGCTGCTCGTGCCCTCCAGCCTCTCACGACACGCGACTCGGGACCCCTGAGCCCCCCGCTCTTCGCGTCCCGAGTCTCTCACGTGAGTCTCTGGCAGCGAACCGAGGCCCGTGCGCCACGTAACTGCGGAGCATGGGTCTCAACGCTACGTCCTCTCGAACAAGCGACCTCAGCCGCCGAACTGGACGGGCGGGTGCACCGCCCTGTCGCACGATGGAGCGCTGACATGCGACGACGATGGTGCTGGGCTCCGCGCTTTGCCGCTTCAGAATCGCACGCTCGCCCCGCTGGTTGTGGGTTGCTGTTCACCCACGCAGCAGCGTTGCCGACCGAGACGGGAACTGCCCCACGCTCGTGCGGGCGCGTGATGACCGTTTCCCAAACGACGAGCGCGACCCTCACCGAAGTGGGGGCCGCACTCAGTTCACGCCTAAAGCGCCTGGAACTACTTACGCCCGAGGCACTTGTCGAGTTCGGGGGTCATTTCCCAGTTGCACTGACCCTGAGCATCACGGCCGCAGGTTGCGGTCTTGTAACACTCATACTCGCGCTTGTACTCGCAGTTGGTGAACGATGGCTGCGAGGGTTGGGTCCCGGGCTCCATGCAGAGCTCCCCAGAACACCCACCCGTCACGCACTCACCAGCTTCGGGCGCAGGTGCAGAGCTCGACGGTTCCGTGGTGGGTGCTGGCGCCGCAGGGGGCTCGGGATCCGGAGTCGAGTTGCAGCCGTTGCAGCCTAGGGCGAGAAAGATCCCGCCCACAACCGTCAGCCTGAGCATCAACCAAGACATGCTTCTATAGGTTCCCATGGCGTACGAGACTACCACATGCGCCTGAACTTCGTGGGTCGTGTGAGCGCGTTGGCCTTCGCCGAGACGCCCGCTGGGAGCACCTCTTCGTCGTCAACTTGCTCTGCCCCGATGTCGAGCAGGTACTGGATGGGGATGAGCACGTCTTCGAGATCTGGCGACTCTCGGTCTTCCTCGGACTGAATGGGACACTCGGGATCCTCTTCCTCGAGGAAGCGGCAGATCAGCTGTGGATCCTGCGCCAACGGGAACGCGCCGTAGCCATCCCCGTCATTGCCGAGGAAGAACGTGTCGCGCAAGTCGGTGCCCGCCACCAGGTAGTACTTGCCACCAGGTATGTCGGTCAGCTCGAAGGTATAGTCGTCTTCGGGGAAAGCCGCCTCTTGCGCCAGCTGCTCACCCGTGACGGGGTCGACCATCATCACGTAGATGATGCCCAAGTTGCCGCCGATCGGCTCTTCACCGACGAACACGCGAACGCTTATCACCTTGCTGCCGCCGTTGCTCTCGATGGTGATCGACGCGGTGTTGACGCCCTCGGCCAAACCACTGCGAACGATGTTCACGAGGTTGCTGCCCACGTCCAATTGACCATCGATCTGGACCCATTCTTCGCTGACGCTGACTTCGCCGATCTCGAGCTCGCCGCGACCCGTGTTACCGATTGCCAGCGGCAGCGACACATTCGACCCGCCGTAGTCCAGAATCGAGGAGGACACGCTCAGCACCGGGTCGTCGGAAACCTCTTCCCCGGCTTGGGTCATCGCGAAGGCAACGGCCTTGTTGGCGTTGATCAGTCCGTGACCATGAACTGGGTCTTCGCCTTCGTCACCGATGTCGACGACGATGTCGGGGAGCGCAGCGCGGAACTCCTCTGGGCCCATCTCAGGCCAGATGGCTTTCATCAGCGCGGCCACGCCCGCGACGTGCGGACACGCCATCGACGTACCCTGGTACGAGTCATACAGCTTGGAGCCGTTATCCTTGAACACCAAACTGACCACACCGTCGGGCTGGCCGTCGCGGTTGGCGTCCGCGCCCGTATCACCGCCGGGTGCCGAAACGTCAATCACGCCATTGCTCAGACCGAAGTTCGAGTAGAACGCCTTGTCGCGGTTCAGGTCTGTCGCAGCAACGGTGATGACCCCGTCTTCACCCGCGGGACTGAAACCTTCGGCGGGCGCGTTGGAGTTACCTGCAGCCGCAATCACGATCACGCCCTCCGCCATCGCAGCAGCGATTGCAGAAGCCATCGCGTCACTGCGGCCGGGGCCACCGAGGCTCATGCTGATGATGTCGGCGGCCTGCGCGGGGAGTTCACCCGTGGCATTGTCCAAGCCCGCCGCGTACAGGATGCTTTGACGGATGTCTTCGAGCGTCCCGCCCCCACGGCCCAGGGCGCGGATGGGCATGATTCGAGCATTGGGAGCGACACCTGCCGCACCCTCTCCGTTGTTCGTCGACGCGGCTACCGTGCCGGCACAGTGCGAACCGTGGAAAGAACTCGCGCCGGAAATTCGAGCATCACCCGGGTCATCGGGATCGCTGTCACGTCCATCGCCGTCCGCAGCCACCTCGGGATCCGAAATCATGTCGAAGCCCGTGTCGGTGAGCTGACTGGAGCCGTCGGCGTTCTCGAAATCCGGATGCGACATCGCCACGCCCGTGTCGATCACCGCGACCACGACCCCCGCACCACGCGCGCCCGACGACTGATCGGACGCCAACCAGGCTTCAGCCAAGTTGATCTGATCGTAGTGCCACTGGGAGCCCAATAGCGGATCGTCAGATGCGGGCGTGCCGAGCGTTTGATAGATGTAGTTCGGGCTGGCGTTGACGACGCCCGTCATCTTGCGCAAGCGCTTGATCGCGCGAATGGTCTCGCGCGCTTGGTTGGCTGTCGACTGCGGTGAGACGTCACTCACGACGTCCGTCAACCCGACGAGCTGAAAGCCCGTAGCATCTGGACCATTGACGGCAGCAATCTTTGCCGCGAGGGATGCGCTTTGCGGACCGAAACCGAGCTGCACCACGGCTTCGCCCGGCACGAAGGGTGTCTTCGAGCTGAGTTTGTCCGACTCGATGCCGTCCTGCACATCGTCAGATTGACCGATTCCAACCGAGAGAGAGTAAAGCGCCTGCCCCGCGTCGTCGGCGGTGGTCTCCTCGTCGTCGTAGCGCTCGACGGCGATCCAGTAGACCCCAGTACTGGGCGCGGTTACTTGCTCTTTGTTACCAGTCCCCTGGGAGTCGTCGACGAAGTCTACGGGGTTCTCGTCGGAGATGTCTTCGTCCTTGATTGTCGCACGTTGCGCGTCGAGCAAGTAGAGGTCGAGGTCGGTGTTGATGATCTCGCCGACGTCTTGATCCTCGTCGGCAGGCGGCTGCGCGATGAACAGTGTCACGGTCTGGTTTGCGGCCAGTGTCACCTTGTAAAAGTCGTAGTCGTCCATGACGAACTCGCCCGTCGGCTCGCCTTCGTCATCGAGTACGGGCAGTGGTCCCAGATAGCCGCCGATCGTGCTGGGGCTCGAGATTTGCTGCGCGCGATCTTGGGACGCGTCCTCCACGTCGATGTCGTCGTTGGAGATCCTGGGATTATCGATGTTCGGCGTATCCGTATCGACGAAAAGCGTGGTCCCGACCTTGAGCTGACCCGTCACCGAGAACGTGGTGGTGGCTGGCGTGAGTGACGCGTCGCTTTCGAACGCGCCGCCCTCGATGGCTTGCGCGCCGAACCCGTTTCCACCCTCTTCACCCGCGTCTTCGGGCTCGACACCAGCGTCCAGGTCGGGAGCTTCCGCGCCCCCTTCGCTCTCAGCGTCGTCCGAAGCCGAACCCTCGTCAGTCTCTCCTGCGTCCTCGCCGTCGTCCTCGGAATCGTCCGTAGATCCGGCCTCCGTTTGGTCAGGGGAAGCCGCATCGTCGTCGGTCTCATCCGACGCGCACGCCCAAGTTCCAACTGAGCTCAGAACGAGCATTATCCCCAATCTCCGAAGCATCATCGCGACTATCTCCTTAAGGCTATGGCTGCCCCTCCGACGGCCAAGGGGCGCAACTGTACCCCACTACGACGAGCCCCCGCACACGAGAATTCAAAACCCAGACGTGCGTTGCGAGGCGTGTGCCGGGGACGTGTACCCGCGTGCATCACCACAAGGAGACGAGTCCAGTGACGCTGCAAGGTCATCGGTCGGTGACCCGCTCTAGCGAAGCGAACCACGACGTCGATCCCAGAACGGCCGCGGCAAACCAGGTGACGTGCCTCGCACGCAGCCCTAGAAAGGTGGCCGTGAAACGCGCACGGGAACTCGTAGGAAAGACGCTGGCTCGCCGCGCACTGACGCCGTGGCGTGTCGCACTGACATTGGGGACGTCGGTTTCCATGGGTGCCCTGACACCCGCCGAAGCCAGCTCGGGTGGCTTGGTCGAAGGCGTATCGATCAATTCCGTACCAGTCAGTTCCCCCCATTCCGTCCAGGCGGCGGGCTACCAACGAAATTCACTTGCTGGCGACACAACGGCGTCGAGTGCCACAAGTGCTGAGTTCACCGCCGCGGAGCCCACGGGCGCCACTGAAACACACGTAGACACCGCCGCATCCGACAGCTCGACGGGCGACTCGAACGCCGACACCTTGCCCGAAACCGGCTTCGAGTGGGGAATGAAGCTCGGCGTCGAACTCCCTTTCGGGCAAACCGACGGGGCGGGCGTCAGCGTTCGCGGGATCGAGTACCGCAGCGGAGACTTGGGCGGCGTCGCGCTGCTGAACGTACCCATCGCGCTCGACCTGGGTTATCGGACTTCCCGCAGTTGGTGGTGGGGGCTCGAAGTCGGCGCAGGGTTGGGCCCAACCGGCGATGACTGTCCCGACGACACACTTTGCGACTTCAACAACCTCCGTCTCAGTGCCCAGGTCATCTACAACATCTCCCCCGACAGCTCTGTTCAACCCTGGGTTGGTGCGTTGTTGGGTTACGAATGGCTGCGTCCGAGTGTGACGCAGGTAGTGACGGTGCCCTCGAACGATGGTGGTGAACAGCAGGTGCCGATCGGGGCGAAAGAATTCTTGGGCGGCCCGCAGTTGGGGCTCGAAGGGGGGCTCCAGTTCAGCTTGGCGGACCACGTCCGCCTGGGCCCGTTCATGTCCGCAGCGATGGGCGCGTACTTGACCGACAGCTTCGAGTGCGCGTCGAGCCTCAGCTGTCCCGACCGCGACACGGTCGATGGCGTTCGGATCCACGGTTGGCTGGGACTGGGCGTGCGCGGAACTCACGGCCCCTGAGCGCACCGCGATCACCAGTGATGGTCGCACGACGTTCAATCGTCATGACCACGCAGTAGCTCGAGCAGCTCGTCCGCTGCCTGGTCGGGTGTCGAGACTTCTCGAGCGACATCGACGGCCAGGCGCTCGAGGTTCGCCGCCCCGCGCTCGCGCACCAAATCGAGCACGGCGAGCTCCACGCGTCGCTCTGCAGCACGTGTCGTGCGCCGCACGCGTTCACTTTGTCCATGAGGTCCAGTGAGCCAAGCGCGATGCTGCTGCAATGTGTCCAGTAGCTCGACCACGCCACTCGAGTCCCGCGCGCAAGTACTCACCACTCGTTGCTCCCAAGGCCCGTCGACGCGCGCGTCCGTGGTCGGTCGTGACGGCTCGAAGACAGAAACCCCAGCGTGCCCGTGCCCAGTGTGCCCGTGCCCAGCGTGCCCGTGCCCGTGCCCAGCGTGCCCGTGCCCAGCGTGCCCGTGCCCAGCGTGCCCGTGCCC
>CBFGUG010000010.1:0-148909 GCA_965651905.1 uncultured bacterium | reverse complement strand
GGCGCTTTTTTGGGGGGAGGGGGTGGGGGGGAGGGTGTTGGATCCGCGGGCGACGTGGTGACGTTGGGGAGTTCGGGGGCGTCGATGGGCGGGACGTCCAGTTTGAGTTCACCCGCATCGGGGGGCACGGAGAGCAGGTCTTCGTCCGCCAAGTAGTAGCCACTTTTGCCCGCTGACCCTTGCGAGGCTCTTGCCGTCGAAAAGTCGCCAAGCCCGGGTGGGGCTGGGGCTTCGGGACCCGGCTCTGCACGTTCGCGTTCCAGCTGTTCCAGTGTGATCGGGGGCGGCAACGAAGCCGTCATCGGAGGAGCGGCACTGGGCGAGGGGACCATGTCGTCCTGCAGCGCTTCGTTGCTGGGGTCGGCCGCGTGCGCGTCGGCGGTGATGGCGGGCATGGCCGCCGTTTTCGAGCCATCGAACGTCGGCGTATCCAGTTGTGGGACGCTCAACTCTCCCGGGTTAGGCTCCACCGCGGCAGTTTCGTGGGTCGGGGTTACCACGGGAAGGGGGTCCGTGATGGGTGGGCCGTCGTAGGCTGGCGTGTCGACGGCAGTATCGGCTTCGTGTTCCGCCGCTGGTGGCACGGGGTTCACAGGCAGGGTGATGTATCCAGGTGGCAGGGATTTGCGCATCGCCGCAAGCACTGCTTCACCCCCTGACGCCGACACGCTGGGTGTGGCTGGCGGACCTTGCGGAGTGTACTCGGGCGCGTGCCACATGGTCTTGGGGACCTCGACGGCGCTGCGCGGTTTGTCGTGTTGCGTCGTGGTCGTGCGTTCCTCACGTGATGGGTTGGTGGACCCGTCGGTCGTCTCGTCGGGAACCTCCATCGTCAGCGAGCTGCGGATGGGTGACGTCGAGACTCGCGCTGCCCGGGAGCCCAACAACGACGGCGCAGCTGGTGCGGGCGCTTCGGGTTTCGGAGGGCGGTTGGAGGGTAACGGCACGCGGAAGGAACTCGACGAGGTTTTGACCTCTGGCACGCCACCGCTCGGCACTCGAATGTCGAGAGAGCGAAATCCCTGGTGCCACAGCTCCAGATCATCGCCGAGTCCATCGAGGATGCGAACCCCGAAGCCCGGCGGCGCAGTTTCTGCCCCAGCCTCGCCGAAGGTCCGCGACCAGGCCAGCTCCCCCAACAATTTCACGCGCCGCGGCACGTTGGGGGGCGTCAATTCCAGCCAAAGCCGCTCCGAGGGGCACGGCAACAAAGTGCGCACGTACAAGCCCCCTGAACTCACGCTGTAGGTGAACCCGAACTCGTCGTGATCCAGCCCCACTGGGCGAAACAACGTGATCGCGCCGTGTAGCGCACGCACCTCTGCGCGCCGCGACGCCTCCGAGTGCGGACGCAGCAAGTTCAGCGCAAACAGAACGTTCTCTGGCGGGCCATGAGACGACATCACCACCAGCCGCGGGATGCCCGCAAGCCTCGCCCGATCGGCCTCCACATTCAGCGTCTTGGTGGTGATCACCCAGTCTGCCGTGCTGCCCGCGTTCAACGCTTCGCTAGCCAGGTCGCGTACGTCACCCAGCTCCGAGTTGATCACGAACAAACTCACGGACGGTTTGCCCAGATAGAAGCGCGTTGCGACCGTGTCGGTGGCGTACTTGACGCTGAACCCTGCGTTCGCCAGCACGCGCCCCAGCACGTCACATCGACTGCGTTCGGGATCGGCGATCACCGCTTCTCCGCGGGTTGCAGCGGCAAGCGGAGCGATCTCCTTGGGAAGCGAATCCAGCCGAGCACGCAGCGGTTCGGCCGCACCCAGCATCACCACGTCGTCCGCGCCCCAACGCAAGGCGTTGGAAAACGCGAGGTCAGTCAATTTGGGTGACAGCGCGATCAGTGGGACGTTGAACAGGGCGCGTCGGGCGCGAGCCTCATGGCAGAAGCGCGCCGCACCCGGGGTCGTGAGGTCGACGACCATCGCGCGAAACTCGCCCGAATCGAGCTCTAGGATGGCTTCGTCCGCGCGCGGCCGCGTCACGCACTCGAACTGCGCATCGCGTCGGGCCACCTCTAGCGCGGCCTTCGCCGCGCCCTTGAGATTCCCAAGCACCAGCAGCTGCCGTTGGCCCACGCGCAGACCATATCATGACGTTGCGGATGAGCGCTCCAACTCGGCCAGAAACCTCGATTTTTCTCACGGCAAACCGCTCCGTTGGGGCACAAGTGCGACACCGCAGCACCCCTCGCGACGCCGATTCCGTTCTAGGGGCTGTCGCAAGCTTATGCCCGTTGCGAGAGGCAGGAGGCGCGAGCGAGGAGCGCGCCTGAGGAGCGAGCACCGGAGGCAGGCTGAAGCCTGGTGAGGAGCGTAACGACGAGGCCGTGCTTCGCAGCCGCGAAATCCTGCCTCGCAGCAGGGCAGAAACTTGGGACAGCCCCTAGTGCTGCGACGCCCTGTCGCGCCTGATCGCCCGTTGCGTTACGCGGGCGGTCGCTTAAAACGCGTCTGCGCCTTTCGGCGGACCCCTCAATGATCGAGTGCCCAGTGAATACCCAGGTCGAAGCTTCTGACACGGCCAGCGCCCGACGTATCATCGTTGGTCTCTCTGCCTTCGTTTGCCTCGCTGTAGCGGGGTTGCTCGCGGTGGCGCCGCGCGGCGATGCCTCAGCTGGCCCGTCCGCGCTGGTTACCGCCAACGCGTGTTTGAACGCGACGGCGGCATGTTTGCTGAGTGCGGGCTGGTGGAGCATTCGCGCAGGCAACAAGAACCTGCACCGCGCGTTGATGATCGGCGCCTTTGGCTTATCGAGTCTGTTCTTGGTGCTTTACTTGGTTCACCACGCGCAGGTTGGTTCGCTGCCTTTCCAGGGACGCGGTCCGATTCGCATCGTTTACTTCAGTCTGCTGATCCCGCACATCGTCTTGGCGGCTACGATCGTACCGATGGCCCTGTTTACGATCTACCGCGCGTGGACGGGGCGCTTCGCGCAACATCGGCGTATCGCACGCTGGACGTTGCCGATCTGGCTATTCGTGTCGGTCAGTGGTGTTGCGATCTACTGGATGCAGTACCACCTCTGACGGAAACACCTCGTCGGCCGTGGTGCGGGTTGGCCCGCTGATTGCACGACTAGCGATCGTGAGTCGTGCAAGGATCGGGTTGGTTGGTTTCGCGTTGCTATCGTTCACCACCCTTGCGCTTGCAACTTGGTGGCTGCGGGCGCGTCCTTACGTCGATACCACTTCGCGCGATTCGTCGATCGCGATGGTTGCACCCGCCCCAATCGAACGTCGCGACGGCGGCGCGAACCAACCCACTGATGCGGCGACTGAAGCTGGACATTCGAGGTTCGACCAGCCTCAGACACTCGACGAAACGTCGCTGCAAGCGCCCGAAACGCTTCGATCGCCGCAGCTATCGCAGCTTCGAACCACCCACAACGTCCTGCTGCTCGGCGTCGATCGTCAGCCTGGAGTGAGTCGCGGTGGGCGGACCGACACGTTGATGGTCGCAGCGTTTTCGAACGATGGCCACCTCGGTGTGATCAGTATTCCGCGCGATTTGTACGTTCAGATCCCTGGCGAAGAACCGAATCGGATCAATGCGGTCTGGGGCCTCGCGCGCCGCGCAAAGAAGGATCCACAAAAGGCGCTCGAACGCGTCATCGAAGACACGCTCGGGTTGCCGATCGCCCACACCCTAGCCATCGACTTGGGCGTGTTCGAAACGGTGATTGATGCTGTGGGCGGTGTTACTGTCCTCGTCGATTGTCCGATAGTGGATCGTTTCATCGACCCGCGCGTCGATGGCGGCCGGCGCCTGTTGCAACTCGACGCGGGGCCTCAACGTCTCGATGGCATCGTCGCTGGAATGTTCGTTCGTTCCCGTCATGGCCGTAGCGACTGGAGTCGTGCTCGCCGTCAACAACTCGTGTTGAGGTCGTTGCACGCACAACTCTCGAGCATCGATGGTCTGGCAATGCTGCCGACAGTGTTCGGTATCGTCGAAGAGTCGATCATCAGCGACATGACTCGCCTCGAGCTGCTGTCGCTGGCTCGCCGTGTCCTGGATCAGGATCCGCGCAAGGTTCACGGCGTCGTGATCGGGCGAAAGGAGGTGAGCTACCATCGAACGGAGCAGAATTGGTCGGTGTTGCTGCCCGAGCGCGAGGCGATCGAGCAAAAGCTCGCAGGTTTGTTCAAGGCCCCCGCTCCAGGTACGCGACCCGCCGCAGCAGAGTGCCCTCCAGCTGACGCAGCGCTGCGCGGGCGCTGACAGCCCGAGTTTCAGCAAAGACACGACCGCAAGCGCCAAAGCGTCGATCTGATCCTCGTCGAGTGTCTGCGCAGACGAAATGAGAGCACGTTGCGCTGCAAGCTTGGGGCGGCGCGACAGCTCCAGCTGTGATATCTCTGGGCGTTTCCCTGAAGCGAGCCCACGCAACCCGAAGACTTCTCGTTCCGCATCCGCTAGCCGTGTCTGAGTTTCCAGATGATCCGCCCATACTTCGGGGCCTGTTCGAGCCTCGACCGAGCCGACGGTCGCTGAGTCGTAGGTTGCGTGGCCCCAGCTCGAGAGCTGCGCTGCTGGTGACCACTTTGCTGGCGCCCACAGCCGTAGCCCTCGTGGTCGACGTTTCTCGGCGCGGAGCACAGCTGCTGGAACTGTCGCCCGTCGACATGGTTTGTTACGTACTGGCGCTGATCGAGAGCGTAGTCGTTTGGGGGCTCTTGATTTACGCAGCGACGGGTAGCTCCCGCTCCGCGATCGCGTGCCGCGTGCTGTTCGTGCTGGGGCTCACGCTGTGCCTTGGCGGGCAGGTTTACTTTTTCGAGCAGTTTCGCGCGTACCTCACGCGGGATCTCACACTGTTCGCATCGAACCTGACGCAGAGCGCGCTGTCCCAACTGTGGTCGGATGCGGCGAACTACTCGTGGACGTTGTTGCCCTTCGCGTTGTCGAGCGGCGCGATCTTGTGGTGTGCGCGGCGCAGTTTGAACGGGGCTGGAGTTCATCAGCAGCGCGCCGCACGCTGGGCTCCCGTGGTCTTCGTCGCTTGCTGGTTCGTTCCCAATCACTACCGTACCGTGCAGGCTGCTCCGCCCGACACGCTGTACTTGAACGCGGTCGGTGGGTTCGTCAGCAGCAAGTTGGGGCTCACCGACGAATCGCGGGCGGTGCGGCCGGGGGTGCGCCGCTCACGTGCCGTAGAACCCATCGCTGCCGAGCCAGCACTGGCGCGAAACGTGCTGTTCGTGATCACCGAGAGCACCCGGGCCGACGCAACTTGCCCCAAGTATCAGCCGAATTGCGTGGCGACGCCCTACACCAACGAACTGCTGCCGCGGCGCCACGCGCTCAGTCAGCTGCGTGCTCTGGACTCGACGACGGCGATCACGTTGCCCGTGCTGCTCGCGGGGGTGGGGCCGCACGAGAGTTCCGAGGTGATGCACGAATGGCCTCTGCTCTTCGACTACGCTCGTGCGGCGGGTTGGTTTACGGCGTACTGGACCAGTCAAAACTTGTTCTTCGCCAACTCGCATTCGTTCGTTCAGGATCTCGGGGTGGATCTGTTCGTCAGTGGCACGCAGCTCGACGGTCGTGCAGATCTCGACATGGGCGCCGACGAGGCGCTGCTCGCCGCCCACGTTCAACGGGATGTGAGCAAGCTGCGAGAACCCTTTTTCGCGGTGCTCCACACCTCCAACGTACATTATCCGTACCTGGTCGACGAGCGGCGAGCGCAGCCCTTTCAGCCCGCCAAGCTGAGCAAGGAAGCCGAAGACGCCGACTTGCTGTTCAATCATTACCGCAACGCCGTGCTCCAGCATGACCGTCACGTTGCCGACGCCATCGCCAGTCTGCGACGAACCGAGATGGGACAGCGCACCGTGATCATCTACACCAGCGATCACGGCGAGGCTTTCCGAGAACACGGCCAGCTCGGCCACACCTTCTCGATGTTCGATGAAGAGGTGAAAGTCCCGGGTTTCATCGATGCGCCTGAGGGAACCCTCACCGACCACGAGCGAGCGCAGCTCGTTGCTCACGAACAGGAGTTCACTTTTCACCCGGATCTGATGGTCACGGCGCTGGATCTCATGGGCCTGTGGGGCCACGCCGCGCTGGCACCCTTCGAGTCGAAAATTCTGGGGCGCAGCTTGATTCGCAAACCGCGTTCACCGCGAATACTGCCCATGACCAATTGCGCTTCGATCTGGAGCTGCGCGTTCGAGAATTGGGGAGTGATGCGCGGCGAGTTGAAACTGTTCGCGCGGACGCCCTTCGAGCGGGGCTGGCAGTGTTTCGATCTCAGGGAGGATCCATTGGAACGACAGCCGCTCGACAACCCCCAGTGTGATGCGTTGCGTCAGGAGGCGCTGACGCAGTTTGGCCGACCTCCCCGCTGAATCGCCCAAAAGTGGTGGTTGGGGCTTGTCGTCAACGCGTCACGTGCCGCTCTGGCTTCGGGGGGAACCGGGCAACGCGGCGCACCGACGCGCATCCAACCGTCGAAGTGAATGAGAATGTCGCACATCCGCATAACGACGACACTCGCAGCGTGGGCGCTCGCTATGGCCTGTAACGAGGACCGAACGGCCCCGCTCGCAGGTTCAGAGTCCGATCCTGGTGGCATGCAGGAGGCAGGGCTCGGCCGCAGTGCGGACACGTCTCTGGGGCGCGACGCGGGCGAAGCGGAAGGTGACGCTGGCGCGTCGCTGACCCACGTTGCGATGGACGCTGCGCCCGACCACGACAATGGGTCCGAGTCGCCACCGTTAGCCGACTCCCCCGAGCGGCTGCGTTCGATTCACGTCGGACGCTTCACCTCTGTCGGAGACTCGGACCACCTGGGTGGGGGGTTGGTTCAAGTGTTGCGCACGGAGACGGACACCATCGTGCAAGTGCAGCTGACTGGGCTGCAGTCCGACACGACACATCGGGTTGCTGTTCACACGCGACCGTGTGACGCCGACGTTGGCGGCGAGGTCTACGCGATCGATCCCAGTTTGCCTGACCACACCAGCAATCAGTTGATCGTCGGTGTCGAGGCGCGTCCGGATGGAATTGGTGAAGGACAACTACGAGTACGTGACCACCTGGCCCGAGGAGAGGCTCAAGCGCTCGTGGTGTGGCCGCCGCTTGGCAGTGCGCTGTCGTGTGCCGACTTGAGGGTCCCTGGTGACACTGCGCGCTCTTCAGCAACCTTCGAGCCGCTGTCGGCGGCTTCCGAGCGCAGCATTTCGGGGGAAGTCAGCGTCTCGTCCGATGCCGACGAGACCGAAGTAGTGGTCACGCTCAGCGGGCTGACGGGACAGCAGCGCTATTCGACGCTGCTCCACGAGTTGCCGTGTGAAGTGGATGATGCGGGTGAGCCCTACCGACTGGACGCGGGGGGCTCCGCCGAGGCCGACAATTGGCTTGCGGTGGACGTCGAACTCGACGCTGAGGGCAACGGTACCGCGTCGTGGAAGCGGGATGGCGTTCAGCTGAGAGGGGACGCTCAGGCTTTCGTGTTGTTTCAAAGCGATGACCCCATAGCTTGTGCGACGCTGAGCCGTGATGACTGGCCGAACATCGTGACGCGTGGACAGTTACGTCCCGCGCCCGCTCGAAGCACCAGGGACGACGAGTTGGACGAGGCGGCAGGCGTCGTGAGCGCTGCCTTCGACGCTGGATCCTACGAGGCAGGCGCGCACCCAGCTGGGCACGCGGATGCTGAAAGTGCACGTTCAGCGACGCACCCGAGCGGCTCTGCAGAAATGGCGCGTGAGCTGAGCGGGATGACCGTCGTCACGTTCGACTTTGCGGGTCTGTTACCCGAGAGCGAGTATTCGCTGGTTGCGAGCGACCGGCCGTGTGGAGCGAGCCCTGCCCGTCCCTACTTACAAGCCCCACCCGCGGGCGATGAGTCCGCGAACCGCATTGGTGGACGGTTCGAAAGTGACGCGACGGGAAGTGCTGCCGCGAGTTTCAGTGTCCCCCACACTGCGCGTCCAGAGGCGCAGGCGCTGCGGCTCGAACACGACGACGGCGTCGTCGTGGGCTGCGTCGATCTGGAATGAAGCCTGCGCGCGCACCCGACGAAGACGTCAAAGCAGTCCGCGTAGGGCTCCAGTCAAGTAGTCGCGCAGTTGCTCGTACACGACGGGTTCAGGCGGCCCCATTTCGAACACGACGTAGCCCAAGGCGCGCTCGTTGACGTACAGCGACTCGACGACCAGCGTTCGCCGACGGCCCCCGCGCAGTAGATCTCCGGGAAGCAGTCTACGGCGATCGAACGTCGCATCTCCATCTCGCAGTTGGGACGAGGTGTCGTACGCGGCGAGCAGTCGACTGCTCTCTGCTGACTCGAAGGCGCACACCGCGCACGCAGGGATCCCCAACGACGGTAGCCTTCCAGATAAGGTGTTTCGCACCTCGTAGATGCTCTCTGCGCGGAGCAACTCGGCGCCTATCTCGACGATCGTGCGACGCCAGTGGCGGCGTTGCAGACGATGTTGCACCTGGTAACGTTCCGCGATGCCCCCGATCAATACGCGGCAGCGATGCCATAGGTCTTCTGCGCGATTGGCGATCGCGATGTTGTTCTGAATTATGGGACGCAAGCGCGTGCGCATGCGCGAGATAACGGCCTGGAGTGAATTGGCGTCCCCGTGAGATTCGACGACTCGCAGCAAGAGGTTCTCCAAGTGTTCGAGAGTGCTGCGCTGAAGTAACCCAGGGGATCTGCCGCTCGCTTCCGAGACGAAGCTGTTGCACAGTTGCTCGGGCCAGTCGCCGTCGATGCCTGCCAGTGGGACCTCTTCGCGCAGTTCTTCGAACAAGCGCGCTCTGACGTTGCGGTAAGCCTGTTCGAAAGAAGCGCTGTCGGGGGTACCTGCGCTGCGTAAGCTGTCCAGCGGCGCTCGGTGTTCTTGACCTGCCATGCTCGACTGACGTCGAATGAGGCCCGCTGGCAGTACGCTTTGGCCTGCCTGGGTATGACCTTCGATCTCGTCCGCTACGAGTTCGAGTGCGCGCATCCCCAGCTTGATCAACGGTTGTCGTACGGTGGTCAGCGGCGAGGTGGCATAACGTGCCGCCTCGATGTCGTCGAAGCCGACCACACTGACGCGATCGGGCACGGCCACCCCACGTTCGGACAACGCATTGAGTGCGCCGAGCGCCATCAAATCGCTGGCCGCCATGATCGCGTCGAAACCCATGCGGCGCTCGTCGATCAGGGTTGCCACGGCGCGCGCACCAGAAGCGGCTTCGAAGTCACCCAACGTCACCAGGTCGGGATCTATCGACAAGCGGTGTTCTGCGAGAACGTCGCGATAGGCCTCGAAGCGTTCGGCTGCTTCGCGATTTGCCTCTGGGCCGCAGATGAACGCGATCCGGCGGCGCCCCACTTCGGTGATCAAATGCACCAAGGCTTCTCGCACGCCTGCGCGATTGTCGATTCGCACGCTCGGGCAGCTCGGCACTTCGATCCCCACACTGCACGTCGGGAGCGGCGCGAAGCTCTCGACGAATGCGTTCAAGGCTTCTGTCCCGACCTGATTGCCCAACGTACCCGAGGCCACCACCACGCCGTCGAGCTCGCCTCCGAGGGCCGAGTCGTAGATTCGGTTGCGTTGGGCGGCGGGACCCACCGCGGACAGCGGGCCGCCGATGAAGCAGATCACGTCGACATCGCGGGCCGCCGCTGCATCGTTCAACCCGGCAAATAGCCGCCCCTGATAGTCCTCGCCCAGGGTGTCGACGAGCAAGCCGATGGTGTGTCGCAGTGAGCTCAAGCGCAGATCCGAGAATCGAGGGGCTAGCAGTGCGCGACGCTGCGAAGCTCACGCCGAGCTCTGTTGATCTAGCAAACGAGGGGCGAGTCTCGGCATTTTTCGCCGAACCCAGCGCCGCTGGTGCGCAGACTCGGGGCAGAAAACATGAAGCTTTCTACGCTGGATTTCCGTTCAGAACAGAAGGACGGCCGCTGCTTGGCGGGGGCTCACCCGCGCGGGTGTTCCAAGTGGGGCGACGAGCCGCCCGGCGACGTGGTGAGCTGTCAGCCGTCGGGGCTACGGTCTTGCGGGTTCCAGGTGCTGTTGGTTACCAATGCAGGTCATGCACGCGGAGGATTGGGACTTCTGTAAGCGATCGCTGGAGCGCCACTCGCGCACGTTTGCGATTCCAATCGGAATGCTCGGTCCAGGACTGGAGCCGGCCATCACCTGCGCGTACTTGCTTTGCCGCATAGCCGACACGATCGAGGACACACCCGACTGGAACTTCTCCGAAAAGCTGTCGCTGTACCGAGCGCTGCAGGACTCGCTCGAAGACGTGGGTGCAGCGCCAGTATTCGTGCAGCGCGTCGAGGCCGTGGCGGGCGGAGACCCCGACGAACGTGAGCTGCTGATCAACCTGCCTCGGGTGCTAAACGTCTTTGGTGAACTGCCTCAGCGCCTGCAGGACATCTGCAGGGAGTTCGTGTTCGAGCTGATTGGTGGCATGATGATTTACTCGCAACGTAGCGCTGGCGTCGATGGCATACGTTGTTTGTCCAGTGAAGCGGACCTCGAGCGGTACTGCTACTTCGTGGCGGGCGTCATCGGACGCTTGCTGACTGAAACATTCGTGGAGCAACTGCCTGAGTTGTCTGCCGAGCGCGTGGCCACGTTGCGTGCGAACGCCGAAAGATTTGGGGCGGGCTTACAGCTGGTGAACATTCTGCGCGACATGAGCGCGGACCTGCAGAGGGGTGAATGCTTCATTCCACGCACGTTGCTCGACGAGGCGGGAATCACGCCTGCGGAGCTGTGCGACGCGGCGGTCGAGGCCCGCGTGCGCAGCATGCTGGATCGCTTGTTCGACAGCGCTCGCGCGCACCTGGACGCGGCGTTCGAGTACACCTTGGCCATTCCACAGTCTGCCACCAGCATACGGCGTTTCTGTCTGGTGCCCTTGTGGTTGGCGGTCGCGACGCTCGATTTGTGTCGAACCGACGCTGCGCTGCTCAAACCTGGTGAGCGCGTGAAGCTCAGTCGCAGCCGCGTGATGGAGCTGAGCTCGCAATGCATGCGTGCCTGCAGCAGTGACGTTCGTCTGCGGGAGTCCTTCGCCATGCTCGAGGGGGCGTCCCCCGTCGAAGCGGCTTGACGCGTCGCTCCACGGCACGAGTGTCGCGCTCGCTCACCTCGCTCACCTCGCGCACGGACGCATGTAGCAATCTCCGAGACTTCGACTCCAGACGCGTCGAGTCGCTTGGTGTTGTTCCCGCGGCGTGGTTCAATGGTGCATGCTCGTTCGCGACATCATGCACGCCCACCCGGTGACCATCCAGAAGGACACCAAGGTTGGCGAGGCTGCGGGGCTTTTGGAACGTCTCTCGGTTCGTCACCTGCCCGTGCTGGACGGCACACGACTGGTTGCGATGGTGAGCGATCGCGACTTTCGCGAGTTGCTGAGCGGTTGGACCGACGACGAGAGTCGACAGCGTTACGCCGAGCAGAGCGTCGAAGCCATCGCCAGTTCGGCACTGGTAACCGTAACTGGCGCGGACGACGTGACGGATGCTGTGGACACCATGATCGACAGTCGAGTAGGAGCGCTACCCGTCGTGGATGAACAGCAGATGCTGATCGGTATCGTCAGCTACGTCGACGTGTTGCGCGCCATCGGCGAGCATTTGGATTGAGCTGGGAAATCCGATTCAGCCCTGGGCAGCGCGTACGGTGAGTACGGCGCAGCCCGCGCCACGTACGATCTTTTCGGCAACACTCCCCATCAACAATCGCGGCAGCCCTGTCCGTCCGTGAGTCCCGAGCACGATCAAGTCGAAGCCGCCTCGCTCGGCAACGTCGAGGACGGTGGCGGCGGGAGGCCCAAACGTCACGTGCGAGCTGAGCCGGATTCCTGCGGGGACTTTGCAGCGTTCCAAAAATCCTTCGAGCTGCTGCTTGGCATGTCGCTCGGCATGTTCAGATAGCGGAGCGTCTATTTCTCCCATCATCACCACTACGTGGGGTGGTACGAACGTGGGGACGTCGAACGCGTGGACGACCTGGACTTCGGCCTGCAGTGCAGCTGCGAGCATGCACGCATGATCGACGGCAGCGGAGGAACCATCGGAGAAGTCGACGGGTACCAGAATCTTCTTGAACGGAGACATCACCGACGCTTTTACAACGGACCTGGTCGGCAGGTCTCGTGGCTCGACCGAGTGCGGCATTGTCGTGTCGAGGCACCCGGGGGCGACTTTTAGGGTCAGCGTTGGAGTCATTTGGAAAAATTGTCGCGGGCGGCGTTGCTTCCTGCGACACGGTGAGCTTCCGTGAATACCGCCGCGCTGGCCCCGCCGCCCGCCGGCCGTCCTGGCGCGCGGACCTCGACTTCATCTCGTCGTTTCTTATCGGAACGAACTCGGGATGCGAGGGTGGTGGTTCCTGGTTTCGGACCTACGTCACCTCGGCGGTGGGATTGCCTTCGAGCGCTGAATCTGGCAGCGTCCACGATGCCGCCACCCTTGAGGCCCAAGCTTGGCGGCACCAGCGAACTGGTGGCGATCCCACTTGGACAGCTTCGGGGCGGAAACAATCATTGCTTGTGACGTTCGCGGGGTGTGCGTGGGGGATGCAAGGCCATCCGAAGGAAACTTGCAGCAGGCGCAACAGCAATGACCGAGCTAGCTTCATCCCCCAGACTTCGCGGACGAGTTCTGCTCGCCGATGATCAGCCCGTCCACCTGCGAGAGATGGCGCAATTGCTGCGTGACGTCGGGTTCGGTTGCGAGTGCCTATCGGACTCCAGCGAAATCCGCGCGGCGCTCGATCAGGGCCAGGTCGACGTGTTGGTAGCGGATATCCGCATGCCCGGTAACTTCAACTTGGAGCTCGTGGAGCATGTACGGAACAGCCCGTCTTCCCCAGCGGTCATCCTGATGACGGGGTTTCCAACGCTGGAAACGGCGATCAGCTCGATCAAGTTGCGGATCAGCGCGTATCTGGTGAAGCCTTTCGGCTTCGAGGAGCTTCTGCGTGAAGTCGAAGCGGCGGTAGCCGACCCGAGCGACGCGGGGGACGATGTGCATCAGTCTGGCATCATCCAGGTTGGGAACGGACGTAGCCTGAGCGATAGGCACCCGGAACTCAAACGCCTGACGAAGCGAGAACGAGAAGTGCTCGATCGAGTGCTCACGGGAGGAGACGTCCCGGCGATCGGGGCGTCGCTCTACATCAGCCCTCACACCGTGAGAAACCACCTCAAGGCGATCTATCGCAAGCTCGATGTTCGTTCGCGGGTCGAGTTGGTCGTACGATTCGGGCCAGGTCGCGCCGAAGAGGGCGCGTCGGACGGCTGAGGAGCTCGTTCACTTCGGTGGCAGTGGCTCGAGCAGGTCGGCCACATCTTGCTCGGTCCAGCTGCTGCTTGCCTGTCCGTGCAAAATCACGTCGGCGAGGTGCTGCTTGCGTCGTTGAAGCTGCATCATGCGCTCCTCGACGCTGCCCGCGACGATCAGGTTGTAGACGAACACGGGTTTCTTCTGCCCGATGCGGTAGGCGCGATCGGTGGCCTGACAACGCGCGGCGGGGTTCCACCAGGGGTCGTAGTGCACGACGGTGTCCGCGCTGGTGAGATTCAGCCCCGTGCCCCCCGCCTTCAAGCTGATCAGAAAGACGTCGGTTTTCCCCGACTCGAACTCGTCACAGCGCGCTTGCCGATCAGCCGTCGACCCCGTCAACTTGCTGCAGGGGATGTTCACGTCAGCCAACCCGCGCTCGATGAGGTCGAGCATTTGCGTGAATTGGGAGAACACCAGGATGCGGCCGCCCTGGCTCACCTGGGTCTGCACGAAGTCCATGAGAAATTCGTGTTTTGCAGAGACGTTCACGTCCCGCGCCGCGTTGGAGCGCACGAGGCGCGGGTCGCAACACACCTGACGCAGCTTCATCAACGCATCCAGGATGGGAACGGTCGAGGCCGCGAGGCCCTTGCTGCGGATCATGCGGCGCACGTCGGCGTGGGCCGCCACGCGAATGTTCTCGTACAAGTCTCTTTGGTCGCCGTCGAGTTCGATGGCGCGCACGATTTCGGTCTTGGGAGGGAGGTCTTTCGCGACCGTGTTTTTCATCCTGCGCAAGATGTACGGCGCGACGCGGTGTTGTAGCTGGAGCAGGCGTGGTTCGTCCTGCTCCTTCTCGATGGGCCCTTGATAGCGCCGTTTGAACTCTTGCAGGTTACCCAGGAAACCCGGCATTAGAAAGTCGAACAACGACCACAACTCCCCGAGATTGTTCTCGACCGGGGTGCCTGTCAGACAAAGTCGATGTTGCGAGTCGAGTCGACTCACGGCGGCTTTGACTTGGCTGCGGCTGTTCTTGATGGCTTGGGCTTCGTCCAGGATGAGATAGCTCCAAGGTTGGTTCTCGAGCTTCGTCAGGTCGCGCGTGAGAATCGGGTAAGTGGTGAGCACGACGTCACTGCGTGAGATCTTGTCGTACGTGGCTGCTCGTTGCGGCCCAGCGATCACACACACGCGGACGAAGGGCGCGAACTTGCGCAGCTCGCGCTGCCAGTTGCCCAGTAAACTCGTCGGCAGCACCACGAGCGCTGGCGGACGCAGACGTCCTTCGATTTTTTCCTTCGCCAGGTGTGCGATGGTTTGCAGGGTCTTACCCAGCCCCATGTCGTCTGCGAGCACGCCACCCGATTCGTTGGCGCGCAAGGCCTGGAGCCAGTTGAGCCCCTGTTGTTGATAGGGGCGCAACGTGGCCCGAAGGGCGGGGACGCTCACGTCCGCCCCTTCGGGTGTTCCCGCATGACGCATCGTGCGTCCTCGGTCGATCACGGAGCGCGCCCCCTGCCAGCGGAAGGAGCGTGGCGAATCCGATTCGAAGGCGTCTTCGATCGCGCTGACCGAGGCCGCCGCGCTGCGCTCGAACTGAATCCGATTCTCTCCGTCGTACAGCTCCTCCAAGATCATGAGCAACTTGCGCAAGCGCTCGGGAGGTACGACCACGTAACGATTCTCACCGACGCGGAGCGCGCGAAAGCGCGCGGGCGTGCTCAACAACGCGGACAAGCTACTTTGCTCTGAGCCCTGTTCGAGCAACTCGAGCAACCCAGGTAGCAGGTTCAAACGAGAACCCCCCAAGTCGATTCCCAGTTCGAGGCTGAACCAATCCGGGCGCTCGTCGAGCGAACCGACGTCGGCGTACCAGGGAGCGGAGTCGGGGATCACTTGATAGGGGTAGTCCGCATCGACCGACACATCCCAACCGAGCTCTCTCAGCTGGGGAATTGCGTAGGCACCGAACGAACACAGAGAGTGGACGTTGTCGCTCAGGTTCACGAGGTAGTGTGCCTCACTCTCGTTCGGATCGTCGGCTTCGAGATCACAGACGTCCGCCAGGCAGCTGAGCTCGACCGCTCCGAAACCTTCGAGCAAACACTGCGCCTGGCGCTCAGCATCGAGGTCGCGATGCACCTTCGCCAGAGCGTTGCCCTGAGCCACAAAGAACCCGTCGCGGGCGTCGTTCACCGAAATCAGCGCGCCGCCGTAGTCGAAGGCGAGGTGGAGCACGGGTAATTGGCGCTCCACGCAGTCGCCTACCGCGGCATCGCCAGAAACCATCAGTGACTGGGTGAACACTCGTAGCCGCGGCGTGAATGGAAGAGTCCGAGAGTGGGCGTTCGTGTTGACAGGCATTCGAATCGATTTGGCTTCGCTTGTTGCCACGCTTCATCGGGTGTTGATCTCGAGCACTCGATGAGTCGCTGGGTGTAAGATGCACGAGCGATCTTGTCGAACGCAAAATGCTGCGCGCGCGAGCACCGATCGATCGATCGATCGTTTGGCCGAGACATGTTCGTACGCTCGCGCGTGAGTTGCGCTTCGCCGTTCGAAGCGCGCTGCAAGATATGGACCACGAGCGCGCCGCCGCGAGATTCGAGCGGGATGCCCAGCATGTTGGGTAGCGCACGGGGCACAGCACGATACCTGGGGCAGCCGCTTCCGTTCGTTGCAACATGGGATCGGCACCAGCGCCTCGGAGCCCGCAGATCGTCCCAGCTGTTCGACTCTACCTAGCGGCCGATCCGTAACGAGTAGGGAGTTCACCTACTTTGTGGGTCCATTGGCTCGAGCGACGTGATCAGCCAGCCAGTTGTCGTAGACTTGGGCGTATGAAGATCGCCGTTTGTTCGGATGAGCCGTACCCCGTTCACGCCACGGTGGCCTCCGTGCTGAAGCAGCAGGGTCACGAGCTGGTGCGTTTCGGTGCGTTCGAAACCGGGCCTGAACGCCCTTGGGCGAGCGTCGCCGAAGCAGCGGCATCCGCAGTCGCGTTCGGTGACTGTGCAGAAGGCGTGTTTTTCTGTTGGTCTGGTACAGGGATCTGCATGGCTGCCAACAAGGTGCCGTTCATTCGCGCCGCGCTTTGTCACGAGCCGGGCGCGGCTCGTGCGGCGCGTGTTTGGAATCGAGCCAACGTGCTTTGCCTATCCAACCGCAGCTTGTCTGACGACATGGCGAAAGAGATTCTCGAAGCTTGGTTCGAGCCCGTGAGCGATGAACGGGGGGCGGCGGGAGTGCTGGGGTTGGACGCGCTCGATCGTCGCTATCGACGGCCGCCAGCTGACCGCATGGAGTGAACATGCCTCGCTGGGGCGACGTGCCCCGCGATCAGCGTGAGGTTGGAATGATACGCATCTCGAGTACGCTCTCCGCCGTTTCGAGCATTTTCGCTTCGCTCGGAAAGTGGGCGAGTATCAGACCCATCGACACCAGAAAGAACGGCAGCGTCATCACGATAGAAAGGCCTAAGAATCCAAGCACGAACCCGAACAGCGCAACCGATTCACCTAGAGCGCAACCCAAGATGGTTTTCGTCTGATAACCTGCACGCAAGGTCGCCATGAGTTGGTCTGGATTGGACGCCACTCGAATCGTCTTGCGAAAGCCCGATGGGGAATCCGGGTCTTCCTGTTCATGCGAGGCAACACGTGCGGACTTCAGCGCCGTCTTCCACATGAACGACGGGAACACGACCGACATCACCGCAACGCTGAGCGCTACGAAACCCATTGCGGGGAGCATGACTGGATTTTCGAGTTCGCTGGGGCGCTCCACTACGAACAGGATCCCGAAGTAGACGATGTTGGTGAAGGCGATCGCGCTGCAGATGATGCGCAGAGTTTGAAGCCACGACGAGTTCGACTGCATCCCGCATAGCCTACACGAAGTCGCCAGTGTCCCGAGTGGGAAGTTCGGGACCAACGAAGCGGCAGCGTGGCGATGCCATGCAGCGCCGCGCCAGCGGTCTCGTCGCTGCTGCTTGATTGGCGCTGGGAGCGGCGCAGGAGCGCACTCCGCCCGGAGCTTTCTGGGACTTGCGTCATTGATGACTCAACACTCGAATAACGCTGGCAATTATTGCTTTCCTGGGGCACGGGTTCATCGAGCTCGGTGGACTCGGATGCAGCAGGGCGCAGGTTCATTCGCCACGAACCGTGGTTTGCTGCGCCGAGAACCTCACCCGATCATTGTAGGATGGTGGAGATGCGATGGACGCCTTATGCCATGTCGTTGAGCTTCGTGACGCTGTTTGCAGACGTGGCGCTGCCCCACGACCTGGGATTTTCGTCGGCAGAACTGCGCTTCGTCGATGATCGTGTGCAGCTGGAGTTGGTGCTCGACGCGCCAGACGCAGAAACGTCGACGGACGCCGAGCGTCGCGTCGCGCTGCTCGCGCGGTTGCAGAACGCGGTTACCATCGCCATCGATCAGGTCGAGCTACCACTCACCACACGAGTCGTCGCACTCGGGGAGGGACCGAGCGCGGTCGATGTCGTGGAGTTTCGAGCGCCCACCCCGGCCACGCTCGAAGAGTTGAAGGTAGGGTTCGTAGCTGGTCTCGGTGACGTCGCACTGGAAGTGAGAGCGCCGAGTGGTCGACGCGTTTTCAGGCGTTTGCTCGCAGACGGTGTGGGGACTCCCGCGATCGCGCTGAGCCCGAAGCCCGACGTTCGAGCACAGGATGCAGGGGCGGGGGAAGCGGAAGAACCACGCCGTCCGCGCGAGTTGCCACTGCAGCCAGGAGCAAGTGATGTGGCAGTTCAGAGTTCCTCTCGCAGCGAATCTTCGGCGAAGGGCTGGGTATGGCTTGCGGTAGCGACCCTCGGAGCTCTGTTGATCGGAACTTGGGCCTTCGTCCGCAGGGCTCGCGGCAAGTGAGCAGCTGTCGGCTCGGCGGTGGCTGTGCTACGTACTGGGCCATCATCAGACTCTGCGAGTGGTGGTCATGTTCCAGCGCAACACTTCTGTCGTTTTCTTCTTGGTATTGGCTTCCACGGCTTGTGGAGACGATGCTGACGGCGCATTGCAGGGCGACGCAGGCGGCGCTTCATCGATGGATACCGAAGCGGGTGGGGATGTGTTGGATGGGGGCGAGGGTGATGACGCGACCACGGACGTGAGCGATGACCAGGCGGACGCGGATGGCGACGCAGCGATCACGCCCACGCGTGACGCGGCCACGGACATCGGAGACGCCTCGGCCCTGCCTGGTTCGGACGCGGCACCCGACGACGCCCCGGATGATGATTCGGCCACACTCGATGACGAGACCGATGATTCGAGCGTCGACGATGGCAACGTGGATGACACGCCCACCGATGACAGACCCACCGATGACAGACCCATCGATGACTCATCTAGCGATGACGGCTCGGGTGTCGAGTTCGAAGCGGGTACTCCCGGCGATATCGGGCATCAGGCGATCGATCTAGCTGCGCTCGATGGTGTAGACGGTTTCGCGCGGGTGTCCGGTACTCCAGAGGGTGACGGAACGCTGGGCGTTCCCGTTGCGGCGTCCCACGATATCGACGGCGATGGCCACATCGACGCGGCCATGTCTGCGTTTACTGCGAGCCCGCAGGGGCGCACGGGCGCTGGTCAAGTGTATGTGGTGTTCGGTGACGGCGAGATTAACGACATCGACTTGGAACAGCAGCCAGACTCGCTGCTCATGGTTTACGGTGACGGGAACTACGAAGGCACGGGCAGCGAAGTCTGGATGTCGGACGTCACTGGTGACGGGATCGGTGACTTGCTGATTTGCCGCCAGAACTATCGGCCTTCCAACCCAGATCGAATTGGGGCTGGAGCTCTGACGATAGTCGTCGGAGGTGAGCATCTGCGTCAGCAACTAGAGTCTGGACAAGCCATCGATCTCAGGCAGCCTCCCGAGTCACTGCCCATCGTCACGATCATCGGGGGGCACGAACTAGGACGTTTTGGAATTTGGGTACGGACGGGTGACGTCACTGCGGACGGCGTGGATGACTTGGTCGTTGGCGCCGACCAAGAGAGCGCGGCTGGTGAGACGTACCGCGGCGCTTCCTACGTGATCCGCGGGGGCGAACATCTCGAGGAGTCCCTCGTGGTAGATTTGATCGACTTTGGATCGACGCCGCTCGCGGGATCGATCGCCAAGTTGACGCCCCCCGCGGGACAGTCTGCGGGCTACCACTTCGGCGCGACCGTGGGCATTGCCGACTTGGATCAGAATGGTCGGGCGGAGGTGATCAGTACCGCAGCGATCGTGCGCTCGGGCGCGAGTTATGTCGCGGAGGATGGTCCCGTGGGCAGCGCCATCGCGCAAGGAGGGGCGCCAGGCGGACGTTCGTACATCGCCTGGGACGACAACTTCCCACAAGGCGAATGGCCTGACGGGTACACCATCGACGTCGGCGATCCACCCGGCAGCGTGACGACTCTGCTGCCGGGTGAGGTCGGTGACTTACGCGATCGTCAGTTGGGTGAGGAGATCGTCGGTGGCGAAGACTACGACGGGGACGGACGTCCCGACCTGTTCATCGGTGACATGACCGGAGTTGCTGGCCAAGGACGCGCGAACGCGGGGCTCGGCTATGTGATCTACGATGCTGCCGCCTTGAAAGAACGAACCGAACTCGTGTTGCTCGATCCTGGAGACGTGCCCGTCACTGTTTTGAGAGGTCCCAGCGCAGGCGCGATCTTTGCGGACACCGCCGCTCATGCCGACATCGATGGCGACGGTTTGACAGACTTGATCATCGCGTCACCCAACGACAGCCCGCTCGGTCGCACTCAAGCGGGCACGGTGCATGTGCTCTGGGGCAGTCCACAGCGTTGGCCATCGGAGATTGATCTCACTGCGAAGCCGTCGGCGGTGGACGTTCAGATCACCGAGTTGTTCGGCGTGCGCGGAGCCGCTGGGGGCGATGGGGGTGACATGCTCTCCTACAGCGCTGACGTCGGAGACATCGATGGTGATGGTCGCATCGACTTGATCGTGAACGAAATGGGCGGAAATGGCGTGAGTCCGGCTGCAGTGGATGCAGGCAACTACTTGATCGTTTCCAGCGCGATCGTGAGTCGGAATCGCCCGGATTGCTCGGGAGTGATCGGTGGAGAGGCTCGCGTCGACGCCTGCGGTGTTTGTGCAGGCGGGGGCACGGGAGTCGAACCCGACGTTGGCTGCACCAGCTTTCAACGCGAGGTGCGGCCGCTGCTCGTCGGTGAGTGCTCGTCGTGCCATGGCAACGCCGCAGGTCTCAGTGTGTTCACTCATGAGCTGCTCATGCAAGGGGCCAGCGACAACGGGCCCGTAGTGCTTCCTGGCGATCCCGATGGCAGCTTGCTGATTCAGAAGCTAGAGGCGCGGCAACTCGTCGGAGATCCGATGCCGCCTGAATACCGTTTGACCGACGATGAAATCGCCGTGGTTCGTCGCTGGATCACCGAGGGCGCGCGCGATAACTGACGTGCGGCTCGGGGAGCGTAGTTCAGAAAGCTTTGCCAGCTGGGCACGGCGTAACCTGGTATTCCACGACCACTAGTTCGTGGCTTTGGTTGGCGTTGAGGCAAGTATCATAGGCGTCGCGTCGCGCTTGCCAGTCGAACACTGCCTTCCACTCAGGGTGCTTGCGTACGTCGCCACGACCTCGAGGCCCTGCGTTGCAAGCTTTGGCCTCGGCTGCGGTCGCTCGAACCAAGTGTGCCTTGGAAGCCGCGCTTCGTAGACACTCGGTCCACGCCGCGAAGGCTTTCTGCCACTTGTTACGCGACGTCTTCAGCATGGCCTCCGACAGCTTCACGGCGGCCTCGAGTCCGCCTTCGGTTGCCAAGTCATCTGGCGTGATGCCTAGTCCGCAAGCTTCGATCACCGTTTGCAACGAACGCTCGGCTGCGTCGTGCAGCTCCGTGTCGGTGTTGGCGACGGCATAGTCGCGCAGGACCGAGGCGGATGCTCTAGCCTGCGCGCCAGCTGCGGTTTGCTCTCGGGCTACGTGTTCACGCAGTAGTTTTCCAAGTTCCGACAGGGGCACGCGTCGTCTCAGGTGACCGTGAAGTTCGTGCAGGCGCTTGAGCGCCTCTGCGCCCATCAACTTCTGCGTGTAGACGCCCCAGCTGCGCGCGAGTGCTGCGTCGTCGCAGTGCACGCAGGTCGGCAGCGAATGATTGGGGACAGGAGGGGAAGGGCCCACGGCACTACAAGGGTTGGATGCACGCGGTTGAACGAGGCAGCGGTGGACGTTTGCGCCATTGGGTTTGTTGCCGACAATCGTGTATAGCGGGTCGCGCATGCTGCCCGTACCGCGAGCGTTCGTTGCTGCATCCACCCGCACGAGCGACGCAGCGAAGTCGCTCACGGCGTTGGGCTCGTGGGAAGGCGCGTGACGTGACGGCGTCGGCTCGGCATCAGCTGCCGCGTTGATACTAGCGAGTAGCAGCAGCGCGCTGGAAATCGCGACGAACGCTTGCTGAGGTCGCGTGGCCACTCGCATTTAGTTCATCCTCAGCGCTGAAGCTAACATGGGGACCGCACCTGGATGCGTGTTTGTCCCTAGGGAATGTGTGTTCGCGTCTGATGAAAACTCGACGAAATCGTGATCGATCCGCTCTGGTATGGGGATCACAGGGCGGCGATGGAGTGTAGTCAGACCTGCGACAGCGTTCGTTCGCTCAGTTGCGCGCTGGGGGTGAAACACCAGAAGGACACGTGGTGCAACTCGATCGGCCGCGTGGGTTCATGCGGCCGCGCAGGAGTGAATCCAGGGAAGCGTCAGTGTTTCGCTTTGGCCGAGGCGTCGCGCCAAGGCGCCACCTTCGGGAGCAGCAGTAGTCCTGGAATCGCCAGAACCGTACAGACCAGGAAGAAGTCACGCCAGCCGAGCTGCTCCACGATCACCCCCGCCAACGAGCCCGCAGCAATGCCTGGAAGCGCGATGAAACTCGAGAACAGCGCGTACTGCGTCGCGGAGTAGCGCCGATTGGTCGAACGCGCGATGAACGCAACGAACGCTGCGGTTCCGAGCCCGACTCCTGCGTACTCGAAGAACACGGCGCCGCCCAACGCGAACAAGTTGCGTCCAGCCATCGCGAGCACCGCGAAGCCCAGGATGGACAGCATCTGTACCAGTCCAAAGACCCAGAGCGACCGATTGATGCCGATGCGGGCGATCACGATGCCGCCGACGAGCGAGCCCCCAATCATCGACCAGAGTGAAACAGCCTTCACCAGCGTCCCTATCTCGGTCAGGGAAAACCCCATGTCGATGTAGAAGGGCGTGGCCAAGGTCGTGGCCAGGTTATCACCGAGCTTGTAGAGGAACAGAAACAACAGCAGCAACAAGGCCGAGCGCAGGTCACTCCTCGAGAAGAATTCCGCGAACGGACCGCGAATCGAGCTGAGCAGACTCTTGGCTGGTTGAAACTCGGCTTCCAGCTTTGGGGCGAACAGGGTAACCGCTATGCCAACCAACATGAACGCTGCAATCACGATGTGAACCCAGAACCAGGAAAGATGGTCTGCGAGGAACAACGCTAGGCCACCCGCCACCAGCCCTGATACGCGGTAGGCGTTCACCGCTAGTGAGTTGCCGAAGCCCAGCTCCTCGTCAGACAACAGCTCACGGCGATAGGCGTCGATTGCGATGTCTTGGCTGGCGCTGAACGCCGCGACGACGAGTGCCACTGCCGCAATGCTGAGCAGTGAGCGTTCGGGGTCGAATGCTCCGAGACACGCGATCGCCACGAGCAGTCCCAACTGAGTCACGATCGCCCAGTCCCGGCGGCGGCTCAGCAGTGGTAGCGAAAAGTGATCGAACAGCGGTGCCCACAGGAACTTCCAGGTGTACGGCACGCGGATCCAGCTGAACGCGGCAATCGAAGCCAGGCTCACGCCTTCAGTTCGAAACCACGCGGGCATCATCGAAACCAGCACGTAGTAGGGCAACCCCGAAGAGAAGCCGAGCAAGGCGCAAACCAACATGCGACGGTTGAGCAGCGTGCTCAGCAGGCGGTTGCCCATCGCGGCATTGTGGTCGAGCCGCAGGGGCCGGCCAACTTTCCACGGGAACGACCCAGGTCGTGTGCGGCGTGGTTTTCTTTGGGAGGAGCAGGCCTCGATGATGCGTCCCGCGCCCTAGGCAGGTCGGGACGTCGGCACCACACGTTGCCACACGGGCCAAAGCCATCGTTCGAACATCCGTTCAACGGCGAAGAACGGCGCGTAGGCGATTCCGAGAAGCGGGTAAGGAAAGACGATGGCCATCAGCACCAGCACGCCGAAGTGAAACGCCCACGCGGTCGAGCACCACACGATCGCCCAGCGCCGTCCAAGTAGCGCCAGCGGGGCTCCGATTTCCAACGCCAACGTGAGCCACGCGAGCGGAGTGAACACCCACGGTTGAGACACGAGCGCCGCTCCGATCGGCGAGTACACGCTCCCCAGCTCCAACTTGCGAAGCGCGTCGAACGCGACGTGCGAGCGAAGTACTTCGCCGCCCGCCCAATCCATACCCGCGGCTCGCAGTTTGGCGACGCCTGCGACGACGTAACTCAATACGACCACCCAGCGCAATGCGAGCAAAGCCCAGCCGAAGCGGCGACTGGGCGTGGCGTCAGAAGCCACGTTGCGACGTCGAGCGTCCCACGACCACACGTCTGCCGCTGGAGCCACAGACAGGATCAACGCACTGATGACCAGCAGGTTTTCCGTGTGGAAGATCATGCCCCACGAGTTTCGGTAACTCAAAACCCACAACAGAGAGAGTCCGAACGTCGGTCCCGTGAATGGGTGGTAGGCGCCGAAGCAGACGGCGATGCCACTGAGCAGGGCGATGACGAATGTCGATAACACCAGCGCGGGCGGCCACGGAGCCTCGAGCACGGAGATGGGCCCGACGGGCTGAAACGCTGCCTCGTCGAGCTGGGAAAAATCCGTGAGGTGAACGGCGCGGGCCAGCAGGTAAACGATCGCAAACAAGCTGACGAGGATGCGCATCGCTGCCAGCCGCGTCGGGGGCTCCGCGGGGAAGAGCCATCGCTCGAGGATGGAGGTCATCTGCCGGACCCACCTCGCGTAGTGTTGGAGGCGTCCCGTTTGGTCTGCTTGCTGCGCGACTTTCCACAGCGCCCGAGCCGCTTCTGCTCGATGGGCTCGGGGCCATCGACGAAGTACGTGAGCGGATCGAAGCGGACACGTAGCATCTCGATTGTCTCGATGTGCGCATGCTCTTCGCTGTCATGTGCGCGCTCTAGGACTTCCGTGCAGAAACGCGCTCGCGCGCGCTTTTTCTTGCGAGCCATGCGATCGATTAGGCGTTTGGCTTGCAGCACTTCGCTGGTGCCCAAGAGTTCGGGCTGAATGCGGTAACTAGCACCCTGTTGATCGTAACCGACGAGCTTGTGCATGACGGGTTTGCCGCGTTGCCGCGAGAACATCGGGTAAGTCGACAGTGGGAACGAATCGTCACTGAGTGGTCCGAGCGCGGGCCAGAGCATTGCCCACGTGCACAATAGAATGACGGTCGACCCGAGCCAGCGTTGGCCGGGGGACAGGTCTGCCGTGGCAGCGGAGCTCGGCGCGGAATCGGACGGTCGAGGGCTCATAACGCGAGGGCAGAGCTGCCGTGCCCCAGAGCGGCCCAAGTGTGCTGTGCGAAGTCGATACGCGAGATGGCGGAGTGCGTGTGCTCGGAGATGGCACCCAAAGCGTTGCGTCTGCAGCCGAAACAGTTTTGCTCGGTCCACTGCTGTCGCAACAAGAAGCGCATGATGTCGCTCAGCCGTTCCTTCATTTCGTCTGCGGACTCGTCACGCGCGTGTTTGACGGCAATTGCTGCGGACAGCGCTTCGGCAAAGCCCGCGGCTCCCGTGTTGTGGGGCGGAATGACGTTACCGAAGCCGAAGCCGCCCACGAACATCGGGTCCACGTCACTGTCCTGGTCGAGGATCAAACGAGACTTGAAGCGAACGTAGTCGAAGCAGAAACGTTCGTAGGCGTCGACGCGTTCCAACGTCAGTGACGCTCGCGCCGCCAAACAATTCCAGTTTTCCTCGACGAAGAAGTATGGGTAGAGCGACGCGGGCCAATGGTGTGCGGCGACGTAACGCATAGCCTTCAAGCGTGCTCCTCGAACTTCGTCGATGTTAGGCCAGCCTTCGATGGGCGCATCGCTCAGTATCGTTTCCAGCAGGGCCAGCCCGAGTATAGCCTGGCCGGGTGCGTACAGGGGTTCCGTACCTCGAATCACGTTCGAGTCGGTGAGATCGAACGCTGGGGAGAAGCCTCCGTCGTCACGCTGCAGTTTCAGCACCAAGCGCGCCAACCGAGCGATTTGCTGGTCGAACTGTTTGCCCACGCGCCCACGACATTGGGTAAACGCCACCAGCGGTAGCGCCGAGTCGCTCAGCTGCACGCGTTCGGGGTGTTTGACGCGTGATAGCCCGCTGACTTCACCGCTCACGTCGACGCGTTCGTAGCGCTCGAGTAGCTTCAAGCCGCGCTTGATGGTGCGGCGCACGGGTTTCGTGTTTCGGCCGAGTTCACACAGCGCCAGCAACGTGCCAGCCTGGCGCGCCAGGTTGAAGTTTTTTTTCTGAGCACGTCCGCTGAAGGGGTGCAAGGTGTATCTGAACTTGCCGCTGTCGAGTTGCGCTCGCACGATGTGGCGTTCTAGTTCACGCGCTGCGGCGCTCACCGACTCTGGGGACTCGTCGAGTTCCACGGGCCTCAGGCGGTGAAGTTCAGTCGCGCCCGCTTCGGTCAACGTCCAGCTGCGCGTGGTGACTCGCCGGGCAGCCGCAGACGCACTTTCGCTGGGCCCCTCTTCGCGGAGTTGAGCCGCCAGGCCGTCGACGTCGGCTCCAAAAGCCAGATCGGGGATGAACGGCAGTGGGCGGTACTGCACGTACGCGTCACGTGCCAAGAGTTGCCACGGCATCCAACAACGACCGCCGACGCACAACCCGTCTTGTGCGGGGCGTAACGCGAACGCGTGCGTCCACGCTGGGCCCGCCAAGGGCGGCGTGTGGCTGGTGATCGCGTCCAGTTTGATTGAAGGGCCCGTGGCACGCGCTTGCAAGATGGCTTTCAGCTGCTCCACGGCAGCCGACGGGCTCTCGGCCTGCACGCAACGGCTCTCCAATCCGCCGCGTCGTTTGAGGGAGGCGTAGGTTGCTATCAACGTCGTTGGGACGTTCTCGGGCGCTTCGTCACACTGTATCGATGCGACGTTCGAGCTGCGCCACAGGCGGTGCTTCCGCGCCGAGGCTTTGGGGCCCGCTGGTAGCTCACCGACCAGCCATCGCAAGTCGGACACTGCGGTGTCGAGGGCATCGGTGTCGACGTGGGGGATCGCACCGAGCTGCTGATTCCATGCGCTTGCCAACGCCACGATGACGACTGCGCTGGCCCCGCCAATCCACGGGGCGCGGCCCAATTTCGGCCAGACGTGGCGGGCGCGCACGAGCGACCATACCGCTGTCGGCACGATCACGAGCACGAACAGGCCCCAGATCGCGATCAACGCCGCAAACAAACCTTGACCAAGAGAGCCGTAGAGGCCCGTGAGATAGGCGCCTCCAGTGAACACCTGCCAGGTCACCAACAGCAGCAAGAGCAGCGCCCAAAGCGAAGAAAGTTTCCAAAGCGAAAGCGCTTTCGGATGTCGAGCCAACATCGCGGCAGCAGTCGCGATGTGAAGCCCCCCAAGTAGTCCACAAGCGATCCCAAATGCGCTCACATGTTGCCACGGCAATATCCACGCTGCCCAACTCGCGAGCAGCCCTTGCACGAGCGCAAGCGTGCCGATTGACCAACACTCGATGGGGGCGACAGCAGCACCTTCGGGACTTGGGGCTTCCGACGTGTTCGCAGGGGATTTGTCGCTCATCTGGCGCCTTTCTGGGCCTTGCCGAGCAGTTCACGGTGGCCGCCAGCCGGGTTTCGCCCAGCTTTGGCCGTCGGTCAAGCTGGGGCGTTGACGACTTCTGGGTGAAGCTCTATTAGGACGGCACCTCGGGTGACTGGCGAACGACGTGGGCCCTGACCACGGTGAAGCTCGAGGCTTGACAAAGCCGCGCGCCTGGGCTGATTGAACCCCCACCTCACCGTCTGCCCTGGCGTTTCGAAGTCGGCAGGCCAAACCCCAGGAGCCCCATGTCCGATTCTTCCGCCCCGCGACTCCTTCGCTACTTGGAAAGCCTCGCTGGCCAGCCGCCTCACCCCGCGACCGCCGCTTGTCTGGCTACTCTCGATCACGTTGGTGCTGCGTCACCTGCAGTCGCAGAGGCCATCGTTGCAGAGTTGCGGGATCAGCGCAGCAGTTTGAAGCTGATTGCCAGCGAGAACTACTGTTCGCTTGCGACACAACTCGCTCAAGGTAACTGGTTTACGGACAAGTACGCCGAAGGCCATGCTGGGCATCGCTTCTACGCTGGGTGCGACAACGTCGACACCGTCGAGCTCGAAGCGTCACGCCTCGCGTGCGAACTCTTCGGCGCAGAGCACGCCTACGTGCAGCCGCACTCGGGCGCCGATGCGAACATGGTCGCGTTTTCTGCGATTCTGTCAGCGACCGTGCAAACTCCGCTGCTCGAGGAATTCGGCGAAACGAACCTGGCCAAGTTGACGGGCGAACAATGGGGCAAGATGCGCCACGCCCTTCACGATCAGCGTTTGCTGGGGCTGGACTACTACTCGGGTGGTCACCTGACGCACGGCTACCGCTTCAACGTCTCGGGGCAGATGTTCGAGGCACACAGCTACAGCGTCGACCCGCAGACGGGGCTCGTGGACATGGACGCTCTCGCCAAACAGGTGCGGGAACTACGACCGAGGATCCTGCTCGCGGGTTACAGCGCGTACCCTCGCAAGCTCAACTTCGCCAAGATGCGGCAGATGGCAGACGACGTGGGCGCGACGTTCATGGTCGACATGGCGCATTTCGCAGGACTCGTCGCGGGCAAGGTGTTCACGGGGGACTACGATCCCGTCGCGCACGCGAACGTGGTCACCTCGACCACACACAAGACTCTACGGGGACCGCGAGGCGGTATCGTGTTGTGTGACAAGGACTTCGCGCCCCATGTCGACAAGGGTTGCCCGGCCGTGCTCGGCGGACCCTTACCTCACGTGATTTGCGCCAAGGCAGTGGCTTTCCGTGAGGCGCTCTCACCCGACTTCGCGCAGTACGCTCAGCGTATCGTCGAGAACTCGCGGGCGTTGGCGGAGGCTTGCATGAAGGCTGGCATGACGGTACTCACCGAAGGCACCGACAATCACCTGCTACTGGTCGACGTGAGCAAGAGCTACTCCCTTACCGGGCGCCAGGCGGAGTCCGCGCTGCGCGAATGTGGCGTGACCCTGAATCGAAACTCGCTGCCCGAAGACCCGAACGGCCCCTGGTACACCAGCGGTTTGCGCTTCGGCACGCCCGCGACCACCACGCTCGGCATGGGACCGACGGAGATGGCCGAGATCGCTTCGATCGTCAAGTTGGTGCTGTCGAACACCAAGCCATCCACGACCAAACAAGGTACGCCGAGTCTCGCGAAGTACGAGCTCGACGAGGCTGCCAAGGCTACGGCCAAACAGCGCGTAGCCACCTTGCTCGAAGGATACCCGCTGTACCCTGAGCTCGGCGAAATCTGAAGTCTCAACCCACTGCGTGCTCAGAACGGTACGCTGCACAAGCCCGAGCCGCCCTTGGGGTGATGCCCCCAGGGTAACGTAGCGGGCACGGGCTTGACGAGCAGTTTGCCACCCACCTTCGGACGTGGAATCAGTGCTCCTCGGATCGCGGGGCGGCCGGGTTTGGCCGCCTCGATCATAACGATCACGTCCTTCTCAGACTTCTCGTAGCCGCGGTAGGCAGCGCCCAAGCTGTCACTACCCGCGCCTGGGCAGGTTAGCGACTGAAACGCGATCACCATCTGGGTGGTCGAATCGATCTCTGGCTTTTTCGTTTCCCAGCCGATTCGGGCGTCGCTGGGTTGGGTTGCTACGGCCGACAGGCACTTGCAAACTTGCGGCTGTGCGCCCTGAATGAACACATCATGCCGCGCGCCGAGCAACGCACCTTCCTCACTGATTTCCTCGGGGGTGATCGCGAAGTCGTTGATGCCGTCCCCTTCGACGCCCTTTTCGCTCAGATCCGAGAACGCTTGGGCCTTGGCTTCTGCTTTGGTTTGTCCCGCGTTAGCCTCTCCCTGAACGGAAGCTTTGCAGCCGAGTAGCAGCCCGAAGCTGAACAACGCCGCGCCGAACGAGCACAGGTTACGGCGCTTGGCGCGCGTGCCCGGGGGCGTTGCGACTTCGGCACTGGGAAATGCGAATCTGGCGAATTTCACGATGGCGGCTCGCGCGTTCACTGGTTGCATGTACGGACCACGAGCTTGGCATTCTGACCGCAGTTCGGGCAAATGTATCGCGCCAGCCCAGGCGTGAGCGTGTCGAAACCGCGTGTGAAGGTGGTCGAGTGTGAGCGGGGCGTTCGGCAGGAGCGCCGCTCAACCGGCGAAACGTCGGTTGGAACCGGGGAAGCCCGCGCGCGACACCTCCAACCTGGCTGCAGCTTCGTTGGCCGAGATTGGACTGGCTGTGACTGGCACGGACGCAACTTCACGGAACATCACGCTGATCCGTTCTTTTGCACGCTTGCACTTGGGCACGCCGTGAAGCCAGTCCCGCTGGCAGCTTCCGCCCATCACCAGCAGATCGCCACGGCCCAAGCGAAAGCGCAGGGACTCGCCGCCGCGGGCGGGTTTGAGCAGAAAACTACGCGGCCAGCCCAGCGACACGATCGCAATGACCGTGTCATCACGCAGTGCGCCGACTTTGTCCCCATGCATGGCTACGCTATCGCGCCCGTCGCGGTAGTAGGCGAGGGAAACCGAGTGCAACGTTCGGTCGTAGCGCTCCGAGAGCAGTCGACCCGCGCGAGCGATCCACGGTGCGGCAGCCATCGTGGGCGTTGGGTTGCCGAGGAGGCGCGGCACGTCGAGCGTGCGCTCGTACATTCGAGTCCGCTCGCGGGTCCAAATCGGTGCTCGTGCTAGCTCGTCGAACAAGGCTTCATGGCCAGTGACGCAGTCGGGCACGAACTCGAGCCAGGCGCGCGCGCTGAGCTCGATACGCGACGCGCGCTCGAAGCGCATCGCTTGCTCACCCGGGGAGTCGAACAACGCCAGCTGCACTCGGTCAGTATACTGAATGAATGAGCAGTATCAAGACCGCTGGACATCTGCCCTGCCTAACGCCCATAGCCTTGGCATGGAGCATTCGTTTTGGGCCTCGCGTTGGCAGGCCGGGCAGATCGGTTTCCACCTCGACAGGGTCAACCCCAATCTCCCCAAGTACTGGGATGAGCTGATGGGCGGCGTCGACTCTGTATTGGTGCCGCTGTGCGGCAAGTCCCTCGACTTGGTTTGGTTAGCTGAGCGCGGACACGTGGTTCGAGGGGTCGAGTTCGTCCGCGAGGCTGTCGAGGAGTTCTTTGTGGCGCTGCAGGAGTCGCCCCAGGTTACCACGCTACCGTCCGCGGAGCGTCACTCAGTCGCTGGGCTCGAGCTCTATCGCGCGGACTTCTTTCGCTTGAGTCCCGAAGTGATCCCGCGGTGCGCGGGCATCTACGACCGCGCCGCACTCGTGGCGATCGCTCCCGAGCGTCGCGCAGAATACTTTCGTCAACTTCGCGCGCTCAGTGCTCCAGGTGCTCGCCTGATGTTGGTCAATTTCGCGCACGACATCGGTTCGGGGCCACCGTTCTCGATTCCAGAGACGGAGTTGCGAGAGGCGGCGGCAGGGTGTTTCAGCTTGGACAAGCACGCCGAGCGCGACATCCTCGAGCACGAACCGAGGTTCGCCGAGCGCGGCGCGACGTTCATGCTCGAACAAGTGTGGAGCGGCACGCGCATCGACTGAGCGCGCTCCGAGTGCGGGGGAATTTCCGTCAAGCGCTAATCAGAGCGACTCGAGGTACGCCACGAGGTCACTCAGCTGCTCCGCGTCGAGCTGAGAGGTCTTGCCATGGGCGTCACCGCCGCCGCACTCCGGATCTTCGAAGCGTTCGGCGAGGGTTTCAGCGCAACCATCGTGCATGTACGGCGGGTGGCTGCTGATACCCACGAGCGACGGCACTTGTAAACTTTCGCCCGTGCCCACGTCGTGGCTCGTGTTGTTGGTCAGGGCTGCTCCCGAATGACAGCTGCTGCACCCTACTTCGGTCGACTCGAAGAGTGTTTGCCCGCGGGTTACCGCGCCGTCGGTGGCGATCCGTGTGCGAACAGGCTGAGGAGCAACGAAAAGCCAACGTTCCAAGGCGTCGAGACGGGCTTTGCTTTGAAAGACACCCCCCATACGCTTGACGAACACCTCGTCCATCAAGGACGAAACAGACTCCAGCTCGCCATCCCAGTGATAGGGCGCGGTGTCAGCCAACGGCACAGCCAAGTTTTGGGTGCGCCGCGGCCCGAGGCCTTCGAACACCCAGACGTGGCCGTCGTCGGTTCCTTCGGGATGACAGGACGCACAGGAGATTCCGGACCCCGTGTCGAGGTGGAAGAGGTCGTGCCCCGTGTCGCGCAGCGGCGCGCCACCCAAGCGCGTGACGCGCGGACTTCTCGTGCGCAGCTCCGACACTTGGAACGCCGTCAGTTGTGCGTCGAGTGCCTGTTGGGTGACCAGCTCTTGCCCATGTAACGCCACTGCCGTGCGGGCAGCATCGTCTCCGAACTGCCCATCGAACACACAAGAGATGGTGGCCTTGGTGCTCGAGGCGTCGACGAACAGTTCCGAGGAGGAGAACAACCCGGCACCAGCGCCGAACCGTCTGCCAATTCCAGGACTGGCGCGATCGCCGTCGGGGCCGAGGGTTTGAATCGAGGGCAGAGGTGAGTCAGGGTCCGATGGGCCAGCGTTGGCGACGACGAGGTGCTCGCCGTCGGGTAAGTAGGCCAGATCTACGACCAGCGTCATCCGGCTCATGGCGTGGGACGTGCGAACACTTCCGTCCACCTGCACGACGCTCAGGGCAGGCTGCACGATGCTGTCACAGCCGCTGCCCATCGGCCCACCACCGTAAGGATTGGCGGCCAATGACGAAGCTGCCGAATCCTCGTCGTCCGCTTCGTTCGGCTCAGTTGCGACGGGGTCCGTGGTGGCGCGCTGATGCACTACGGTGACACCAGTGGTGGGGGACGCGAGCATTTTCCAGGCGACCGTGGGCTTCATCTCACGCCGCACTCCACTGTTCGGATCGGCGAACGTCACGTCTGGTAGCGGTATCCGTCGTTCGAGCTGACCCTCATAGACGAACAGTACTTCCGCCGCGCGGAAGCGGCTGACGTAGATTCCACCGTCCGCGACCACGACGTCGCGTAGATCGCTATCGAGCTGCAACTGCTCGACGACACTGCCGTCGTCTGCCGCAAGAGTCGTGAGTGTGCCATCGACGCACGCCACGTGAAGTGCGTCGTCAGTGGACGAATACGCAACGCCGCGTGGCGCGGCACACGTCGTTTGTCGCCAGAGGGTTTGCCTCGAGTCCGAGTCCAAGGCCAGCACTTCACCCGAGCCGCGCAGCACGGCTGCGACGCGCCCTTGCCCCATGTCTGCCAAGCGCCCAGGCTCGCTACCACGTTCCAGTTCGACATGGCCGACACCTGTGGAGCCGACGAAGCTGATGCGATCTCGGCTGGGATCCGCCGCCGCCAGCGGGTTGCCTGCTCCCAGGCTGAGCAACGTGCCTCCAGAGACAGGCAGCGGCGCGCTGGCTGCGACGTGTGGCTCGCGGGCATCCTCGGGAACCACGAGTACAGTGCGGTCGGCCGCGTCAGGTGCAGGGTCGAACGCGTTGCAGCCTGCAGCTGTCAACGTGCATCCCATGAAGAGCGCGTTCGGTATTGGTCTCGTTCGTCTCATGCGTGCACCTCGTCGTAGACGAGCATGATAGCGCAGGAAGCGCTCCTGGTCCCCTGGCAAGCGCGCTGGGCGCGCCGCGTCGCTCGCCGAGCGTGGTTCTGGCTGAACAGACGGCGACTCTAGGCGAAGAACGTATTATGACGGACGCTAGATATGTCGCCGATGAAGCTTTCTCACCTCCTCGCTGCACGACTCAGACCCCATCCGCGGGCGACGCAGTGTCTCACCACGATTGTAGCGAGTTTCGCCTGCACGCTTTGCGTCGAACACACGATGGCGCAGACCACCCCTCGAAGCGTGCCAGAGGTGCCAGCGGCGCAGCTGCCAGCTGACGCGCCGCCAGAACACTCGGCGGACTCAGGGGCGGAGCCTGCGCCCGACGGACGCGACGGTACGATCGAACCAAAGACAGTCGACGAGCGCGCATCCACCGACTACGCGGAAGTCGAGCGTTACCTCCAAACCCACCCCGCGCAGGACTGTCGTCCGCTGGGCGTGTGGTCGTCTGCGGGGCGAATCTGGGTAGCCTGCGGGCCCAAGGGCTACTTGGTCTTCCAGCGCAGTGGCGATGGACTCATCCCGACTGAAGCGCGCCGCGTGGAGGGGGAGGTCACGGGTTTCTTCCTGCAAGATGGCCGCGTCTGGGCACGAATCACGCAAGAGCGTGCTGTGGTCATTGCGCGTGCGGACGAAGTCGTGCGCAGTCCCGCGTCCGAAAAACAGCCTCGAGATCGCGTGCCCCCTCGCGTGCGACGCTCGGAGCAGGTACCACCGTCAGCGCGCGAGCTGGTTGATTCGCCGATCGTGGTGATCGGAGAGGTGACGTCCGTCAATCGCCTGGAAGCGAACATCAACATCGGCGAGAACGCGGGACTCGAGCTGGGGGCGAGGGTTGCGTTGTCCAAGCCCACGGCGGATCAAGCGAGCGACGAGGGACGACCCTCGGTCCTCGTCGGCAGGGTGGTCGATCTGGATGAAGGCAGCGCAAGGGTCCGCGTTGGAGTGAACGAGAGCGTTCGAGTGGGCGACACCGCACGCCTGACGGACCAGCCCGTCACTGCGAGTCGGGTTGCGCCCGAACGTGTCACGGGTCTCTGGGAGATTCGTGGCATGGCTCGACCCATGTTGAGTCTGGGAGCGTTTGGTGGCGGCGCGCTCGCAGAGCTGGAAGCGGGGTATCGAACTCAGCACTTTCACGTGGGCGCTCGCTCGGGTCCGATTGGGGTTGCCGGCGCCAGTGAAGCAGCGACCGTGTCAACCTGGGGGGCGCATGTCTATGGTGCGTATGATAGCTGGGCATTTTCGGCGGGGCTGGGCGTGGGCGCGCAATCGGTGAACGACACGAACGGTCGCTCCGACAAGGGAGCGGGATTGAGCCTGACTCAGCTCTTGCGCTTGGGGGCGGTCGATGGCTTGCATCTCACGAGCCGAACTCACGCCGTGGTGTTTCGCAGTGAGACGCAGTTCGCGGGGCTCGAAATGCAGGGGCAAATCTCTGTGTCGCGTGAGGCTTGGTTGATCTTGCGGGGCGGGGGTAACGACAGCGGCTACGGCTACGGCGAGGTGGCGATTCGCAACCTGCTCGATGGGAACGGCGGCAGAGGCTCGTTTTTTCTGGAGGTCAGCATCGGCGGAGCCGCCATCTTTCAGGACTACTGCGCGACAGGCGCCGACGCCTTCAGCTTCGAGTGCTCGACGGAATCCGTAGGCGGACCATTGATTGGACTTGGCGGCGAATGGCGCCTGTGAAGCGTCGGTGAAACAACGTCGTCAAGTGAAGTGACGCTTTCCCGTCAACGAAATGGCGTTCAGATTTGAAAACGAGATTTCGGTTCTGCAGCTCACGAGAGTCAAGTGTTTGAAATTACGTGATGGTGTGCACCGAACCGTTGGCATGAATGCTGCTCAGTGTTCGCAACGTGGCTGACCTGTATTCGACTTATGGTGCCCTGGCGCCCTCCGCCCCCAACGCTCCCGCTCCCGTTCGTTCAACTACCCCTGAGCCCGTCGCGACGACGACTCTCCCCGCGCTGTCGGCCCAAGGCGCCAATGGGCGTTCGGGGCACCAGTTCTCCCACGACCAGCCATTCTCCCACGACCAGCCATTCTCCCACGACCATCAGGCAACTCGGGCGCAGCTTCCTGCCCAAGAGCACACGCTGCAGCACGCGCTTCGAGATGCGCTAGCAGGGCTCGCGAGCTGCCTGCCTCACGAATTGGTGGCCGTCTACGAGTATCGAGACTCGCATCTACGCCGCGTGGCAGCATTCGGCCCGCGTACGCCCTTCACCTTGGACGCCATCGCTGCCAGCGGTCCGACGACGGACGTTGCTCGCATCCTCTCCGAGCGTGGACAGCTGGTTGCGGAGTCGGGGTTCGCAAGAATCTACAGCGACGCGTGGACGCCCGCACAACGTTTGCTGTTGGCGTTGACCGTACAAGAGCGCTGTGTCGGAGTTCTGGTAGTCGACGCCGCTCACGCAGGTGTGTTTGGCCCCAGCGTACTCACGCTGGCTCGGGCCTACGCTGGTATTGCGGCGCTGGCACTCGACGCGGGGGCGCCGCGTGCGCGCACCCCTGACGAAGCACCCGCTGCAGCGTACGGGTTACCGATCGAGGCAGTTGGCGCACCCTTCTTGCCGTCTAGCCCCAGCTTACCTGCGTCCCTCACTGGTAACTTCGGAGCGCCGGGTAACTTCGGAGCGCCTGGCAACTTCGGAGCGCCGCTCACGACTCATCAGGCGACCGTACCGCCAGGCGAAGTCGTGGAAGGAGCTCGTTCGGGGGCCATGCGTGAGGTAGTCGTGCGCGCGCGGCAGGTCGCGCGAACCGACGCGCCCGTGCTGCTGATGGGTGAGCCGGGCGCGGGCAAGCGCCTGCTGGGTCGAGCGATCGTTGCCTGGAGCGAGCGCGCGAGCGCCCCGCTCGTGCATATCGACTGCGCGCGGCACGCAGCACGGGATCTCGAACGCATGCTCTTCGGGGACGTTGCTGACGGGACCGCGAACCCTTCGCTTGCGGCGGCAGGCCGCGGCACGGTCATGCTCTCCAACGTCGATCACTTGCCGCTCACCCTCCAGAACAAACTGCTCGACCTGTTGCAACGGGGCTCCTTCCTTTCGGGGGACCAGCGTTTGGTGCGCGCTGACTTCCGTCTCCTCGCCACTTGCCGCGGCGAACTCCACGAAGCCGTGGCCAAGGGACAATTCAGAGTTGAACTGTACGAGCGGTTGGCGGTGTTTCCTCTGCGTGTGCCTCCGCTCAGACAGCGTCCTCAGGACGCGCTCGTGATCGCGGCGCAGTTCGTGTTGGAACAAGCGCGTCGCGGTCGAACACTTCGGATTTCCGCGCAAGCGCAGCGTTGGATTGACGAGTACGAGTGGCCGGGCAACGTCTCCGAGTTGTTGAACGTGCTGGAACGCGCAGCGATGCTGAGCACCTCGGGCTCAATCGACGTCGATGTACTGCCAGTAGCCAGCACCGTGAGTGCGCCGCCGCCCGTCGACCGCGAACAAGCCGGGTTTCCCACGTTCGTCGAAAATGAGCGCAGCTATTTCGAACGTGCCCTGACGTTGACCGCAGGCAAACTGCACGGCGTCGACGGCGCGGCCAACCTGGTTGGACTCAAGCCGACGACCTTGCAAAGTCGGCTGAAGAAGCTCGGGATCCAGCCGCGTATGTGGAAGCGCCGAGTCGTCGAGCAACCTGCACCCGTCAGTGGCGTCCACGCCTATGGCGAGAACCTCAGGTCCACGACTGGAAACCAGTGAAAGCGCTCGCCGATCGGAAAGCGCGCGAGCGCAGTCCGTGCCCCGACTGAGATCCGCCAGCGTTCCGACAGCGACCAGCCGACGTCCAGTTCGTTCTCCCACGCGTAGGTGTCGTCGAACTCCGTCAGGTTGAGCCAGCGGTAGTCCGAGCGGATTTCGTAGTCTAGCCGCGGCACGAGTGAACCCGTGACCGCCAAGGCCATGCTGGGCTGTACCGAAGAGTTGAGCACGGTCACTCGATTGTACAGGAACGGAAAGTCGAGCAGCGTGGCGTCGCCGCTGCGCGGACCGACTTCGGCACCTCCGCGTAGCGTCAGCCAGTGCCAGCGCCCGAAGGACCAACTGACAATCAGGTCGGAGCCGACGATCAGCGCTTGGGGAACCTGCGCATCGGGAGGCAGCAGCCCGCCCGTACCCTCTTTGGCGACCAAATCCAAGAGCAGCGTCGGGTACCACGCCGAGTGTTCACTGCTGACATGCCAGGGGCCGTGGTCCAGCCAGCGCACTTTGCCGCTGAGTCGTGGGGCGATCAAGCTGACGAGCGGGTGCGTCCGCAGCTCGACGCGTTTACTCACCGCCCAGCTACTGTCTGACGTCACTCCGAACTCCATGCGATCTTCGAAGGTCGTCAGTGCGCTTTCGTTCGACCAGCGTGCGAAGGATTGCGGGGTGGCGTTTGCCGTGTTGCTCACGGTCGCAGACATGCACGTCAGCATCGACGCCAGCCAGAGCAGGCGAAAGGATGCGCTGCTCACAGGCCCTCGATGTTCATGGTCGCACCAACTGGCGCATGATCGGAGAGCGGCATGGTGGCGATACCGACGCTCTGCTCGTCTTGAACCACCGTGCCGTTCGTGAGCTCCGCGTTGCTGAAGATGTAGTCCAGCTTGCGATTCCAGAAGCCGTCGGCGGACGTCGTGTGAGTCAGATAGGCGGAGTTGTTTTCGGCGTACAGGTTCAGGGGAATGGCGGGATGATAACGGTCGTAGAGTGACTCCAGCCAATCCTCTTCGGCGCGAAAGTCATCAGCTTCGAACTCACCCTCGCACACTGAGTCGTCGAAGTCGTGTTGTTTGATCGAGCCAGGGGGCAGCGTGTTCAAGTCACCCGCCCCGATCACGATGCTGTCTTTGGACAGGGCCGCGAGCTCGTCTTCGAAACGGCGGATCTGCTTCAGCTTGGTGCCGTCCTTCGAGTAGGCTTCGGTGTGAGTGGCCAGCAACTTCACCGAAGCTCGCCCCCGTCCGAGCTCGAGGGTTGCGGTGAGCAGGTTGCGTCTCAGGTAGAAGTAGCGATCCAAACTCGGCTGATCATCGCGAAGCGGGAGAGCGATACGCGTAGCTTCGGATAGCGGGTACTTGGAAGCGATGGCGTTGCCCGAGTCCATCGGTCCCAGACCCTCACTGGGGATGAAGTCGACTCTCCACGCCGACGCGTAGACGGCGTGATTGAGGTCCGTGTGATCGAGCAGGTACTGCAGTTGGTCGACATAGGCACTGCGCTTGGAGTTGACGTCGACTTCTTGCAAGAACACCACGTCGGGGTCGAGTTCGCGGAGTAGTTCAGCGAGATCGTCCAGGTGGCGTCGAACCTGCTTGCTCGACATCAGTACCGCATCGCCGTGACAATCGAAGAAGAAGTCGATGCGTCCACCGCCGAACTTGATGTTGTAGGTGAGCACCTTCAACGCGTTGCGTCCGGTCGGCGGTGGGTCGGGATCCTTTGCGCGGTAGACTTCCGCCTTTTCGATCGGGGCGAACTCTGCGTGGAACGGATCACAGCCGAGCGACGAACAGCCTGCGAGCAGCCCGAGCGTGACCCCCGCGAAGCACGAAGTTGCTTGCCGTACGCTTTCGATGGCCCGTCGAGCCGAGGGTCGTAACGCGGTGTGGCCCATTGGTGCGATTGTCTGGGCACCATAGCGAGAGATTGGACGGGGGAGCAAACCCCGTCTCCAATTCCCCAGAATCTGCGACGGCATCGACCAGTCCTGCTGGGCTGAGGTCGGCGAGCTCACAGTGAAATCGCGGGCGAGGGGGAGTTGTGTTTGCGCGACTGGGCTGGCTCCACTACGACCAGCCGAAACGTGCGCAAGGTACAGATAGACAAAGCGGGGGGGTATGAGCAGTTGCGCGTCGTAGACGTACCAGCTCAGCGCTTGGAGGCAGGTGAAGTTCGGGTGGCCACACGAGGCATTGGCGTGAACTTTGCCGACTGTGTCGTGCGTATGGGGCTGTATCAGTCCGCCGCGGAGTACGTGGGCTGGCCGATCACGCCGGGGTTCGAGTTTTCGGGGATAGTGCAAGAGCTGGGCGCAGGGGTCGACTCGCTGCAGGTCGGGCAGCAGGTGATGGGGGTAGTGCGCTTTGGTGCCTACGCGTCCGAGGTTCGTGTGCCCCGAGCTCAGCTGAGGGAGCTGCCCAATGGTGTGAGCTTGGAGCAAGCAGGTGCCGTGCCTGTCGCGTTTCTGACGGCGTGGTATGCGCTGCGCGAGCTGTGCAAGTTGCGTCCGGGCATGCGCGTGCTGGTGCACTCGGGGGCCGGCGGCGTAGGTCTGGCCGCAATTCAAATCGCGCGGGCGTGCGGTTGTGACCCGATCGCCGTCGTGGGTGCGTCGCACAAGCGACAGGTGGCCGAAGAGTACGGGGCCCACGCCGTGATCGACAAGAGCCGCAGCGACCTGTGGTCCGAGCTCCGTGGTGTGGCACCCGAGGGCGTAGACGTCGTGCTCGATCCGAACGGTTCGGAGACCCTGCAGCGAAGTTACGACAGCTTGCGCCCGATGGGACGTCTGGTGGTTTACGGCTTTGGTTCCATGCTCGTGCGCGGTCGCGGTAAACCCAGCTGGCCGAAGTTGGTTCGTAGTTACCTGGCGACTCCGCGTTTTCAGCCGCTGCGACTGACGAACGAGAACAAGTCGGTGATGGCCTTCAACCTTTCGTACCTGTTCGACAGCCTGCACATCATGTCCGAGGCATTCGACGAACTGTTCGGATGGTTCGGCAGCGGCGCGGTGCGGCCCCTGCCCGTGCAAGAGTTCGATTTGGAGGCGGTCGCCGAGGCTCAACGCGCGCTCGAGAGTGGTTCGACCACGGGCAAGTTGCTGCTGCGCTCGAACTCGCCAGTGGTCGACACACGGGACGTGCTCCCCTCGACGCAGGAAACGTCGACGTGACTCGGGGGAGCGTATGAGCCAGCGAAAGATCGATTCGGAGTACGTAGATCCGGTCGACTTGATTTGGCTCAGAGCCGCGGAGCGTCTGGGGATCCGCGTCGAGCGTAGCGGTGACGTTTACGCGTCGTGGAATGGTCAAGATACGCTGTCGCTCGCGCGGGCCGAAGACTTCGACGCTGATGATTGTTTGGCGCAGATGATTTTTCACGAGCTGTGTCATGCGCTGGTCGCAGGTGACAGGCGCCACGATCTCGACTGGGGGCTGACCAACACGAACCAAGAAGACTTGGTGTACGAGCACGCTACCCATCGCTTGCAGGCAACCCTCGCCGACCCGTACGGGTTGCGCAACTTCATGGCGGTGACCACGGAGTGGCGGCCGTATTGGGACGCGCTGCCTGAAAACCCCCTGGTCGACGATGGTGATCCTGCCGTGCCCATCGCGCAACAAGCGCATCAGCGAAGTCAACGCGCGCCTTATCACGACGTGTTACACGCGGCGCTGAAAGCCACCGCAGCCATCGCCGACGTGACGCGACAGTGGGCCAGCGACGATTCACTCTGGTCGCGCACGAAGGCACGTCACAGCACGGGCCTGCTGCTTCACGCAAGCGCGGAGCTTTCGTGTGGAGCGTGCACTTGGTCGTATACCTCCCACGGCGCGCTTCGCTGTCGTCGCAGCAAAAACGACCAGGGTCTCGGCAAGAAGGTGCAAGACGACGAACGCGCCTGCGAGAAGTGGGAGCCGCAGTTGCAGGACGCCGACTGCGCGAGTTGTGGCGCATGTTGCCGCGAGGGGTTCGACTTGGTGCAGGTGCGCCCGCGAGACGTGTTCGCCGACCGCCACCCAGACTTGGTCAAGAAGGTGTCCCTCGGGCTCATCGTGCCGCGCCCTGACGGTCGCTGCTTGGCGCTGGTGGGCGACGGCGCCGAAAGCACACCGTATCGTTGCAAGCACTATGACGAGCGGCCGCGCTCGTGCGCCGAGTTTCCGATCGCGGGGGATGCGTGTCTGCTGGCGCGCCGTCGAGTAGGGCTCAGCAGTTGAAAGTTGCTTCGATCGCGTCGTCAGCGGTTGGCGGTGGCTGTCGCACGCGGGCGGAAAAACGCGCAGTATGGCCAACCCGCGGGCGCTGGGTTACGACGCGAGTTAGCGAACGCCTGCAGACGGGAACGTTGCGTTAGGCAGGCTCTGCACGGAGCTTCATCGTTGGGTGATGCTTGCGAATTTGCGTGACGAGCCCGTCGCGCAGCTAGAATGACTGGCCGAAGTGCTCAGGGTCGGCGCGCGGTCAGCGCGCGGGGGTATCGCCCGTGAGCAGCTTCATGTCGAGGGGCTCCGGGCTCCGCGATGTGTGACGTTCGTCCGTCCAGGTTTGGTCAGGCTCTAGGCGGTAGCTGCCGAGATACTCGTGGGGCGGACAGCCGCCATGATCGCTCGGGGATAACATCGACAGGAACGACTCACCGTCTGCTCTAGCGTACAGGTGGTAGGTGGTGCCGGCTTTCTTCTGAAAGCTGCACTTGGCTTGGTGGAGCGCCACGTCGATGCGGGCTTTGTCGAGCAGCCCTCGCGCCTGGTCCTGCAAATGGCGGATCTGTTCGGCGATCAGACGTAGCTGCGCGGTCGTCTGATGCGCGATGCTCTCCGAGGCTTTTTCGATCTGCTCGGCTACCTGTACCAAATTTACGCTGGGCGCGAGGCGGCTCGTCGGGTAGGGGCAGTCGCGGGAATGGCCGTCGTGATTGGGGCCCGAGTAACGTTCAGTCAAGGTTGCTTGGTTCGTCGAGGTGGAGGGCAGGGTTTCTTTGCGGTGCCTCTACGGGCTACTTTCCGCTTGCGGTGCGTTGGTGTTCGATTTGATTCGCTCGACGAACTGCTGCACGCCGCGTTCCGTGTTCAACGATGGCCCGCCGAGGGCGCCATCGATGCTGGTGTAAGTCGACTCGGCTCCCACGGACTTGGCGATGCCGAACAAAACTCCGTTGCGGTTCAAGATGAGCAGTAACGAGAGCAAGCAGGCCGCTGCGAGTACCAGTTTTTCAGCACGACCCATGCCTGTGGCTTTGGGTTTGGCGAAGGGGTTCTCATCCAGATCGGTGGCAACCTGTGCGGGGACACCCGCGGCGACCATCGGCGGAGCGGAGGGATTGACCATTCCGAGCGTCGCCGCAGGGGGAGCCCCGGACGGCATGCCGCTGGGCGCCAGGCTGCCGGGGGCCAGGCTGCCGGGGGCCAGGCTACTGGAAACTGTGCTGTCGGGGTTCGCGGTTGCTGCCGATAGAGCGGGCTGCGCGTTGGCGACGGACTGCCCGACGACTTGCACGGGGGAGGGACTGATGGGAGCATGACTCGGGGTAACCCCGGGCGCGACCGCGGCGCTGCTCAGACCGACGGATGAGTCAGCTACTGGGGGCGAAGAGAGGTGAGCGAAGGCATTGTTGGGCAAGGGTGGCGCTTTGCTCTGTGGTCCGCCTGGGGTTGGCGCTGGAACACCCAACGCAGGATCGTGAGGTGGAGTCACGCTGGGAGTTCCAAGAGCAGCAGTGGCTGGCGACGGCGCTGTGCTCGTCGGCTCGCTGCCCGCAGCTGGTTCTGGATCGACGTCGAGCGGCGCCGCGGGGGCTGGCGCAACTTCCGCGGTGGCTGGGCGTTCGGGCTGGGCTTCCGCGGGGCCTTCGGTTTGCGCCGCCGGGGTTTCGGGTGAGCTCTCGCCCGGTCGCTTGACGCTGGCGACGGGCATGCCTGAAAATGGTGAGTCGAGCGCGGCTGCCTTGGTTGTCGTCGGCTCTGTTTGGGGAGCGGCCACGCCAGACCCCGATGCCGCGACAGGCGTGGGGTTGGTGAACGAGGCGGGCAGCGGGGGCGCGACACTGCGTGGCGCTGCAGGTACACTGCTGCTCACCGCTGGTGAGGGCGGTCGACTCGCTGGTGCCGGTGGTCGACTGCTCAGCGGTTTCGCGGTCAAGGGGCTCACGCTGGCGGCTTGTGGCGGGTTACTGCGGCTGGGTAGAGCCTGCGCGGGAGCGTCGGGGGTCGGCACTCTGAAACCGCCAGATTTGCGCGCCCCGACCTTACCGCGTGACAAACCTGCGCCTGGGACGCGCATGCCAGCGGGGCGTGGCACGCCAAGAGCGTTCGCGCGCGGTTGACCAGGCGTCGGCACCTTGAATGCGCCAGCTGAACTGCTCGACGTGGACGCCGCGCTGTTGGCGATGGCGGCTTGCTTTTGTTTTTCGCTGGGGAGTTTGGTGATTTCCGTTTCCGCGTCATCGGCGTCGACGTCGACGTTGGCCCGGTCAGGGGCGCTGGGCTGGTCGGGCACGGCGAAGTTGGCGGCCGTGGGCGGTCCAATTTCCGTCGGCGCGGGCGCGCGGTAGGAGTGCGTCGGTGCGTTGGGCTCGGTTGGCGCCTGTGGTGATTCCGCCGCGGGCGGTGAGTGTGGTGGGGCGGGTGAACCTGGCGCAGTCACGCGTGTTGGTGGCTCGAGGCCTGCAACCACGTAGAGCGGCTGCCAGTCTTCGGTGCCGACTTCGCATAACATCGTCGCCTCGTCGATCATGCCGTCGCTGAACGCTTGGTCGAGCTGATCGAGCGTCATGCGGCGCGTGTCGCCAGGGCCCACACTGACGAGCCACAGTTCCGATTCTTGGGCGGGTGCATCAGCCATCCGCGTAAGGCTACCTGAACCTGCAGTGAGCGGGTAGCAAGCGATGGGGGCTCGATCCAAAGCCTGATCACACGTCCTGATCACGTGTCCCGAACACGCATCGTGCGCCAGTCGGTCTGAAAAAAGCCACTGACAACGAACACATTTCGTGAGATTTTCGGGTCTCGTGCCGTTTCCGGGCGGGCGCTGGGGCACTATTTCACAGTGCGGCTCCCATCTTCGGCGTCAACGTCGTTATGGTAACGTCCCCCATTGGAGGAATGATGGCCAGAGATCCTTTTGCGGAAATGTCGCCAGCCAACAGCGGTGGCTCACGTGGCGTGTTCAACACCAGTCGAGTCGTCACTGGACTCAGCGTGATCGCGCTCGTCACGTTTGGGCTCGCGTATTACGCGCCGCTCAGTAGTGCACACAGCGCGCTGGCCAAAGAACACGAAACACTGAGTGTTTCTCACACGGGTACCAGCACGCAGCTCGAGAAGACCACGGAGCAGCTGGCGGAAACCCAAAAAGAACGCGACGAACTCGCCTCGAAGCTGGAGACGATCGACAAGGCCAAGGAGCGCCTCGAGAGCAAACGCACCACGCTCGTCAAAGAGCTCGAGGAAAAGCTTTCGAAGGAGATAGAGGGCAAGTCCGCCAAGGTCGAGGAAGAGGGCAACGCCGTCGTCGTCACCATCGACAACACGCAGATCTTCAACAGCCACGAAGCCACGGCGCACAAGTCCGGGCGTACGCTGCTGTGCAACCTGGGCAAGGCGCTCAAAGGTGCGGAGGGTCGCGTCGAGGTTGGCGGACACACCGAAGACAAGAAGGTGACCAACTCGATACTGCGCCGTGAGTACTCGAACGTGTGGGACGCCACGGCTGGGCGCGCCGTCGGTGCCCTACGCGTGCTCGAGTCGTGTGGGGTGTCGGGTAAGCAGCTGAGCGCTTCGGGTTACGGGTATCACCAGGCGATCAAGCCGCTCGTCAAGCGTTCGGACGGCGTGTTGCAAGTGAAGATCACACCCGCCGCACCCTGAGTGGCGGCGCTGGGCGTTCAGCGATGGCTGAGGCCGAGTTGCTCGCGCAGGGTGGCGTAACTCGGGCTCGTCGCGAAGTTGAACAGATCGGCGAGCTGTTCCATGTGGGGGGTCTGGCCCTCTTGGAAGCGAGTGAGGCAGCGTGCGGCAATTTGCGGATCGCCGCAGGCAACTAGCCCCAAGCGATTACACACCAAGTCGAGCTGCCTCTGCCACGCTTGAATGCGGCTCGGCAGGTTCGCGGGGTCGAAGCCGTCCAGCCGCTCGTGGAGAGTGGACAACATGCCCGCGTCGACCTGTTTACGAATGGCCTTACCCAGCTTCGCAGCGCTTGGGGTTGCAGCTTTCTGGCCTGTAGCGTGCAGCGCCGCGAGCGCCAACTCGAGCAGTCCGTCCACTCCCGGAAAGGATAGGCAAGCCCGACTTTCTGGTCGCGAGCGAGCCAGCGCCCTGGCCCACACGAACACCAACTCACGCAGTTCGAGACCGCGACCGATACCTTTGCCGACCAGCCAAGCGCTTTGCTCGACAGGTAGCAGTGACGGCAGTGCATCTCCATCGGTCAAGTAGAGTTGGGGCGTCGCGATGTTGAACAGCTTGCAACACCAGTTGAAAGTCCGCGCCAGCGTGGTGGTGCTCGTCTCCGGGTTCTCTGGGCTGTAGGCCGCCAAGAGCAGGCGCTGCTGTTTGGCCTTCGGCAACGTGGCATTGCGGGCGCTTTCGGCGATCAGCGTGAGAAACTGAGCAAGGCTCGGATCCGTGGGCGTTGGGCTGAGGCCCGAGGCGAAGTCGGCGGACGCGAACGCTCGCGATGGCTGGGGCAGGCCGTCGCTCGGGAAACGTTCGAGTAGGGCCGTCTCCGTGGCGTTGGGTTTGCCGATGAAGGCCATCACCGATGCTGCGTTCCAGGCCGTGTCCAGCTGCCTGGTCCACTCGAAGAACGCGGCGGCTCGGCGGTAGCAACGTGGATTGAGCGGATCGATGCTGAGCGCCATGCGGTAGTGATTCTCGGCCAGTTCCTCTCGCGCTTCGGTTTCGTAGAAGGCCGCGGCCTCCAGGTGCAGCTCGCTGTTTTTCGGCTGTAACTCGCACGCGCGTTCGATCGCGCGCGCCGCACGAGAGGGGGAGTCGAGCTTGGATGTGTACAAGCGCGACGCCGCCAAGCACAGTTTGGAGACGGCTGTCGGATCGGGGTGCCCGTCGATCAGCTGCTCGTAGAGTCCAGCGAGATCTTCCCAGCGTTCGAGCTTCGCCAGCAGCGTTGCGGCAATTTGTAGAGCGCTCACTGCTTGCGGAAACAACTGCAGGCAACGTTGGGCCAGCGCCAAGGCTTCGAGGTCGTTACCCTCACTCACGCAGGCCTGTGCGCGCGCCAGCAGGCCAGCTTCGTCTTCGGCGGGTCTCGTGGGGGTGGTCGCGGCAGGTGGACGCCATGAAGGCGGCCCCATGAATGCGTTGGGTGCGGCTGGTGGGTGACTGGCGAAGACAGGCTCGGAAGGTGTAGGCGGCGGGGGTTCGGGCGAGGCCAGCGGGGGTTCGGGCGAGGCCAGCGGGGGTTCGGGCGAGGCCAGTGGGGGTTCGGGCGAGGCCAGCGCCGCACCTGCGGGGGCGGGTTTGGGTGGCGGTGCCGGCTCGATCGCGGCAGCAGCGGCTGCCAGCATGTCGCCTCGCCGTTCACTCGGGACCTGCGCTGGTGGTTGGACGGCTGCAGGGGTGCCCGTCACGACGATGGGGGATGGTTTGACCTGGGTTACCGTCGCGGCGCCGCTCGTGACGGACGCGTCTGAATCGACTCGGGACGTCGGCACGGAGACTGGGATAGGAGTCGGGAACTCGTCGAGACTCGGCTCGTCGAAACTCGGCTGTTCGGGATCTGACCCTTCAGGGACGAAACTGGGCGACTCAGCCTCAGCCTCAGCCGCTGCTTGGTCGAAGCTGCGCGCTGGGGCGTCGCTGGGGCTCGCCCCCGCGTGGAAATCGTCGGCCCCCTCCTGGCCGAGACTTGCCCCCGTGTGGAATTCGTCTGCCTGCGCGTCGCCGAGACTTGCTCCCGTGTGGAATCGTTCTGCCTCTGCGTCGTCGAAGCTTGCCCCTGCTTGGAATTCGTCTGCCTCCGCGTCGCTCGGGCTTGCCCCCGGCTGGAATTGTTCTGCCCCCGCGTCACTGGGACTTGCCGCCGTGTGGAGTTGGTTTGCGTCCGCGTCGTCGAAGCTTGCCGCCGTGTGGAATTCGTCTGCCTCGGCGTCGTAAGTATCGGTTTCTACGTCCGAATCGCGCGGATCTGCGGCGTAGTAGTCGACCTTCTGGTCGAAGTCGCGGGCCTCGGGCTCCAAGTCCTCTGGCCTCGTGTCGTCGGCGGGGTGCGCGGAGCTGGCGTAGCGGAACCCGTCCGCATCAACCGCGTCGTGCTCCCTCGCTGAGCCGAACTCGTCTGGGTCCGAACCATAGTCATACCCGTTGGAGTAGTCGTCGGCAGTCGTGGCCTCTGGGATCGCTTCGCTGGTTGCCGCGGCTGGCGGGAGCTCGCCAGGAAGCGGCGGCGGTTCGAGCGGGGGCCGCCGCGCGGCTGCTTCGAAGGCTGCGCGTTCACTCGGCAGCGGCGGTGGGGTCAGGCGCGGCGACGCGACTGGAGGCGGTACCGACACGCGGTGCAGCGGCGGTGGAGGTGGCGTCAGCGCACTGAGGGGCGGGGGCGCCGCGGGTGGAGGTGGCGGCATCGGAGCCACCGAGTTGCTGGCGCGTACCATGGGTGACGGCGAGAGCGCGGCGGGGTTGGACGGAACTGCGCGACGCGGCAGCAGCGCGAAACTCGGCTCGGCGCTGGTGAACCCCAGGTGCGTGTCGACATCCGTGTTGTGTTGCTGCAACCATGCGTAGACGTCGGTTGCAGACGTGGTCACCTCAGGCCTGCCCAGCTCTTTCAATCCCGTCGCCAGCAGCCTCGTGAACGTGGAAACGCGGTGTTCCTTGGCGCCCCAAGGGCGAATCGCCGCCATCAGCCCCACGTTACCTGCGGGGCAGCAGCGGCTCGCCAGGTCGACCATCGATCGTTCCGCAGTGGTGCCCGGCGCGACGCCACGAGGCGCGCACGCTCGAGTGACGTCGGCTTCGGAACTGCCCAGAGTGGCGTCGAGTAACAGTAGTGCACGACCGAAACTGAGCCCTAGCTTGGCGACCAACTGTGAGATGCGCAGAGCCGTCACCGACGCGTCCGACAGCAACAGCGCTGGATCGCCACTTTCCGTGACCAGCGCATAACCGCCGAAGTAGATCACCAAGCTCGCCCGGGGATCGCCATTGCGCAGCACCTGGCGCAGCTGGCTGACCAACCCCTCGCCAGGCGTCAGGCGCTCGACGGAGTAGCCGTGCTGAGCGAGCCGAGCCGCGAGCAGCTCGCCACTCGGAGCCCACGAGCTGAGATTGGGGTAACCCGAGTTCGCTTCGTAGTGCGAGCTGATGACGAGGGCTTGCTGCATGCTGGGGCGAACTCAGTGGTCCGCATGAACGAGGGGGTGGGGCCCGGCTACTGCGCTGAAGTCAGTCCGTATGGACCGGGCCGTGGCAGGCGCCTCACTGCAGAGTACGGCGCGTCAGCGGCGGGCCAGGCGAGCTGAGACATCGTCGAGTGCGATTCAGTAGCGGGATAACTTGTTGAGGTCTTCTTGCAGGAGGTAGCTGGCGATCAGCCACGTCATACCCACAAATAGCGCCGCGATGTTCAGGATGAGCACCGTTTCTGATTGGTCTTTCGTGTAGGGGTCGCGGCTCAGCAGTGCGGCGTGAACTTTTTGAGAGTTGCGGTATTCGACGTAGATACTCCACAGGAAGCAGCTGAATATCGTCAGCAGCAGGTCTTGACCTGGTTTGATCGAGTCGTCTTGCAGAGCGTCTCGAAGTTCCTTGGTGGTCGAGTACAGCCAGAACAAGTAGTAGATGCCGCACGTCAGCAGGGACGCGACTATCACCACGATCGAGTTGCGTTCGGTGATCGCGCCCCGCTGCTTGATCTCCAGCGGGCGCTTTCCCGGTGGCCCCATCGGAGGCGGCCCATACTGTCCGGGGGGGAACCCCCCGGGTGGCGGCTGCCAAGGGCCTCCACCGGGCGGCTGTCCCGGCGGTCCGAACGGTGGCTGCCCTGGCGGTTGATGATGACTCATTGGCTCGGTCCTTTTGCTCCCCACTGGTTTCACTCCAGTGGTCACTCTCCAACGGGGCGCCGCAAAGGACGCGGGTGTTGCACGGCAACTTACCGAAACGGCGAAATCTTTGCGACCCGATGGTACTCGCCGCCGTCTCGGTTTACGTTCCCGCGGTGGCAGACGACGACAAGGAGCCCGCCGCACAGGTCGAAGGTGGGACAACGGAGGCACCAGCGACCGATGGTTCGGCGGAAGAATCCGCGAGGGCACGACCTGAGCACACGGAATCCCAAGCTGAGGGCGCGCAAACCCACAGTGCACAATCGGGCGGGGAGGCTGCGGCCGTGTTGGGAGCGCAGCCCGTCACGACACCACCCGCGCGCCGAACCAGGCGGCGATTCTCGTGGCCGATGCGCATCTTCCTGGGCTTCATGCTGTTCGACATGATCGTGCGGAGCACGGTCACGCTGACGCCGTTCGACGACGACTGGCGCAAAGATCTGGATATGGTCAAGTACCCGACGCGGCTGCCGACGCCGTCCGATGTGAACAAGATCGTTGCGGGCAAGGACGCGAAGTACGGCACAGTCCGCGAGCGGTACTGGGACAGCGCCACATCCGTACTCGAGTACGCCAGCCCCATCCCGACGGACAAGACACGAAAGAAGCTCGAGGGCGTCTCCGACTACGCCAAATACGTGACGGTGTGGGTGGGCACGCGGCTGAGCTTCTTCGGAGCACTGTCCGGCGTCGACCAGAACTGGCCGATGTTCTCGCCAAACGTGAGGCGTAGCCGAGTCGTACCGCGCGCCAAGTTGATCTTCGAGGATGGCAGCAGTGAGCAGTTGTGGCTCCTGGGTGAACCGTGGGATCTGACCAGCTACTCGCGTTGGTTGATCAAACGCCCGCTCCAAATCGACCTGAGACTGTACGAGGACTACGATGCGCGGCTCGGCGTCAGTCGCCACCTAGCTCAGCGCTTTCCGTACTCACACCTCGGTTCGCCGCTGAAAAAGATCGAATTTTACCGCGTCTACTACCGCTTGCCGAAACCCGACGAAGACGCCTACGCGGTGCTGGTGCGGCAGAATCGCAAAAAGCTCACGGAGCCTTTCTGGCGCTACAACGTAGACACGCGCAAGGGGGACACCCTCACGGACGACAAGGAACGCGCGAAGAAAGAGCGCGAACGCAAGCGGAAGCAAGAAAAAGCCAAGAAGGCAGCCGAGAAGCGCAATGCACAAGGGGCAGCCAAGTGAGAGTCCTGAACGGAATCCTGAACAGGGAAAAGCTAGCGGACTGGTGGGAGAGCTTCTGGCACGATCCGGTTGCCGCCGAGCGGCTCGCACTCCTTAGAATCTGCTCGGGGTTGGCGTTACTGACGGACCAACTGCTGCAGTATCTGCCCTACCTCGACTATCTGTTCGGTCCCCACGGCATGGGGGCGGAAGGTCTGAACGACCGCTGGATGTCGAACAACTGGCGTTGGCCCGTCGCGTTCTTCACGACCGACAACATGTTCATCCTCGGCTCGACGTTCGCGCTGTGGGTGCTGTCGGCGGTCATGCTGACCTTCGGATTCAAGACACGTTGGGCTGCGCTGCTCGCTTGGTTCCTGACGTTCTGCTTCTTCGCGCGGAACTCCAACGTCAAGAATGGCGGCGACGACATCATTCAGATCGTGCTGTTCTGGTTGATCTTCTTGCCGACGAATCGTGCGCTCGCCTGGGACGCGCGAAAGCTCGAAGGGCCGCAGCAAACGTCGGGTTGGGGGGTGCGCGTTCTGCAGATCCAGATGTGCATGATGTACACGTCGACGGGCGTCGCCAAGTTGCGTGGCGGCTTCGACGGTACCTGGCTTTCGGGCACGAGTCTGCACTACGTTTACAACGACTTCAGCTTGGTGCGCTGGTCCTTCGCACAGTTCCCCATGCCGCTGTGGATGACCGCGCCGATGGGCTACGTTTCGTTGGTCTTCGAGGTGTGTTTCATCCCGCTCGTCTTGTATTCCAAGACTCGTATGTGGACGCTCTTGTTCGGCTTGAGCTTCCACCTCGTGATTTACTTGAGTCTCGAGATCGGATGGTTCTCGTTCTACTCGATGGCGATGTACCCCATTTGGATCAACTCCAAGTGGTTCGCCCAGACGTGGCACCCATGGGTCAGGCGCATGCGAGCGCTGGGGTGTGAGGCGCGGCGTCGCGTGATGGCGCTGGGCGCGGGCTGACCTGGTTTGCCATTTCGGTGGGGTGATTTAGGCTTATGCCTCAGTGACCTCGCCGAACGCCTCATCGCCCACTCCCCCTGAGATCGAAGCTGCGTTACGCGCGAGCGAAGCTGGCGCGGCGTGGGTCGACGCCTGCCGAGCCAAGCTCGGAACACCCGACAGTCTGGTGGTGCGTGCAGCGTATGCCCGAGCCCAACGCAAGTTGGGGAGGCAAGAGAGTTCGACACCGTTTGCGGATGTCGACCACGCGGCGCACTGGACGTTGACAGACTGGGGGCGGCTGTGGCTGCTCCAGCGTGCTTTGGACTGTACCCAACAAGACCTGCAAGTGCTTGCTGCGCAGCGCCTGTTCGAGGGCGGTGAACTCGGCGAGCAAGTGAGTTTTCTGCGCACGCTCGCGCTACTCCCCGAACCTGGTCGGTTTCAGGGTGTTGCGGTTTCCGCGTGTCGGACCAATGCCACGGAGGTGTTCGAGGCCATCGCGTGTGAAAATGCGTATCCCGCAGCACACTTTCCTCAGCTGAACTTCAACCAGTTGGTGATGAAGGCCGTGTTCATGGAGGTCGAGTTGCGACGTGTGGTGGGACTGTCGAGCCGAGTGGACCGTGAACTGGTGCGTATGGCGCGCGACTTCGAGTCCGAGCGCAGGGCCGCGGGGCGCGCGGTTCCCGACGATTTGAGTCTGATTCGTATGTCTCAGAGCGCGTGACGAGCAGCGCGCGTTTGACCAGCAGCGCGCATTTGACCAGTCTTGCGCCCGCACACCCCCCATGTAATGAGCACCCCAGATGAAGCTGTTCGATCCACACATCCACATGACGTCGCGTACGACCGACGACTATCAGGCGATGGCCGACGCTGGGATCGTCGCCATCGTCGAGCCCGCGTTTTGGTTGGGGCAGCCGCGCACACATGTCGGGAGCTTCGAAGACTATTTCTTGTCTCTACTCGGTTGGGAACGCTTTCGAGCCAGCCAGTTCGGCATTCGGCACTTCTGCACGATGGGGCTCAATCCCAAAGAAGCGAACAGTCCAGGGCTGGCAGCAGGGGTGATGGAGCTACTGCCCTTGTACATCGAGAAGGCTGGCGTCGTGGCGGTCGGAGAGATTGGCTACGACGACGTCACGCCCGACGAGGAGCGGCTGTTCCGCGAACAGATCTTGCTCGCCAAAGACGCCGACTTGCCGATTCTGATTCACACCCCACACCGCGACAAGAAGCGCGGCACGGAGCGCACCCTCGCGTTGGTCAAAGATTGCGGCATCGCCCCCGAGATGACGCTGATCGATCACAACAACGAAGAGACCTTGGCTTCGGTGCTCGACTCGGGTTGCTGGGCGGGGCACTCGATCTACCCCAAGACCAAGATGGATGAAACGCGCATGGTGACGCTGGTCAAGCAGTACGGTGGCGAGCGCATCCTGGTCAACTCCGCTGCCGACTGGGGAGTCAGTGATCCGCTCAAGGTGCCGAAGACGGCGCGAGCGATGGCGGACGCGGGCATCGCGTCGAGCACCATCGAACAGATCTGTTGGCGTAACCCCATCGCGTTCTTCGCGCAGAGCGGTCGTTTGGATCCCGCCGAGCTCGAACGCCCGCTGGTCGTCGATCAGCGCGATCTGTTCGAAGGCAACTCCGTACTTCGCGGGCAAACGCCTCGCACCGACTCCGCCGATTGACGCTGCGACCCGAAGACTGAGATGCGCCGCACGCTAGTCGTCAATTTGGTTGGCTTGACGCCCGCCCTGCTCGAACACGCTCCCACGCTGAAGAAGTTCGCCGATCAGGGCGGGTTGCGTCCGCTGTCGACCATCACCCCAGCCGTCACCTGTAGCGTTCAGTCGACGATGTTGACGGGCAGCATGCCCAGCCAACACGGCATCGTCGGTAATGGCTGGTACTTTCACGACCTGTCGCAGATTTGGTTCTGGAGGCAGTCCAATCACCTCGTGGCTGGTGAGAAGGTGTGGGAGACGGCCAAACGACGCGACCCAGCGTTCACCTGCGCCCAGATGTTCTGGTGGTACAACATGTACTCGTCCGCGGACATGAGCGCGACGCCGCGACCGATGTACACCGCGGATGGGCGCAAGCTGCCCGACGTCTACACCGAACCCGCGGCGCTCAGAGACGTGCTCAGTCAACGCTTCGGCACGTTCCCGTTGTTCGACTTTTGGGGGCCGCGCGCGGGCATCACCTCGAGCAAGTGGATCGTGGACGCGACGATTTTCGTGCTACGTGAGCACGCGCCGACGCTCACGTTCGCGTACTTGCCGCACCTCGACTACGACTTGCAGCGTTATGGGCCGAACCATCCCAAGGCTGCCGCCGCGGTTTTGGAGTTGGACGGGGTGGTCGCGGAACTGCTCGACTACGCCGAGCGCGAAGGGCTGCGCGTGATGCTCGTCTCCGAATACGGAATCACCGAGGTGAACGGCGCGGTGTTCATCAATCGCGCGCTGCGCGAGGCGGGACTCTTGCGAGTTCGACCCGAACTGGGGCTCGAGCAGCTCGACGCTGGAGCCAGCGAAGCGTTTGCGGTGGCCGACCATCAAGTGGCCCACGTCTACATCAAGGATCCCGCGCGGATCAGCGAGGTGCGTCAGCTGCTCGAACGCGTGGATGGTATCGAGGCGGTGTGGGGGCCGGATGAGCAGGTGGCCGCGGGACTCGCCCACGCGCGTTCGGGTCAGCTCGTCGCCATCAGTCGCGCGGACCGCTGGTTCGCGTACTACCACTGGCTGGACGACGCGCGCGCGCCTGACTACGCGCGCACCGTGGACATCCACGCCAAGCCTGGCTACGATCCCGTCGAACTGTTCATCGATCCCGAGATTGCGGTGCCTGCGCTGACCGTGGGGCGAAAGTTGATGGCGCGCAAACTGGGCTTCCGCGTGCTGCTCGACGTCATTCCCCTCGACCCGTCGCTGGTGAAGGGGTCACACGGGCGCCCCACCGATGACCCGCAACACGGACCGCTGTTCGTCAGCAACGCGCCCGAGTTGGTGCAGCCGGGTCCCGTCGAGGCTGCAAGCGTGCGCGACTTGATCTTGAGTCACGTGTTCGATTGAGCATGTCGCTCGCGCAGAGTTTCTGGCAGTGGAACTACTCAGGTTCCAGAAACGACGCGCTGGGCGAGCAGCGTGAGGGCAAAACACGCGACGGCGCCCGCCGCCATCAACGGGGCACTGCAGAGTGCGAGCAGCGCGGCATCGACCAGCGATATCCCCGCGATCAGTGAAACCACGGCTCGTGGAATACCCCGCGGCTGACGCGTCCAGCGCACGGCGAAAACAATCCAACTCACCTGCGCCACAGTCAACGCGGCCGCGAGCCACCAATCCCTTGCGCCGAACGATGCACTCGCGAGCCCGTAGATCACGACCAGCGCGGGCGCGGCGAGCGAGCTAGTCACCCAGGTTTGAGACAGTCGCGATCCCGTTTCGAAGCGAGCCACGTGCGTGAGGCCTACCACGTAGGCCCAGAGCGCCAAGCTGGCGACCCAGAACAGCGCTGGCGGACTGCTGGTGAAAGAAAACGCCGCCATGGCGTACAGCCCGACGCGGCACGCGCCCATCACCAGCGGCGCCCACGGGTATCCTTTGTGAAAGCGATTGTACAGCAGGATGCAGCCAACAGTGGTCAGAGCACACGCCACTGGTAGATAACTCCCGCCACTGAGTCCGGGCACGGCGCTCAGTACACAGCTGGCGGCCAGCAGCGAGAGCCCAGTGCCCAATACTGTGTCTCTACTGATCCGCCCGGACGGGATCGGACGCTCGGGGCGGTGCTGACGGTCCCATTCGGCGTCGAAGGCGTCGTTGAGCCACATTCCGCCGACGTAGAGCAGCGTGGCGGCGAGGAGTAGCGGGGCCAACACTGAGATGCTGAGGGCGTCGTGCGGCAAGACGTGGTGCGCCAGCACCGCCCCGCACAGGATGTTGGACCAAACCGTCGGCAGGTTGGAGACGCGTCCCAACTCCAGTAGCGTCTTGACGTTCACGGCGACCCATCCGGGGTCGTGACGGTGAGCTGCTGCTCCACCCACGCGAGCTCTCGGGCGATGGCTTCGCACTTGTCTTCGTTACGAAAGCGCTCGGGGAGTACGTCCCAAGTGTAGGTCTCTACTTCCAGCAAGGGGGCGTCTTCCGCACTGCGAAGATGCTCGAGCAGCGGGGTAACTTCGGAGCGCGTGCTGGAGAACACACCGTATTCGTCCGTGAATAGTGGAACGTGAAAGTGCACGCGCCACTCGGCGTCCGGGGACCACGGCGTAGACGCTGCGAACGCGAGCTGCAAGTCGTCGAATCGCGACAAGACGCCCGCATTTCTCGCTACGACTTGGTGCAAGTAAACGGGCTCGTCGAAGTCGCGCAACGCCGTCAGCTGTGCGGCGTCGCTCGGATCGACGATCAAACCCGCGCTCACCTGAATCTTAGGAACGCGAATTCCTGCGGAGACGTACTGCTCGTAGGCGCCGAGCGCAGATTCGAACTCCACCGCTGCGTGACAAGTATCGAGACACACGCCCAGGTGTCGTCGAACCAGAGACTCTACCGTCGCGTGGGCGTGCCCGAGGCCTGATAGGAACGTCAGCGCGTCGTGCGATAACAACTGCCCCTCGAAAAACTCCAAAGTCTCCGCCGTCGTCTCCAGTAAACACGCGGGTTCGGGTTCGAGAGCCAGCACGATGTGCTTACCTGTCGTTCGTTCCAAGAGAGCCAGTTCGGAAACCACCGTGAGCAGGTTTCGCGAAATCGCCTGACGCTGCGCAGGCGCGCTTGCGTCCACCTTGAACGCTCCTGGAACCGTGCTGATGCTGCCCATGCGGGCGTCGGGCAGTAACCCACTCAACACGGCGATGAGGTTCGAGGTGTACTCGGCTCGCTCGTTCGTTCGCCAGTCTGGCAGGTAGACCTGAGCCTTGACGGGTTCGCCGTGAAACGCACCAAACGGGAAGCCGTTGATGGTGGACACGAACATGCCGCGCTCGCGCAGCATCCTGTGAAGCTGGTCTGCAAGTTGGGCGTCACCCGCAAATTGCCTAGCTGCCTCACCCGATAGACGCAAGCCCACGCAAAATCCAGCGCGGTGGTCGCCGTGGTTCGAAGTCAGCAGTCGGCTCACTTCGCTCACGGGGCCCAGAAGCATCGCAAGAATGTCTTCCGCAGAGTGAGCGGGGTGAACGTTCGTGCAATACGTCAGCTGCGTGGTGGCTCGGGTCGGCGGCATGTGATCCTCAGTGCTTGCTCCCTCGGGTCAACTCCTCGGGCTCATTCCCAGACGCTCGCCCCGCGAGGCCTCGACGGATGAGCTCAACCGCGAGATTGCGACCCTCTACGCCTCCGCGTCACGCTCGGCGAGCCAGTCGATCGCCTTCGTGATTTCCGAGGGAAGCAACTCGTTGACTTCGACCGCCCTCCCGATGCCCTGCAGCAGCGTGACGGTCAGCTGCCCGCCCAGGTGTTCACGGAACTCGTCTAGACCAGACAGAACCGCGTATCCTCGCGCGTCTGCCTGCAGCAACGCCGGGTGGAACGTGGGCAACCCCAAAGCCAGCAACAGGTTTTGAATGCGTACGCGGGTATTTTCGTCGATCCGTCCCACTTGTTCGGCGTAGCGCGCGTCGAGCAACATGCCGATGGAGACGGCTTCTCCGTGCCGCAGTTCGTGATCGCTGAGCAGTTCGAGCTTGTGAGCCGCCCAGTGCCCGTAGTCCAAAGGTCGCGCACTACCCGCCTCGAATGGATCGCCCGAAGTAGCAATGTGGTCGAGGTGCAAGCGCGCACACCAGCGGATCGCTTCGTCGAGCGTGGGGCCTGCTTGCTTCAGGCTGGCTGCGTTCGCCTCCAACCATTCGAAGAAAGTCAGGTCTCGGATGAGCGCTACCTTGACGGCCTCTGCCAAGCCTGCGCGCAAATCACGCGCTGGTAGGGTGGAAAGCCATGACGCGTCGTTCAGCACCGCAAATGGTGGCGCGAACGTGCCGAGAAAGTTCTTGCTGCCGAATGCGTTGACCCCGTTCTTAACGCCGATGCCAGCGTCGTTTTGAGCCAGCACGGTCGTCGGCATTCGCACTAGTCGGATCCCTCGATGCACCAGCGCTGCCGCGTACCCCACGGTGTCGAGCACGGCTCCACCGCCGATGGCAACCACGCACGAATGACGGTCCATCTTTGCGCGCGCGAGATGTCCCAGCAGCGTCGACACCACGCCCGGATCGTTCTTGCAAGCTTCCCCACCAGGTACGAAAAGCACGGGCTCTCTCAAGGAGAGGCCGTGCTCTTGGCAATAGCGTCGACACTGGTTGGGTAGATCAGGCCAGTGGTCGCTCAGTCCGTCGTCGATGCAGAAGACGACACTGGGCAGACGTGATGGCTGGTCGCGCGTGACAGCCCAAGCGAGCTCTCCGCTCAGCTTGCCGAGCACCTCGTCACAGAACACGACGGGGTACTCGTAGCTGACGGAGAATCGCTGCTGGTGCAGCTGCTGGGCGTGGGGCGTAGCGGCGTTCGGCGAGCGCATTCTCGGGGGCTTGGAGGCCATGGGGTGGGCTTCTGTGCGGCTCGACTGTGACAGGCGACTGCCTTCCGAGCACCTGCCCGAACGATGAGCGCCGCTAGGCCTTCGTCAAGCGGCAGCGGCGGGGTCGCCGTCGGATTTACTGTTGTCGCCCCCGTTGGAGTCTTCCCGTTCCTTCAGCATTCGGCTTTGAGCGGACGGACTGGTGGTGGCTTTGATGAAGTCGTGGACGTCGAGCAGGTCGTGGGGGGTGATCCCAGCGCTCACGACCTGATCGTTTACGGTCTTCGCCAAGTGGATGAAACCCCCATAGCTCACCGCGCAGACGCGCTTGTTGCCCTTGAGCTCTGGCATCAACCAGTCTGACTGCGTCTGAAAGCTGGTGCGGCGCACGCACACGTGTTGATCGGGGTGTACGAGCGCGAGCGTGGCGGTCGTCAGCTCCCAACTAGGGGCTTTGCCGAGCATCGATTGTAGGGCAGCCACGTGAGTATCGAAGCGGGCTGAAGGGTCGTCTTGTCCGTAGAGCAGGTCGGCAATCGCGACCACCGAGTTGGAAGTCGCCTTGCTCACTACAGCTTTGAGCGCCTGTGTTTGCCCCGAGGGAACCAAGTCGGTGTTCTCGAGCACTTCGATAACCTTGAGCCAGGCGTCCTCGAAGTTGCCAGACGTGATGCACTGCTCGAAGAAATCGCTCGAAAGTGCGGTCCGAGCCTCGTTGATGGCGGCGTCACGGTGACGCTTCAAGCGGCGCTTGGCGCCTGCTCCACGCATCTTCTTCTCCCACGCCCCCTCGAAACCGTTTTCGTAGTCGAGTTTGAAGAGCGCCACTTGCTCCGCCACGCTGAAGCGCAGAGCAGGCGCGACCGAAGTACGAGCGGTGAGTGCGCCTGGTTCAGCGGTGTCGACCTGCGCCAGAAGGCGATCGAGCGTGCCGCGGTTGCCCTCTTGATCCTCGACCGGGACCATGAACTTGTAGAAGTCCTCGGCGAGGGCGCGCAACATGCCGCTTTCGAAGAGATACCCGCGCTTTCCGTCACGTTCCCACGCGATGATGGCCATGCCCCAATCGGGTCGGCGTTTGTGTTGGAAGAGAGTCGGGGTCGGGTAGTTCATTGACAGTCCTTTCGTCGGAGCATCGTGCCCGCGGGACGGTTCAGCATGGGCTGAGTCAGGGCGGGAGTTTTGGTCGTTCCCCCGAGCCGCCAGGAATCAGCCAAAGCCGATTATCGGCGTCCCAGTCAGATGAACCGAGACGCCAGCGGGGCAAAAAGGGAGCGCGAGCTGACGGGCGAGAGAAAAACATACCATGCCCTACAGAGCCCAGCAACAGCGTGTTTTTCCAACGATTACCAGGGGCCCCAAGTTAGGACGACAAGCTCTCGCAACGAGCGAGACCTGCCCCAGAACATGCGCTAGTGCTGGATTCGGCGACGGCTCCAGCGAGCGCGTTGGACCGATCGGAAACGGCCGCTATGTGAAAGGATAGCGGCTGGTTGCGATAACCCGCGACCAAGCGTCGAATTCGTCCGCTCGCGCCGAAATGGCGTTGACCGCGGTGGGCGGGTTCGTCGCCATCAGGCCGGGCGACGCGTCCAATGCCAGGGATGTCTCATTTCGAGCGTCGCAGACGCTCGGAAATTTGTTCGACAGCTGCGAGGTAGCGATCGGCTTCGTCTGCGCACGTCGCTTGACAACTCCGTTTGCCCGACGCGCACTTGGCGGGGCGTGTTGCTAGTGGCCTCAAGACGCGGATGCTGCGCGAGTCACCCAGCTGCGCCGCCCGTGCGAGTAACGGCAAACGTGCAGCGCACGACTCGGCGAATTGAAGCTCGTACGCGATGGACAGGGCAGGCGAAAAGCGTTTGCGTACCTCAGGACGGGCCAACGTACGAAGCGCGAGTGTTCGCTCTTCGGGTTGAGACAGCGAGATCTTGTAGAGCAAGTCGGGGCCCACGCTCCCCATCTTGGTGGCCAATAGGCGAAAGGCGCCAGTTTGTGCAGGCCCTGAGTTACTGGTCAATTGCAGAATGATGCGCTGCAAGTCTCGGTCGTTTACGGACTGCGGGGAGACGGTGAATAACTCTCCGAGCGTGCGTATGGCTTCCGTCAGGGTTGCCGCGCGACTGGCCTGATCCGTCGCGAGTGCCCGCATCACCTTGGGGTCTCGAGGATAACGTTCGTGAAGCGCTACCAAGCCGTCAGTGCCCTCCGCGATGGCCGATTGCAATTCGGGGGTCGTGGCGAGCGCGAGTTCGGCGGCGGCCGTCGGCGCCGGAACTACGGCGGCATCAAGCGCCCGCGTGGGTCCAGCGTCGGCTGCGTTGGTGGGCGGCAAAGGGTCGCTGCTCGGTGCCTCATCCGTCAGTGGGGCTGCGCCAGAGAAGCCCGCGCCCTCGGCAGGCGTTTGCGCTTGGTTGCCGTTTGCGACTCGATCAGACGAGCTGCCATCGGGCTGCTGAGTCGAGGCATGGCCCACGTCTGCATCGGCTTGCCCCGTGCGCCAGATTGTTCCGCCCACGAGGATGGTCATCGCGCAGAGTGTGATCCCAGCAGTCAGCAGCGGGCCAGCGACGAACGCACGGATGCTGTGCTGTCGGTCGGTCTTCGCGGAAGCGACCCACCCTTCCGCGCCGCGCAGGCGACTCGCCACGTCTGTGCCCGCATACGCGATGGCGGCCGCTGCCAGCAGTACCAATGGCGTGCCCGGCCAGCGTAGCCCGGTGTTTCCCGCGACCATCGGCACGTGCACGAAGTGCAAGAGCACGTTGTCGATGAACAGCCAAGTGAGCGCGCCCGCGCCATACGCGACGAGCGCAGTCGCGACGCTCGAGCGCATGCGAGTCAGTACCGTGTAGACCTTGGCCGTATTGTTCCACACGCTCCTGCGCAGCTTGCGAACCAGGAGTACGCACGGAAATAGCAGCGTGCCCACGATGATCAGCAGTGTGAGCACAGTTTCCATCTGCGTGAGCGGCCAGCGCCCGAACGCCAAGGTGATGGCACCCGCGACAGCCGCAGACACGCTCGCCAGTAGCGTCAGTGTTGCCAGCACGGCGAACAGCACGAATCGCAGCCGCACGCCGTCGAGTTCACGGTCGCGGCTCACCGCCGTGAGATTGGAGAGCACTTGCGTCCGCGCGGAGCTGATGGAGTCCGAAGACGACAGCGCTGGGCGTGGACCGTCCAACTCCGCGATCGCGTCGCGCAAGCTCACCATGTCCTGGTATCGCTGCGCAGGATCTTTCGCCATCGCGTGCTGGATCACGAACTCGAGTGACGGCGGGATCTGCGGGTTGAGCGACGACGGCCGAGGCGCGTCTTCGTTCATCACGGCCAGCACGGTCGCTTGCGGCGTTTCCGTCTTGAACGGCGGCCGCCCGGTCATCATCGCAAACAGCAGTGCACCGACGCCGTACACGTCTGCGCGATGGTCGACCCGCTCGCCGCGCGCTTGTTCGGGTGCCATGTACGAAGGCGTCCCCATCACCACGCCCGTTTTCGTCAGCTCGCTGTCGCCTGCGCCCAAAAAACGTGACAGTCCGAAGTCGAGCACCTTGGCAAACGGGCGCTCGGGGATGCCTGCCTCGAAGTCGCCGACCAAAAACACGTTCTGTGGCTTGAGGTCGCGGTGCACGACCCCGCATTCGTGCGCTTCGATCAGCGCGTCACAAACCTGCAATGCAATGTGGCGCGCGCTCTCTGGAGAAAGTGGCGCGTTGCTCTTGATGTGCGCCGACAGATCGATGCCGTCCAGGTAGTCGCACACCAAGTACGGACAGCCACTGCTCGTCAGCGCCACGTCATAGACGCCGACGGCGTTCGGGTGCGAAACCGAAGCGGCTGCTTCCGCCTCACGCTGGAAGCGGCTGAGGACCTCGGGTGAACGAGCGAACTCGGGGTGAAGCACCTTGATCGCGTAACGCTTCTTCTTGATGCGCGTGTGCCAGGCCTCGTACACCCGTCCCATTCCCCCTTCGCCGATGCTGCGGGTGATGTGATAGGTGCGGCTCAGCGTCGTGTTGAGCAACGGGTCGGCGTGCGCATCCGAATCGGGGGGATCGGTTGCCCGAGCGGGGAAGTTGCTCTGCGGGCGTGGCCGGTAGGATTCGGGACGCTCGCCGGGTCTTGCTTCTGACTTAGCCATGCCGCGCCACTACGAACCTGGTCCCAGCATAGAGCAGAACGCAAGAACGACGCCAACCATTCGAAAATGTAGCCGCCTGTGTGATAGCACCATCATCGCGTAAGCGGCGTACAGCTCGCGGGATCGGAGCGGCCCGTCAGTTGATGTGAACGAAAATCGAGACGTTTTGGCGCTACCCGGGGCAATGGGCTGCTGTCCACGCGCGCGAACGAGGGCGCATGATCTCAGTCGCGGGGCGTCAATCCCCGCTCGCGCAGGATCGCCAGCAGCGGAGCCTCCAGCTGCGCTCGGAGTGCCTGGTTGGCGTAGCCGATCCACGCGACGTCCGTGTGCACGTCGAGCGGCGCGTCGAACGGACGCCCCGCGGCGTCCGTCAGGATCACGCCCAGTTCGCTGGCGATGAGCGCCGTGCAGATGTCGTACGGGTGACAGCAGATGCTCGTGGCGCGGCCGCGCCTCTCGAGCACACCCCGCATCAGCGGTCGGAGATCGGCGTTGAATCGATCGTGGCCGACGCACAGTTCGTAGAGCTGGCCACCCGTCGAGGCGTACTGCTCTTCGAAACACGCGGCCTTGCCTTCCCGCGCTGGCCCGAGCACTCGCGTCACCAACTCGTCGTCGATGCTCGCCAGCACGTCCCGGGCGCCCGGGAAGAAGCGAGTGAGCATCGCATACCCATGTTCGATGCTGCTGGCCCTCGACGGTCGTAGCACGAGCGGCGAGTACGTGCCGTCCAGGCGGTTGTAACGTCGCGCCTCGACGCCGCGGCCACGAGTCGCCCAAATCCCGTCGCTCAAGTGCTGCTTGCGAAGCGGGATCTCCGTTTGCACGCAGCACACCACGTCCGACAGGCGCGTCTGTGAGCCTTTGTTTGGTGCCATCGCCGACAAGATCCATGCGCTGCGCTTCTGGTACATCAAGCCGCGAGTGCCATCGATCGGATCGCAGATCATGCGCCAGGCCGCTGTGGCGCTGCCTCGAGGCAATGTCAGTTCACCGCCTTCGATGCCTTCAGCTACGAGCACGATGCCGCCCACGGACCGTGCCGCTCGTTCCAAGTCGGCGACCAACACGCTTTCGCTCACACGATCGATGGCGAAGATCGTGTCGCCGGGCCCGTCGTCGGCGATGGCGCTGAGGGTCTCCGAGTCCTGCACCTCGCAAGCGGCGACGACGCGATCGCACAAGGTCGCGTGCAGCTTCCGCTGCAGCGCGACCAGCTCGTCCGTCATGGCGCAGGCTCCACGTCGAAGTATTCGAAGTCGGCGGGGGGCATCGGCTCGCTCGCGTTCCGGCTGCTGGCGTACAGCCCGAGGCGCACGCCCGTGAAGCCCAGCCCGCGCGACTCCGCGGAGAGTGCTGCCGTGGCAGCGCGTCCTAGATGAACGGGCTCGGCCGTTGCAGCGTCTTGCGCCGAGAACTCGTAGTGCTCACGCGAAGCTTCGATGCGGAGTGTGATTGCACCGTTCTGCACGTCGAGCGCACCCAGCTGCCGCGTTTCGCCGTGCGTGCGCGATCGCAGCACCACGCGTCGCTGGTTGGGCTCGGCGCCGACGACCAGCAGCGCGTAGTGATGGGACTCGTCGCCGCGAATGACCAAACCCGCTTCGTGTTCTGGCGCGGCTGGCTCGAACTCGATTCGCGTCTCCGCCACCACGTCGAACTCGGGCTGCCGGCGCCCGACGAACGCTGGGGCCGCAACGTCGTCCAAACTGTGCGCGTTACCCGTCAGTCGCAAGTAGCCAGGTCGTGCCAGCAGTGACGCGCACCCCGCGTCCGCGCGCACGAACTCGTAATTCGGGCCTAGTGCGTCGCGGGCGAAGTCGTCGCGGGTGAGGGCAGGGGTCGGCTCTCCCAGTGTGATGTTGGCTCGCATCGCCCGCTCGATGTGTGCTCCGCCGTTTACCTCAGGCCAGCCTGCGTCGTTCCACGTCACTTCGGCGAGAAAGGTTTCACGCCCGAGGTGATGGTGGCCGCTGCTGCACGGTCGCACTCCCAAGAACACGATGAACCAACCGCCGTTCGGACCTTCTACCAAATCGGCGTGGCCCACCGCTTGGATCGGCAGCTCGGGCAGGTGGCGGTGGGTGAGAATCGGGTTGTTGGGGTTGCTCTCGAACGGACCCCACGGCGAACGTGAGCGCGCGATGGTCAGCGAGTGGTCGTAACTCGTGCCGCCCTCCGAAATCAGCAGGTAGTAGTAACCTCGGACCTTGTACAGGTGCGGCCCTTCTGGCCAGATGCCTCCCGTGCCGCTCCAGATCTCTCGCGGTGAGCCCAGTAGCTTCCCGCGTTCGACGTCCAGCTCGGCTTGCACCACCACACCGTGGCGTCCGCCGTGATGCCGTGTGTAATAAACCTTGCCGTCGTCATCGAAGAACAACGACGGATCCATCCAGCCATCGGCCTCATCCAGCCACACGGGATCCGACCACGGCCCCGCAGGATCGCGCGCAGTCACGTAGAAGTTGCCGCGGTGTCCCACGTTGGTCGTCACCAAATAGAACGTGCCGCGATGGTAGCGCAGCGTGGGCGCAAAAATCCCTTTCGAACTCGCCTGCCCCTCGAGCGGCAACTGCGCGGGGCGACAGAGTGCGTGACCCAGCGCGTGCCAATGCACCAGGTCGACGCTGTGAAAAATCGGTACGCCCGGAAAGTACTCGAAGCTGCTCGTCGCGAGATAGTAGTCGGAGCCCACCTTGCACACGCTGGGATCCGGATGGCACCCCTTCAACACGGGGTTTTCGTAAGTGATTGCATTCATGGTCGAGGGCCGCCGTGACGAATACCACGACGCCTTTCACCTCGTCGAAACCATTCGGCCATCGTACTGACCCCACGCACGACCAGAAGCTCACGGCCGCCTGAACCTCGCACGGCTCGGTGGGCATCACCTTCGAAACGTCGCCGCGCGAATCTCGCCTGCCGTCCCGACGAGGCGCCACTCGACGTTCCTCCCGTCAGAGTGTGGCTTCGCTCGCCGCGTGTTGCCCGAGACGACGTCGCCCGCGAAGCGTCACACGGACACGACCGCAGTTCGTGCGAGCGTCTCGTCTCGTCTCGTCTCGTCGACATCGGACGGCGTGGAACCCTTTCTTGGATCCCCGAGTGAACGCTGCGCGCCGTCAGACGCGATCCCCAGGCAGGTCACTCGCGCCCAGCGCGTTCACACCCCGCAGCCACGCCGATCGTTACATCGAACGTTCAGCAGGGGCAGTCTTGGTAGTCGACCGCGTGCAGCACGGTGCGGTCGTAACCCTGGGGCGTCGGTTGCCAATACGAAATGCTGCGTTCGAAGTCGTCGGGTCCGCTGATGAACTCGAGCTGTCCGTCACCATCGAGGTCCAGCGCGGCGCGCACGTCGACTGGGCCAGACCATGTGCCTTCCAGCGGGCGCTGTCGCACGACGCGTGGCTTGGCTCCGCGCAGGTCTAACTCGTACACCACGCTGAGCGATTCGCGAATGTCGGAGCAGCCCTCTCCGACCGTTGCGCTCGCGATCGCCGTCCGCAAAGAGTCCACCCCGTCGAACGTGAAGCTCCTGAAGTGCGCCTCATCGATCCAATCGAGTTTGGAACGCTCGGGCAGCGAGTTTGCGAAGGTGTACTGGACGTCCTCGGCGTTGGGATGTTTTGCCAGTTCGCCACGCAAGTAGCTCGAGTAGGCTCCGCCGTTCTGCGCGGCACGCGCCGCGACCTCGGGACGTGTCAGCGTGGCCCAACGCGCGTCGTCGCAAGCGCGGCTCAGGGTGCCCACGAGCTGGGCTCCAGCCCGCGCACCCAAAGCCCAAACTTCTTCGGTCACTTCTTTCGGCGATGGTGTCGGAAGGGCCTGCGCTGGATCTCCGAAGTGAACTCCGTTCCAACGCTGCACTTGTCCGAAATGTGGAATGACTTCCACCCGCGCCCTCAGCTCCGTGATCGTCACCTCGCAACCTTCACCGTCCACGCTCGAGGCAAACAGCTTCTTCCCAACCCAAGCGCGGTCTTCGGGTGATAGTCGTTGGACATCTACGGCGCGCTCTGCGACGTAGGTATCGCCAATTTCAGGCAGGCGCAGGATCGCACCACGTTGGGTTTCGCCGATAACCGTCTCCCCCAGGTACACGCGCCCGTCGCCCACGTACCAGATGTCCGGGCGAACGTAGCTGACGGGCTTCGCCGCGCCCACTCGCGACTCGAGCATCTCCTCGCGGGTGATGCGCGGACCCGCGTCGGTGGCGATGACCAAGAGCTCCTTGGGCCCCTCGTCTCTGAATGTGTCGGTGGTGAACGTCTGCTCGAAGCGCACCTGCGCCGTCACCCCCGACAGGGTGACGCGAAGATCTGCGACTTGCACTTTGAGGCCCGGCTTGAACATGCCTTTGCGATCGTCCAGCCAACCCTTGCGATCGAACGTGCGCTGGGTCTTGCCAGCGCGCTTGATGCCCGTGAAGCGGCCCGCGTACTGCTCAGAGTAGCTCACGAAGTCCACGCTGTTCTGTGCGACCAGCCAGTCCTCTACCAACGACACCACTCGGGCTTCGGTCAGCGCTGGGGCGGCGTGTGGACTCGACGGCGGGCGTGTCTGGGTCGGCGCTGCACCGTCGTCGATGCGGTCTTCAGCTGAATCTGAGGGTGCACTCGAAAATGCGGGTGCGGTCTCGTCGATCGGTTTGGGGGCAGGTGCTTCTCGCTTGCAGGACGAAGCAAGACAGAACCCCATCCACCACCCCCAGCGTAGGGCGCGCTTCACGAACATGCCGAGAGACTAGCCTCGCGCGCATCTCGAGCGAAATGCTCCAGGGCAAGCTGGTACGTTCTAGCGGTCTGGGAGCATCCTGCAGCCATGACAATCGCCGCTGGGCACTGGCCCGAGGTCACATTCTTCGTCTCCATTCACGATTCCGTCGCCGCAGTACTCGCCCAGGGTGCAATCTGGACCGCACTCACCATAGCCGCCGTCGTTGATGGCGTCGTCACACTGCTCGCCTGAACTCACGATGCCATCGCCGCAGAACGGGGCACAATCGCTCGTGCCATCCTCGACGGCAGAGCAGACAAAGCCGCTTTCCACGAGGCAGGTCGAGCTGCAGCCGTCACCGTCGATCGTGTTGTAGTCGTCACATTCCTCGTCGACGATGATACCGTCCCCACATAGGCTGAGACAGTCTTCCATCGGGCCGTCGCAGCTCGGCTCCAGTCTGCAGCTGGCGTCACATCCATCACCTGATTGTGCGTTGCCATCGTCGCAAGTCTCTGCCCCTTCCTGGATTGCGTCGCCACAGATGGCTGGCGAACAGATGCTGGGCTGCCCCACACACTTCATTCCCTGTTCGATCGCACAACTCGCGTCGCAGCCGTCGTCTGGCTGAGCGTTGGCATCGTCGCACGCTTCCGTGCGAGACACGACGCCGTCCCCACACACCGAGATGGGCATACAGGGCTGCCCTGGATCGGTGCAGGTGAAGTGCGGCTCGACGTCGAGACAGTTGGCAGCGCAGCCGTCGCCATCGAGCAGGTTGCCGTCGTCGCACGCCTCATTTGCGTCGAGTTGGGCGTTGCCGCAGTCGAGCAGTGGGGGGTCCGCGTCCGAGCCCATCGGATCGTCCGTCGCGCTCGACGAATCGTCGACTTCGCTACTCTGATCGTCGCTGGGGTCGTCGGTTGCATCGTCACTCGGCGTAGCGCCACCCGAGTCGTCTTCGAGCGCGGAGTCGTCGTTCGCGTCGTCAGCGTCGTTCCCTGGGGCGTCGCCGTCCGCGTCATCATTGCCTTCCATGTCGTCGTCTGAACCGCTGCCGGCATCAGCTTCGTCGCTCGTCGAGCTGTCGTCCGTCCGACTGCCGGGTGTGTCGTCGGCGTCCGACGTTTCGCGATCGTCCTGGCGCTCTGACTGGGTGTCATCGTCCGTGGGACCATCAGCAAGTCCATCGGGAATCGCCTCCACACACAGTCCGGAACGACATTCGAGCCCTCGGTCACAGCCTCCGCCGGGTAAACACTCACAACGTTCCAGGCCGGGGCTGCACTCTTCGTCGTTCGAAGTCGTCTCAGTGTCTTCGCCCCCCGAGTCGCAAGCGACCGAGGCCATGACGGAAAAAGCGAGGAACAGGCAGCGCGACGAACGGCTGCGTTCGAACCAGGTGGTCATGGAGCGTAAGGTCGCATATCGTCGGCTGTTGCTCTACTGCAAAGGCTGGGGCGCCCGGCAGTGACGCATCGCGACCGCGACGCTTCAACCCGTTGCTGGCTCGGCTTCAGCCCGCTGAACTCGCAGGTTCGTGCTGATTCACGCGGCTCGGGGCAGCGTCGGAACCCGCGGAAGTCGGCCGCAGAGAGTCGGCTGCTCGCGCGTGGTTTGCAGGGGAGCAGAAAACCTGGCACACGTCCGCGTCAACGTGAATTCCATGCCCACTTCCACACAGTCCGCGGAGCGCGAACAGCTGTCGTCAGCGTTCGCGGGGTTCGGCGCGTGGGCAGTCGACGCTCCAGACCGACTGTTGGAGGCGTGGGCAGGTTACGTGGGGCTCGAACGGAAGACGCCCGAGGAGCGGTGGCGTCAGGTCAGTCGCGCCGAGTTCGACGCGGTAACGGGGCAACAGGCCAGACAGCGACTCCTTCAGCGTTTGGCATGGCTCGAGCGCGGTACCAGTGCCGAGCAGCTCGCGTCACTCGATCCCCAACGAGATGGCGATCGCATCCTCCACCACGTGTTCAACAGTTTTAGAGCCGAGGGACGAGTGCTCGAGACTGCGGCCATCAATCGCATCGCGCAATCGACGGACTTGCTCGTGCTCATCCGCAGCACGAAGAAGGCCGAGACGCAGCCCGTCCTGCGTTACTTCGACACCTATGGACTGCTCTCGAACTTCTTCGAGTGGGGGCTCGACACCCAGCGCGGCGCCCAGGCCGTAAAACGCATCTGCGACATCCACGGCCGCTACTTCATTCCGAACGAGGGCATGAAATATATCCTGTTGCAAACTGCGTTCACTTGGATCGATGGTGCCGACAGGATCGCTCACCGTCCGTTGCTGCCTGTCGAACGTGGCGGCGTGTTTCACGCATACGTGAACCTCGGCCTGCAAATGGGAATCGCCGAGTTGAGTCACGACTACGACCGTATGTATGCATGGTATGCGGACTACAACCGACGCCACGCGACCCATCACCCCATCAAACAAGATACGTTCGAGAGAATCCTCGGTAACTCGCTACGCACCCTGCCCGACCCACTTCGCGGCGTGATTCGGCTGGCGGTGCGCACTGCCATGGACGACGAATTTCGCCAGGCGGTGGGTGAGCCTGCCGTCACACCCGCGCAGCTAGAGGCAGTGCGCGTGTTGCTCGCGGCGGTGAACGATCGATGGCCTCCTCCCAGCCAGCGTTGGATCCGCAGTTTGATGGATGTTCCGGGACGGCAATTGCCGCCGCCCTCGCAGCTGGGTTCATCCGAGCGTCACGAGGCGATGCCAAGGCTGCCGTCGTTGCAAGCGGGAACCGATACCGCTCCGCTGCCGAGCCGAGCGGGAGCCATCGATCGGGCGGCGCTGCCAGTTTTTTCTCATGCTGAGGTGGCTCGCCATCGTTCACCCGGCGACTTGTGGGTGATCATCGATGGTGACGTGTTTGATCTTTCCACGCTCGTGGAGGCGCATCCTGGGGGGCGCGGGGTGTTGATGGAGCACGCGGGGGCGGACGCCAGCGACGCGTACCGCCGAGCGGCGCATCCTGCGACCGTCGAGACGCTGCGTGCCAATTACCTGATCGGGCGGGTCGACGCGGCGCGCGACTGATCGCCTGCTGCGCGTCGGTTCGGCGTTCAACGCGACATGCGTGCGATGATCGTTGCGGCATCGGGATAGCGCACTGCCAGCTCTGGGCCCTCGGCGAGTTCGAAATCCGCGAAGTCGAAGCCAGGTGCGACGCTGCACCCAATCAGACAGTGTGATGAGTCGTCGACGAGTTCGGCGCCGAACCACGTCCCAGCTTCGATCACTAGTTGCGGTCGCTGCCCTGCTGCGAGATCGAGACCGAGTATCGGCCGGTCCCAGCTGCCGTCTGGGAAAAGTCTCAACACTGCCAGCGGACCACCCTCGTAGAAATGAAACACTTCGTCCGAAATCAAGCGATGTAGTGCGGTGGTGGGCTGCGTCGCAGTGACCAGGAAGTAGATCGCCGTGGACGCAGCGCGTGGCGCGGGGTGTGTCGAACACACGACTTCAGTCGTCGAGCGGTAGGTTTCGGCGAAGTACCCACGTTCGGGGTGGGGCGCGAGCGCGAGTCGGGTGATGAGTTCTTGGACGCGCGGCGATTCGGACGCGGACATGGGAGTTACGTTAGTCGTGCGAAGCGGCTTCGACCAAGCTGGAATCGCGAGGGCGCCTGGTGTGGTCATGGGGGCGACTGCGTGCGCGCTAAATGAGGAAGGCAGAGGTCCTTGCACTGGTCAAACCCGCGTCCTTGGGCTACCACGGTTGCATTGCGCGCCGCGCAGTTCGACGTGGGATTTCGGTAAATTGGGAGTTCGCAGGGAGAGGTGATGGCAGACGATCCTCCGGGCAGTTCGACGCCGAGTTCGCGGCAGCCCCGCTCGCGCAGATTTCGTCCGCGCGAGGCGACACTGCTCGACTTGGGTGAGCGCACGACGCTCACACCACTGACGTCGACCGAGAAGAACCGCTTCCTGCTGACCATATTGACTGGCCCCGCGAAAGGCCAGGTCTTCAAACTGGAGCATCCCGTGGTGACCGTGGGGCGTTCCGACGAGGCAGACATCGCCTTGCCCGATCCGGGATTGTCGCGGGTACACGCTCGCTTCTTGCAGATTGGCGGCGGTGATCAATTGCAGTACGTGCTCGAGGACTGCAAGAGCACCAACGGCACCTACGCGGCGGGCGTGAAGATCAAAGAACCGACCGTACTCGCCGACGGTGTCCGGCTCGGGTTCGGCAAGCGCACGCTGGCTCGCTTCGGCTTGCAGGATGAACTCGAAGAGCAAGCCATCGTCAGCGTCCACAACTCGGCGATCCGCGACGGTTTGACGAACGCCCACAATCGTCGCGTCTTCGACGATCGCTTGCGCGGAGAGTTGGCGTTTTCTCTGCGCCACGGACAGCCGCTGTCGCTGGTCATGCTCGACATCGACCACTTCAAGCGATTCAACGACGACTACGGACATCAGGCAGGCGACAGGGTGCTGCAACTGGTCGCCGAACGAGTCTCCAAGACATTGCGTACGGAAGACCTGTTCGCTCGATACGGTGGCGAAGAGTTTGCGGTAATCCTGCGCAACACCTCGCTGCTCGACGCGATGGTGGTTGCGGAGCGCATTCGACGACTCGTGGAAGAGACCGTCGTACCCTGGGATGGCGGCGCGCTTCACGTGACGGCGAGCATCGGGCTTGCGTGCAATCACGCTGCGGAGGGCAGCGCGGATGCCTTCATCGGACAAGCTGATGGCGCGCTCTACGCGGCCAAGGAGCAGGGCCGAAATCGTGTCGTCGTGTACGACGCAGGTTGAGCTTTGCGAACGCCACGGCGCTCGGTAGTCGCTGGGCTTGGACCGCGAATCCGCGTGCCCTCACGACAAACTGGCTATGACGCGACGCGTATCGTCGGTGTCGTGCTCGCGTCAATCGAGTTTCGATTTACTTCCAGAATAGTTACGGAGTGTTCCCGACGCGGTGCGGCTGGGGATACTGTGTGCGAACAGGGTTGATTTGCCCACATCCTGGCACTAGGAGCACTGCGAGGATGAACAGTCATGGAATCTGTATATTGGTATAGAAGTGGTGCTCAGATCCGAATCCAGTGCGTCACCGCGGACGACAACTTCGTCCCACGCGCCGTGCGGGAGCGCGAAACCATAACGTCGGCGCGCGCCGCCGAGCCTTTACAGGAGCTGCTCGAGACGGACAGCCACGGCGCGTTGACCTGGGCGGAGCTGCCGTGGGCGCGGCCCACGCTTTCCGTCGCGTCCGACTGAGCCGTTACGAAGTATCGCATCGCCAGCACGACACTGCTGCCATGAGCGACCTGGGCGCGGAGCCGCCAGCAACGCCGGCCTGTAAACGTCAGTTGTCGCGGCAGGAGTTATCGCAAGCGTCGTTGTTGTTGGAGTTTCCGTCGTCGCACTCTTCGCCTGACTGCTGGAAGCCATCGCCACAAGTTGCCGACTGACATGCGGTGGTGCAGGCGTCGGTGTTGTCAGAGTTACCATCGTCACATTCCTCGCCCACCGAGGTCTGACGGTGGCCATCCCCACAGCGCGGCAGACTACAACTCGTCGTGCACCCGTCGCTGCTGACGTTGTTTCCGTCGTCACACTCTTCGCCGCACTGCACGACGCCGTCACCGCACGAGGGGATCACGCAGGCTGCACACGCGTCGCACTCGTTGGAATTTCCGTCGTCACACTCCTCACCTGATTGCACGATGCCGTCGCCACAGCGTGCGAGCTGACAATTGCTCGTGCAGCCATCCGTGTCGTTGGCGTTGCCGTCGTCGCAGGGCTCCCAAGCTTGAACGATGCCGTCGCCGCACGTGGGCAGCTGACACTCGTTCGAACACGCGTCGCCGTTCGACTGGTTGGCGTCGTCACATTGTTCGCCGCGTGCGCTCTGCACGATGCCGTCGCCACAACGCGCTTCGAGGCAGCTGTTGCTGCATTCGTCGGTATCGACACTATTGCCGTCGTCACACTCTTCGCCATTGGCTAGCTGATGAATGCCATCGCCGCAACTCGCTACGACGCAGGCGTTCGTGCAGTTGTCCTCGTCGCTGGAGTTGCCGTCGTCACACGCTTCCTGGCACTGAAGGATACCGTCTCCGCAGCGGCTCACCTCGCAGTTGTTGGTGCAGCCATCGTTGCACACGGCGTTGCCATCGTCACAGGCTTCCCCTGGTTGTACGATGCCGTCACCACAGCGCGGCACGCGGCAATCGTTCGTGCAGCCGTCGTTGTCGTTGCTGTTGGCGTCGTCACACTGCTCCCCGGCGTTGGTTTGTACGACACCATCTCCGCATGCTGGGCGGGTGCAGGCGTTGGTGCATTCGTCGGTATCGACGCTGTCGCCGTCGTCACACTCTTCACCGCTCTGCACGTAGCCGTCTCCGCACTGTGCCTCCAAGCACTCCGAGGTGCAGGCGTCGGTGTTGTCGAAGTTGGCGTCGTCACACTCTTCTTCCAGCTGCACGATGCCGTCGCCGCAGCGAGCGTCGCGACAGCGTTGGGTACACGCATCCGTATCGTCTTCGTTGCCGTCGTCACACTGTTCGCCGCGCTGAGTCTGGGTGATGCCATCTCCGCACCTGGGCTCGAGGCAGATGTTCGAGCAGTCGTCGTCGTTGATGTCGTTACCGTCGTCGCAGGTTTCCCCGTCTTGAATGAACCCGTCGCCACACAGATTGGGTCCCGCTTCCGCATCCACGAACGCGCCCACCGACACGGCCGCGTCGCCTCCTGGGACGGGGCCCTTACTACCGCAGGTTGGGAGTAGTAGTGTGCAAGCCAGTGTCAGCAGCGAACGTACACGGCCGAAGCGCGTGTGAGCGACGCGCGAACTTCGCACTGGGTACTTCGGGCTTCGACCTAGCGATTCCCAATTCATGCGCCGTCGCCCCTGGTCGAATTGCTCCAGCATTTCGGTGCCCAGGCTAGTCGATGCGTCCACGCTTGGCGAGGGGCACAACCTCTCGTGATTTTGCCGTCTTCGGTGGAGCAGCCAGCGGTCCAATCCATCCGCGGGCAGGACGCGACTCCGACGACTCACGCGCGCCGCGGTTGGTGGGGCTGCTTCGCTACGTTGTCCTACATGGCTGTGGCGGAAAACGCGACCTGAGGTGTGAGCGTGCTAAGTTCGGATACGCTTACGCTTGCAATGAAGGGTGGTCTCTCGACGACGCCCTCGTGGAGCCTCGAGGATGAGAATGACGAAGGTTTTTTGGGGATGTTCTGCTGGCGCCGTTTGGCTCTGGGCGTGTGTGGGGTGCAGCTCAGACGATCGCCCGCCCGTCGTCAGTGACGAAGCTTATCAGGAGGAGGACGACGACGATGACGACCGCGGCGGCTCGAAACTCGACGATGCTGACGATCGTGGGTCCGCAAATCGTGACTCCGGGGCTGCTGACCAGGACGACGATGCGGACGGCGGGGCCGTCGTGGTTTCGACTCTGGACGCGGGCTCTCAGATGGAGGCCGGGGGAGATCCTTTCGCGCCTAGCGTGGAGATGCTTTCCCCAATGGATCAGAGCGAACCGCTCGAAGTGTTCGACGATCGCGTCGAGGTGAGCTGTTTGATCGAAGGGTCCGAACTCTCGGACGCGGGAGACCTGGATCTGTCCACGGTGATTTTCGAACTCTTGGACCTCGACGGGATGGTCTTGAACTCGACGCCAGGAACCCGCGGTGACGGCGCGGGAGTATTCGAGGCCACGTTCAACACTCAGAACGTCGATTCCGGTCCAGCGCGGGTGCGCTGCGCCGCGGCCAGCGATTCGCCCTCCGCTCGTGGTGCGAGTGACGCGGCTCAGGTGTTCATCGACCATGGGCCACTCGTCGAGATCGTGTCGCCCGAGGAGGGCGCTGCGGAGTCTGCGTTGGGCGCGGTGGTCTTCGAATACAGTGTCGCGCCAGATGAGCTGACGGACAGTGACGACGCGGCGGCGGTGTCCGAAGTCTTTCTGACTTTGATGGGTCAGATGTTCGAGATGACGGAGCGGGAGGGTCAGTCGGGTGTTTACCGAACGACGATAGACTTCTCCGATCCAGAGCGATTCGAAGACGTCTCGACGGGTTCGATTCAGGTATCCGTGTCCGCCATCAACGACCGCGGAGTCACCAGCACGACGCGTTACGAGTTCATATTGGATGGGACAGGGCCCAGCGTCGCGATCCAGTCTCCGACGGACACGACGATCATTGGCGGCACCGTGGCTTTCACGGCGAAGATCGAAGATGACGTCAGCGCGGTCGACTGGGATACGCTGGTTGTGAGCCTGAACGACCTGCAGTTCCCGTACGATCGTGACGGGCCGTGGCGCATTTCCGGGAGTGAAATCACGTTCACCTTCGAGACGGGGGAGATTACGGGCTCGATCGAGCAGATCACGGCGAATGTGAACGTGCGGGATATCGCAGGGAACGTGTCGGAAGGCGCCGCAGTGCTCTACTACCGCGATGAGCAACCGCCGAAGATCAGTTTGGACCCGCCGAATCATAGGTGGGTAGACGAAGAGAAACGAGAATGCTCCTTGTCGTTCGATCCGCTGGGTTCATCTCCTAACGATGGCGATAGGGTGCCCGACCTGGCTCAATACCGCGCGCTGGTCGTCGACCAGACGAACACCGCGGAGGGGTCGGATGTCTTTCACTTGGCGGGAGTCAGGCCCGACAGCGTCGATCTTTTCGTGCGTCGTCACGGCGAGCCACTCGTGATCGATACTGACAACGATGGCGTTTGCGACGACGTCGACGACGATGGTACTCGCTTTCAGGAACTCACGGGGCTAGCGCCCGCTGGAGCCCCCGCATCATCACCCGCGGGGGATACGGAACCGCCAGCTCCCTATTTCGAGTGCACCTTTCCAGATCGTCAGCCGCAGAATCTGTGTGCCGAACAGCACTCCGACCTCACATACGTGCTCAAGCACGATCACAAGGGCGCGGAACGCGTCATCTACGCGGTGAGCCCGGATAACGGTCTCGAGTGTACGGGACGGCGTTGGGAGTTGCCCAGCGCGGGATTGTCCGACTACCAGGGCTGGGTATGCCTGGCCGTTCGAGCGTACGACAACGTCGGCAACCGCGGAGTTTCCCCGCCCATTCGGGTTTGCCTCGACAATGGGCAGGTGGAAGGTGACCCAGCGTGCGAACTAAATCCCGATGAGCCCCCACCAGACTGCACCGATGGCTGCGCGGACCCGCCGAGTTTCGGGTTCGACGAGTTGTTCGTGAGCGATTGACGTGAGCGTCAGAACGACGGGCGTGAGCGACCAACCTACGCGTCAGGGCTGAGCGAGCGAGTGCCTGTGCCTGTGCCACCCAACGTGCCTGAAGACGCGCAGTACGTCGCGAACTCGGGCACTTGGGTGCACGGGCAGCGTGATGAACGAGGTAAGCCCCACGGCAGGCAGCGAGTTTACGACAAGGCCGGGGCGCTCGTCTCCGAGATGCTGTTCGAACACGGCGAGTTGCATGGTCCCTTCAAACGCTTTCACCCGAACGGAGAGTTGGCGCGCGAGGGGCGCTTCGAACGTGGGCAATTGGAGGGCGAGGTCGTCGCCTACGCAAGCTCGGAGCCCAGCCCAGAGTTACTGCGCCCTTGCTGTGTACCCTCTGCCGCCCGCAGCTTGAAAGCCGACTATGTTCGGGGGCGTCGTCAGAGCGAAGTCTTCTTCGACGCGAACGGCAGGCGATTGCTCGACGATGGCTCGCTTCATCCCGAGCGCCCCGCGTCGGTAGCTGAGGGAGCGCGTTACGTTGCGCACGCGTCGCGATGGGTACTCGGTGAATCGGATGGCGAACGCCGCCGGCACGGGAGGTGGGTGTGGTGGTCGCTCGATGGGGAACTCGAAGAGGATGCGGAGTATGCGCACGGCAAACGTCACGGCGTCTCTCGGTTCTACTCGCCCGAACCTACGCTGGGCGACGGTCCCCGCTTGAGACAGCTCGGTGAGTTCGATGACGGGCTCGAGCATGGCCACTGGTTCGAGCGGGTCTCAGCGGGTGTGTACTCTGACCCGCGAATCGTGATCCGCGAAGGACATTTTCATCGGGGGCGTAGGTTCGGCGAATGGACGTACTCCGACGCGCACTCCGAGTGTGTGGAAAAGGTGAATTACGGTGAGCCGATCAGCGAGCGGCAGATCGTGGATCTGATGATGGATCCCAGAGCAACGGCGCCAGACTCGGCAGAATCAGACCTACATCGACTCGTTGCTCTTGCTGATACGGACGGGCTGCGCGCTTGGTGTGGGCGGCGGGCACCACCGCTCTCGCCGCGCGCGAGTGCGGAGCTGCTAGCAAAAATTCGCGGTGATAAGGCGTCCTGGGAAGACAAGTTGGCGCAACTGAGCCATGCGTTGAGCGGTGGCGCTGAGCCGAGCGAGTGCCTACGCGAAATCGCCAGTTTGCTGATGAACGAGCCCGAGCGGGCCTCGTGTTACGTCGACGCCGCCGTGTCACTGGACGGTAAGTCAGCGCAGGCATTGGCGACGCGCGCGTTGATCCGCCTCGAGCTGGGGCATGTACCTGGCGCAGACGCGGACATTGCTCGGGTGGCGGAGGTTTCGCGGACTGCTGCCGAACAGCTCGCGCTATCGCGTCGCGTGTTGTTTCCCAGATTCGACTATTGGCCTTCGACGGTCGAGCTGGGAACGCATGTCAGCGACGAGCTACCCTCCGAGGTGACTCAACCGCTGACTGCCGTTTGCCAGGGAATCGCCAAGTCCGCGCGGCGTCTATCATTGCTGCGGGCTGCGGTGTGCGAGCGTGTCGGCGTCGAGCAGGCGGATTGGTTGCCACCCGAAGTCGATGTGCCTGCACGCGAGGTCGTGCTCGACTCGTATACTTTCGAGACTGACACCGACGGCGAACGTGACACGATCGTCGTCGATGAGCGTGTCCACGTTGGCGACGACAGCGTTGGGCAGTTGATGAAACGCATCCGAGTCGAGTGGACGACGTTGTGTTGGCTGTGTTGGGGAGCAGGCTTGGATCGTGTGGCTTGGCCCGAGCGTTCGAGTCCGCGTCCCGAGTTTGCGCGCGCGTTGGTCACGGCGTTTCAGCGACATTGGCGACTTCAGGATCGTATTCAGACCGGGGGCTTGCGCGCGCGCGTTCAGGGGGTTGTCGGTTTCTCCTGGTCTGACATGCCCATCGATCAGTTGAGCGTCGTTCATGCGCAGCAAGCACTCGCCGAACAACTGGAGATGCGCGCTGTGTTGTTCTTCTTGGGGGACGCGAGCTGTCGTTCCGTGTGGCAGGACGACTTGCGCGCGTGACTCGTGGGGCTTGCGCAAAAGATGTCCGTCACCACGAGTCACGACGTCATCGGATCATGGGAACACGTAGAAGTCGCTCGACTTCAGATTGGTGATCGGCCCGTTCCAGATCTCGAAACCGACGGCGACGGATAGGACGTGAGTGCCCGGGAGATCGTGCCCTTCGGCGCGGGTGTGGTCGATCAACGCCACGATGTCGAACTCGAGTTCGCTGAGATCCTCACCTTTGTACACGTAGCTGATGATCGGCGAGTTCAGGTGGGTTCCGACCCAGATGTTCCACAAGCCGCTTACGCCGGGCACTGTGCCGCCCGAGTCCTCGATGCTTCCGACGGGTTGTTGCCGCGGCGGATCGCGTAGCCATACCATCAGGAAGCTTCTGAACGCGGTGCCGTCACCCAGCCAGATGTCGTAGCTGGCGTTGTACTCGCCTGTGTTGCCGCCCGCTTCCCAGCGCCATCCAGTCGGAAGGGCTTCCAACGAGTCGATTGCAGCTGGTAGACCACAAGGCTTCGAAGTCACGCTGTACTGGCCGCACAACGTGGCTGGGAAGGACGCGGGCTCGTAGTTGTCCCCCTGCTTGCCCTCTAGCGCGTTGATGGTGAACGACGTCCCCTCGTAGCTGATGTCATGACTCTCCCAGCCAGGACCCCAGCCATTCGCGATGAATCTGAAGTTCATGCCGTCTCTAGTGACGTCGTCAGCACCGTATTGATCCGTCGTCGAACCCGAGCCACCCATCACACCACTGCCCAACACGTTCTCGATAGCCGGGCGTTGCTCCGTGTCCGTTCCAGTGGCGTTGCTGGTCCCTTCAGTGGTGCTCGTTCCGGCGGCGTTGCTGGTTCCGTCAGTAGTGCTCGTTCCGGCGGCGTTGCTGGTTCCGTCAGTGGTGCTCGTTTCCGCGGCGTTGTTGGTTCCGTCAGTAGTGCTCGTTTCCGCGGCGTTGCTCGTCCCATCGCCGGGCGGTTCTGCAGTGGTGCCAGTGGCGGTCGTGTCGGCGGGCGTCGCGGCGGCACTAGTTAGGTTCCCCTCGTCGCGTTCCTGGCTTCCCGACGCGCAAGACGACAGCACGCAAACAGTTAGTCCGAGCACGGTGGGCTTCAGGTTGCGAGATACCTGGAGTCGGCGTGTCGGGAAGTTCGGCTTGCTGGAGTAGGTCATCGGCGCAGCAGTACGGTGAGACGCACCCCAGGTCCAGCGCTACGCATCGATGACGCGTAATTGCGCTCGCGGTGCAGCCTTCCGTGGGCGCTCGCGGCTGTCTCATTCGTGTGCTTTTCCAGCGACGTCGTGGGCTCTGCTGGGACTGCGCGACGCGTCGGATCGCGCGCGCGGTGGGGTGGTGAGACATGCCGAATGTGATCTGAGGTGTTCGCCTCTGAACCGCAGTCGTGGCACTGTTCGAGTATGTCGAGCTCGAAATCCGCCTGGTCGAAGTCTGTGATTGCCGTTGCGTGCTGCGTGGTCTCGCTCTCGTTCTCCGAGGAGGCGAGCGCGTGTGGCTGTTTTGCTCCGCCCATCCCGACTCCCGAGGAAGCGACATTCGCCGTCAACCAACAAGCCGAGCAAATCATCTTCGAGGTGGCTGACGGGCGCGTCAGCGCACACGTTCGCATCTTTTACCAGGGGGAGCCCGAGGAGTTCGCTTGGCTGCTGCCCATGCCGAACGTCCCCGATTTGGAACTGTCGAATGGACTCCTGTTCGGCCTGATCGATGAACAAACTCAGCCGATCGTCAGCAGCGTCAGCCAGAACATCTGCCCAGAACAGCAGTACGTCTGTCGGACGCACCCACCGTGTCCCGTGGCAGTCGGAACCGGGACCAGTTTTCCCGCCGGATCTGCCGGAGCTGCTGCTGGTGGCGGTGCGCCGATCTTCGATTCCGCAGATGACATGGCAACGGGGAACACGGCTGCGCCTCCACCCGTCCAGGTACTGGCGCAAGAACGCATCGGCTCGTACGAAACCATCACGTTTGCCGCCGAAGAAGCGAATCTCGCGATCGACTGGCTCAACGACAACGGTTTCATCGTCAACGAGACGATGTCGCCGTACATGCAGCCGTACCTCGACTCGGGCATGGTGTTCGTCGCAAGTCGCTTGGTTCCAGGCGCCGACGTCGACGAGATCCGACCGCTCAAGCTCACCTACGACGCGGACACCGCCTCGATTCCCCTGCAGCTGACGGCGATCGCCGCCGAGCCGCACATGACCGTCACGGCGTTCATCTATTCCGATGAAGAGTTCGACCCGGTCGCGGAGCCTCTGACGGAGCTCACCGCAGATGAACTCGTCTCGCGGGGGCGCACCAACTATTCGCTCGTACTGGCGCGCGCCGTCGACGACGCGGGAGGCAACGCCTTCGTAAAAGAGTACGTGGGCGTGGGTCCCGTGTTCCAGGACACGACGGGCTGCTGTTCTCAGGGTAACGACTGGTGCGGTGCGGGAAGCGACGGCGTCTGTCAGTGTCCGGGGACGGACTTCGACGCCAGCGACTGCGCGGAGGCAGAAGAACTCGGCGAGGCCATCAACACCGCAAGAGAATTATCCGAAACCTATTCGACGCTGACACGCCTGACGACGCGTGTTTCGCCCGAGGAGATGGTGTTCAATCCCGAGTTCTCGCCGTCGAGGGATCCCATTGGGGAGTTCAGATTGTCACTTCGCGGGACGGAATATTCACTCGCGGCATGCGAGGCGCAGGTGGTCGACACTGAAGAGTACGAAACGATCCGCGATCTGCACGATGGTTGCGCCGATCTGTACTGCGACTACGGCGAGTGCGCGCTCACGGCGTTCGGAGCGGGTTGCGCATGCGGCGAGGGTTTCGCCGCGCGCACCTTCACCGACGTCGACGGAACGACATCTTTGACCTGCGTGCCCGACCGTGGAACGGTGGACTTTGCAGCGGGTGGCCTCGAGTTGCCTGATGCATGTGAAGGTGTCCAGTTCACGGACGGTGAGTGTGTCGACATCGGCGGATTTGCTGCGTTGGCGTGCGGAGATGGCATGGCGGCGGTGATCGGACCCGTCGGCGGGGCTTTGGCGTGCGTGGACGTCGAGCTGAGTAGTGAAGATCCCGGGGCGCGCAACTTCTCGGTCGCGTATCAAGAGCTCGACGTGTGTGCGCCACCGCCTCCGAGCTGTCCCGCGACTGGCTGGCTCGAAGAGCGGCAAGTCACGCGAGTTGGAGTCGAGTGTGGCGACGCACCCGATCCGTCGTGGTTCGAGATCCCGCCAGAACCCGACTGCTCGCAGCCGGCTGGTGTGTTTCCCATCGTTGGCGCAGGTGCGAGTTCGAGCGGGCAGAGCAGTGCGACGAGCGCGTCGCAGATGTCTGGCCCCGTGGTGACGTCAGAACCCCGTCCCGAACTCGACGAAGCTGACGACCGAGACGCGACCGACGACGACGTACACGGGGACGATGGTGGCGGGTGCGCGGTTGCCGGCCCGAGTAGCCCGGGTGGCTCGGTCGGGCTCTGGAGCGCGCTGTTGGCGTTTGCTGCACTACTGCGGCGGCGCGCGGCGATACGAGCCCGCGCTTGACGGGGACTCGAAGTGTCACGAGCGTGCGATCGGTCTACTCGGAGCACGCCTCACGAGCTGGCGCTGGCAATCGTGCCCGCTCGCGGCTAGATCGCGAACATGGGATTTCCATCGGTCCGTATGCGCCGCATGCGCAAGTCTGGCGCGCTTCGACGAATGGTGCGCGAAACCCGCCTCAGTCGGGACAACTTGATTCAGCCGCTGTTCGTGGTGCCGGGGCGAGGAGTCGAAAAACCCGTCGGCGCGATGCCGGGCGTGAGTCAGCTATCCGTCGACAAGGCGGTCGAAGCGGCGCAGCGCGCCGAGCAAGTGGGCGTGCCTGCGGTCATCCTGTTCGGCGTTCCAGAGGATAAGGACGCCGAAGGTTCGCCCAGTTGGGCTGCAGACGGCATCGTTCAGCAGGCGACCGAAGCCATCAAGAGTGCGCTCCCCGAAATGTGCGTGATCGCTGACGTGTGCTTCTGCGAGTACACCGATCATGGCCACTGCGGCGTGATCGAGGGCGGCGATGTCGACAACGACGTGACGCTGGATAACCTCGGCAAACAAGTGCAGTCGTTGGCGCGTGCGGGCGCCGACGTGATGGCGCCCAGCGGCATGATGGATGGCATGGTTCGAGCCATTCGCGGCGCGTTGGACGAGGCGGGAGCGAGCTCGGTGCCGATCATGAGCTACTCGGTCAAATACGCGTCGGCGTATTACGGCCCTTTCCGAGAGGCGGCCGAATCTGCGCCGTCGTTCGGCGATCGACGCACCTATCAGATGGATCCCGCCAACGCGCGTGAGGCGTTACGCGAAGCTGAACTGGACGTGGCCGAAGGCGCGGACGTGCTGATGGTCAAACCCGCGCTTGCCTACCTCGATTTGATCCGAGATCTGCGCGCGAACTTCGAGCACCCCATCGCGGCGTACAACGTCAGTGGTGAACTCGCGATGGTGGAGGCCGCAGCGCGCAATGGTTGGATCGACAGGGAGCGGGTGATCCTCGAAACCTTGACCTCGATGCGGCGTGCGGGCGCCGACATGATCCTCACCTATTGGGCGACCGAGGTCGCCGGCTGGCTTCGCAGCTGACGCTTCCGCCGTCCACCTGCGACCCCCAAAAACAGCGACCCCCAAAAACAGCGACCCCGAAAACAGCGACCCCAAAAACAGCGACCCAAAAGGACTGCGACCCAGAATACGCGAGCTTTGGCGAGCCTCAAGGGGTGAGTCGCATCACGGCAAGCCCGGGCTGCTTGTCGGGGTGACCTTCGCCGGGGATCCCGCCTGCAGCCGTCAGCGGCGGTTCGAACACGACCTCCTTATCGTGGGGCAAACGCCTGAGCTTCCCCAGCCAAGAGGCGACGTGTAACACGCCTTGGGACTCGAGCAGTTCGGCGATGCGCTCGCGTGACTCGGGCGCGTCGATGTTCACTCGAGCCACGCGATCGAAGCGCAGTTTGGTCAGGCCTTCGACGGTAGGCTCGTCACACGCGATCACTTGATCCGCGGGCAATGCGTCCAGGTAACGCGCGACTTGCACTTGGTCGGCGTAGATGTGTTCGATGGCATGGCGCCAATGCCCCATCCACTCGTCGGTGCGCGCCCAAACGATGGCGACGAGCACGCCGAGCAGCGGCACCAGCGCGAAATCCTGAAAGCGTCTGGCGGCCGTCGTCACTCGCCCCAGCAGACGTGAGGCGTGACGCACCACGACTTCAGCCCCGTAGGCCATCATCGTGGCGTACCAAGCGAGCACCGCGACGAAGTGACGTTCGAGGCCCAGCGTCGAGCGCGTGAGCCAAGACAGCGTGATGAACGCGAGCACTCCTGCGCAAGCCACACTGAGCCAGCGATGCCGCTGCAACGTGATCCAAAAGCCAGGAACGACGAGCAGCGTGGCGAAGCCGAAGGTGCGGTAGGGGACGAGCCACAAGTAGCGGATGCTGTCGTAAGCCAAGACTTCGATGCCTTGTTCGAAGCTGCTCTTCTGACGCAACGCGCCCGTCACGAAGTCGTGAGTGCCCCCGATGAACGCGAACCAGCGATCGCCGTCGTGTGGGTATCGCAAGACCGCCCAGCCGAGCACGGACAACAGCGGAGCAGCCATCACCAGTACGCTGAGCCATCGTACTCGGCCTGGGTCATCACCCGTCAGCCACACGCGGCGCTCCTGCCAAAGCAGAGCCACGCACGTGAAGGCCCAGACCGCCCAGGCTTCGTAACGCAGGAGCACCATCACGCTCAGCGGAAGTGCTGCCCACGCGAAACGGCGCTGCTGCATCAGCCACGCGAAACACAACGCCAGCAACGCGAACAGCGGTTCGGGTTGCGCGGTGGTACCCATTTGCATGCCGAGCGGCGTGAGCGCGAGCAACACACCCGCGGCCGCTGCAACCAAGGTCGCACGGAGTGGGGTCGTGTCGCTCAAACCTACTGCGGAGCTGGCGCGCGTCTTCAGCACATACGCGCACAGAAGCGGTGGCATGAACGCCCACACCGCCACGTTGATTTGGCGGATGGTGTCCATCGTTCCTCCTACGTACAGCAACGGCAGCTGCAGCCAGTGAAAGACGGGCAGCCAGACCCAATGTTTGCCGTGTTTCAGGGGCGCATCCATCAAGGAGCGCGAAATCACGTAATGACCATAGGCATCGCCATCGGGGTCGGGACCAAGCGCAATCAGCGACAAGCGCCAGGCTGCCATCACGACGACGACCAGGGCCACGAGGCCGAGTGCGGCGATGCTCATACGCTTGAACGACATGCGGCGGGGTTGTAGCCAACGCGCGCTCGAAAAACAAAGGGCCAAGGCTCTGCGCATCGAGCCGGAAAGATCTACCGAAAGCTCGCGTATTTGGGCTAGAACCCACGGGAGCCGCCCATGGTGAGGCAGCTTCTGAGCAAGTCAGAGGAAGGGACACAAGATGCAATACACTCCACCAGGCTCTCCTCAGGGCCCCAATCCCTACGCGCCCCCAGTGGCGGCGGGCGTCGCGCCGACTCAGGCCAGTGCGGGCGCTGCGCAGCCTTGGGAAATTGGCGAAGTGATAAGCCAGGGCGTGGAGTTGACCAAGCGCCACTGGCCCGTCTTGATCTTCGCGCCACTGGTTGCCCAGATCATCCCCGCGGTGGTTGGCGTGATCTTCCAGACCATCGGGGTGCAGGTGATCGGTGGCACGGGCGGAAGCATCGTCGCTCTCACCGGGAGCCTCGTTCAGAATCTGATGAGTATCTTCTTCATGGTCGGTTTGACGCGCATTTTCGTGGCTGCGGCGCGTGGTGAAGCGCCCGAATTCGGCGTGTTGTTCTCGGGCATGGATCGCTTTGGCGCGGTGTTCGTGACCGCGTTCATCATGGGTATCGCCATCATGATCGGCATGGTGCTCTTGGTCGTGCCAGGGGTCATCTTGGCGCTCGGTCTCGGACTCAGCATCTACCTCTGTGTCGACATGCGGGAGTCGCCGATCGACGCGCTCAAACGTAGCTGGGAGCTGACTAACGGCCACAAGATGAAGATCTTCTTGTTTGCCTTGGTGAGCGTCGGGTTGGCGCTGGCTGGTTTGATCGCGTGCGTGGTTGGCGTGTTCGTGGCCTACGCGATCATCTGGTCGGGCTGGGCGATCATCTATACCCGTCTGACAGGAACGGCCAGTGCCGCAGCAATGCCTGGTCAAGGGGGCCCCCAACCAGGTTTCGGGCAACCAGGCATGCCACCGGGCCCAGGCGGCTTTGGCCAGCCAATGGGAGCTCAGCCCGGCATGCCGGGTCAGCCGGGTTTTGGTCAACCGGGTTTTGGTCAGCCAGGGATGCCACCCGGAATGGCGCCAATGGGTGGCCCGGGGCAGCCCCAACCAGGCATCGCCCCACCAGGTGCGATGGGTGGACCGCCTCCCGGCATGGGCGCGCCTCCGATGGGAGCGCCTGGTCAGCCGCCTCCAGGCATGGGGGCACCACCCATGGGCGCGCCTCCAGGAATGGGCGCGCCACCTCCAGGCATGGGGGGACCCGGTCAGCCGCAGTCACCTGGGATGGGAGCACCTGGTCAGGCGTCCCCCGATCAGGGGCCAGCAGCGCCGCCAGGGGTATCACCTCAGGCGCAGCAGCCGGGTCCGGGCCCAGCCCAGCCCCGCAAGGGCTTGGGCGGCACTCAGATCATGCATCAGTACGATCCCAACGATCCGAACAAGCAGGGCTGAAACGGTCCTAGCTGATGACGGGCGGCGAGTTACCTCGTCGCCCGTCGCTCATTTGGGAGTGGCCGCGACGTGCGCGATCCATGCCCGGGCACTCGGACCCGACAGTGTCATCGCGGGACGCAGTTCAGACTCTTCTGAGAGCACGGACCCATCTCGTTGCGGCGCCGTCGAGACGTGCAGCACGCGCAAGACGGCAACGTCGGTGCATTCGGCGCAGTAATCGACTTCAATCGCAAACGCGGCGTCTGCCGTTCGGTCAGGCTCCAGCGGTTCGGGAAGTCGTTCAGGTTGGCTGCGATTGACGGCTCTGGTGAGCGGCTGCTCATCCGCAGTGGAGAAGTACGTGCTGCCGCGGGAAAGTTTTTTTCGACAGCGTCGACATTGCGGGCGCCCGAGCCCACTGAACAACGCGAACACGCCACCCAACAACGCGAAGAACACGAACAGTGGCACTGAGCCAGGCGGCAGGGTAACGCCGAACACCACCGTGTCGCTCTTCGAGAACACGCCGTACGCCGACGCGCCCACTGCCGCGGCGAAACACGTCATCATCAGCCATCGGTGGACTGGCGCGAGTGGTCGTTCTATGGGCTGCATCAAACGTCGAGTTGAAGGAACGGAGGGAGATCGCCGTCGTGTGGCCTACCGCATCGAATGGCGTCAGTCGTCAGGATCGCCCTTCCAGGAGTCGGGGAGTGAGAACCCGGAGGGCTCCATCAGGTCTCCCACGGGCCGTCCCATCGGCACCAGTTCGACGTGGACGCTGCCGATTTCCGCGAGGCCACTGCTTTCGCAATAGTCAGTGATCTTGTCGAGCATGGTGTTGGCGTGGCGGGGGTCGTTGGACACGACGACGAAGCCGAGCATGGCGCGCCTGTGTTCGTCCAACAAGTCGACTTCAGCCGCTGCGACATTGAAACGCGCCCGCACGCGGTCGAGCAACTTGCGCACGATGCCGCGCTTCTGCTTCAACGAGTCCAGTTCGGGTAGCTCGAGCACGACACGACACACGCCGACGACCATGGCGCGTTCATAGTGCTCTCTACGAGCTTTGACAAACCGCGAGGCCGCGTGCGGCTGGTCCCACAAACGCACGACGCGCGGCGACCTTCGGATCACCGCGCGCGTCTCGGTTCGTTTTGGGCAGATTGTGCTGTATGGGGACGGGCTGTTCAGCCTTCGTTTGGCTGCGCGCCCGTGGACTTCTGTTGCGACGGCTGTTTGCCGGGGGGTTGATGTTTTTGCGGGCCCTTGCCCGTTGGTCTTTTCCCTGGGCCCTGACCAGGCTTCCACCCAGGCTTCTTGCCATGAGGCTTCTTGCCGAAGCGCTTGTGCTTGCCGTACTGCTGCTCCTCACGCTTCAGCGACTTGTTCTTGCGCCACTTCTTTCGCAGCTGTTCCCAGTAGGCGTGGTGAGGGTGTTTGCCTTTGCCCATCTTCCAGCGGCCATGTTGCCAGCGTCCGTTCTTGCCCCAGTTGTTCCCGCATTTCTGGCGCCACTGCTTCTTGTCTTCCTCCACCTCTTTGACGATGCCTGTCAGAGCCTCACTCAGGCTGGCTGCGTCATCGGCCGACTTGTACTGACCCCCAGTGTTTTGAGCAATGCACGACAGTGTAGCGGCTTCGGCGGGATCGACACCGAAGCCAACGACATGAACCGTCAGGTCGATGCCCTTTTGTTCGAGTGCCGTCGCCATCTCACACGGGTCGGCGCTGCACGTCTCCAGACCGTCGCTGACGAGAATGACCGTTGCTTGGTTGTTCTCGTAATCGAGTTGTTCCGCTGCAGCGATCACGGCGTCCGTGAGCGGTGTGGAGCCTCTCGGTACCAGGGCGTTCACCGCAGACATGAAGCTGGCCGAGTCGACTGGACCGACTGGGATGACGCTGCGGATGTCGCTGCAGGTTCCCGTGTCACCGCCGTAGACCGTCAGGCCAAGCGGCACGCTCTTGTCCCACTTGTCGACGAGCTGAGCGACTGCGCCTTGCGCGACTTGCATCTTGGTCGACGTTTCCAGCGCGCCCGTCATGCTGCCTGAGGCATCGAGAACTAACACGGCGGTCTCGATACCGCTCGGCTGCGTGCTTTGGGCAAACGCAGGTGCGGAACACAGTAGGGTCGCGAGTGCGAGCCCGATACGCTTGAATTGGATCATGATACGGTCCTTTCCTTGTGGCCTCACGGCTCGAATTTTCTCCCAGAGCGCGGGCAGGTTCCACAGACCCGCGGCACGTCGGGGTATACGTGATGGCGCGAGATTCATCCCCCCTCGATGACCGCGAGCGGTTGTATGATGTTGCGTTTATCGCGAGAGCGCACCCTGCGACGCGTCGGAGTCTGACTAGGGTGTGGTTCTCGTCTGCTTCGCCGCTCGCGGAATGGGTGCGGTCTGACGCGCGTCATATGGGCCTTCTCTGTGCCGGCCTGTGCGGAGGCTGTTTGGCGCGTTGGTTGATTCGAAAGCTTGGCTGAAGCTATCGTGAGCGGAATGAGCGACGGTCAGCCGAGTTTGGCACAGCGATTTGCGGACAGTTTCGAGGTGGGAGTGGCCGTGGAACCGTGGGTGCTCGACGACTGTGCTGACATCCTTCGCGAGCACTTCGTGCGCTTGACGGCGGAAAACGCCATGAAACACGAGCGCCTGCGTCCAAGCGAATCGCACTTCGACACGGCAGCGGCGGACTCGATCGCCGATTTCGCGCGCGCCCACGGGCTGAGGGTAAGCGGCCACACGCTGCTTTGGCATCGAATGCACGGCGCGTGGCTGTTCCGTGATGGCCAACGGGCGGCATCCAAGGAGCTACTCACCGAGCGTTTGCAACGACACATCGAGGCAACCGTCGCGCGCTACGCGGACGTGGTCGATCACTGGGACGTCGTCAACGAAGCGGTCTCCGACGAACCAGGCAAGACCTACCGCGACGCAGCCGAAAACTCTCCATGGTTCGAGGCGTACGGCGGCCCCGAGTACATCAAGCTGGCCTTCGAACTGACGGCGGCGGTGGCGGAACGGCACCCGACTCGCCTGTATTACAACGACTACAACGTGGCTCGGCCCGAGAAGCGCGCCAAAGTGATCGAGCTGCTACGTTGGTTGCGTTCTGAGGGGGTGCGTGTAGACGGCGTCGGGGTGCAAGCCCACTGGAACCTCGAGTGGCCCAACCCCGATGCGATTCGCCGCACCATCGACGACCTTGCCGCTGAGGACCTCGACGTCAAAGTCAGCGAGCTCGACGTCTCCGTTTACCCGGAGGATGACTTCGAGAACAAGCAGTGGCATCCCGAGCGCGCGTACGATGCTGCGCTCGAAGAGCGTCTGGCGCGCCGTTACGTCGAGATTTTTTCCGTGTTCGAGGAGCGGGCAGCTTCGCTCAGTAGCGTGACTCTCTGGGGGTTGAGCGATGATCGAAGCTGGCTCAACCGTTGGCCTACGAAACGAGCCAACCACCCTTTGCTGTTCGACAGGAGTCACCAGCCGAAGGCCGCGTTGCGTTCGCTATTGCGTCGAAATGACTCACGCTCCCGCAGGGGACGCTGACGCATCGGTGTCGAACGCGCCGCGCTGATGCCCGGAGCGTCAGTTGCACCCCGCGTTGGGGCAATACTGCCCGCAGGCGTCGACGTCTGTGTCGCACGAGATGCTGCAGCTGCCCGAGTTGCAGAAGATCTGGCCGTTACAACTGTTGCTGCCCGAACATTCGAGCACGGCGTTACCCGCGTTCATCACCGTTCGTCCCGCGCGGCATGAAAAGTCTCCTGTGCAGTCGATGTCGCACAGCTGCGCGCTGCACTCGATCCCCCCATTACATGAGCCTTGGCCCCAGCAGTCGTATCTGGCGATGCCCGCACCCCCGTAGATCGCCAATCCGTCTCCTGCGCCGTGGCACGCACCAGGGCCGCAGCTGACGTCACATTCGTCACCCGCGCAGTCGATGCCGCCGCTACACGCATCTTCGCCGCACTCGACCGCGCACAGGACGCCAGGCGAACCCGGGCACTCGATACTGCCCGAACACGACTCTTCGCCGCTGCACAGAACTTGGCAGTCATAGTCACCTGGGCACTCGATATCGAACGTACACGAGCCAGGCGACGAGCAATCGAACTTGCAAAGCGCGTCGCCAATGCACACGCCACCAGCCGCTTCACACTCGACTTCACACTCGCTCGGCGGAGGCTCTGCGTCGAAGGCTGCATCGGCCACGGGCGTTCCCGCCTCGGAGGAGGCGTCGAACGCGGGCGACGGAGCAGCGTCCGTCATGATAGGCGGCGTGCCTGCGTCGGGTTCCGTCGTCGGTTGAGGCGGAGTGGTGGACGCGTCGTTGGGCGGAAGCGCGGCGTCGACATCCGCGGAGCCCTCGAAGCCACCGATTGTCGCGTGTTCTTCCGCCATTTCGTGGTCGCCTGCGTCGATGGACTCGGACGGCGTTTGTTCAGGAGCTGCGGCCGCATCGTGAACTGCGCCATTGGGGTCATCGGGGGCGGTCGCCGCATCGTGGGGCGGGCTAGGCGAGGCGTCTGCGCCCCTAGCCCCAGAGTCGTTCGAGCCGCTGCCTGGAGAGCCTGCCTCTGCGGCGTCCAACTCAGGGGAAGTCGCAGCAGGTGAGCTACCATCCGCAATCGATTCCTCGCGCGGCTCTGACCCGTCGTCGGTGGTGTCCTGACACGCACACGCCGAAGCGATTATCAGCAGCTGGCACAGCTTAGACCAGGGTCGACGGAGGCTCGAACTCATCGGCTGGACTATGCGACGAGCCGCCCACCGCTTCAACGTCTATTACGATGCCTGGTTTGCGTCGCGAGCGACTCGCGTGGCGTTACTCTGTTGACGTTAGAGCAGGAGCTCGCCTCAGCTTTCAGTTCTGCAAACTCTCACTTGCAGAAGTACTTGCGGCATGCGCCGACTCTGTACTCTTGCGACGCCAGCGCTCCTCATGGGGAGTTTCGTCGCGTGCTCGGGACGCAGGGCGCGCGTAGATCGCACCACTCGTCGGCTCGACTACCAGTGCATGTCAACGGCCAACCGAGTCGGTTCACGTGGCAGGCACGGTTCCGTCGTTGTCCGAATCATTCGAAACCAAGAGTCGCTGGTGCACTCACCAGCTCTGCGCGCATCGAACGCTGCGGAGCTCCTTGGGAGGCATGTCGCCACTCGGCTTTGCTAACGGTCGAAATGTCGGAGGGCGTCCAGCGGCGCCTTCAGACTGTCGATTGACGCTTCCCAAAACTCGGCGCGTTCCAAATCGCAGCCCAAGGTATCGCGCGCGACCACATGGGCTCGTTCGCTGGCGGAGCGCTTCAAGAAGCTCTCGTACCGCGGCAAGAAGGCTGCGCCTTCCTCTTCGAAACGCGCGAACAAGCCACGGCTGAGCAGATAGCCGAAAGTGTAGGGGTAGTTGTAGAAACTCCTGCGCGTGATGAAGAAGTGCAACTTACTCGCCCAGTAATACGGATCTGTCTGTTCGGGGTCGAGCACGTCCCCGAGGATGCGCAGCTGGGTTTCGCGCATGAGCTGACAGATTCGTTCGACGTCGATTTCACCCTCGGCACGCCGTTCGTAAAAGGCCTTCTCGAACTCGAAGCGTACGGTGATGTCGAGCAAGAACACGGCGGCATCGTTGACCAGCGCCCCACGAACTGCCTGCTTCTGGGTGGGGTTGGTCGCAGCGCTGCCGAGCGTTCCGTGCGCCAGCAATAGCTCCGCGAACGTGGATGCAGTTTCCGCCAGGGTCATCGGGTAGCGTTTCGCGAGCCAACGTTTTTCCCCGAGCACATGACTGTGAAACGCATGCCCCATCTCGTGGGCTAGTGTCGAAACGTCGCTGAGCGTGCCGCCGTAACTCATGAACACGCGGCTCTGCCCGAGTTCTGGCGAACTAGTGCAGAATGCGCCCGGACGTTTCCCCTCACGGGGTTGCCAGTCAACCCAGCGCGACGCGAGCGCGTTTCGAAAGAATCCGCCGAGTCGAGGATACTTCGAGTCGAAGGCGTCGTGGACCAAGTTGCGGGCCTGTTGCCAGTCGAGTGTCGGTAAAGCGGCCCCTCCAATCGGTGCACCAACGTCGAACCAAGCTAGCTGTTTGAGCCCCTCCGCATCTGCCTTGAAGCGCAGCACGTCGCGGGGAAGGTCGATCTTGCGATGAACGGCGTCATACATCGCGCTGAGCGTTGCGTGCGAGATGCTCCCGTCGAACAACGCGGGATCGAGAAAGTGAGCCACGCCGCGGTGCGCGTTCAACGTCAGGCGCGTGCCAGCGATGTGATTGAGCGCAGCGGCCAGCGTCGGGAGTATGGGCTCGAAGGCGAGGTTCCCGCCTTCGAACGCAGCTCGCCGTGTTTCACGCTCGCTGCTCTCCATCAGCGAACGGCGGGCAGACAGTGGCAGGCGTTTGGGCTGCCCTTCACGCTCGGGCATTTCGAAGCTGAGTCTCGAGGTGAGCGTGTCGTAGAGGCGCCCCCAAGCGTTGATGCCGTCGATTCCGAGGTCTGCAGCTAGGCGCTCGTGTTCGGCAGGCATGGACGACTGCATCTCTTCGCGCAATCGCCGCAGAAAGTAATCCGCGTCGCGGAGACGTTCATCTGCAAGCCACATATCGAATGCGTTCTGAGATGAGTGCCCGCAGACTCGGCGTAACTCTGCGACCAAGCCGTCGAACTGAGCCACGACCGAGTCCAAGCGGGCTTCGGCAGCGCGGTACTCCGCTCGTCGCCCATCTGCTGCGGCCAGCGCGTGTACGTATGAGCTGTAGTGCGAGAGTCGGCTCCCGAGCGCCTCGAGTTCGAGGGTCACTTCAACCCAGGCTTCTCGAGCGGTTGCGGCACTGGTCTCGTCGCCGAGCAGGGGTAACGCCTGGGCGCGGGTGGTGAGCGCGTTCAGAGCATTCGAAATCGACGTTTGGTAGGCTTCGCGATCAGGGTGGTCGAAATCTGGGAAATAGGCAGTCAGGTCCCAATCCATGTTGCGGTTATGTGGGGCGCGCGTGACTATGGCAACCATTCGTGTTTGCCGAGCGCGGCGCTCGGGTGAAGCCTCACGTGCTCCAACGCGGCTGTGCATTGCTGCAGTACGTCCGCGGAAGTGCTCGATACCCGTGAACTTCGATACCCCTGAACATGGTGTCGTGTGAGCTCGAGGCGCGCTGGTCGAGCGATGCGCCCGACTGGTCGCTGAACAAACCCCGCTGGTCGCCGAACAAATAGGTTGCCGATTGACGCCGTTGTTCGCAGGATCGTCGGGTCATGGCGGATGGGGTGAACTTGCGGATATTGGGGCCGGTCGTGCTGGGCTTCTCATTCGTGTTTGGGGTTGCTGGGCTCTTGATCTATCGCCTGTGGGATCCGCGGGTCGAGCCCGAAACGGGATACTCCGTACGGGGAATGGCTCCGCTACCTGACGATACCGCGGGCGTAGCGAGTTCCGAGCCTCCCGACCCATTGCGCAACCCAGCCAAGCCATCCAACGAGTATGAGTACCTCCGCCTCTTGGAGCAGTACAAAGTGGAGAACAAGAGCATGGCGCTGGAGTTGGCGTTCGCTGGAGAAGACTGGTACGGCGATGAAGGACCTGGCGCCGAAGCACGACGTGCGATGCAAGTCACGTTGCTGGCGCACGTGGGGCGGACGAGTGAAGCGCAGAGACTCGCTCGCCGCTTCGTCTTACGCTTCCCCGAGAGCAGTTACTTGCCGGACGTGAACGAGGTGTTGGATCCCGCGTCAGCGGCTTCGGCACCGAACGTCCCTCGTGGAGAAGTATCACTCACGAATCACTGATGGTGAGCGTTCACTTCCCGATGCAGGTCTCATAGGCGCGTCGAGCCGCGTCGCACGCGTGCCAGATGTCACGCTCGGGATCCCCACAGCGCAAGATCAGACAGCCATAGAGCGCTTGGAGTCTCGTTTCGCAACCCAGCTCGGCGATCGAGGAGCAATGCGTGCGGCAGTCTTGGTCCTCTCCCCCGCATCGCTCGGCGCAGGCTGCATCGCCAGCGCTGCAGCCTTTCGTGCAGACACTGCGGTCGGTGAACGCGCAGTGGGACTGTGCGCCCTGGCACAGGTACTCGCAGCTGAGCTCCTCGGGTGCGTTTCGCGACCACCAAACCACGAAGACGACGAAGCTCAGCGAAACGAGCAGCATCACGACGAAGGTCGTCCGCTCTCGGAATCGCGCCCATCCCGATTTCTTCGCCTGCACCCCCGCATGGTACGCGGCGGCCGACGCGCGCGCCGAGTCGGACGAGATCCGAGAACTTCAAGCGTGGCCGAGGGGCCCGTGGCGCCCTGATTATTCAGCTTCGGGCGTGTTCAGGAAGCGTTTCCAGAGGCATTTCGTTATAAGTCGCGCCGAGGAATCATGAGCCGACCGAACTTTGCTGCCGAAATCGCCCCGACCTCCTTGCACGCGAGCACTTGCCTCGTCGTTTCCGTCCTGCTCCTGCAAGGGTGCATCATCCGCACGCAGGCCGACGCGGACGCGCGTTCAGGCGGCACTGAGGTGCTGGAGGAAGCAGAGGTCGAACAGGGCCCAGCGGTTGAGACGCTCGAAGAGGCCGAGGTCGAAGAGGTCGATCCACTGGCTGGACTGAGCGTGCCCGTGCGCGTCAGCGTCGACCTGGCCGCGCGGCACCAAGTGCTCGAAGGATTCGGGGCTTCGGTGGGCTGGTACCACGAGCTCATCGTCGGGAACACGGACCCGACGCTCTACGACGTGTTGTTCCCGGAGCTCGGTTTGGACATCTTGCGCCTTCGCAATCGCTTCGAACGGCAGGGGCCTGAGGACCCCGACCTTCGGCACGAGGTCGAGATCGTCGAGCGCGCTAGCGAGGCGCTGGGACGTCGTCCGAAGATCCTGATGAGTTCGTGGTCTCCTCCTGCGTCGCTCAAGGCGTCAGGCAAAGAGAAATGCGCGGGCGAAGAGGCGTGCACCTTGAAGAAGACCGACGGCAAGTTCGTGTACGCGGAGTTTGCAGACTGGTGGCGTCGATCCGTCGAGCACTACGCCGAGTTGGGGGTGGCGCCAGATTTCGTGAGCATGCAGAACGAGCCCGACTTCATCCCGCCGTTTTGGGAGGGGTGCAAGTTCACAGCTGAGGAAACCGAGGAGTTCCCAGGGTACGCTACTGCACTTGCCCAGGTTCACGGGGCGCTGAAGAAGGTCAAGAGCCCGCCCAAGCTGCTTGCGCCAGAGACGCTCGGGATCCACTACGGCAAGATCCAAGCGTACACGGCTGAACTCGATCAGAAGCTGATCTACGGCGTGGCGCATCACATCTACGAGCGCGGTTCCGACTCGGTTTGGGATTGGCGTGATCCGGGCCCCGACAGCTTCATCGACGAGATGCGCGACGCGGCGGCCGTCACCGAGAAGCCTATCTTTCAAACCGAGTTCAATACCGACGAAGACAAAGATATCGATGGCGGACTGGAGACCGCTTGGCTGATTCACAACTCCTTGGTGCACGAGGGCGTGGCCGCCTGGCTCTACTGGGAGTTGATCTGGCCCGATAGCAAGGGCCTGGTATCGATGAAAGGCAAAGAGCCGTTTCGCCGGGACCAGTACTTCTCGATGCGTCACTACTCGAGATTCACCGATCCTGGCTACGTTCGCGTGGGCGCGGAAAGCAATCAGGAGGAGATGAAAGTGTCCGCGTTCATCGCGCCCGATTCTTCGCGTCTGACAGTCGTGCTCATCAACGTCTCGCCTGAACTTGCCCAAGTCGAGCTGGATCCTGGCAAGTTCACGCACCCCATGAAACAAGCCTTCCGCACCATCTACCGCCCGGGAAAATCGCGCCAATGGGAGTCGCTTAACGTCGCGGAGCCCATCTTGATCCCGCAAAATTCCCAAGTGACGCTGGTGCTCGAGCCCTGAGCCGCAACGCTGCCTGCGGAACGGAACATCCAGCTCGCCTGTGGATTTGCGCTTGCGCCCGTTGCGGAGACGCTTACACTCACGGGCTATTGCGGCGCCTGGCGTTGCGAGCGCCAACAACCGAGGAGGATGCCATGATTGTAATGAGCCAAGCCATGTACTCGAGCACTTCCTCCACTGATTGGGCCTCTGTTGCTGGTCTGTCCTGTGCTGATCTGTCCTCTGCTGGTCAAGTTGGGCGCTGACGCGAACGTACGGCGATCATTGCGCTACTGACCACAGACGACGGCCTGTGTGGGCCAGCTTGCGTCAGCGATGAGGATGGATCCGTCGAGCGACGAGGCGGCGCGTGAGTCGCAACGCCGTGGCGGATCTCGTCTGTGGTGGAATCCAAAGCTCGTGCTCGGCGACCCACGTCGCGGAGCGGTCTGAACAGGACCTCACGCCATCGTTTGCGAGTGCTGTGCGCTCGCGTGTAGCGTCGACTTTCGTCGGCGAAGAATTCGGAACCTTGGCCTTCGAGGCCGATCGTCAGGGCGATGCTAGCCTGGAGCGATCACGAGCGATCGACAGATGAACGACGAAGAAATACGACTTTCGAGTCTGCTGGGTCTGAAACCCAGCTTGCTACAGCGCTGGCTGGAGCGAAACGAAGAGGAACACCTCCCGTGGCGGGTTACCACCGTCGACAGGGGTTGGTGTTGGCTCGCAGGAGCAGGAAGAGTGCCGACTCAGTCGGGCACGACAGAGCCCCCAGAAATAGGTAGTGGTGCGACGGAACGTGCTGGATGGCCCGCAGGGACATGCTTCGTGCGGGCAGCGAGTTCGCTTCAACACCCGTTGGCTGTGGGCGACTGGGTCAGCCTAGACGTGACGGGTGACCCGCCCCGCGTCACGGACGTAGTGGAGCGTGTCAGCGTGCTCAAACGCGGCGCGGCTGGTGGCGCCAGTGGAGAGCAGTTGATCGCCGCGAACCTGGATGTGGCGTTCATCGTGCTGGCGCTCGCGGAGAACGAAAAACTGGAAGGACGCGCACTAAACCCTCGACGCGTCGAGCGCTACGTTGCGGCAGTTGCCGATGGCGGCGCCACTGCCGTCGTCGTACTCAACAAGGTCGACCTGAGTGAGCGCAGCCGACGCCGAGTCGACGAGTTGCGTCAGCGGCTCAGGGGCGTCGAGCTGATCGCGCTGAGTGCGCTCACGGGCGAAGGCACCCACGAGCTGGACGCTCATTTGAACCCTGGCGAGAGCGTGGCGTTGCTCGGACTTTCCGGGGTTGGAAAGTCGACACTCGTCAATCGTCTGCTTGGACGAGAAGCGCAGGACACGGGGGAGATTCGCGGAGTAGACGCCAAAGGGAAACACACCACCACCCGCCGCCAGATGTTTCCCACGCCCAGTGGTGCGTTCTTGATCGACACGCCAGGCATGCGTGAGTTCGGATTCGTTTCGGATGGCGACGGACCTGCTGGGTTCGATGACATTGCCGAGTGGGCCGAACGGTGTCGTTTTTCCGACTGTCAGCACGAGGGTGAACCTGGCTGTGCCGTACGGAAGGCCATCGACGATGGTGAATTGGATGCCGATCGCTTGAACAACTTCCGCGCGCTCGAGCGAGAAGACTTGCGCATGCGCGCACGTCACGACGCGTACGCGCGGCACTTGCAGCACAAGGAGTTTCGCAAGTTCGGCCGTGTGGTGCAGGACGCGCAGAAGCGAAAACGACGCTGAAAGCGCTGTAGCCTCGTCAGGTAAACGCTGCGGGGTCACGCTCGCGTGACCTCGCTGGCGACTGGCGCGGGCTCAGAAATCGATGGTCGTCACGCGGGTGATGCTAGTCGCTGCGCGTTGAACGCGGATTCGTGGCGTCGGAGTGGCCGAGCTGGCGTTCGGGAGCGACTCGATCGCGCACTCGGCGCTTCAGTTCGGCCGCCTGTGGGAAACCGCCGTCGCGAGTGCGGCACCAAATTAATCCGTCGCCTACCGAGACCTGGAACCGTCCAGAGGCTTGCGATGGCTGCAGCAGCACGCCGCCCAGTTCATCACTGAATGTGGTGAGTAGCTCTTGCGCCAGCCAACTCGAGCGCAGCAACCAACCACACTTGGGACAGTATTCGATGGTGGCGACGGGCTTGTTCGGCATGGCGCAGCTCTATCACGCCACGTAGCGGAGCGTGAAGCTGCACGTGTGGCGAGGTGTTTTGGAACCCAAACCTCAGCGGTTGGAGCTGTTCGTGCTACGGGTGAGCAATTCGCTCGCCAAGATGCGCTCCAGTGTGCGCTTCAACTGTTGCATGCGGCGTTCGCCCAGCTCCCTCGCCAACTCAGCTTCGATCTGTCTGAGCAACGAGAGGCCATCGAGCAACTGACGTCTCCCCTTCGCGGAGAAGCGGATCAACTTGGCTCTCCCATCGTTCGGATCGGCGACTCGTTCACAAGTACCGAGTGCCTCGAGATCGTCCACCAGTTGACCCACGGCTTGCTTGCTGGTGCCAACGCGCCGCGCCAGCTCGACGAGGCGCGTGCCTTCGAGGTCGATGTGAGGCACCAGCGCAGTGTGTGCCGCGCGCAACTCGACGTCGGATTCGGTTCGCGCCAGGGCGTGTTCGTTCAACAGGCGGGCAGCCTTGAACAACAGCTGAAGCGTGCTCGCGGACTTCTGCTGTTCGAGCTCGCGCTCGTAGTCCTTCTGCTTCTGACTCATCGGTGGTTAGTAAAGCCCACTTGACGAATATGGTCAAGTAGACTTTACTAGTTTGCATGACGTTACAGAAGATTTCCGACGGGGTTTGGCGCGCGCAGTCATCCGTCCGCCTGCTGCCCGGCGCGCACCTCCCACTCGACATGACCGTGCTCGGCCTGGCGGATGGGTCGCTTGCGTTACATTCTCCTTCGCAAATCGATGACACGCTGGCGAGCGAGCTCCAGCAGCTGGGGAGGGTCAGCATGGTGATCGCTCCCAACCGCCTACATCATTTGCACGCGCAGGCCGCGCTCGAACGTTTTCCCAACGCGCGCTGCTTCGCGGCGGCGGGCGTCGAGCAGAAACAACCGCAGCTCGAGATCACGAGCGCGATCGAGGCAGCTGGGTCGACGTTGGGTCGAGACTTCGCACTCTTCCAGGTCGATGGAGCGCCGAAACTAAACGAGTGGGTATTCTTTCATCGCGCGTCAGGCAGTTTGGTGGCGACTGATCTCGTTTTCAACGTGCAGGAGCCGCGCGGCTGGCTCACGCCGTGGGTGCTGCGCGGCGCGGGCACTTACCGCAGACTAGCCGTCAGTCGTCTAGTGGCGTCGCAGGTTGAAGATCGGCAAGCGTGCGCTCGAAGTTTGCGGCCAATGCTGGACGTGCCGCTTCAGCGACTACTCATGAGTCACGGGCAGCCTGTGCTGAGCGATGCCAAGGCACAGCTTCGCGCGGCGCTGAGCGAGCGTTTTACCGAATTGCGCTGAAAGGTCTCTGCGCGCGTTCGGGGCTTTCGCTTAGCTGGGGGTGAGCTATATCCTTTGCCAATGACCCAGGTAGCGGTGATCACGGGGGGAGGGCGGGGCATTGGTCGCGCGACGGCGTTGCAGCTCGCTCGGCAGGGGTTTGCGCTAGCGCTCGGTTACCGAGAGCGGGCTGCCGCCGCTGACGAGGTGGTGGCTCAGGTCGAGGCCGCTGGTGGCCGGGCAATCGCGGTACGATGCGAGGTAGTGAGCGAAGCCGACGTGCAAGCGTTGTTCGCGCGAGCAGCCGCGCAGTTGGGACCCGTCACCGCAGTGGTCAACAACGCGGGAATCGTAGCGCCCTCGATCCCCTTGGTGCAGATTGAGCTAGCTCGCCTACGACGCATGTTCGAAGTGAACGTGCTGGGTGCCTATCTGGTCGCTCGCGAGGCGGCGCGCGTCATGGCGCGTTCAATGGGGGGACCGGGCGGGGCGATAGTGAACGTTTCGTCGATCGCCGCGCGCTTGGGCTCGCCGAACGAATACGTCGACTACGCGGGGTCGAAAGCGGCGGTCGACACCCTGACGATCGGCCTCGCCAAAGAACTCGCTGGGGACGGAGTGCGAGTGAATGCCGTTCGTCCAGGGCTCATCGAAACGGAGATCCACGCAAGCGGTGGGCAGCCCGATCGAGCGAAACGGCTCGGCGCGCAGACACCCATGGGACGACCGGGCACGGCACGAGAAGTCGCCAACGTGATCACCTGGTTGCTAGGCGATGACGCAGCGTACGTGACTGGAGCGCTGTTCGACGTGTCAGGTGGTCGCTGAGCGGCGTTGGGTGAATTAGGGAGCAATCTCGCGCACCGACAGCCAACGATAGCGCGCTTCTGTCACCCCAGTGTTTCGGATGAACGTGACGCCGCCTTCGAACTGAACCATGGCAGACTGACCGTCAATTGGATTGTGTTCCGCACAGCTCGTTTGCGAAGGCCAATCACCCGCGTCGGCCGCTTCGTTGAGTAGCACCCAAGTTCCGCCATCCGCACCTTCGGTCATGTCGCGGTAGCTCTCGAGCTTGACGGTGCTTTGCCCAGGTGGGTTGTAGATGACGTACTTGAAGCCGATCCACGTCTGCCGAGGCAGCTGACCGTCGGGCGGCCAAACCTCACTCGGGTCGAGACTGTTCCGAGTTGCGCTCGGTGTGTGCATCAGTTCTTTCTCGAAGTCCGTACGCCCGTCGTGGCGCAGGCGAGCGTAATACGTGTGCGCGTCGCAAGGCTCGTTGCCGTGGCCTTCGACACCGCTGCGTGCGCCGATCACGAGGCCACCCCACGCAGTCTCGTCGTCCGTGACGCGCTGGTAGTAGACGGTAACCTCCACGTTTTGCCACGGACCAGCGCTGGTCGGGTGAATGTAGATGCGGGGCTGCGATCCACCGAAGACGAGCTGCCCGTCGCCAGTGACCTGGAGTGTACCCGTGCCGCGCATGCCCGAAAGCTGGGTCGGGTCGTTGGGATCGGTGCGGGCGTCGATCGAATAAGGAGCCGTCCCCGTCCAGTGGGTACTAGACCATTCTGCGCCGCTCGGCGCGCTCGGGTAGAGCTTGGTAATCCCGAATACGTCGACGTCGTCTCCTGGCTCGCCGTCGTCAGAAGGGTCGTCCGCCGATGTGTCGTCCGTGTTGGTGTCGTCGGTGCTGGGGGTCGAGTCGTCCACTGTGTCGTCTGGGTCGACGATGGACGTGTCGTCGTCTGCGCTGGCGGGCGGGGTCATGTCGTCGCCAGGCGCGTCATCGAGGTTGAGTGTGCCGCCTGCGCCCTGGTCGACGCCCCCCGAGCCACCAGCGCTGGAGCCGACGCCCCCAGTGCTGGATGACTGACTGGCACCCGTCTGGGGCGTCGTCGTCGTTGGACCGCTGGTGGTGTTGGTTGGGGAAGACGTCGATCCCGCTGGAGTGGTTTGGCCAGCGTTCGGACCGCTCGAGGTGTTGGTCGCGGATGAATTGCCGCCGGGGGCTCCCACGCTCGAGGGGCTCGATGTACCGCTGGCTCCCACGCTACCCGCTGGGAACGTCGTGCCCCCAGGTGCACTCACGCTACCTGCGGTGTTGGCGTTGGGATCCGCGGTCTGGGCACAGCCTGCAAGCCCGCAGGCTCCCAGCATGCCTCCTCCGAGCGCACAGGCCCTGAGCGCCGCGACTAGCGGCCGCGTGAACGTCGACTTCAATCGTCTCACGCTACCAGGAGTACGCCCACAGTGGGCCGTGAGCAAGTTGGCGACGAATGCTCTCATTTTCAGTGGCAGTTTTCGGCGGTGACGTTTGCCGTGACGTTGTTGCACTGCAGGCGAAGCGTTGCATCCAACGCGCGGATGTCGTTGATGGTCGTATTGGTCGTATGCACCTGTACGTCGAATTGGCTGCAGTCGTTCGCTGAGAGCAACACATTTTTCGCCCCCGTGCCGGGATTGAGCAGCACGACGTTACCCCTGATGGGATCCGTCATCACACGCACGAAGGCTCCTGGGGCTTGCGTGTCCAGCAGTGTCACCCCGAAGAAATTTCGTCGCTGCCCCGATTCGCAGTCATCTGGCGTCAACACCCATGCATCAGCGAGCTGCACGCTTCCGCTGAGCTCGACCTTGGTCAGGAAAATCACGAGTGCGGCAATCGAGCCTCCGATCAGCAGGGGAGCCAGCGCTGCCACACCTGCAACCGCAGCTGGGGTCTTACCCTTCGTGGGGTTGCTGGCCTGCTTCAACAGTTGTGGGAGCTGGCCGCCGAGCTCACCTGGTACTTCGAAGTCGGTGATGCCCAAGGCGCGTTCGATTTGTTGTTCGATGAACAACGCCTGCTCGGGCTCGACCAACACGGGCGCGACCAATTGTTTCGATTGACCGTCCTTGGTCGTCACCATCACCGAGTAGCGCGCGCTGACCTGTTGAGCGTATAGCTGCTGGATCTGATCGCTGTTGAAGCGACTACCCTTGACGGTGAGTGACGGCAGCGGGCCATGCTTCACTTCCACGACGCCCTGGGCCGCTCTGATAGTCGTGCGGTTGACCAACATCTTGATCAGCGTGTAGTCGAGGAATAGCCAGAGCAGCGCGAGCAGACCCCACGTGACGCCCAGCTCAGTTCCGACCGCGTAGTGTCCGAGACCAACTCCCGCGGCGAGTACGACGAGCAGCATGACGATGTGTTTCGGTCTGAACCAGCGCCGCGTAATCGTCAGGGCTGCGGGTTCACTGCCGACGATGAAGCTCGACTCTTCTTGTTCGATGGTCATGCCGGGTGGCAATCCCACGATCGGGCGCATGCGTGGGCGGGTGCCAGCATCGGGGGGCGCCGCAGTTGCTCCTGCCCCACTCGGATAGGAGCCACTGACCCAAGTGCCCGGCGGCGGCATGCCCGTAGCGGGGATCCCCATGGGTGACTGCGCATGGTACGGCGAGGCAGCCCCTGCTGCCGTTTCCCCAAAACGCCGAAGATCAATCAGGTGGTGACAATTGACACACGTCGCCAGATCTCGCTCCCGATCCACCGCGTGGGAGGCCACGGCGCTCCCGCAATAGGGGCAGTTTGGCATCCTTCAGCCTACGCGACGCCCCGCGACGCCACCAACGGCAACCGCACTTGGCGTGATGCCCGCGCTAGACGATCTGCTTCAGTCAGGGCGAACACGCCGACGGCGCGACGCGCTGAATCGAATCAGATGCGGTGTCACAGTAACCGCGCGGCAAAAATTCTTACACACGGTAAAATTACAGCGACAACGGGTCTGCTCTGTGACAAGACATGGGCGTTGGCTGTGGTTGCGTACCCCACGGGTGGGCGATCACCACAAACCTGGAGACCAAGGCAATGGTCGCGTTTCTCTTCATCATCGGATTCGTATCAGTCGCTCTGCTCGTGCTCCTGCCCTTAGTGGCGCTGGCGGTCGTACAGCGCGCGAGCGCACAAGTTCACGGCAGCCACCGAGCGCAAGCCGAGCGTAAGGCGGGGAGCCTTTCGCCTTGGGCGTTGGGTGGTCGCATGCAGCCCAGCCAGACTTGAACGCCCCGGCAGGGGCGTGGCGGGGGATCAGGGGGTGCGCGCGCGGCTACGTGGCCGCCGCGGAGCAAAGTGAGGGGTCAGTGGATCAGTGGACGCTGGTGACGTCGGGCAGCGTGCTGCCGAACGACCTTTCCCACGCGCGTTCGGCGCGACGTCGGAGTTGGTCGTCAGACAGCTCGATGAGGGAGTTGAAACGGGCCTGGATCGCCACACCGTCCACCTTCAGCCCGACATCGTCTAGGGGCTGCTGGGATAGCTTGGCGAGCGCCAAGGCGGAGATCTGAGCGTAGCTACCGACGCCGCCCTGCCGTCCGAACTCCAGCAGCCGCAACAAGACGAGTTTCGGCTGCGAGTCACCTGGTGTCATTTCCGCGAGGTAGGCGGACAGCTCGCGGTTCACCCGTTCCCTGGCGTCCTCGGTGACGTTGCGCAGGCGTGCGGCGACGTCGCGGTCCATCGCCAGATGCGGCCCGTCGACTTGGTGCTGGAGCTCATGACGCTCCGTCATGCGGGTTATCGCCGTGGTCAGGTCGCCGCCACTGATGGCGAGTTCCTCTCGCAGTGCGCGCCAGCTCAACTCGCAGGCGCGCCGCTGGACTGCGTCGCGTGCCCCGCCGGACTCGAGCAGTGAAAACTCGATGTCGCAGCTGGGTTTCTCGGCTCCCGCTTGTTGGAGACCAGCCACCTCTTCTTCGATTTCGTTCTTCACGACTAGTGCGAACGGCTGTCGGTCCCGCGAGAACCCCAGTATGCCGTGACCGTCTCGCGCTTCGCCCAAGCGGCGCACGTGCAACGTCGCGTGTTCACGTCCGTCCACCTGAACTCGATGCACCGACTCGATGCGATAGCCTGCAACCTTGAACAAGCGACTCATGCCGTCGCTCGTCGGGTGCACGCTAACGAATGCATCTGCGTAGTAGGGGAGTCCGAGCTTGCGGCTTTCTGTGTTTACCTCTGATACGAGTCTTGCCCAGCGTAAGCCTGCCAGGTCCAGGTCCCGGCCTTCGACGGTCAACGCCTGGAGCGCCTCGGCAAGCTCGGGGTTCACGGCTCGTGCGGTGGTCAGCAGCTGACGACTGGCAGCCTGCATCTTGACCATGTCGCCAGCCGACGAGGTGCGCCGTGTGGTGGTCTCCCATGCCAGGCGAGCGTGGCTCCACTCCGTCAAGCGCTCACCGAACAACTCGTCGGCTACAGCGGAAGCTGGCGCCAGTGTCCACTGCACGCCTTTCACGGGGGGGCGCGAGAGGACGGCTTGAGGTGTCACCAAAGCAGCGAGTGCCAGAGCCCCGACGCCGCACGTGCTGAGCAGTGATCGGTATGGGTCACGCGTCATGCGGTGCGAAATCGGCGGCTTCGACTCCGCCGTTGCGAGGTCGCTCGCTGCAGCTGCCTTCACTCGGTCAATCCAGTCGTGGGTCAGCACTTCCAAAGAGGTCACCATCAGCTCGATGATGGCGGCGAGTACGCTAGCAATGCCGAGAATGGCGATGATGCTCGTGTTGCCCAGCGTGAGGAGTAGGCTGCGCAGCACCATCACGCACAAGAAACCCGACAAGCCGAAGGTCGGCAGCAGCGGAAGCGCGCGTGGAACAGGGTGCGTAGGGCGAGCCGCGAAGTAGGCGGCAAGCAAACCCATCGCGAAGGGGAAGGCGAGCAGGAAGCTGTATAAAATGTGGCCCAGCACGTAAAACACGCTGGGTAGTTTGGTCATGCTCAGCAGATGGCGGCCGAAGGTGACCAGCGGGATGTCGGCGCGACCGGGCCACAGAAAAAACAGCAGCATGCTCGCAGCGGCGGCAACCAGCAGGGCGCGGCCCGGCTGGCGAGCGCGGTCAGTTCTCAGAAGCCGCAGACCAGCCGCCGTGGCGGCGAGGGACAGCAGCATCAGCGGCGAACGGTGACCGACGTTGTCAGGCACCGAGATCATGCCCCAGTCTGCGGCTTCTGAACCCAAGCGAGTCCACAGACCAGCCGCAGTCAGTGCGACGAGTACACTCACCGCACGAACGCTGGGCCGCGTCGTGAACCTACGTACGAGCAACATGCCCAGGGCTGCGACCGCCCCGGACGTTGCAGCGAGCGTTCCGGCGACGTCGAGTTCAGGAAGCACCTGCCAGACGAAGACCAACTCGTCACCAATCACGTCGTAGGGCAGCACGACGGACAACAACAGCGCGATGCTGCCCCAAAACATGGCGCGATCGAGCCGCTGGCTCGGCGAGAGCTGGACGAGATCTGGGGGAACGCTGTGGCTACTGCTGGGCAAGCTGTCGTGGCGAGAGTGAGCTCGTGGGTCGAGAGGATTCATCGCTAGGGGCGTCGTGATTTGGCAGTCAGATCCGTTGGGGGAGTCGCCTCAGTGGTTGGCGCGCCGCTGGCGGGCGCAGCGACGGACACGACCACGCTCACGCTGCGGCGCCGCGGGAAGTTGGGGTCGCGATCCAACGACTCGTAATAGATACGACTGCCGTCAGGTGAAAACGTGGGGTAGCGATCACGCACTCGGTTTCGGGTGAGCAGCGTGCGCTGGCCGCTCTCCAGCGTCAGATGCACGATTTCTCCGCTCTGTTCGAACACGACCGCACGACCATCTGGAGAGAGTGAGGGCAGTCCGAGCCCCCCGCCCACGTCGTAGCTTTCCAGGTTCTTGCTTTCGACGTCGAACACGGCGAGATGCCTGCCGTCTTCGTGGTCTCGGCGGAACGCCACACGCTGGCCCTCGGCGTCCGCACTGCCGCTGTTCAGCTTGGTTGCCGTGTCCAGTTCGACGAGCAGCTCGAGCTGCGGATCAGCTTGGCCGAGGTCGAGCGAGTAGATGCCTTGTGGTGTCAGCCCCACCTGCTCTGCCGTCGGTACGGGTTGCCACAGTAGCAACAAGCGCTTGGGGCCGAGCCAGGCGAACCCGGCGGGCTCGCCTTCTTTCTCCTGGCGGGCGAACAGGCTCTTGCCCGTCGTGAGATCGACGACGAGCACGCCGTTCAGGCACTTGCGGCAGGGGCGGTCGTAGAGCGCGGCGTAGTCGCCCGCTGGGGAAACAGCAGTTGAAGAGTAGCGATGATCGGGGTCCACACGCAGGCGTGTGGGCGGTTCCCCTCCGCGAGACACGGAGATGGCCTTCGCCCAGCCGAAGATGTCTTCGACGAACACGACCGTGCTGCCATCGCGCGATGCTGCAGGATAACCGTAGAGGTTGTAAGCGCGGGTGATCAGTGTGCGCTCGCCAGCAGCGTCACTCCAAAACAGGGTGTCCAGATCACGGTAGTAGCCCAGGCTTTCGGACTTGGGATCGTAGAAGGGGCGTACCTTGGTGGATTGACCCAGAAAACCACGTGCAGATACGCCTGCCAGCACGACGTCTTCGTTCAGCTCACCGTGGTACTGCTGGTCATGCTGGCCTTCTTCGCCCTTCAGACGTTCCTCCAGCAGATCGGTGTAGCGGGCCGTCGCCCCTTGCATGGCCGTGTTGCGCACTTCCAGAAAGCGTGTGGCCTTGGTGAGCTGGCCGCGCTCCACGGCTGTGCCCGAGGAGAGCAGCTTGCGAACGGCATGGTGTTGCATGATCGCGACGATTCCGAGATCGAAGACTTTGTCTGCTACCGCCTCACCGAGCAGTATCTTGGTGTTGTCGGGGTTGCGGGAGCCCGACCAGCCATCGATACGTCCCAGGTTTACGGCAGACTCCCCCACGTAGGTCAGAAAGACGTCACCTTCTACACGACTCTCGAAGTACTTCGGCTGCAGGTCGTGCTCGATCAATTGTGGCGTTAGCGCGGCGGTCAGCACGAAGCCAGCGCCCAGTTTCTCTGCAGCCGCCTCAGGGCTGGAAGCGCTCTCCAGCACCGCCATGATCTCTGGGTCGCCACCCTTTACTGGCGTCAGCCCCAAGGCTTCCAGACGTTCACTGAAGCGGTCCGTGACCGTGGCGGACGCTTGCGAGCCTTGCCACCAGTAGCCGTCTAGATCGACGGCGACCAAGACCTTCGTGGCGTTGACACGCGAGTCGACCAGCATCCAGGCCGTGGCGCCTGCCGCCATCAGCAGCATCATCCCCACGAGCAGCGGCCAGCGCTTGCGTCTAGGCGCGAAGGACTCCACGCCTCGCGCCGTGCTGTCGGGGACGACCTCGTCGTCGGCATCGGTCCCCCGTGGCGCGTGTCCGCTCATGCCGCGAGCGTAGCCAGGCGCGCAGATGGCCGCAATCGACAACACGCGGCTGCCAGCACGGGTCTTGCTGGTTGGCCCGCAGGGCGCACACGGCCGGGTCCGGCTACCCCGATGCGCGGAACTCGATGGTGATACTGCAAGCGTGACGTCATGTGCTGCGCTGGTTCACTGGTGCTGTCGTGACCCCGCTTGGAATCATCGAGCGATGTGCGACGTTTGGGGGCGGATGCGCTGGGCCGTCGTCTTCATCGGATGTATCTGGTCATGTTGCCCATCGCAGCACGGCGCAGGAGGAGAGTCGGTGATGAACGGGGTGTCAGCGGCGGCCACGCGGAGTGGCGTTCGGGTCGAAACGAAGGACGCGACCATCACGGAAGCCGCGCCGCCCGCGGCAATCGGCGAGCGTGACGCGGGGACGGTTGGTGGCGCTGATTTCTCCATTCCACTGTTTCGCCGCTATCCGACCCTAGCATCCGAGTTGCCTTGGGTTCGGCTCGCCGAAGTGCCCACGAAAGTGGAACGGGCTCCAGGTCTCGAGTCAGCACTCGGCCTGGGTGGTCTGTATGTGAAACGTGATGATCTGAGCGCACCAGTCTACGGCGGAGGCAAGCCCCGCAAGTTGGAGTTCCTGTTCGGTGAGGCGAAGCAACAGGGGTTTGAGCGCGTGGTCACGTGGGGCGGCGTGGGGTCGAACCAGGCGGTAGCCACTGCCGCGCACGCGCCGCGGGTGGGACTCGAGGCAAGCCTGCTGTTGCTCCCGCAGAAAAGCTCGCCACAGGTGCGTGACAACCTGCTCGCGGACGTCGCGTTTGGCGCTGAGCTGCGCTCAGTGGGGAGCCAAGACGAAGCGGCAGCCGCCGCGCAATCGATGCAAGCGTACCCGATTCCGATGGGCGGCTCGACGCCACTGGGTAATCTCGGGTTCGTCAATGCGGCGTTCGAGTTGGACGCACAGATTCGTGAAGGGCTGCTTCCCGAGCCGCAGCGGATTTACATGGCGATGGGCACGATGGGCAGCGCCGTGGGGCTGGCGATCGGGCTGGTCGCGTGTAAACGTCCCACGATGGTAGTGGCGGTGCGCGTTTCCAACCCGGCCACGTCGTCACCCAGCGCGTTTGCGGAGCAGTTTCGAGCCACGGTCGAGTACATCCGCGCCCGCGACCCGAGTTTTCCCACGATGACCTTCGAGCAAGCGTCGGTGCGCATCGATGGCACTCAACTCGGAAGAGGTTACGCGCGCTCCACCGCTGCCAGCCAGCGCGCGGTCGCTCAGGCGAAACGGCTCGCGCACCTGCAACTCGAGACGACCTACACGGGTAAGGCTTTGGCCGCGCTGATCGATGACGCCCCAGCTTTGGAAAATGAGGTCGTGTTGTTCTGGAACTCGCACAACTCGCATCCGCTGCCGCGCGCCGAGAACGCAGACGAGCGAGTGCCTGCGGCACTCAGGGGATACTTGCGTGCACGCTGAGCGCTCGACGCGAGCGGTGCGACGGCGTCGCGCGTACGCTACTCGGCTGCATGGCGATGGTCTGCGCGTCAAGCCGCACGTCGAGCTGCGGCAACGCGCGTTGCGGCCTTCCAGCTTGACGTGTATCGCGCTTTCGCTTCTCGTCGCGCTCGCATGCAAGAGTGACGCGCAATCGTCTAGGGAAGAACAAACCCGAACCATCGACTCGAATCTCGTCGCGAGTGAGCCTTCCGCCGCGGGCGACCCCCGAGCCAGTGGCGCACCTGCGCTCGAGGGTGAGCGCGCTCAGGGCACGGCAGCTCACGCTCTCGGCGAGGCGGCTGCGGGTGTCCGCTCACACGGGCGCATCGACAAGGCGGAATTCGCTCGCTTGATCGAGCAGCTGTCCGAACCCGACGGCGAGTTCATCTCAGACAACTACGTGTCGAACGAGACGTCTTACTTGCAGGTAGCCGCCGGGCTCAGGCGTCACGTTGCGGAAGGGCGCGCGTACTTGGGCGTCGGGCCCGAGCAGAACTTTTCGTACATCGCACTGACGCGGCCCGCGCTGGCGATCATCATCGACATCCGGCGCGCCAACCTGTTGTTGCATTTGCTCTACAAAGCGGCGTTCGAACGAGCTCGTGGTCGCGCGCATTTCTTGGCGCTGCTCTTGTCGCGCCCCTGGGATAGTCGAGAAGAGCCCGCGCCTGAAGCTACTGTGCGTGAGGTGCTGGCTGCAGTCGCGAGTGCCGTTCCAACGCCTGCACAGTTCGAGCGGGGCCACCGCGAGCTCGTCGAACACTTGACGAAAGGCAACGGCCTGCACTTGAACGTCGAGGATTTGGCGCAGCTACGTCGCGCGCACGAAGCGTTCTTTCGCGGGCAGTTGGCGCTGGCCTTCGACCTGACGAACAACTCGACGAGAATCTATCCCGCGCTCGATGAGCTGTTGCTCAGTCGTGATCGGAGCGGCAAGTTCGGCGGGTTTCTCGATACTGAAGACGCGTTTCGCTACATCCAGCAGCTCCAGCAAGACAATCGCGTCATCCCCGTCGTGGGAGACTTCGCAGGCAAACACGCGCTGAGCGCGGTGGCTGAGGAGTTGCGGCGGCAACAGCTGGCGGTGGGGGCGTTCTACGTTTCGAACGTCGAGCAATACCTGTTGGGCGATCGGCGCACTTGGGGCGCATGGGCCAACAACCTGTCAGCGTTGCCGACGTCAGACGAAACCGTGATCATCCGGGCTCATCTGGACCAGGGCCGACGTCATCCTGCGCAGCTTCCAGGGCACCGCACCACCACCGTGCTGCAGGTACTCGACGAGCGAGCTCAGCGCTCTTTCAGCGTGCCTCCGAAGAGTCTGCTGGCTTTGAGTAGCGAGCGCTGGCTGCGGGACTGAGTCGCGTCGGTGTTTGGTTCCGCTGTCGGATTTGTTACCCTCTGCGCCTCATGAGAAAGCGTATCGGCTCTGCCTATTTCGCTAGCCTGATCCTTCCTGTGCTTGCGTTTGCCGTGCTGATGTTGCGGGTGATGGACCCGCACTCGCGCTGGCTCGCGCTCGCGCTCTACCTGGCTGGCTGGGCGCTACTGATATTCGCGATTCGCAAACACGCCAGGGTCAGGCGTCACTTCAGCGTGGGGAAGCTGACGTTGAAAGGACTGCTGACAAACTACTGGCCCCACGTCACGGCTGGCGTGGCACTCAGCGTGTTCGGGGCGGCCATGTTGGTGCTGTTTCCCGTTGGTGCGGCTCCGTTTCTGCGGGCGGATCTCGAGCAGGTGGAGCTGCGCGTCGAACGCGACCGCGCGCGAGTGGTGCACGCGTCGGTCGGGCAAGAGCGGGCTTTACGTGAACTGACGGCGGTCCTCGCGCGGGGGGTCAGCACCGATGCCAACGCAAAGTTCGATGTCAGCAGCGCGTGGGCGAGTTATCTCGACTACGCAGTCGAACTCGATCAGCTACTGCAGGCGCACAAGTATTTTTATCAGATCAACGCGCTCGAGTATCCCGAGCTGAACGCGCGATCGTTCTTGATCGGCTACGCCGCCCTGGTCAGGCAGCTGCATCATGGTTTGGCGTTGGCCAAGGCCATCGATGGCAATCGCAACGTCGAGACTTGGCTGGATGAACCCAATCAGCCGCTCGGGCTAGGCGGTGATACGTATTTTCACTTTCGTCGGGGTCTGACTCGTCCTGACAACTTACTGCGCCTTCAGGCTGGGTTCGCGTACGCCACGTATTTGGACAAGCTCGGTAAGCTGTCGGACGCAGACGCGGCACTGATGCGTGGCACGCGAGAGGTCGCCAAGCAGGTGACGGTTGCGCTGGGCGAAAATCCAGACGTGCTGGTCGATCGCCCTCTCGACACTTTGGAGAAAGCGGGCTTTCGAGCGTGGTTTCCTCTGCAGAAGGGAATCGCCGTCGCGATCAGCGAGATTCGCACGACCAAGCGAGGTAACTTCGTAGGCAAACTCGAGCTAGCCGAGCTTCACGCGCGGCTCGAACCTGCAGACATCTTGCTCGAGCGCCGCAACTGGTACGTGACCAACGTGGGGCTGCCAGGCTTCTGGCCACACGCCGCGTTTTATCTCGGAACGCCTGCGGAACTCGACGAGTACTTCGATGGTGAGGCGCTGGAGGCGACCGACGGCGTGCCGCCTAGCGAGTTTCTTTCGCGCCGTTATCCTGACGCATTTGCTGCCTACCGCAGCCTGGATCCCCACGACGATCCGATTCGAGTGATCGAAGCGGTGGGAGAGGGTGTCGTTTTACATTCGCTGGAGTACAGCGCGAACGCCGACTACGTGGCTGCGCTTCGCCCGAAGCTGCAGAAGAAGGACAAGCTGGCGTCTATCGTGCGGGCGTTCGAACACTACGGCAAGCCTTACGATTACAACTTCGACTTCGTGACGGACGAGAGCGTGGTGTGTTCGGAGCTGGTGTTCAAAGCTTTACAACCCGCGCCCGGCAAAGACGGCGTCACGTTCTCGCTGGTGACCACGAGTGGGCGCCTCGTGCTGCCCCCCAACGATATCGCTCGCAAATACGATCAGGAGGCGGACACTGACGCTCGCCAGTTAGACTTCGTTGCCTACTTCGAGGGTAGTGAAGCCGATCAGCGTGCGTTCGAGAGGAGCGAAGTGGACTTTCGCTCCACGTGGCGTCGCCCGAAGTGGGACATCGCCCAGCCCTGAGTCGCATCGAAAACGCGCAGCCACCCAGCTCGACACGCGGCTTCGCTGACATGTCGCGCGCATGGGCGCGTTCCTTGATACGCAATCAGACCGACGTTCAGCGTCTCGAGGGCAACCAGTTCACTGGCCGCGTGCGGCAGTGGCGCTCAGGGGTTGTCCCACGGGTCGTCGTGTCCGGCCAGATCGAATAGCGTGTCTGCATTGGTGCCGAACTCGATGGGCGGCGCGCTTTCGACGCAGCTTGCGTCCACGGGGCGGCCCGGATCGTCGAGAAACTGCCACGCTAGGTGCTGACCGCACGAGTAGCGGTCGTTGGGATCGATCGGCCCGAAACGCGCAGGACGATCTGCGGTGTGGCTACCCCAGTACACGCCGTGGGTACCCAGCGGAAAATAGAAGTACTGGTGATTGTCTGCGGTGAAGTGACGCTCCATGTCGCGTCCCATGCTCGGCGGCGTTTGAGTGTCGAGCCCGCCGTGCAGGATTAACAGGTTGGTTTCGGTGTCCGCCAGCTCGAACATGTATTCGTCGCGGGGGTAGGTGGGCCACACGTCGTAACCCACTGCCAGATCTTCTGCGCCGACGAGATCGGCGAACACCGATGTTTCACCAGCGGCACGCAGCTCCTCGACTGTGCTGGCGGACGGCACGAGCTCCGAAAAGATGATGGTGTACAAGAGGGCCGTCGATCGTGGCGCGCTTTCGTAGCTGCTGCGGCCGCCTGAGGAGCTCTGCTCCCGAAAGAATCGTTCGATGAAGCGCACGTCGTCGTCGTCACAGCGACCCGCGCGATGAATCAGGGGTGGCACGAGCCGCAAGCTGTCCCAACCCCGCATTGCGCCCGAGAGCATGCTCTGAAACCACCTCCGCCCTCGGTACTCGCCGTTCAGTGGCTCACACAAGTCAGCGAGTATCGCAAGAGCGCGCGCCTTGGCATCGGGTCCGAGTCGCTCCGTGCACTGTTCATCTGCGAGACACGCCTCGAATAACGTGTCACCCGACTCAGCTACCTTCAACATGTTGTCGGCTAGGGTCGTCTCAGGGGTCGCGGTAGCGGCGCTGTCCATGATTGCAGCCTTCACGATCCCTTGCTCGTCGAGCTGAAGGATGCGCTGCGCCCAGGTGGCACCGTATGAGGCGCCCCAAAGGATGACTTCCCGTTCGCCGCCGCGGTACTTGTCAGCCATGAGCAGCACGTCACGAGCGCCCTGGGTGATGCTGAACGCCGCAACGTCATCGCCCCACTCTGCGTCGAGCTCCGCGGCGCAGTCGGAGACCCAGTCGCCGCTATTGTCTCGGGAGTCCTCGCATTCGAAGTACGTCGAGCGTCCCACGCCGCGATGATCCGGGATGATGATGTCCAGCGTCGGGAACTGATCGTGAATCTCGCGGGCCTGGTGCTCCAAATGCGCTCCTGGCGAGCCAGGTCCGCCCATCAATAGCCATAGAGTCCCGCGCAGGTTCTCTTGATCTTCAGCGGGGATGATCTTCAGGAAGATCTTGATGTCGCCGCGTTCTGGCGCGTCGTGGAACAGCGGCACCGTGCTCTCCCCACACACGGCGATCGGCTGACCGATGATGTCGAGCGGCTCATCCGTATAAAATGGACACAGCTGTGTGCGCAGCCCGCCAGAGAGCATGGGCGTGAGGTTTGGGGTGAGCGCGCCTGCGCCTGCCTCCTGAGCTGCGGCATCACCGAACCCTTCGTTTGGTCCCGCGTCGGTTGCGGGTGAATCGCTGCCGCCGTCGAGCACTGCTGCGTCAGGCTCGGTTTGCGAAGCCGAGTTCGGCTCTTCTGAGTTTTCATCTTCGGGCAACTGCCCTTCATTCGCGCAAGCCATCAAGCTCAGAGCTGCGAGCGCGTACATCTGCCGCATCACGGCTACACGGCCGTGGAGCTGCGAGGTTTGCTGCGTCTGTTCCACCACGCCCCAGACCTTAGTGCGATCACGGGAAAGCGATAGTAGTAAAACGCGTCGACTCGTAGCTGAGGTCCCGATGGTTGTGACCGCAGTGATTTCTCAGAGTGCTGGAGCTGCTACAGTGAGCTGAACCGCACTGGCCACAGGTGAGGAGGTGTCAGGTGTTCCACACCTGGCACCGCGGTGCTTGTTGGTCAGGTCTCTGTCTTGCCGCAGTCGGTCGTCGTATTGGCTTCGCCGCGCCGCTCTTCTTCTTGCTGCTCCGTGTGGCGGAAGAATAGATCGTGCATCAACTGGGAGCAGCCTTCACCCAAGGGAGCTTCGCGTACTATTTGTAAACGTCGCGGCCAGTCCAAGGTGGCTGGAGGAGCGTCTCCTTGCTTACCCTCTGGCATGACTGAGCGCAGCCCAGAACATTGCCAGCACACGCCCTGCTTGTTGACGAGGGCGCAAAGCCCTTCGAAACTCTGTTGCATGGAGTTCCGAGCCGCGCCGAGCTGGTGACGAAAAACCGAGTGACTGAGCCCGAGTGCACGAGCCGCTTCTTCGTTGGTCATACCGATCACGTCGCGCAACACGAGCGCTGCTTGCGCTTCGGGTTCGAGCGTGCGACCGACGCAGGTGAAGCAGTAGGCGATGTGCTCGCTGACGTCGTAACTGAATTGAGGATCGGAGAATGCGGCGCCGACTTGGGCGCCCAGCTCCGGGGAGCTCAGAGCCTCCGCTGCGAAAATGCTCTGAGCACGCTCTCTCCAGCGCTTGCGCGAACGCAAATGGTCGACGGCCAAGCGAGCCCCAATCGAGCACAGCCAGGTGCCCGGGCTGGCCTCGCCGCGAAACCCCGACAGACCTTCGTAAGCGTTGAGAAGTGCCTGTTGTGCGAGCTCGTCCACGTCGTCGGGGTGTCCGACGAGGCGTCGTAAGAGCCCTCGCAGCTTAGGTACGTGTTGGGCGAACAGGCTGTCGAACGCCGAACGGTCACCTTTTTTGGCGTCGTCCAAAAGAGAGAGCGTGTCAGTAGTCATGTCGGGCTTTCAGCTTGTGGAGTCGCTCAAGTTCGCGATGCTGTCGCGCTTCGCAATCGCGCTTCGCCAACGCGTGAGGTTCGGTAGCCCTTCGAGGGTATCACCTCCGAGCTTGTTCACCGCGAATTCGACCATGGGGTACAGAAAGCAGTCGGCGAGGCTGAGCGATGCGCGAAACCGAACAGCGTGACTTCGTTCTTCATGAGTGACCTCCGTTGGAGTGTAGGGTTCGGAGGGTTTGACGAACGACGCCGAAAAAGCTGTCAAGTAACTGAAATCGTTGCGCCGCGACAAGCTGCGACGCGGGCCACAACAGATCGGAACCGCACTCAGTTGTACGAACGCCAACGGCGCTCGGTGATGAGCCGCGCGCCACGCGCGAAAGTCACGTACGACCACGCCCACTGCAAGAGCACGAACAAGCGGTTCTTGAAGCCGCTCAGGTAGTAGATGTGCACGAACAGCCAGGCCACCCACGCGAGAAAGCCCGCGAGCCTCAGGTTACCGCTCTGCAGTATGGCCCGGCTGCGTCCGATCGTGGCGAGCTGGCCCTTGTCCCAATAACTGAAACTGCCGCGAGGCTTCTCGTGCTCCGTGGCGAGGATGGCGTCGGCCACGAAGCGCCCTTGTTGTAGCGCCACGGTCGCAACACCTGGCAGCGGCTGAGCAGAATCGGACCTCTCCGCCGTCGAGCTGCTCTGGTCTGAGCTGGGTTGTTCACCTGGTACGAAACGAGCTTGGTCGCCAGCGATGAACACGTTGGGGTGACCTTCCAGAGTGAGATCTGCCTTCACTGGGACCCGACCCTGGCGATCGACCTGGGCACCCAATGCCTGCCCGAGTGGAGAAGCTTGAACACCTGCAGCCCACAGCACGGTCCGCGCGGAGACGCGCTCTTCGCCGAGCTGAACGCCCGCCGCGTCCACGCCAGTGACTCGGCTTTCTGTCCAAACCACAGCGCCCAGTTTCTCCAAATCACGCGTCGCGCGTTCGGACAGCTGCCGTGTGAACGAAGGCAGAATGCGGGGCCCCGCCTCGACCAAGATCACGCGAGTCAACTTGGGGTCGATGTTGCTGTAGTCGCGCGCCAGCGTGAAGCGACTCATCTCGCCGATCGCGCCCGCCAACTCGACCCCCGTGGGACCGCCGCCCACGACCACGAAGGTGAGTAGCGCTTTGCGCTCCGCGGGGTCAGTTTCGGATTCCGCGCGCTCGAAGGCCGTGAGCACACGACGCCGGATTTCCGTCGCTTGTTCCAGCGTCTTGAGGCCCGGAGCGAAGGGTTCCCACTCGCTGTGCCCGAAGTAGGAGTGTTGCGCGCCTGCAGCAAGCAACAAGTAGTCGTAGTGTTTGTCGCCGCGGTTGGTATGCACCAGCTGAGCGTCGAGGTCGATGCTCTCGACCTCGGCGTGCAACACCTCGACTCCGTCCCCTGCGCGCAACAGGCCGCGGATGGGGGCGGCAATTTCGGCGGGGCTGAGTCCCGCCATGGCGACCTGGTAGAGCAGCGGCTGGAATAGGTGATGGTTGCGGCGGTCGATCAGCATCACCTCCAACTTGCCGGACTTGGCTCGTCGCTCCAGCCGCTTGGCGCAACTCAATCCTGCGAAACCTCCGCCCACGATGACTACGCGTCTTGCTGCTGAGTTTCGGTCGCGACTGCTTTTCTTGCCCACAGGGCCTCCTGGCGCGAGTTTTTGCGTTCGTGTTCCCGACTCTCGAGCCCGCGTGAACCTCGGCGCCAGTGGCGCGGCGGCGGTCTCAGCCGAGTAACCCGTTGCGAGCAGTGGATAGTGCCACCTAAAGGGGGGTGCAAGGGGCTGTCGACACTGAGTTGGCATTCGAGCGCGGTTGAACGCACGGCAAGAGCCGTGTCGATTTGCCTTGTGCAGTGCTCCATGCTGTGGGCGCGCCACGTGACGTGGGCATCGGTGGGGATGCGGCGCACGCGTGTGGCGGGGCTGGAGGCGTGGGATGGTTCTTGATTCTCTCGAGAAAGTCGTGTCAATGCTTCGGTGTGGAAGTCACACTTCGGGGCAAGACGCTCCTCATCACTGGGGGTAGTCGGGGAATCGGTCGCGCCATCGCACTGCGCGCCGCTCGCGATGGTGCCAACGTCGTGATAGCAGCCAAGACCGCCGAGCCGCATCCAAAGCTCGAGGGCACGATCTTCAGCGTCGCCGAAGAGATCGAAGCGGCTGGCGGCCGAGCGCTTCCCGTGCAGTGTGATGTGCGTTTCGAAGAGCAGGTGCAAGCGGTGGTCTCGCAGACTACGCAGACTTTCGGCGGGATTGACGTGTTGGTGAACAACGCCAGCGCGATCAGTTTGACCAATACCGAGCAAACCTCGATGAAGGTTTTCGACTTGATGCACCAAGTAAACGCTCGTGCGACATACCTGATGACTAAGGCGTGTTTTTCCGCCCTGCGGGAGGCCCCCAACCCTCACGTGCTCACCCTCGCGCCGCCTCTCGACTCGCAGTCGGGGGTCGACTCGGCGTGGTTCGGCGGTCACTTGGCGTACTCGCTATCGAAGTTTGGCATGAGCCTGTGCGTGCTCGGGCACGCACGAGAGTTCAAACCGCACGGAATTGCGGTCAACGCGCTGTGGCCGCGGACCATCATCGCGACCGCGGCGATCGGCAACATGCCTGGCGGCGCCGAGATGTTGCGCCGTGCCCGCGACCCGAGCATCGTGGCTGATGCTGCGCATGCCATCGTCACGCGTGCAGCGCGCGAGTTTACGGGCAACTTCTGCATCGACGAACACGTGCTGCGTGAGGCAGGCGTCGATGACTTTGCTCGCTATGCCGTCGATCCGACGGCGAAGCTACTGCCTGACCTGTTCGTCGACCAGTGAAGTATCAGAGACGTGGCTCAAGGGCATGCGCCGTTACACGCGGTGACGGTATCACTGCACTCGAGCCGCGCGTCGGTCGAACATTCGAGCTCGACGAGAGTGTCGATGTTCTGACGAACGACGTAACACTCCGCGCCCTCGGGGCAGAGGACTTCACACTCGTCGGCGCCTTCGCAATAGAGCACGCACTTGCCCGTGCTTTGCTCGCAGTTCATCGAACAGCTTGCTGACTGGCCGCAGCGGCCGATACATTCACCTGCTCCCTTGCACGACAAGCTCAGCGGTGCCTCGGTCGTGCTCTTGGCTTCACACAGTGCGTCCTCAGCGCAGTCGACGTTTACTGCGCTGCTCTCCCGCACCTCGACATGACAGTTCGAGCCAGCTTGGCAGCTTGGACTGCAGGTTTCTTCCTGGCACGCGAACTCACAACTTTCGTCGATGTTGCAGCTGCAAGCACCGACGCACGGCTCGCGCAGGTTGGACGGATCAGTGCTCGCGCTGTCGGCGTCGCCCCGCAGTCCCGCGTCGCGTAGATCACCGATTAGATCATCCACCGCGTTGACGTCGTCGTCGACGTTGCTGTCGTCATCATCGACGGCGTTGTCGTCGAGCCCGGGGTCGTCCGTTGGTGCGTCGTCGTCCGCGACGTCTTCGAGTGCGTCGTCTATGGGATCGTCTTCGAGTGCGTCGTCAATCAGGTCGTCGAGCACGTCGTCTGTGCTCTCGTCGTCGGACCCGTCGTCTTTGGTGGGTTCGTCGCTGGCCGCGTCTGCTGCTGGTTCGTCGTGGGCCGCGTCGAGCGGGTCAGTGCTCGCGTCCCTCACGCCTGCCCAGGAGCCCGCGTCGCGTTCATCGCTCGACGCGTCGGCGTCGGGGCTAGCATCGCTCGCTGAATCGTCTCGAGCGCTGGCGTCCAGATCGGTTCGGCCAGCGTCTTCATAGTTTCCGTCGTCTATCGTGTCGTCATCCAGCGACGAGCCGTCGTCCGCGTCATCTTCGTGAGTCGGTGTGTCGTCGTCCTTGTTCGTGTCGTCCTCGTCGTTCGTGTCGTCTTCGACACTCAGGGTTTCTCCATCCAGATCGACGCCGACGTGGCCACAACCAATGGCCGCGAGTACCAGAGCTGCTACGAGCGAGGGCCAAAGTCCGAAGCGCCCGAGGCTCAAACTCGATCGGTTGGCTGGGTGAGCGTCGCGCGGCAGCTGTGGTTTCACTGAAGGTCCTTTACCGTGTTACCCGGGCACGCACGGGCAGGCTGAAAGAGACGGCTTCTTCCAACGCGGGAAACTGCACTCGGCCTGCAGCTCCCTTCAAGCAAGCTCCAAGAGGGGAAGCCGCCAGCGTCGACGGCGCAACACTTATTGTTGCGGGCCCACCCTGCTTGGCAACCGAAAAGTGGAGCACCGCTTTGGGCGGCTTGTTCGGGTCTTGCATGTGTTTGGTGAAGCAGCCTTGAAACGCCGCACTTTGGCTTTGAACGGCCTTCGACAGTTTCTGGTCGCGCGTGTTTTTTGCGGGTGCGCTCTTGGTGACCGAGGTCGGTTCAGGTGGTCGTTCTGGGACGACGTCGAGCGTTGGTCGCGTTGTCGAGTCTACTCTCGCGTCTTCAGTACCTGGAATTTCAGCATTCGAGTCATCGCTGGTCGGCGCCGTGGTAGTGTCGGGTTGTCGTTCACCTCCAACGACTACGACCTTGTCGTCACTGCTACTCCGCGACAGCAAAGCGACCGCTGCACCCAAGCCGAGTGCGATGAGGCCTCCAACGAGCAACAGCCCCCACAACAGCCCCTGCAGTTGTTTCTGCTCTGGCGCGGTAGCGGACGGCACTGCGTCACGGGACCGTCGTTCGGGAGGTGATGCGGAATCGACGACGATCGTCGGTAGGCTGGCTGCTTGCGGGATTCGCCCTTGTTCGATCGCCGTCGCGCCAGGACCGGGCATGACGGACAAGATCTTCTCTAGGGCTGCTTCCCGCGTCTTGAGGCCCTCGATGCCGAGGGCGGACGGCATGCGCTCGAAGTCACTACCGACCAAGTCTGAGAGCTGCTGCCCGACTTCGTCGTCGTCGTCTCGTTGATAGCGACGCAACTGCCTGGCAAACGCCAGTGCACTCTCGAAGCGGTCATCGGGATCTTTCGAGATAGCCTGGGAGATGACGTCGTCGAGTCCAGGGGGGATGTCCTTGCGAAACGCCGATGCGGGCTCCGGGTATTCGTTTACCATCTTGGAGAAAGTCTGAGCGATGGTATCGGATACGAACGGCGTGTTGCCCGTGAGTAGCTCCAGCAGCACGATCGCTGCGGAGTATTGGTCCGAGCGGGGCGTAGCGGGTTTGCCATCGACGGTTTCGGGAGCCGAGTAGCACAACTTTCCGCGAAACGACCCGGACTTGGTGGAGCCGCCACCCTCGGGGCCACGCATGCTCGCGATGCCGAAGTCGAGTAAGTGGACGTGCCCCTTGTTGCTCAGCAGCACGTTGTCGGGCGAGATGTCGCGATGTACGATCTCGATTTCGCGACCCTCCTCGGTGTCGAAGTGATGGGCGTAATGGAGCGCGTCGAGAATGCGCCGAACGATGTACAAGCACACGTCGACGGGCAGCGGTTGATCGACGTGCTCACGGTAGTCGAGCCAGGGGCCCAAGTTGTAGCCGTGGACGTATTCGAGCACCATGATGTGCGCGTCGTCCTCGATACCGAAGTCGCTGATGCCCACGATGCTCGGGTGGTGAAGCTTGGACAGGATTTTGGCTTCGCGAATGAACAGCCGATTGCCCTCTTCCGTGGAGCGGATGTCGCGTTTCATGCGTTTGACGACGACGGGACGGATGAAACCCTCGGCACCTTCGACGCGCGCTAGGTGCACGGTTCCCATGCCGCCCTCGCCGAGCAGACGCATCACGCGGTAGCGGCCGAGCAATAGCTTGTTGTCGAGCGGGTGCTGCGACTCGGTCATGGTTGGGCTTTCGAACGCCGCAGGTAGTAGTGAGTACCCTTGCTGGGATGGGTGAAGGCGATGGGGATCGATTTTCGCCCAGCTACTTCGACTGAGAACCGTTGCTGCTCGTCGACGTTCACTCGGGCGCCGTCGACCGAAACCTCCCACCCGGAAAGGGCTTGCCCACTGAGGGTCACCGACTCACCGTGCTCGAACTCCAACGACGGGCTGGAGACGCGCGCGGTGGGGGCCTGTCGATCGTAGAGCACCTCAATCGTGGTCGCGCGAGATTGACGCGCTGGTGCCGTCTCTGCGCTGAACACGACGCGGTGTTTACCCCGCGGAAGCGATGCGAAGGTGTGTCGCGGAGAATTCGTCTTGATCGTCCTCCCACCGATTCGAAGTGAGTACTTTTCTGCCTGAGGTGCTGTCGGCCAGCTGACGGTAACCCGTGGCAACTTGTGTTGATACATGACGGTGTAGCGTCTGCCATCGGTGGTCACGCTGGCGGTTGGCGTGAAGGTGGGCAGCTTGCGGGTGCCTGCGTCGTGCAGAACGGTAATGCTGCCGCTGGCTGCCACCTTTTCGGGAGCATCCAAGCAGTACACCGAGTAGCTGTGCTTGCCTTTGGCGAAGCTCAACTTGGCTTGACCATCCGCCTCGGTTCGCTGCTTTCCAGAGACCAACCTGGCTGGGCCCTCGCACACCGAACGAAGGTTCATCCCAATCGCCGACGGGGGGCTGGGGTCGTGCACCACGAAACTCTCACCCGCACGGACGACCAGATCCGCATGCGTGACCCCGTCGCCCACAACCAGTGGCGGCTCTTGCACAGCCCCGGCGTCAGGCACTGGTTCGGCTGTCGTGACCGTTTTTGCCTCTGGTGGCACGTCGACGACGATTCCGCCGAGTTCGAGTTCGATGCCGTCACCTGCTTCCACTCTCCGTTCGCTCAGTTGAATGCCGCCGAGCTCCACGTCGACGTTCAAGCGCGCACCTTCTCGACGTAGGTTTACGCTGCTGTTGGCGTCGAGCGTGATCTCACCGAACTCCGAGTCGATCGTGACCGCGCCAGCGCCGCTCTGTACATCCGCTTGCCCAACGTCGACGTCTACTTTCAGCGGTCCTTCGGGAGTCCGTTGCTGGAAGCGGATCTGCGACGAAGCTTTCAACTCCAGGCGAGCGCCATTGATCAGGCGGAACTGCGCGATGGAATTCTCGGCGGTCCGCGCGCCGTCCCCCACGTCGAAGTCAGCGCCCACTTGGGCGGCTCTCCACTGCAACATCGCCGCGGCGGTATCGCGTTCGGTCTGCCCCGTGAACTGGGTCAGTGTCGCGAGCGCGTCGCGCTGCATCAAGCGGTAGCCGACGTAACCCAGCGCCATGAACATGAGTGCGATTGCCAGCGCGAGCCAAGCACGTCCCCCCGACGAACGCTCGGCCTTCGGCTTTTCTCGGGTTTCGGCTGCGCCTGACTGACTCATCGGTCGTGGTCCTGGGTGCGGCGTTGGGGGCTGTTGGGTCTGTCGGTCATCGGCCTGTCGGGGTCGCGTCCCGGGTTCAACGAATCAACGCGATGTTCAAGATCACGACGCCTCGGTCGTGCACTCGAATTTTGCGCTGCTGTTTTCGGAAGTCTTCGTGCTCGAACACCACGGTGTACTTTCCTGGGGGGAGTTCCAGCTCGAAAGAGCCGTCGGCTCGCACGGCGACCGTGTGCTCTCCGGGCGTGATGGTGATCTGCGCAGGCACGGGTGTGCCGTTCAGTTCGAGCACCTTGCCACGCAGTTGCCCAGCCGGGACTGCCGGGCGCATGACTATCTCCGCGGTTCGCTCGGCGTCTGCCGCGATGCTCGTCGTCGCCGTGTCGTAGCCCGGCGTCTGCACGCTCAGTTCGACACTTTCGACGGGTACGTCACTGAACTCGAACCGTCCGTCCGCAAATGTGCGCGTCGTGAGCGGCTCTTCCCCCTCGCGGCTGAGCGTGACTTCGACATCGGCTAGCGGCCGACCGCCTTCGTCGACCACCGTGCCCGTCACTGCAGCGAGTTCAACGGGAGCCTCGACGGGAGGAGCAGCCGTCTGCGCGTCTGCAGGTGGTTGCTCTGCAGGCTCGGTAGCTTCTGCTGGTGGCGGTGGTTGTTGCGGTTTCGGTGCGTCCGCGTCAAAGCGCCAGATCACGCTAGCCATCAGTGTGGCGCGCGGATCGATTGGAAATAGCTCGTCAACTGGCACCGATAGGGGCCGCGTGCTCAAGGCGAAATCTGCGGTAGCCAATAAAGACAGCTGTGGACTCAGTGGGTGTCTCGCCCCTGCGGTCAGCCGCGCGGGACTGGGCAAGTCGGTGCCGAGCAGCATCTCGCCGGACAGTTCCCCGAGCAGCTCAGTACCCAGTGAGCCCATTCGGTAGCTTCCGCCGAGCCCCCACTGCATGGCGTCGAATGAACTCGCGCCGAGGGTTCTGCGGTCGGTCACGGACACCAGGCTCGCGTCGGGTACTGCTTCGGACGAACGATCGATCGCGATTCCCAGCTGCGCGCCCAGCCAAATAGGCTCCGCGAGGTGCCACGCGCCCAGCGCACGAAACGACGGGCTCGTCGCAGTAAACTCGACCGAAGGGGCTTCCGCACCCACGACCCGCACGTCGGCTGCCACTCCGAGATAGAAGTCGGTCGTCACTTCTTTGCCCGCTCGCAGGTTGATTCGCGGCTCTCCGTACAAGTTGGTTTCGCCGCCGTCGGGTGAGTTGGGAAAGCGGTCGAGGTGGCCGCGTAACTCGGCGCCGACGGAAAGGAACGGGGCAGGGGAGTAGGCAAGGGCCACCCCGCTGAGAAAGCGATGGCCACCTTCCAGGGCTTGCGTGTCATCCATCCAGCCGTAGCCCAGCGAACCTGCCGCCACGAGCTGTGCGGTGCTCGGCGTGGGGGAATCCACACGTGCGAAACCCGGCATGGCACGCGAGGTTTCTCCGGGTGTGGCCTCGTCGGCCCAGCTACGCGAAGACCAGGTCGAGGCGGCAAGTACCGCAAACGTCGCCCAGACGTACGGCGTGGCTAGTTGCGAACGTGAGAAAGCAACCACTCGCGAGGTTCCGACAAGCATACCCAAGCCAAAGACACGACGAGAATGTCGTATGGGAATAGTAACATACGTCAACATCGCTCCGAATGCTGAGGATGCCGCCACCACAATGTCGAGTGAACGGGCCGAGCGGTGGTTCGCAACGCTTGGCGAGACACAGCGCTCGCGTTTGGTGCTAGCCGTGAAGTGCTTTGCGGCGCATTCCGTTCTGGTGTTGTGCGCGCAACGGCGTACCTAGGCGCAGGATGTGTGCGTGAAGACGACGCGAACGCCTATGGTATGTCGCAGACTGGTCGAGCGATCTTGCCGTGTTGCGTCAATGTCGCGTCCGAACGCTCACTGCAGTTGAAGGTCGGCTTCACACAGCGCGCCGAGGGCTGATAGTACATGCGCGCGCGACTCGGGGCCGTCGTCGTGGATGCCGTCAGCGGACAGGCAGCCATCCGCGTCGAGGCTGACGCTGGCTTGCGGTGCGCCGTCTCGAGTGCACGTGCACTCGATGCCAGCACCTTCAGGTGTACAGTTCACGGCGAACGTGCCCGCGTCACACTGCGCCTCCATCGAGCAGGCGCCGGGTGAATCGTCGTCACCTGGCTCGTAGCTTGGCGCTGCGCAGCTCGATGATACGGCATTCGGAAGTGTAATCGGGTATCCGCAGTACCAGCGCATTTGCCGCGCAGTCTCGTCGAGCTGGGTCGAGCCTAGGGTGTCGCAGGCATGGGTCGTGTAGAAGCTGCGGTTGGGTAGGCCGTTTTGGCGGCAGGTGCAGTCGTAGGTGCCGTCGTCGAGCTGATCGCAGGACAGGCCGTAGTTGGTGGTACCGCAGGTTCTGATCACCTCGCACTGTCTGGGGGCGCCTTCCCCCGCGCTTGCAGAGCCAGATGACGAACCGCTACATTGGTTCGAACGGCCCGCCCACGCGCACGACCCTTCGAACTCGAACGCAGGCTCGCACTCCGCGATGGAGCGGATCGCGTCTTCGTCCCGCGAGGCAATCGTCTCGCACGGCGCGGCCATGATGCACGCGCGAATGTTCGCGGCGGCTTCTGCGCAGCTCGCGCCTTGGCTGTCGTACTCGTCCATGTCCGAGAGACAACGCGCTACGCATTCTTGTTCCGAACACTCGCAAACGCTGCCATCGCAGTCACAACCCGAAATTGGCATCAGGGTTTCGTTTGAGCCGCACTCGCGCGGCCCTGCGCAGATCTTTTGACAAGCGCCTCGTCTCGGATCCGTGGTGGTCGCCAAGTTCAGTTCAGTCGAGGTCGTACTGCCGTCGACGGCGCGTACGGAGTATTCGTCGTCCGCGTTGCCTTCGATGCTTGCGGAAAAAGAACCATCACTGTCGGAGGTTACCGTCGTGGATTCGCCGTTCGTTTGGTTGCGGATCTGCACCTCCGCGCCACCCGGGGCGACGGCGCCCGCAAGGCCCGCGACTGTCACGCCATCGCGTTCGGGATCGGCGTTCGGAGTCACGCTGATTCTATCGGAGGCGAGTAGCGGCGGGTTACCAGTTTCGGTGCTGATGTCTCCCTGCGCGTTGGCGCCGCAACCCGCGACGAGCAGTACGCTGGCGAGTGCCGTCGTCAGCACAGACGCGAAAAAGTGACTGCCCAGGCGCCCACCTGTGAGACTGCGAGCTGGGGCCCTTCGGGCCGGGCTTCGGCTGACGAACGACTGTTGAAAGTATCGTGTCATGACTCGGTTCTCCCTTTGGGGGCACGGGCGTCATCCTGCTGCGCGGGGGACGACAGTGGAAACAACTGCAGGTTGAGCTGAACGACCGTGTCGGGGGATTCCTCGGCGTCACACAAGTCCACCAGCTCCCGACGAAAGTCGGCGATACGCTGCTTGACCTCGGGTAGCATCGACGCTTTGACGCTCAGGGTTAATGAAGAAACATCGCGCAGCTCGCGCTGCACGACCTCCATGGCCTGGGTGGCGCGGTTCATCATTTCCGCGTGGTAGTTGCGAATGTGCAATCCCGCAGTCTCTGGACCCGTCGACACCACGCGCTCGCGCTGGCGCAGCTTGCCCCCATCGTCTCGTTCCAGCAGGCCGAGTTGCAGCAGCGTCGTGATCGCGTCTGCTGCTTGTTTGGGGGTGATGGGAGGCAGCAACCGTTTCGCCATGGTCTCGGGATCTTCGACGAAGTCGGGGCAGTGGACGAGCTCTCGAATGGCTGGCAGGTACCAACACGAGTGGTACTGCGCTTCCGCTAGCTCGAGCTTGTGGGCGCGGCGGTAGCGTCGAAACGCAGACAGTTCCGAGTAGTAGCGGTTGCGCTGCGCGTCGCTCGAAGCTTGGTTGAAGTCGACCAACGTCAAAAAATACGCCTTGCGGTCGTCGACCAAGCCGCAGGCGTCGGCAAATTTTTCTGCGGTGCCGCGCGTCAGGTTACGTTGCCCGCCGATCACCATCTGCAGGTAGTTGGGCGCGCCGAGCCCCGCGCGCTTCGAAAACGCGCGGTAGGACAAGCGTGAGCGTTTGGTCTCGTACCAAGCGTCGAGGAACGCGCGGTAGTCGAGAAAGCGAAACACGTCGACGGACGCGCGTTGTGTCGCCAGCGGACTCACGCCCGAGACGTCTCACGCCGCACCCGCGGCGTCCACCTCGCTAAGCCAGAAAGTGAATTCAGATGAATTCGTCAGCATCCTTAAGTGTGAGAAATCACTTGGGTTAAGCAGACAGCTCAGGTGCTTCTGATGAATTCATGAATTCAGTGATGAGACGGGGCGCAGCGCGACTCCGCCGCGCTCGCGCACCTGGGGCGGGGCAATGTCTCGCGACCCCCACGTCGTGAGGCGCTGGGGTGGGACGGATCCGAGCGAACGCCTGCAGGCGGGAATCTCTCGCAGGCAGGCTTTCGGCGATGGAGGTCAGAACGTTCCACTGAAGGACGCACCGCCGCCATCTGCCGACAAGATTGGGGCGGCAGTGACGGCGCGTTCGTCGTCGTCGGACATCCACACGTAGATCGCGCCGCCGAGTAGCGCGGCGCCTGCGCCCGCCGCGACGAAGCCCCAGGTCCGGGCGCGATCGGCGGAGTCGACTCACGGAACGAAAGAGACTAATGCTCAGCGCGCAGAGGGAGCCGCGCCGGCCTGGCAAGTGTCTTCCCCAGAAAACGAAACTCCTACGAATACTCGTCGAGTCAACCGACGGCAGGCACTAGTCGCGCTACTTGCGAATGGGTCTAGCGCTCGGGGGAAGGCGGTGCTCGAGGCAGTCGCCTTGCGGGTCGCGGATTACGGTCGCGTCAGGGCAGGTGGCCCCGAGCCATCGCGCGGTGCCGTGCGCGCGCACTAGATCGGCGCCTTGCAGGTTTGCACCACGTAGATCGGCTTGGTCCAGATTGGCGTCGTTGAGACTGGCGCCCGACAGGTCAGCTTCTGTCAAGATAGTGCCGACCAACGTGGCCGCGGTCAGATCGGCGCGTGGTAACTTGGCGCGAGGTAGCCGACTGCGGCTGAGGGTCGCTCCTTGCAGCGCTGCAGAGGTGAGGTTCACCTCGGACAAGTCGCAGTCCTCGAACAGCACGCCAGGCGCGTCGATGTCCGTCAGGTTCGCGCGATCGAAGCGCACGCTTCTGAAGCGGGCATGCGCAAGCTTGGACTGCGACAAGTTGGCATCGCTCAAGTCGATGTTTGCCCACTTCGTCGATTGCAGCGCACACCCGGAGAGATCCGCACCGCGCGCGCTGGCTTTGGCAACGGCGGATTCGCACGCTGCTTGCCGGGTTTGAGGGTCGTTCGCTCGGGATTTGCACGCCCAGAGCGCGAACACCGCGCAGACGAGCCCAGCGCGCTCGATCCAGCCTCGTGGAGTATGGGTGCGAAAGTAATTCATGGGCTGCGCTTGAATTCCACGAAGTCTCCAGAGGAGGGGACGGGCATGGCGCGGTCGGTTTCATCCGCCACGAACTCGAAACTCGTCGCGTCTGGACAGGCGATCACCGTCGGAATGAGAGCCGACATTTGTTCTGCCATGCCACGGGGCTCACCTGTGAAACAGCCCCACATCTTGCACATCGCGTCTTTGGTGAAGTGAGGTTTGGGCCCAAACGTGAAGGTGTTGTCGAGCAAGTCTTTCGCGTTCAACACCACTTCGCCGACCGGGACTTCACCTTTGTCGTTGCGCGTGCCGTACTGCAGTAGCCAGAACTCTGGTGCCGAGTGACCCACGTAGTGCAGCTCTTGAATTTTGACGTGCTGACGGTCGACCACAGGTACCGACTTCCAGAACGGGTGCGCCTGCGCGGGCGGGCCACCCGCGGCATGAAAGTCGTAGGTGGCCCCTTGCTCGATGGAAGGCGTGTCCCCCTGGTCTTCTTCACTGCGCGTATCGAGCAGGTGCGTCGCGCGCTCGCCTGCCCACAGCCCGTGTGCCATGTAGCCGACGAGCTCTGCAACGTCGCGAATGAAGATGATCTTCACCAAGACATTCTTCAAGAACGGAGGGCCGAGGGTGAGCGTTTGGCTGCCCAGCACACAGCGCCGTGGAATGTCGTGAATGATGTCGATGTATCGATGGGGTCGTGTGGGGCGCTTGATGATCGTCGTGTTCGCGCTGGTGGTGCGCATCAGGATTTCGTGATCGATCCTCGCCTGTGAGACGACTGGGTTGGGGTTTGGGGGGGCTGGATTACGGATGGGAAAGGTGGGTTTCTGCGGGCTCTTCTGACTCGCCTGCTCGGAGCTGCGCACGAGCGGGTCGTAGGGATCTTTGCCGCGCACCCAGGGGGAATTGCGGTGGAGCAGTGCGTTGTGGGGCGACGCGTCCCAGTCGTTATCGGCGCGTGCCAAGTACGGGGGCAGGAATAGTGCGACGGTCACCAGATCTCCAGGGCGCGGCGAGGCGTGGCCCTGGGTGAATAGACGATGAATCGGGTCGATGAAGTTCGCCCAGTAGATGTCGTGGGTGCCGATGAATAACGGGTTGGGCTGGCCAACCTTGGGTGGGAGGTAGTTCTTGACCAGGTCATCGAGCGTGTTGGGTTTCGGTCGACCCTTTTCGTCTCCGCTCACGGGATCGACGAACGTATAACAATTGAACGTGTTGCAGGGGCCGCCTACTACGATCAGGTATTCGACGGGTAGTTTTCGCGGTCGCGAGACCTTCGGATCGACCATGTTCGTTCGTCTTCCTCATTCTCCATCGGGCACGGTTTCACGATTGCGCCGCAGCACTTCCTCGCGAACGTCCCGAAAGTCTCCGGTCTCGTCCAACTCGTTGTCGAATTGAAACGCGCGCACCATCACTTCGATTGGTTCGACTTCGTACCCCAGGTTGACCAGCGCACGGCGAGTCGACTCCTCTTTGTCTTGTTCACTCTCGGCGTCTACGAGCAGGTTCAGGAACACCTGCTGCTCGTAAACGAACGCACCAAAGGGAGCATCGATCTCGAAGAACTCTTCTTCGTCGTTCCGTTCGGGTTGTTTGACCCGCTGCCAGCGGATGACGCACGAGTCGGCCGTGGTATCGACGATATCTCGCACGAACCCTTCCGCGTCTGCGGTGCCCTCGACCACAACGTCTCCGGCCTGCACTTCGAACTCGGTTGCTGGGAGCGGCTTGCCCGCGTTGTCGAACAGCCGCACGTTGAGGGGTTTGCCTCGTTTCGTGGACTCGAAGCTAGCCTTGGCGTGTTTACGCCAAGTTGGATACTGGGTACTTCCTTTGCGTGAATTGTCGGAGCTTGGGGCGGGTACGATGCCGAATTCCTCGTCGAAGAAGAACAGCTCGACTCGACGGTCCAGCGCATCCTCGTGGTCTTCAGGGGCTTCGGCGTCGAGCTCTTCGCCCGATTCGTCGACGGGAAAATTCTCTCCGCAACCGTGAGCCTTGCCGACGATGTCGAACTCGCCCGAGTCGAGTTCGGCACCGTCCAAAGCCATGTAGGCTTTGATCAGTAGCGTGCGCAGTTCGTCGTCAGCAGCGCCCGTTTGCGCCAGTCGACGCGTGCGTTGGAACCACCGAATCGGATCGCCCGCCGCTGCGAGCGAGTCGAAGTCGAGCAGGGCGCGGATCATGTGAACGTCTTCTGACGGCCCCCAGCGCCGGGACTCGGGCACGCTCGAGCCATAGAAAGACAGCCACGTTTCGTAGTCATCCTCGAGGTAGGCGAGGGTGCTCTTGGCGCGCTCCAGACTGAGAGGGTCGTTGGTGGCAGCGTCTCCTGTGGTGTCGGTGTGCCCGACGCACAGCAGTTCCGAGTGATCGTTCTGCTCGTAGATGGTGCGGATCTTCTGAAGATCTTCCAAGGCTGACGGCAACAGGAAAGCCTTGTTGGTCTCGAATAACATGCCGCGCAAGCGCGCCATCGAGCAGCGCGGCGCAGCACCCAGCATGCGCACCTGTTCTTGCGTTTGTCCGTCGAGCACCACGACGGACGCGCGGTACTCGTCGCTGATCTTGTCTGCGCCCTCGAAGAACTCCAGGAAGAGTTTCAACTCGTAGTCGCCGGGTAGCACGTCGTAGTGTGCGAGCACGCCCTCCGAGTCCGTCACTCCAGAGAGTGTTTCTGGGCCGCTCAACTCGTAACGCTGTCCAGCGTGTGGAGTGCGACCGTACTTGTCGAGCAGGCGCATCTTCAAGCGTGTACCTGTGTCGTCACCCGCAGTAGCGATCTGTAGCTCTTCGAACCGTGATGCCGCTTCCACCCACTCCAGGTAGGGCCCACCACCCGATGCTGGTGGCGGTTTGATCCCGGAATCAGCCAGGAACAGCAACACGTCCACTCGGGCATCGAGGTCGGACTTCGATTCGTCGTCGTGTGCGGCTCTGGCGCGCTGGTTGGTCGCGCCGTTTACTTGGTCCGAGCTCTCGTCACGGACCTGCTTCACCTTGGCCAAGGGGAAGTTCGATCCAGCGGAGTGAGCCTCGATATCCATGTCCAGTTGCACTGGTTCGCTTGTTTGGTCGTTCGCAGCTTTCTGACCGCCGGGGCGTGTGAGCGCGAAAGTATCTAGGATCAGCTGCTTGCGCGTAACGGGACCGGCGATACCATCCTCCGTCAAGCCCCTCGTCCGCTGGTATGCGGCGACTAGCCCATCGTGTCGCGCGTCCTTGCTGGCAGCATTGGGGTTCGATGCCGTTGCTTGCTCTTCGGGGGCCTGACGGATGTCGGGCAGCTTACGCAACATCAGGTGATCCTCGCGAGCTCCCCAGCGTCTCTGCTTGGGCACTGACTCTTCGTAGTTGGCGAGCCAGACGTCGGGCTCGGCAGCCAGCCATCCACGCATCACCTCGGTGCGCTCACTTGCCAGTTCTTCTGCGTCGTGGTCGTCGGCGTGGGTATGGCCCACAGCCAGCGCGGCGGTCGCGTGCGATTTCATCACCAGGCGAAACAAGTCCTTGGCTCTGTCCCAAGCGCGCGGCAGCAAGAAGCTCTTGCCTGGATCGAACGCGGCTCCCAACAAGGTCAGCATGATGACCTCAGGCGTGACGATGATCTTCGTGCGCTCATCGAGCGGGATTCGGAGGCCTTGCTCGAGCTCCTTGCGGGTGCAGCGAATCGTTCCCAAGGTTCAACTATCTGTAATAGGCGTCTAGCCGACGGGTGGTGGTAACGGGCGCGTCGCCATCGTGAATCATCGGTTTCGTTTTCTTCCTCGCTGACGTTGACTGCACCAAGCCGCCAACGTGGGAAGCGCGCCGCCCAGAGCCATGCTCGTGCCCATCCCGACCAGCCCGAGCCAGGCAAGCCTCAAGGCCCACGTGTGAGCGTCGTACAACGAGCCAAACGTATTGAGCTCGTCCAGGGGGTCGTCCGCGGATAACGCCAGCCCCACCCAACCGAAACCCACGAGCATAGCTCCGACACTGCAGGTGTGAACCAAGCGCCCCCAATCGGGGGTGACGTCTGGTCGCTTCCAATTGGCCCGTGCATCGAGAACTCCAGAGCGCAGCAAACTGAGCGCGATCAGCGAAGCGCCCAGCGTGACCAAGACCAGTAGCGTGTCTTTCCATGTCAGCTCAGCGAGCATGGTCTCCGCTTCATCGCACGTACCCACCCGAGCCCCCGAAGCAGACGTAAGGGTGCATGATGCACCATTCGAGTTGATAGAGAAAATTGGAGTAGGCTCGGTCGACTTCAGCTTCGAACTCCTTGGCGCGCTTTCGCAAGTGGTCGGTGATGCCGAAGGTTTCGTCGATAGCGTCGAGCGTCATCCCGATGGCGAGGCCGACGAGCAAACCCGCACCTGCAACCAAGAACACGGGACCACCTGCAATTGCTCCCGCTGCCAGCGCGCCAGCCAACCCTGCTGCGGCGAGTTTGCCCGCATCAACCGCGATCGTTACCCCCAGCGCCGCCAAGCTCGGATCCTCTTCCAGCAGCTCGAGCATCACGTCCAAGGAGGCAACCAGGATGAAGGAGATGACCGTCGCCTTGGCGCCCGCCCTGAGCGCGTTCTTCATGCCAAAGCCGAGCTGGACGATGTTGGGGTTCTGGAACGTATGGCGGCCGAAGCTACGAATCAGCTCGCGCCGCGCGATCCAATTGCCGGGGGCTCGAGGGTTTCCTTTGAAGACGAGGTACTTTCTGCCTTTGGGAAACTCTTTCGTGTTGGCCTTGATGACGCGAAAGGTCGCGAAGCCGAACTCACGCAGCTGCGCCGCAACGCTAGCCATGTCTTGTAGTGCGCCGGGGATGTTCGTGCGCTGTTTGACGATGAACTTGCCCAGGTTCTCGGCCGTCGTGGCGAAAGTCGTGTTGCCGCCCTCGTCGGCATCAGCGTCGGCCTGAATGATCAGCACGGTAGCGTCAGGTGCCGACTCACTGACTGGGTTCTCTTCCTTGGGGGGTGGAGTTGCAGGAGACTCTGGTGCGGGAGAGCTGATCAGACACATGGCCTGCTCTTCTTCCTCGATCGTCATGGGAAACTCGTAGTGCCCCATGCTGCACACGGCCTCCACCACCACCTCGCTAGTCTCGGGTGGGTAACACGCTAACACCACGCCGTCGTCATCGGCCTCGCACGTGTTCTTACCCTCGTTCAGTTTGATCGGTTCAGCCGTATCGGCTTTCAACACGGACACCGAGCCAGCGCGTCGCCCAGTGCGGTCGTCGCGGAAGTACCCACACACGAGGTTTCCTTGCTCCAAGTCGACCGTCAGATTGTCCGCGCCCTCCTCCGTCTCTGAAACGCACCAGCCCGCGTCACCTCCCATCGCATGCCCTCCGCTTTGGGTGTGTCAGCTGGTGCTGGCTCTTCGGCTGCGCCATTCGATGAGTTAACCTTACCATGCGCTTTCCGTTCATGAAGCGCGACGCGCGCGTATCATCCGATTGAACAGTACGCGTTTGCGGCCCTGGGGCGTCACCATGATCAGCGCGTAACGATGGTCGGGCAGTATGCCATCAAACTGCAGCTCGACGGTGTCGTTCCCCTTGATCAAGTCATCGCCGTGGTGTCGGATCTGCTCGAACCCATCGGTGCCTCGCCGCAACACGAAGGTTGCCAGCGGAGTGTCTGCAGTCTCGGGGAAGCGCAACACCAGCCGCATCGGCTCAGGTCCCAGGCACAGGTCGAGTACGTCGTTCTGTTTCGCGCTCGCCTCTTCTTTCCCATCGACCGTCAGCGCCAGGGTGATCTCTGCGAGACGAATTCCGGTCTGCGTGGGGCGCGGCAAGAACAACAACGCGGCATCGTCTGACGTTTTCGGAGCGGCCTCGAAACTGCTCGGATCAAAGTTCCAAATGATCGATCGCAACGCTACCTCGGATTGGGAGAGGTCCTCGCCCTCGTATCGAAAGCCGCCTTCCGCGCACGCGAACACGGGTCGCCCGCTGTCGCCACGTCGTAACGTCCCTTTCAAGAACGCGAATGGTTCGTGCTCGGGTTTTGCACCGCGGGCGTGTCGCAAATACGCGAGGGATAGTTTCAACGTGGCAGGTTGGGGTGACTCGGTGACCAGCGTTTCCGTACCACCGCTTTGCACGAGTGAGATCGACACGGACTCGACGAACGGTTCGCCTTCAGGCGGTGTCGACAAGAGTGGATTGCAGACGACGCGAACGCCACTCGGCATGCCTCGGGTCGTAGGACAGTCTGCCGACGCCGTCAAACATGCACGGCAAGAAACGCCGGCTCAACTGACGGAACTGACGCTCTAACATGGCGTACGCTGGACTGACGCCGAAGGCAGCACCGCCACCACCCGGGCGCCCGTCGTCACAACGCGAGGTTGTGATTTCTCCCATTGGTTGATCTTGGCGCCCAACGTAACGGGCGCGCCACCCAACGAGACGCGACGGCAGCCCGCACCCCGACGCCATTGCCGCAGAGGGAGCCGCGCCGGCCCGTCAAGTGTCTTCCCCAAATCAAACGAACCTTCGCGGAGTACGCGTCGAGGTAACCCAGTTTCCCCAAACCTCGGAGAAACTGGGTTAGGTTTGGAGAAACGCGCTAGCGAAAGCGGATGATGTAGTTGACGGCGATGTTTTTGGGCCGGGTTTCGCTCGTGATGCGCGCGGGTTGGTCGGGATCTGAGGTGGGCTCGTCAGAAGAGCTTTGGCCAGCGGCGTTACCTTGTTGCGATACCGCCGCAAGTACGACCGACTTGTACGAATGGGTGTGTTTCTGCAAGGCGTCGCATTGCAGCGAGCCAATGCCGCTGCTGGTGTCGCTGCCTCGCGGCCCCACGCGCTCGGCGGCGTCCGGGTCCATCCCAGATCCGGCGTCGACGCCTCGCAGGAAGAGTCCTCGGTAATCTGGGATGGCAAAACTATCGTTCTGCTCGCCGTAGAGTGTGCCCAGCACAGCGAACAGTTCAGGGTAGGCCGCCTTGTCGAGGTAGCGGCCATCACACAACATCCAGCCGACTGCCTCGGGATAGGTCATTGGTACGTCCGGGTTTACAGGAGCGTTCGAGGCCTTGTCGCTCCCGCATTGGCTCGACTTCCAGACGTTGTTGGCGTCGCCGCTGACGGGATTGAGCTGGCCGGCAAAGGCGCACACGCTACCGATGGGAAGTGATTGCATCATTGTTCTGTGTCCTTTCTCTTTGCACTAGGGGCTGGGTGGATTGGGAAGGGGTGGGGTCCAGGTGTTGTCGGCTTGTAGTGTCGTTTTCAGATCGCGGATTTGGTCGCTGAACGGCAGTTGCAGTGGGTTACCGACCGCCGCGAGGTCGAGTACCTGCCCCGGCTCGTACTGTCCGTAGGCCAGGCAGTAGTTTCGGCTTGGGTCGAAGCTGCGCGTTTGATTGGGCTGCGCCTGAACCCCATAAACGAGCGCACACTCCTGGCCTACGCCCACCATGGCCGGAGAGCCCACGGGTATCGTGCCGTCCTGTTTGAGATACAAGCGGGTGGGCTGCCCACCCGGCCCTTGATCGATGAAGTGATAGGCCTGAGAGTACGCCAGCGTGATCTGGTTGTTCTCGGGTGACGCGGGGACGAAGTCCGAGGAGGTCCCGTCTGCATGGGTGGGTTTCGGGTTCACCCAACCGAAGCCCCAGCCGTCGTCCCAGGTGAATACCACTTCGGCGTTGGGATCCGGGTAGCTGTACTGGCTGAGCCAAACCAACGACGCGGCATCGGGAGCAAACGTTTCAGGCCGACTCTGGTAGACAATCAAACGATTCGCCGAGGCGGCGTGATTGACGATCGTCAAGCTGAAGGAGCAGGCCATGCGCGTTCCTACGTGCAAGCAGCTCGAGCCACGGATCGCGAGTCATCGTCGTTCGAGGCGTGGCGATCCGAGGCCCGAGCTTGCGTGCGTCTCACTTCTGAACGCAGTCGCAGTCGCAGTCGTCGACGCTACCGTTGCAGCGCGGCTTGAACCCTTGTTTGCACTTGTTGCGTTCGAGGGAACACTTGCCGTCGATGTCGCTGCAAGTGCAGCTTCCGGGGCTGTCGCCGACACCATCGCTCGCGCTGATGGCGTCGTTGGTCCCGTCGCCTTGACGACTGCACGCCAGCGCGAACAGGCAAATCGCGATGGTGCGCACAGGATTGATGGTCGATGTTTTCATGCAGACTCTCCGGGCGAAATGGTGGTGGACGGGCGGCCCGCCGCGTCCTCGCCGAGGCAGAGGGCGCAACGGGCTCGCAGCTCAGAGCGAAGCGCGTGGTGACTGGCCAGCGCTGCCGTTTGCAGCCAGGCGCAGTTTGCGCGTGTTGTACTCGCCGAGCGAAAGCGGGTTGTCCCAGGAATCGTCCGCGTTGAGAGTCGTGGTCAGGGAGTACACTCCCGTCGGGTAGGCCAACTCGAGCGGGTTGTTCACCGTGCTCACGTCGATCACTTCACCCGGCTCGTAGTTGCCGTAGGCGAGGAAGTAGCGTGGGTGGGGCGAGAAGGTGAGATTGTTGTTCGGACGTGCCTGGGTCGCGTACACCGTACTACCCGACATCGTCATACCGACCGAGGCCTTCGAGCTCACGGGGATCTTGCTCGATTCCTTTAGATAGAAGCGCGCGGGATCCGTGCCCTGGGTGGGGTCCGTGAACATGTAAGCGCCGTTGTAGTCGAGTGAAATTTGATTCTTTCCCCCGGTTGGATCATAGGTCTCCGACGCCAGGAACTGGATACCTGGTTTCAGTTCGCCGGTTTCCGCCCATGAGAACCCCCAGTCGACCGTCCACGAGAACTGTACCTTCGAGGTAGGACTCGGGTTCGAGAACTTCGCGAACCAAGCCAGGGACAACGCCTGCGGATCCCAGTTCCCTGGGTCGTTTTGGTAGACCATGAAGTAGCCGGAGTGCTGAGACTTGTTGTTGACCGTCAGTGAGTAATTGTATGCCATCTTGACTAGCTCCAGGAACGCCGAGCGTTCGGTTGTGTGGTTGATGTTCGTGCCCTTGCGGGTGAACCCAACTTAGAAGTTCATGCGTGTAAGAACCATTACGGGCGATTACGCTGCATTACAGACCGTGGATCGGAGAGCGTCGACGTGGAGCTCGAGCCGCGGGGCGGCGGGCTTTCACGTAGCCTTCGCCGAATACCGTTCGGCGGGACGAATGCCACTCACACCAACATTACAATTCATTGCAACGGCGTGAGATCCGCAGACTCCAAGCGCGGCCCGAAACTGCTTTCGTTGGTTTTTGCTCCGTGGTACCACCGTCAGCGAGACGGGGTCGATCGGCGCAATTCGCCGCTTCGAGGAGGGAAGTAATGGGAACGTTCCGTAGGATGTTGGACGCCTTTGACTATACGCTGGCCGCGCGTACGCGCGTGGGGCGCACCGCAGACAATGAAGTAGTGTGCAACGAGCTCCGCGTTTCCTCGAGCCACGCAGTCGTGGAGTGGACGCGGGCAGGGTGCTGGCAGGTTCGTGATCTCGGTAGCACCAACGGCACGTTCCTCAACGGTCGTCGGCTGCGACACTCTGCCGCCGTGCTCACCCTCGGAGATGAGGTGTCCTTCGCCAACCGTCGCAACTCGTGGGTGTTGGTGCAGGCAAGTCCTCCCGCTGCCGAGGCCGTCAACACGCGCACGGGCGAGCGACGTGTCGCCACGGACGGAACGTTGCTCTTGTGTGCACTCCGCGATGAGTGGCTCGAAGTCGTCAACGCCGACGGGACTTGGATCATCGAGGGTGCAGGAGCGGCGGCACCAGCGCGCGACCGGCAAGTCGTAGTCGCGGGTGGAGAGGCGTGGACACTGCACATTCCCGCCGCCGAAGCGAGTCAAACGACGCGCGACGATGGAGCCCACGGTTGGGAGTCATCCGTCCCACGAAACCTCGAGTTGTGTTTCGTCGTGAGTCAGGATCTCGAACACATCGTCACGACGATCACCACACCAGATGCTCGATGGACTTCGGATCGCGCACACAACCGGGTGCTCTTGGAACTCGCCAAGGCACGACTGCTCGACGCCACGCGAGAGGACATCGCAGTGAGTGAACAGGGCTGGGTCTACGCCGACGAGCTTTGCTCCCTCGTAGGACTCGACAGTGGCTCACATTTGAACGTCGAAATCCACCGAGCCCGACGCGAGATGATCGCACACCACGTTGCATGCCCGCCCTCCATCATCGAGCGCCGCCGCGGCACGGGCACCCTCAGAATCGGAACCTCCGCACTGCAGATCATCGAGGGCGGCGTGGTGCGCTGCGCGGGCTAGTGGGCGAGCCGCTCGAACGGACGAGGGGACTCCGACGGGTTTAACCCTTAGCCTGCACGACGCGATGCCACAGGGCGCCGAGCTCCAGTTCGATCGCGTCGAAGGGTTCGGCGCGCACCAACGCATCGTCGGACCAAACGCCGAGGCGCAGCCACTTTCCGTCCGTCAGTCGCGAGACCTCGAGGGTGCGCAGCGCCGGATCGACGAGCCATGCCCACTTCACCTCCTCGCGCGCGAATATCTCGAGCTTGGTCGAACGGTCCTGTTTGGCGGTGCGCGGGCTCAGCACCTCGCAGATCCAGTCCGGCGCCAGCTCGATGTACGCAGCGAGTGGCACTTCCGGCAGGCGCTCGACGCGCCAACCCGCAAGATCCGGCACCAGGATGTCCTGTCCGAGGTGGAGTTCCGGCTCATCGAGAATGACCCAGCCACCTGGGCCGCCGCGGCCGCGCTTGAACGGGGGCCCCAGCTCCTCGCCGAGCGCGCTGGCCGCGGCTGCATGCTGCAGGGAGGGCCTCGGGTGCAGGTGCAGCTCCCCGTCGAGCACTTCCGCAACCATGTGTTCCGGAGCAGCCAGCACATCCTGGTAGGTCGCGCGTTTCTTGGTGCGCTCGGACATACGCCGAGTCTAGCCCAGAACCGCAGCGCAGCCTATTGGGTGGAGGTTTCGAGCCATTCCCGGTGAGTCGACGACGAGTCAGGGCCATCGAAAGAGCGGCCGGATCGACGAGCAGGCTCGTGGAGGATCACGAAGCGTCCGGACGCGTAGTGTCGATAGATTTCGTCTGCCGCGCGGGCAGCGACGGGGCTCGCGCTTGGCCTGACCAGTAGCATCAAGCCGGGGCCCAGGTGCACGACTTGCCAATCGGTAGACGGATACTGTAGGGGCTGGCGGCGGGTTAGCGGCATGCGGTCGTGTTACGGCGTCGAATCTTCGACCCAGCGGAGCGTCGGGGACTGCGCGTAGCTGCTGCTGGTTGAGCCGCGCCAACTCCGCAGCCGCCGCTGCGGCACCCCCATCATCCGCACGAACTCCGTAGGCGCATGACGCGCGGCGCCAATGCTCCCACGCGCGCTCGCTCCAGAAGCACGCCCCGCGCTAGCATGGTCCTGAATTTGCTTAGATTTCGTTCGCCTAGGCACGCCCCGAGCGTAGCGTCCAAGACGCAACACGACAACGCTCGACGAAGAATCGGCGTGAATGAGACAAAAATGGCGCGATTGGACGCTACTAGCGTGATCTTCTCGACGAATTAGGCGTGAAAGAACCCTGGGTAGGGTTCTGATCTAGACGTTTCAGTCGAGAAAGAACGGTGCCAGCGTTCCTTTCGCGACAATCTGTGCAGAAGCGAACCATCCCTTGAGTCACTAGTCGCCAAAATCGTCTCGATAATGACCCTACCTACCGTTCATTCGCGACTAAATCGTTCTCTATCGAACCCTAGGTACCGTTGTATCTCGCCTAAAACGTTGCGAAGGCAACGGTAGGAGCGTTCGGAACTCGACAGAAAGGTCTGGGGCGAGGGACAGCGGGCGTTCGCGTCTGGGAGAGTTTGCAGCGGTTGCGCTGCACACTCACCATGCGTCCCACGAGACGTGGACAAGGCAGTCATCCCAGACCGCAGGCGCTTCACTGTGAACAGGCGCCGGTAGATTTCGGGCTGGCACTCGCCCGGTGAACAGGGGCGCGTTGACGTCGCACGCGGTGAGGCGGTGGCATGGGATGCTGAGGGGGCGGAAGCCCCCGGCGCGGGAGGGCGCGGCTCGATCGCGGGCGCCCTGGCCTCTCACGCTCGCTGGGGCGAAAATAACGTAGCAGGGTGCGGCAGATGACGAGCACGTCGCTCACGGCAACGCGATGCGCTACCTTCTTCGTCATGCACGCGCTAAAAGCCAAAGTGGTCAACGGACGCATCGTCGTCGACGAACCCACTGAGCTTCCAGAAGGCACTGAGCTGTATCTCGTGCCCGTAAGCGAAGAGGACGAAGATCGCTTGGACGTCGAAGCCGCGAACAAGGTGTTGGCCGACATGAAGGCAACGGGTGAGCAGCCGCTCTCGATTGACGAAGTCGCAGCTCGCTACGGGCTCTGATGTACACGGTCAAAGTCGCCAAGGAGGCGGACCGACAGATAGATGCGCTGGATGGGTCGGTGCGGCCCCGGGTGATCCGTGCGATTCAGGCTTTGAAGGAAGACCCGCGCCCCTCCGGCTGCAAGAGGCTGACGGGGTCTGAGTTGTAGCGGATCCGCGTCGGCACCTATCGAGTCGTCTACGACATCAACGACGGCAACCTGGTCGTTTTTGGTAGTCCGCGTGCGTCATCGACGCGAAGTCTATCGCTGAAACTCTCTGGACGGGTCCGATAGATTGGGGTTCGGCCTGTGATGCCGCGTCATGCTGTCGGCTTTTCGACAGCAGCGCGTCAAGCGCTTCGAGGCGTCAAACCCCGGGCCCGCCCACACACTCGCTGAGGCGGAAAAACCGTGACGGCATGCGGCATATGACGGGCATGTCGCTGACGGCAACGCGATTTGGTAGCTTGTCCAGCATGCACGCGCTCAAAGCCCGCGTCGAAAACGGTCGCTACGTCATCGACGAACCCGCACTGCTCCCCGAGGGAGCCGAGGTGCAGCTGCAAATCATCGATGGTGATGATCTGGATCCTGAAGAACGAGCACTGCTGCACACTGCAATCGAAGAGGGCCTGGACGACTCCGAAGCAGACCGAGTGATCAGCGCCGAAAAATCCTTGGCCGAGCTGCGAGCGCTACGGTGCGGGTCGAAGTAACCAAACGCGCTTAGCGAGATACGACCCGCGGCTGAACAACTTGCGAAGGACGCGCCAAACGTAGCTCGACGGACACGGCGACGCAGCGTGGCAGTGCACGCCCGACGCAGCAAGCGTCGCTCTCGGGTGTCGCGCCATCGTCCCCCGTGAGTCTCGCAAACGTCACATCGAGTGGCGCTACTTCGTGGTAGCCAGCGCACGACACGATGTGGCCCCGACCCAATAGCAGGGAGTTCCTGCTCGCCTTGATGCTCCTCAGTCCCTTGACGACGGCGTGTGACTCCGCGAGCGAGTCAGCTGGAGCGCAGGCCGCGGCGCTCCCCAGCGTGAACGCAGCGGGTAAACCGCTCTCCAAGTTAGTGCTGCTGCAGGTGGAAAGCTTACGAGGCCGCGCGGTGGAGTTGCGCGCCTCTGGACACGACGAGGAGGCTGAGCGTGTGGAAAACCAGGCGGCCCGCGTGCTCAATCGAGCGACTGCGATGGGGAAGCCGCTCGAGGCCTCGCGCTCGCGCCATCACGGCGCGGCCAAGTTACGCCAGCTCAAGAAGCTGAAGCGCGACATGGGTGACGCCGTTCAGCACCCCGAGTTGCCCGCCGAGATGAAGTTGCACGGCTGGCGTATGGCACGGCTGCTCAGGATCAAGAACCTGCTCGAAGAGAACCCCAATCGTGAGCGGCGCGCCGAGCTCTCGATACAGGTTCGTTCGTTGCTGGCGCGCGAACTCGATCGTCATCGCTCCCAAGTCAAACGCCTCGCCGCCAGTCACCCTGAGTGACTGAGGTGAGCGTGTGTTGCCTGCTCTGTCACGTCGACAACACGGGAGGTTCGGGCACGGCGGTGCGTCCGTTTGCTCTCACGCTGCAAGAGTACGGTGTGGGTACGAGCTCGGATGCGGCGCAATTGCACGAAGTGCTCGCGGCGCTGGGAGACGAGGACAGCGACGACGATGGCGTCAGTGACGTGGATGAACTCCTGGCGGGGGCCGATCCGAACACCCCGGGCGGCGGGGAGCCGACCGAAATACTGGTGTACGAGTACGGTTGCGACCTAGCCCCGTCGCAACGCTCGGGGAGCCGTTGGGGCTTCTTGCTCATCGCGTCATTGGTGCTAGCCGCGGGGAGGCGTCGTCGCAGTGAGTGATCGGAGAGGGCTGGGTAGGGACGGGCCTGAGCGAACGCCTGCGGACGGGAATCTCTCGCAGGCAGGCTTGGTTGGTCTCGCACCCTGACCTGAGGGCTGGTCGGGGGGGAACAGTCCTCGTGGGGTGAGGACGTGCCCGTCGGTGCTGGCGGGTGGCAACTTTCTTTCGTTCTCGGGGCGGCTGCGGCATGCTCTCGCGGTGGGGACGTCCAAAGAGTTACTCGGCGCGTGGCTGGCCGATGGCGCAGGCGCTGCGTTGGACCTGGCCACGGGAGGAGCTCCCGACATTTTGGCGATCGTCGACCGAGATTTGGAGATCCTCTACATCAACTACACCGCGTACGGGTTCACCAAAGAGGGCGTGACGGGGCTCAGCCTGATCGACATCACGCCGCCAGATTTTCACGAGGTATCACGTGAGGCGTTCGCGCACGTGTTCGAGCACGGGACACCTACTGGATACGAGGTGATATTCAGAGACGCGCACCAACTGCACGTGTGGGACGTTCGCGTTGGGCCAGTCCGAGTCGATGGCCAGGTGGTGGGTGCGATCGCCATCAATCACGAAGTGAGTGAGGAGCGAAAACGTAGTGCGGAGCGCGATCGCTTTTTCACGCTGTCGCTCGACATGCTCGCGGTGGCGGAGCCCGACGGTCGTTTCACGAGCGTAAACCCTGCTTTCGAGGAAACGTTGGGTCACGACTTACAGGAACTCAAGCAACGTCACTTCATGAGCTTCGTTCACCCTGAGGACCACGACGCGACCCGGGCGGCGTTCGCGGCGGTGGCGCGCGGCCAGGGCGTGGCGGACTTCGAGAATCGGTATCGCTGTAAGGATGGAAGTTACCGGGTGTTATCTTGGAGGGCGACTCGAGATCCGCTCTCGGACTCACTGTACGGCGTAGCGCGAGATGTCACCGAGCAGCGGAGTACCGAGAAGCAACTGCAACATTCTCAGAAGATGGACGCGATTGGCCAGCTGGCAGGCGGCGTGGCCCACGACTTCAACAACCTGCTGCTGGCGATCTTAGCCAACGTCGAGTTGGGTCTTTCGGGTGAAGAGGGATTGCGCAACGCCGTCGAGCACTTCAAGGAGATCGAGCAAGCGGCTGAACGCGCCGCGGCGCTCACGCGACAGCTACTGGCGTTCAGTCGTCGCCAGCCCATGCACCCCGTTGCCGTGAACTTGAACGAGTTGACCCGTCAACTGATGACGATGCTCAGGCGGTTGATCCCCGAGAGCATCGTATTGGGGTTCGTAGCTGCAGAGGACCTGTCGCCCATTCTCGCTGATCCGAGCCAGCTCGAACAGGTGGTGGTCAACCTGTGTTTGAACGCGCGCGACGCCATGGCCGCGGGGGGACGGTTGACGCTGGCAACGAAGAACGTCGTGGTCGACAGCCGCTACGTCGAGTCACACCCGTGGGCCACGCCTGGAAAGTACGTCTTACTCAGCGTCACGGACACGGGCACGGGCATGACGCCAGAGTCCCGCGAGCGTGCGTTCGAGCCGTTCTACACCACCAAGCCTGTGCATCAGGGCACGGGTTTGGGGTTGTCTACGGTGTACGGCATCGTTCGTCAACATGGTGGCATGGTAGAGGTAGAAAGTGAACTCGAACGTGGTTCGGCCTTCAGCATCTACTTGCCCGCATCCGAGGGGGTGGTCGTGGCGCGCTCGCAGGGTCGAGAGCGGGCGAAACTCGGTGGGAGAGAGACCATTTTGCTCGCAGAAGATGAACGACAGGTGCGGCACGCAGTCAGTCAGATGCTCGAGCGTGCGGGGTATACTGTGCTGGCTGCCGCCGACGGCGCCGAGGCGGTAGAAATGGTGCGGCGATCGAGGCAGCCCATCCAGCTGGCGATTCTCGACATCGTGATGCCTCGATTGGGCGGTCCAGAGGCGTGGGCTCAAATCGCCTCGTTACGCAGCGACATGCGGGTACTCTTCGCCAGCGGGTACGCCGATGATCGTTCGTTTGCCGAGGTACCTGCGGGAGTGACGGTCGTGGACAAACCGTTTCGAATGGGGGAGCTGCTGCGCTGGGTGCGCAAGACGCTCGACGAACCCCGAGGCTCGTAGCCTGCGCTTTCGAGCGTGAGCTTGGCGGAGGTCGCGGCGCCCGGTTGGCTCACAGTGCGGGGTTGTTCTTGACGTGCCAGCACAAAAGCGCGATGGCACTGCGGCTAGGCGCGTAGGCGTCACCCAGTGTTTCCGTGTCGCGCTCGGTGGGGCAGTCGGGCAGTTGGAGTAGCGTCTGCAAGCCCTTGCGCACCCCGAGATCACCCGTCGGCCACACGTCGGGGCGTCCCAGGGAAAACAGTAGATACATTTGTGCGCTCCAGATGCCGAAGCCTTTGACGGCGGAGATCTGAGCGATGACGTCTGCATCGCTCAGCGTGTCGAAGTCGTCGATGCGTAGCGCGCCGTCGAGGCGGGCACGGGCGAGCGCGCGCAGTGATTCCGCTTTGCGTTGGGAGAGGCCCAAGCGACGCAGCGTGGTGATGCGGGTGCGTACTAGGCGTTCGGGTTCGAACTCTGCGCCGCAGTGTTCTTGCAAGCGCCCGTAGATGGTGGCGGCGGCTTTGACGGACAGCTGTTGCCCGGCAAGGGCTCGCACCAGTGTCGAAAACCCCGGGGGTACGCGTCGTTCGCTTGGGTAGCCGTGACGCTGCAGGCAGCGCTGCACGCGCGGGTCATGTTCGGCGTGCCGTTCGAGGGTGCTCCGCAGGCGACGCGTCGTCAGTTCGAAGCGGGGGCGTCGGGAGCCCGGGCGCGCGGAGGCCATCGACCTCGGTATAACAGAGTTGCAGCTTGCGGCCGGGCCGATGGCAGGGGCGTCGGGATTACTCCCATGTTCGGGATATCAGCGGCCCCGTTCAGCATGGCCCGGTCTCGGCGTTCGGCGACGTTTCCATCGCGCAACGGGGCGACCCCGTGGACTGGACGTGGCTGACTCAGCCAGCCACACTCAGCCCATGGCTTCGATTCAGGTACTGGTGATTGCGTGCACTTGCAGCGCGCTCGTGGGCGGGGCGGTGTCGGGGTTCGTGGTGAACCGATTGGGGGCAGAGCGTGAAGCCGTCGAGGTCGAGGCCGAGCCCAAGAAAAAGAAGAAGGTCGCGACGCCCCGGGTGGACACCCAGTTGGAGACGCGCTTGGCGGAGCTCGAAGGTCAGCTGGCGTCGCTGCGCCGTTCCCAACAAGCGCGCGAGGCGCTCACCAAGTTCGCCGAGTCGATGACGGACGACGAGTCTGACGCGCCAAAGCAGAAAAAACCGTCAGGGGTGGTCGACGAGGCGGATCCCGTGTTCGAACTCGCCGTGCGCTCGGTGATGGATCGAGTGGAATGGGAGAAAGACGAGGAGGAGAAAGCGGTGCGTCAGCAGCGCCGAACCGAGCGCGCCAGCCGCCAGACTGCGCTCCTGACGGAACGTCTGAAGCTGTCGGAAGAACAGGCGCAGGAAGTGTCCGCCGTGCTCACGTCGCAAATGGACCGCTTCCGTGGGCTGCGTGATCGTGATGGCGAGTCGGGGGACTCGCGGCCCGCGACGCGCAGTGAGTGGCGCGAACGTATCGAGACGATTCGTAAAGAGACCGAGCAAGAGCTTGCCAAAGTGCTGTCCGAAGAACAGATGGCTGCGTACCAGTCCTACGCCGAGGAAGAAGGCATTGGGGGACGCGGGTTTGGGAGGCGTCGCGGCACACAGGACGAACGAGGGACGCGGCAGGCCTCCGATTGAGCTCAGGCGCCGTCGCCGGGTGGAAGCTGGCGACTCCTGAAACCTCCCGGACAACAGCACGGTGGTGCTCTGGGCGTTTCACCGAGTGCCATGCGAGCGGCGCGCGATGCGTCACTGCATGCGTCAGGTGCGACCCCGCGATCACACTGGCGCCCGCGCGCGTGGCGACTGATTCCGCTGGATGAAGTGAAGAAACCCCTACGTGTGTCGACAACGATTGAATTGTCGTTCGATTAATGTCACACGCCCAATGATTCCACCGCGACACGCGTCATCGGGTGCCGCTCGACGGTGGGCTTCGTACGGCAATGACACGACACGTTTTAGGTTTTGTTTCCATTGGATTGTTCGCCGTCTGGACCGTCGGCTGCAGTAGCAAGCCCGGGGTTTCGAGCGGCGAACCAGAGGTCGAAGAGGATGGCGGGGTCACCTCGGTACCCGTGCCACGCCGTGACGGCGGGCCGCCAGAGATCGATCCAGGCGATGTGATCTCGGACGACTCCGAGCCCGAGCCCGAGCCGAACCCTTGCGAACTGGATGGGGGCTGCGAGGTGTTTGGTGACGCTGGACCAGCCTGCGGCGATGGCGTGATCAACCCGGGCGAGGAGTGCGACGATGGTAACTCGCTACCTGGTGATGGTTGCGGGGGTACATGCCGTGTCGAGCCCAACTACGAGTGTCCCGACGTGGCCGGGCCGTGCACCTCCACGATCATCTGCGGCGATGGTGAGAAAGAGGGCTCGGAGGTTTGTGACGACGGCAACACCGACGAAGACGACGGTTGTTCCGCCGACTGCTCTCAGAAAGACGTGAACTACGACTGCTCGGTGGTCGGGGAGCCCTGCGTCAACTTGGTGATCTGTGGCGACGGCATCGTCAATGGCATGGAAGCTTGCGATGACGGCGGTGAGCTGGGCGGCTGCAACGACGACTGCACTGCCATCGAAGATGGCTGGACCTGCTTGCGCCCCGGGGTGCCCTGCATCCTGGCCCCGCGTTGTGGTGACGGTACGTTGAGCCCTGGCGAGCAGTGTGACGACGCCAACACCGACGACGACGATGGTTGCTCTGCAGAGTGTTTGGTCGAAGAGGGCTACTACTGCCCCGACGCCAACATGTCGTGCATCGAAGAGATTTGCGGCGACGGCGAGCGCAGCCCGAGTGAACAGTGTGATGACGGCAACGAAGGGGATGGCGATGGCTGCAGCGGTTGCGTCGTCGACTCTGGCTACACGTGCCCCGAGCCCAACCGCGCGTGTTTTCCGCGCTGCGGTGACGGCGAGGTGGTCGGCACGGAGGAGTGCGACGATGGCAACTCCGTGGACGGCGACGGATGCGGTGGCGGCTGCCTGCGTGAAGCTGGCTTCGAGTGCCCCACGGACGGTGGCGAGTGTGCCGAAGCCGTGTGTGCGGACGGTGAACTCGGTGGCGACGAAGGGTGTGACGACGGCAACACCATTGCGGGTGACGGCTGTGGACCCACTTGTCAGAAAGAGCCGACGTTCAACTCGGAGGGTGTCGCTACGCTAGCCTGTGGCGATGGGCTGATCACTGGGGACGAAACCTGTGACGACGGCAACGAAAACTCTGGCGACGGCTGTTCGAACGAGTGCCAAGAGGAAGAGGGCTGGAACTGTCGCGACTTGCTCGAGTTGCCTGAGACCGTCGACATTGCCGTGACCTACCGCGACTTCAAGGGGCGGGGCACCAACGCCGACCCCACGGATGGCGGACATCCCGACTTCGAACTCGCCGCAAGCGTGCTCGAGGAGACGAACGGTGCTGATGGCGTCAAGCGCGAGACCGGCATGGTGGGCGCGATCTGTACCGCGGAGAGCGATGAGTGCGGGATGCTCGACGCCGAGCGTAAGCCAGTGCTCGCTGCTGGGGACTTCCCCACGGTCCAGGACGCAGACTCCTTCGCCCGATGGTTCGGGGACGATCTCGAGGATGATGACATCGACCAGTTGGTGTTGGATGAAGGCTACTTCCTCCCGCTGCAGCAGGTTGGCGACACTGACGAGTATGTGTTCGAGGACTCGAGCTTCTTTCCTTTGAACGACGACGGATTCGGCGAAACCTGTGGTGCCGAGTCGACCGTTTACTCGTGTATCGAGGGGAGCAACTATCACTTCACCACCGAGCTGCGGTACTTCTTCCAGTATCAGGGGGGTGAGACGTTGACCTTCCGCGGTGATGATGACGTTTGGGTGTTCATCAATGGTCGTCTTGCCGTCGATATCGGCGGCGTTCACTGCGTACAATACGGTCAAGTCGTGTTGGGTGACGAAAACGGAGATTGTTCCTATCACGGGTTCGATGACGTCACGCCCAACACTGGTGACGAGGGCTGTCAGGATGCTGGGACACTTCCCGAGTGCGGCGAGGACGACTACAGCGAGGAAGAGCGCGATGACGTCACGGACGACCGCTTCCAGATCACGAAGGGCGGAGTTTACGAGATCGTGTTGTTCCACGCTGAGCGTCACACCACTCGCTCGAACTTCCGTCTGACCTTGCAAGGGTTCTTGGCCCCGCGCTCCTCGTGCACGCCGATTTGTGGCGACGGCGTCGTGCAACGTGGCGAGGTTTGCGACGATGGTGAGGACAACGTCACTCAAGACGAAGCCGTGTACGGCGCGTGTGTGGAGTGCCGCTCACGGGAGTTCTGCGGAGACGCGACCGTCAATGGTCCCGAAGAGTGTGACAACGGCTTGAACATCTCGAGCTACGCGGACGCCGACGGTGAGGCGTGTGCTCCTGGCTGCGTGTTGCCGCCGTACTGTGGTGATGGCGAGCTGCAGCCCGCGCTCGAGTGGTGTGACGAGGGCACCGACGGTAATACGGGGGCGTACGACGGCTGCACGGCAATGTGTGAACTCGGTCCGTACTGCGGTGACGGTGAGGTCGACGAAGACGCGGGAGAGGCCTGCGACGACGGCTTGCAAAACGGTGGCTACGGCCGTCCCTGCGCGCTGGATTGTCAGCCCGGCCCCTACTGCGGTGACGGTGAGCGTAACGGTCCTGAGGATTGTGACTTGGGTACCGACGAGAACACTGGCGAGTACGGCGGCTGTAATGCCGACTGCACGCTGGCACCCAGCTGCGGCGACGGTCAGCGCCAAGCCGACAAGGGCGAAGAGTGCGACGACGGCGTCAACGACGGCGGTTACGGTGAGTGTGCACCCGGTTGCGTGCTGGGTCCGCGCTGTGGTGATGGCGTTCGTCAAGCGGATGAAGAGCAGTGTGACGACGGCGTCAACGATGGCGGTTACGGCGAGTGTGCCGAAGGTTGTGTGCTGGGTCCGCGTTGTGGCGATCGCGTCGTACAAGAAGCAGCTGGCGAACAGTGTGACGAAGGCCCCACGGGCAACACGCGCTGCACCAGCACTTGCAAGCGTATCGCGCCCGACGTGTCGCGCTGACGTCTGACGCAAAGGTAGGCAGCTGCTCGAGAGCGTCGAGTAGCTGCCTCCTACGCGTTCACGAGCGTCGCGGAGGGGACTCGCCGAGGTGACTGGTTTCTTGGATGTGATGCGGAAGGCGGGGGCTGCATAGTGCTCAACGATGCAACGCGAGTG
>CBFGUG010000009.1:0-160672 GCA_965651905.1 uncultured bacterium | reverse complement strand
TCCGAGAGGTCGATGCGGAGATCATCGACTATCCTGTGGCTCGAGATTCGCCTGCTGACGGGCGCCTGCTCAGGGACCTGGCGCTTCCTGAGGGCGCGGTGGTTGCTTTGATCTCTCGCGACAAGGCGATCATTCCCCCCCGCGGTTCGACTCGTGTCGCCCATGACGACCACTTGTTCATCGTCGTCAACGGGGAGTCCCGACGGCACGTCGACGTCATCTTCGCTCGATCCCGTGGGGATGAGCATCAGCCGAAGATCACGGCCGAGATCCCGTTGCGTGGAACCACGACAGTCCGTGATCTAGCGGACATGTACGGGCTGCATCTGCCTGAAGAACCAGGCGTGACGCTCGATCAGATAATCCGCCAACATGCTCCAAGCATCGCCGCGAACCAAGCGATCGTACTGGGCACCATCAGCTTGCGAGCACGTGAGATCAACGATGGCCAAGTTACGTCCGTTGGTTTGTCCGTGACATCCGAACCGAACCCATCGACGACCGCCTAGTCTGCGGTAGTAGCGAGAGGCGTGTGAAGCGCTACACGGGGCCCTGAAGCACAGCTATGTCGCACTTGGCATCTCGGAGAACATTTCTCGGTACTGTTCCGAGAAAAATCTCCGCCGCCAAGGTCGCTCGCGGCCTCCCCAGCACGACGAGATCAAATTTTCGACGCTGCGTGAGCTTGACGATGATTTGCGACGGATCCCCTCGTCGGAGCATTCGAGAACCTGCAGCGATCTCGACTCCGGAGCGCTGTATCACGTCGACTAGCGCTCGTTTGGCTTGAGTTCGAGCCTCCTTCCGATGCTGGCGGATCGTGGACTCGCTTGCTCCGGCGAATAGGAGCTTGCCTTCGAACAACGGTTCATAAGCGTGAACGACATGAAGGCGCTCGCTTGGAAACAGCGTACGCGCTGCGACCAACGTGCCCGCTGCATCGCAGTCTGTATCGACGCACACGAGGATGTTGGAGTAAGGGCTGCGTGGGCGACTCCTGACGGCAAGAACGCCTTGCGGGACTTGTACTAGCAGGCGCTGGGCCGTGGTTCCGAGTACGGTGTTACGTAGAGATCTTCGCCCTCGAGCGCCGACGACCACCAGGTCGGCGGGGAACGATTCGAGCGCCTCAACTATCGCGGCCAGGGGGCCTTTTCGAACGACCTCGGCAGTTACGTCGATATCTCGCTCTCGCAATACGCTGGCTTCCGATTCGAGCCGGGTTTGCAGCGCGGTGTCGATCTGGTTTGCTGATCGGTCGCGAGCCCCATCGTGTTCGAGAAGATCGTCGATCAGACTGGTGTTTGCGTGAATCAGATGGACGGCTGCGCGATGCGCAGCTGCAAGCAGTCCCGCGCGTTGAACGGCATGAGAGCTATTCGTCGAAAAGTCCGTTGCGACCAGGATCTTTCGAACTCGGGTCCCGTGTGGCATCGGCCCGAGCCTAGCAAACGAACGGCCTCATTGGGGGGCATGCCGGCCCGTATTCGGCGTCGCCCGAACCGACCCACGGTCATCAACCGTCTACCAGCGCGTGCCCAACACGCTGCGCGCGGCGTTTCTCGCCACTTTGATCCGAACTGTGTCGGGCAGTCGTGGTAGGCTGGTTCCTCGCGCTCGAGCGTTTTCATTTTCGTGTTGAGCCAATGCCGTCATTCAAAAGGGATCCCGAAGCCGTCGGTATCGCGGCGTTTCTGCTGCTCTCCTGCCTGTCGACTTGGCTCGTGGCCGCCACCCTGCGCATCTTCGAAGTCAACGTGAGTCCAGACGCGCTGGGAACCCGGCTGCTCTCAACGTCATTGCTCTACGTGGTAACGATGGGGTGGCAGCCCATTCTGGCCGTTTCCGTGGTCAGAAGATGGATAGACCCACCGGACGAAGTAGCGTTCGGCTTTCCACCAGCGCGGACAGACCTGACGATGATCGGCACTGGGGGGGCTCTAGCCTTGATTGCGTCAGCCACTGCGGTCGCGGGGATAGCTATCACGCTGGGCGTACTTCCCCCTTCGCCTTTGCTGGAACCAGTGGAACTGGAGTTGTCCGCCTTGGCCCCATCGCCTTTGGTAGCGCTCCTTGTAGTGGCTGCGTTCGCCGCGACGGTCGTGCTGGTCTGGATTCAGACCTTCGGCGAAGAGTTCGCCTGGAGAGGGTACTTCCTGTATCGCGTTACTCGCCGGTTTGGCGTCAAAGCGGGACTGCTGATTCAGGGAGCACTCTGGGGTTTGTGGTACGCGCCCGTACTCTTCTTCGCGAGCTACGGTCAACTGGACACCCTTGGCGCTGCATTGCAAGGGGGGTGCCTCTTCGTCACCTGTCTCCTACTTGGGACAATCCTCGGCTGGACTCGGCTGTATACCAAAAGCGTGTACCCAGGAGCCATCGCCAACATGACGCTAACCCTATGTGCCGGGTTGCCGTACCTGCTGTCGGGCTGGAACGTTGGTCTTCGCTCCGCGATCTACGAACCCGTTGGGTGGGTGGTGCTGTTCGCTGTGCTTACCGCGCTAGCGATCTCGAAAGCAGGGCGCTCGCTGAGAGCACCCGACGCCCCACCTTCATTGGCCATTCGTGCCTTATCCCTTGCCCCTACAGATGACGCCGAGCCACCAAGTGCGCCACGAAGCATCCACTAGGTGCCCTAGGCGCCTTCGCAGGGTAGGTTCACGATGAACACACTCCCGCGGCCGATATCCTGGCGAGTATCGAACCGCCGTGGGCCTCGATGATGCGCTTGGCCAATGCGAGGCCGAGACCAACGCCACAGTGGTACGCGCACGACTTCCGAGCAGCAGTCGCTGGCCGCCTCAGCCCCTAACGTTGCCAGTCGACAACCGCTTCACTCCGCGAATAACCTCGCCCCATGACCGATGCCCGAGGAAGCTGCCTGTGCGGGGGGGTTGCCTTTGAGGCAACCGGAACCCCCATCCGCGTCAACCACTGCCATTGCTCACGATGCCGAAAGTGCCGCGGTACCGGGCACGCGACAAACCTGGTGCTGCCCCTAGATGGGTTTCGCTTTCTGAAGGGAGCAGAGCTCGTCAGGACGTTCAAGCTCCCCGAGGCCAAACACTTCGCCCATGCCTTCTGCGACGTCTGCGGCTCCAGCGTGCCCCGCATCGACGAGTCTCGCAGCATCGTCATCATTCCAATGGGGAGCTTCGACGACGACCCAGGGGTGCGACCCGAACGGCACATCTTCGTGGGCTCCAGACCCCCGTGGGACGAGATCCACGACGCGCTGCCGTGTTTCGAGGAGGCGCCGCCAGCGTTGTGAAGTTAGTTGCCCGCGCTGGGTCGTTGTTGGCGGCCGAGTCGACGTCGCAAACCAGCCCGCCGCGCTGGCCCAGAACGCGGTTGAGCGGGAGCTAGCAGCTAACGATTGAACAGCAGAAAGAGGACCTGGTAGACGCTGAAGCCCACTGTGCCCAACGCCAGGGCGCGCCACCGACTCAGCTCGTGAGCGGCCTGAATGGCTCGAGTGAAGAGCAAGAGGAAGGCGACGAGGTATGCTCCCATCAAGCTCCAGATGAGATAGTGCGCCGGGTTGCCCGCGGAACTCATCGCATCCTCGTAGACACGCTGATCGACAATCCCTACAGTACACGAGCGTGTAGGCGCAACCAGCGATCGCGACGGAGTACCCACCGAAACGCAACGCGAGGGGGCTTTGCAGCAGCGCATGCATTGAAGCGGGCGCGGACTGCACGACCCAATCGACCAACTGCGAATGGCAACCGTTTACCCGTGACGGGTGGCCCGATCGACGCGCCAGCGACGTGTCGGCCGCGCTCGGTCGACGGGCGACCGTCATCACCGGGCCTTGCACACTATTCGTGTTGGATGTGAAGGGCCCCCACTGCAGCCAGCGCGCCTACACACCGGCGCAACCTCTCGTTCGTGCGATGGCCTGACCGTTCGTAGAGTGATCCACGCAGGGGCCGCACCTCGACTCCCCAGGCCGTCTAGTCGTGCGTCAGTTGGAGGAGCCCACAGCGGCTGCCGCTTCTTCGCGTGTCGACGGGAAGCGTGGTCGATCGACGGGAGAGCGGGAGCTGACAGTCAGCTCGTCGCTTGTTGGTCCTCCGCCAACAGTCGATCCACCAAGTATTTGACGTGACGCAAGTCTTCGCGCGCCAGCGATGCTCGATCGTAGCGGCCGAAAACCGCTTCGAGCTCGGCGTATTCGTCGTCGGACAGTTTCGGGAGCAGGGTGAACGCTTCTCGTTCGAGAGCGTGGGTGACGGCGCGGTGCGAGGAGATGAACTCGTCGAGACTTCTATCAAGCGCTCGCCAGCCTCCCTCTTGCGCCGAGTCGGCACTGGCGCAGAAGTGTCCGATTGAATCGATGTGATACCTCTGTAGGTGGTGGGCTGCGCGAATCTTTCTGCAGAACTCGACGCCGAGCGCAGCGCTCGAGCGCACGAGGAATGGTAAGAACGTGTCGTCCACCTTGGTTGCGTAGTGGGTGTCACCAAAGACCTGGAAGGCGTGGGCGAAGTCGCGCAGACGGTCGATACCCAGGTGGGAAGAAGCGCCGTCTTCGCGAAACTTCTCCAGCCGCTCGACGAGGGTCTTCAAGCGCTCGTGATCGTTGAGCTGGGAGGCCGGAACTGTATGAGGCATGACGGAACTCGGAGTTGGACAGCGTAGACGCGAGGTACGATCAAGCATGAACCGTGCCCGCGAGTGCCTAGCGGCCGATTGCCGTTCGAGACTGGCCATCGCTTGCTGATGGATACGGTCCACGATCGCGACGCCGCGGCATGATTGCGGCGTTGGGGCACAATTGCCGAGGTAGCGACTGAACTGACAAGGGCGGCTGCCCATGCCGTAGTAGCGTCGTCGGGTTCGAGGTTACTGGCCGAGTTCGATCAGGCTACGCACGGCCACGCATCCTGCAACGCGAAGGCTGAACGCTCGAGTCAACCTACTCTTCGGCGCCCGCACTTGGCGTTGTCGCGGCGTCCGGTGCATCGTCGTACGCGAGCAGAACAGCGCCCGCACCTACGGCGGCCACTACCAAGAAGCCAAAGAGAACGACGATCATTCTCAACTTGCGACTGCGCTGGATCTCCAGGACGGAATCTCGGACTTCCTCGTCGGTAACAGTGGTCATAGTTTTTCCCTACCCATCTTCAGTTGTGGATTTCATCGTCGCCGACGTGTTCACTACAAACGCGCCTCTAGGTCGCGGGCTTTGCCTCGTCCACGACGGTCCTCACTTGGTAAGCATCTTTCGCGCCAAGGCGAAGAGAGCGGGTTCCAACGCCAGGTAGCTTCTGGCGGCCACGCCAGCGCCGCCGTTCAGTCAGAATGACGTCCACTCGGTCAGATTGCCTACGTGAGTTGGGCTCCCTGAGTGCGCTCGGAGGATCGTCGACCATCGCTCGCTACCATCCATCCACCGTGGTCGGGACGCGTGTCGAGGAACTCACCTGGGGCCCACACCTGAGCTACCCCACGGGCGCTGTCGCGTTGCCCGCAGTGGGCGACCCGCACGGCACATCTTCGTTGGCTTCCAAACGGCCACGGGACGAGACTGGCGACGAGCTGCCGTGTTTTGAGGAGCCGCCGCCGGCCGCCTGACCTCTTGGCCGGTTGATCCTCAGGCCCAGAGGAAAAGCCTGCTACTCCAGCCTGTCTCTTTTGTTCCAGGCGATATTCACTGCATTCCAGGCGACAATCTCTGTATTCCAGGCACTAATTACAGTATTCCAGGCGATAGATCTGTACTCCAGGCGCATGACCTGTCTCGATCCATCGGGTGGAAAGGCCTGGAGCCCATCGGGAAGCGCTCGAGCGCAAATGGATCGGCGCCGCCGAGCAGCAGGCAGAGGCCAAGATCGGAATGCCGCTCGCGAGCCTGCTCGGCGAGGCCATCGATCTGGCGGCTCACTTCGACGCGCACTGGGCCGTGTCCTCCAGAGAACCCCAGCGACCTTGTTTCAGCCTGGGGGAGAGTGAGCGAATCCATCGAGACTTGGGTGAGGAGATCCGCGAACTGGCGCTGGTGATCGCCAGCGTGCAGGCGTCCCGTTCGAAGGCGCAACCTCGACCGACGCGAGCTCCGGTCGATGCGGGTCAGCACCTACTCGGTGAGATGCGCAGTACGCTGTCGTTCATCTTCGGCGATGACGTCGGGTCCGACGCCCACGCGCAAACGCGGCGCCTGGAGCGAGAGTTTTCCGGATCGTTGTCCCACGACGCGCTGGCACTCGCGCTCGAGGCTTACACCGATCTGATCCACGACCACCGCCAGCGCGTCGCGCAAGAGAGCAACCTCGACCTCGCGCTCCTCGAGCAGGCGCGGAGCACTGCCCAAGCGTTGCGACAGCACTCCGCGAACCAGTTGACGAACGACTCACCCGAACGCAGCGTCGCCCTGCGCAACCGACTGCTATCGTTGCTGCTCACACGCATGCGCGACGTACGACGTGCCGCGCGTTACTTTTTTCGCGACGAGCCACAGCTGATCAAGCTGTTCGAAAGCGTCCACGAACGCACGCGACGTCGCGTGCGTAGGAAAGAGTGAGCGCTGGATCCGGTTGCGTCTGCTGGCTCGACCAACGTGCGGGGAGACCGGGTCCACCAGCGGAGGTACGCAGGTCCGTCGCGCCCGGGATCTACGCCGCGCGGATTCTACCCGCGTCCCCCGAAGCTCGGAAGCCGGAGCCCACGGCGAATAGCCACGCCGCGCAACGTGAATCCAAGAGTACCAGCGATTGCTGCCGCCGCGAACGTTGGCAGATTGAGCTGCGCCAACGCTGCGAAGAGCCCGGCGGATAGCGCGGCGGCGGCCACGTAGACTTCCGCCCGCAACAGGATCGATGGTTGCTCGGCCAATACATCCCGGATGATGCCACCGGCACACGCCGTCATGATGCCCATCGCACTAGCGGGTACGGGAGCGATTCCGTGCTGGAGTGCCTTATCCGTCCCGTACACTGCGTATGCGGCGAGTCCAACCGCATCAAACCACAGCAGTGCCTTGGGAGCCGCGGGAGCGCGCGCGAGAAACCAAACCCCAAGTGCCGCCGCGAGACATACCAAGAGCGAGATATTGTGGCTGACCCAGAACACGGGCGCGCCGATCAACAGGTCGCGGAGCGTGCCGCCCCCCAAACCCGTCGCTGCAGCGAAGAAGGCAAAGGTCACCAAGTTCTGCCTCTTCTGTGCCGCGACGAGTGCCCCCGAAACGGCGAACACGGCGATGCCGAGATAGTCGAGGGCAAGCAGCGGTTGCTCTTGAATCTCGAGCATCGCGCTCAGGTCCTATCGAGCATCTCCGAATGCGACGTTGCGCATCGAGATCGAGCCGAGGTCGAAGCCTTCGGCCGGAAACCGAACCGCGTCGCGTTCGTCTGTGCTTGCGTAGGCATAGATCAGCGGCAGCCAGTGATCGGGGGTTGGGTGCGCCATGCGGCCGTGATCGGTGTCTGGCCACGCCGCAAGGAGTGCCTTGGTGTCGCGCTGGATTAGTGCTTCGGCGACCCTCGCATCGAAGCTTCGAGCCCAGGGCGGCGTCTCGGTGTTCGCGGTCTGCATGCGTCCGAAAGCATCGCGAAGGTTGTGAACGATGTTGCCGCTACCGAGGATGAGAATCCCTTCATCGCGCAAGCCCGCAAGCGATCGCGCGAGCTCATAGTGACGACGAACGTCGAGGTGGCGGTTGATGCTGAGCTGGATGACAGGAATGTCCGCGTTGGGATACATCCACCTCAGGACACTCCAAGTGCCGTGGTCGAGGCCCCAGTCTGTGCGCATGGAGGCTTGTTCCTCCCCCAGCATGCCACGGACCCGCTTGGCCAGGTCGACGTGGCCTTTCGCCGGATAGTCGATCGCGTAGAGCGCGCGCGGAAAACCGGAGAAGTCATGAATCGTCCGAGGGTTGGCGTCACCGGTCAGGTACGTGCCATCGACGAACCAGTGCGCCGAGATCGCGAGGATGGCTCGCGGTCGCGGAACCTCACCCTGAAGGGCCGCGAAACCTCGGCTCCAGCGGTTGTCTTCGATGACGTTCATCGGCGAACCGTGCCCGACGAAGAGGACCGGCATCCGGCTCCCATCGTGTCCTCCTTGTTCGACTGAGCTCTTCATCATCGTCTCCTCGGTCCGCAGGTCCCTGGTGCCGGAGCGCTGGCACCCCAAGGGGAGTACGAGAGCTCCGGCCGCCAGGGTTCGCAGAAAATCGCGCCGGGTGTTCATGTTGGTCACGCAGCCTGCTCGACGGCGTACCACCTTCCCCCTGTTTTTGCGCTCACCGAGTCGAGGGACAGAGCTCCCGAGCCGAAGGACGCAACCGCAAGCATCGAAGCGCCGAGCGGACCGACCTTTGCGAGTGTCGTTTCCATGGCCTTTGCTTCCTATTGAGCTGCCTGAGATGCGACGTCGCTGACTGCCTGCACGTCGAGCTCGATATCGACCTTGTCGCCGACCAGCACGCCGCCCGTCTCCAGGACCTGATTCCAGGCCAGACCGAAGTCCTTACGGTTGACCGAGGTCGAGGCCGAGAAGGCCGCGCGCTCGTTGCCCCAGGGATCCTTGCCGGTGCCGGCGTATTCGGTCTCGAGTGCCACCTCACGGGTGACGTCGCGGATGGTCAGCTCGCCGTGGATGCGGTAGCGGTCGCCGCTGAGCGCCTCGACGCGGGTACTGCGGAAGCTCAGCTTCGGAAAGCGCTCCACATCGAAGAAGTCGGGCGAGCGCAGGTGGGTGTCGCGGTCGGCGACGCCGGTGTCGATGCTCGCGGCGTCAATCTCGACCGAGACCTGCGACTGACTCAAGGCTTTGGGGTCGAGCTTCAGGTTGCCGCTCCAGCTCGCGAACCGGCCACGCACCTTGGCGAAGACCATGTGACGAACAGTGAAGCTGATGGCCGAGTGGGTAGGGTCGAAGTTCCAGTTAGTATCGGTACTCATGATGTCCTCTGTGGTTAGGGGGCGGCTCGATGCCGCCGTCGCTCAATCTAATTGCATCACCTGTGCCAACCACCAGAACACAGCACAACGCATCGATATTTAATGATTTTATCAAAAGACCAGGCAGCGAACCGAGACGGCATATCATTCAAACTGATTGATAGTAGCTATCGTTTCGAATGAATCCTCATTGACCTCGTGGCTCGCCCAGAGGCCTCACGCCGCCGCCCGAAGCAGCGGACGTGGCCCAACGGGGACGATGCCAGTTGGATTGATCGCGCGGATGGATGCGTAGCCCTTGCGCATCGCGTTTAGGTTGCAGGTTTGCGCAACGCCCGGAACGGCGTACATCCGCTGGAGGTGCGCCCGGAGATTCGGGTAGTCCGAGTAGCGCTTGAGGTTGGTGCGGAACAGCGGCACGTACGCGGCGTCGAATCGGAACGCGGTCACGAACAGCCGGATGTCAGCCTCAGTGAGCTGGTCGCCAACCAGCCATTGACGCCCCTCGAGGTGCGACTCCAATTCGTCGAGCATGTCGAACACGCCCGAGACGGCCGCGTCGTAGGCGTCTTGCGTCGTGGCGAAGCCCGTGCGGTAGACCCCGTTGTTCAGGGCGCCGTACATTCGCTCGGACCACGCATCGATCTTGGCCACGAGTCGCGGCGGCCTCAGGGACGGTGCGTCGCTCGGAATGCGGTCGAACATCGCCACGATCTCCGACGACTCGTTGTTCACGATGCGCTGCTCCTGCTCGTCCCAGAGAACGGGCACCGTTACCCGCCCGGTGTACTCAGGGTCGGCGCGCAAGTAGAGGTCGTAAAGATGCTGCTCGCCGTGGGGCGACATCGCCCGGTCCTCGAAGCGCCAGCTCTTGTCGGTCAGCTCGTTCGCGAAGTGGACCTCGATCACGTCGTTCAGCCCCTTGAGTGACCGAGCCAGCAGCGTGCGATGCGCCCACGGGCAGGTCCACGCGACGAAAAGGTGGTAGCGCCCCGACGTCGGACGCTCGGGAGGGAGCTGGTCGCGGAACACGCTCGCCTTGCGCAGAAACGCCCCATCGCCGTCTTCATCCGTCGGCCGCCACTCGCCTTCCCACTTGCCTTCAATCATCCTCGCCATGTCTATCTCCTCGATGAGTGCCTTATCGCTACGCCACGACGAAGAGCAGCTTCTGTGCCAGTGACCGGGTGCGTGTCTTGAACGTTAGTTGCGGGCGTTTACAGGCGCTCCAGCGCATGTTTCCCGCAGCTTGCGTGTACCTCGCGTATCTCACTTGAGCTCAGGCACTCAAAATGATAGCGACGGATCAATCATATTGATGGGGTGACTTCCGTGCGCGTCGACGACCTGAACCTGAGAGAGCTGCTACAGACCGAGTCCCCTGGTGGACTGCTCCGTTTCGCTGGGCAGCGTGCGCTGATCATCGACGCCGTCGCGCTGGGCCTGTGGCGCGCCGAGCTGATTCACTCGCTGGGCATGGACGCGACTCGAGGGATCATGACTCGGTTCGGGTACGCCCACGGCCGGAGACTCGCTGAGACGCTCCGGGACGAGTTCCCCTGGGACGACGAGCGCCAGTGGCAACTCGCTGGGGGACGGCTGCACACCCTTCAGGGAATGATGCGCCTCGAGCTGGTACGACGGGAGGATCGTGACGCCGCCGAGCCGTTCGCGGAGTCAATCTGGCACGACTCCTACGAGGCCGAGCAACACTTGCTGCACCACGGGCGCGCAGAGCAAGCCGTCTGCTGGAGCCTGTGCGGCTTCGCGAGCGGCTATCTGAGCCGTGCGAGCGGCCGTGAAGTGTTGTGCGTCGAACGACAGTGCGTTGGCCGTGGTGACCTCATCTGCGAGCTGGTTGGCAAGACGAGAGAAGATTGGGGGCAGGCAGCGGAGGAACACGCGGCCTGGTATCGCCGCGAGCAGGTCGACGACGTGCTCGGTTCGGTGGCGGCCCGACTGCGCCGCGCTGACGCCCGCCTGCGCTCACGAAAGCGCCGCATCGCGGAGGTCACGGGGGCCGAGGCGGACGACTCCGGAATCGTTCTTCAAAGCGCCGCGATGCGGAGAGTCGTCGACCTCGCGCGGCGTGTGGCACCCGTCGACTCAACCGTGCTCATCACGGGGGAAAGTGGCGTGGGAAAGGAGCGCATCGCCAGACTCCTCCACGAGAGCTCGGCACGCACCGCTGGGCCCTTCGTTGCCGTCAACTGCGGTGCGATCTCGGAAACGCTGCTGGAGAGTGAGCTGTTTGGACACGTGAAGGGCGCGTTCACTGGCGCAACTGCGGACCGTGCCGGCTTGTTCGAGGCTGCGCACGGCGGGACCCTCTTTCTGGACGAAGTTGGCGAGCTGCCCCAGGCGATGCAGGTCAAGCTGCTGCGCGCGCTCCAGGAGCGCGAGGTTCGCCGGGTTGGGGACAATCGCAACCGCAAGATCGACGTGAGGATCCTCGCCGCGACGAATCGCGAGCTGCGGACCGTGGTGGGGCGCGAAGGGTTTCGCGAGGATCTCTACTACCGCCTGCGAGTCGTCGAGATTCGGGTGCCACCTCTACGTGAGCGCAAGGACGATATCCTACCTCTCGCCCGGTTCTTTCTGGACAAGACCGCACGTCGCTTGGGCAAAGCGGTTCGCTGCGATGGCTTCTCCGCGCGGGCCGCGGATCAGCTCCTGCGCCACGGTTGGCCAGGCAACGTCCGCGAGCTCGAGAACGCGGTCGAGCGAGCCGTGGTCGTGGCGATGGGTGAACGGGTCGAGCCGGACGACTTGCCTGAGGAGATTCGCACTGCACGCGAGATCACTTTTGATCCCGCACATGGTCGGTCTCTCGCCGATGTCGAACGGGACTACATTCTCTCGGTGCTCCAAGCCAACGAAGGAAACCGGGGGCAGACGGCCGAACAGCTGGGGATCGGCTCCGCCACGCTGTATCGCAAGCTCAAGCGGTACGAAGATGAAGGGCTGCGCTGAGCGCGTGCTGCGGACATGTCGTCGTGGAGCAGCAGCTTGGAATCGGGCGTGACTTCCGCCGCCCGTAGCCCAGACGTTTCTGTCGAGTTCCGAACGCTCCTACCGTTGCCTTCGCAACGTTTTAGGCGAGATGAAACGGTACTCAGCGTTCCATAGAGGACGATTTAGTCGCGAATGAACGGTAGGTAGGGTCATCATCGAGACGATTTTGGCGACTAGTGACCCAATGGATGGTTCGGTTCTGCACAGGTTGTCGTGAAAGGAACGCTGATACCGTTCTTTCTCGACTGAAACGTCTAGATCTGAACCCAGTGTAGGGTCGCTTCACGCCTAAATCGTCGAGAAGATCACCCTAGGCACCGTTCTATCTCGCCAATTTTGTCTCATTCACGCCGATTCTTGGGCGAGTGTTGTCGTGTTGCGTGCTGAGGTCTTGGCTAAGGGAATGAAATCCCAGAAAAATTCGGGAAAATGCTCGTGCGGTGCGTGCTTTTGGGGCGAGCGCGCGAGGGCGCGTTAGCTCGGATCGAGGGAGCGCCGAACAGCTTCATCTGCCAACCCGACGAACTGGTGATCCCGACCGTGACGAAAAGCGCTCGCGCTCAACACGGGCGACACTTCGGGTCGTACCGACAACCCCGCAGACGGACGTCAATCGCGACACGTGTCGTCGGGTTCGACGCGGACGTTGCTGAAGCTGAGGCTCAGACTGAGTGGCTCGGCGCACAGTCCGAAGGCGTAGACGGAGAGCTCCAATGCCGCGAGCTGCGGGAACGGGGACAGTGACATGCAGCGTCGCAGCTCGTGCTGTTCACCGTCGGCGATGAACTCTGGCGCATGCTCGACTCCGCGCAGGGAGAGCGTAATACCCCCATCATCGATGGGCGTGCCGGAAGCTTCGTAGTCCATCACCAAAGCCATCGGGCTGGAGTGCGCGTCACTCGAAGGAAGCCGCGCTACTGCACCCGCCGCAGCGCTCGCACAGCGCGAGAATAGCTCCAGATGCACAACTCCATCAACGACCGTCGCGCTCGACTTTTCTGGCTCTCCCGTGCTGTCGAGTGTCCACGCAACATCGGGTTCAGTTTCGAGCAAGCCTTGCCACACGCAGCCGGCATCGGTCGGCTGCAAAGCTGCGTGACAGCTGCACGTCGTCGGATCCGCATCGTCTGGCGTGGGGCCGCAAACTTCGCCTTCGGCGCATCCGGGGGCGCACTCGTACTCGCAGTGGCAAAACTCCACGTCCGTGCATCGAAAGCGTTCAGACGGCACGGTGTTGTCCGGGCACACGCCATCAACGGGATCAATCAGCGGGTAGCCGTGGTCGACGCGAACCACGCTGCCGGGCGCGCGCGGCAACGGTCCCAGCGACGGGCCGCTAGTAGATGGCATCGTTGGTCCATCCCCAATCGTCGCAGTACTCCCAGACGACGACTCGGGAAGTGGGTCGGTCGTGGCAGCTGCCGTGCCGCTCGCGGATGATTCGGGTTCTGATTCATCGTCAGAACCGCCAGCAGCTCCGAGGGCGTCTTGCGCAGCCGCGTCGCCGCCTTCGTCACTCGAACTGCAGCCGAACGCGAAGCTCGCACCAGTGAGCGCAAGCGCGCCCGCAAGTACGACTGGATGGCTCACAACGAACTTCATCCGCGGAGTGTAACACGCGGTTGGCGGGCACCGACTCGCAGCCCCAGGAAACCTAGCGCCAGCAACAGTGCCACCCAGGTCGGCGCGTGTACCGCCCCGGACGAGTTCAGCGAGCACCCGGCCTCCGCGTTCGGCTCGATTCGGTTGGTCGCGACGCTCTCCTCCGCTGGTGAGGACTCGGATCCTGACGGAGGCATGTCCACACCCCTGGCTGCTGGGCGCGGCGCCTCACCGTCCGAGATCGCCGCTTCGTCGTCTGGACTGGTGTTCACCTCAGACAAGGGGACTCGAGTGCCGTCCGAGTATAGGTAGCTCGGCTCCAGCTCGGCATCAAAGCAGACGCGACGCAACGGATATTCGCGACCAGACAGGTCGTACGCGATCAACTCCGCGCAAGGGCCACGTGGCAGGTACTCGATGATCTGCGCCGCTGCGCCTGGCTCGAGCAACCACGCCCACGCGTGGGGATGGCCGAGCGGCATGTCAGACGCCACGACCACGGGCTCCGCGAGTTCCGCAGCGTCGAACTGCAGTCCCACGACCTGCGCTTCACCGCCACACCCGTAGAACTCGTGCACCTCATTGTCGGCCACGCTGACTTCGATGTCCGGCTCTGACTGGCTGGGCGGAACGCTGGCATCACCCGTCGTGAACCTGCGCCAGGGACTCTCCGGATCGACACTGTCGGTCTCGGCTGCCACGTACCACTCGTATTCGGTGTTCGGCTCTAGCTCAGCTTGCCCACGACACAAGCGCTGGTCGTGGAGCGGCAAGCACGTCGTGTCGACGAGGACCGCCTCGGCTTTAAGCGCTGCCGCGCCCGCGTCGATGTCCGAGAGTTCTTCGGTCGTCGGCACCTTGCGCAGGTGCAGCTCCAGGGAAGAAAAATTCCCCGTCGCCCACAAGACGGCGTCCGTAGGCACATCCGTCTGGTCGGCGAGTGGCAACAAACCTTCGAAAATTGTTTCCGTGGCACCACAAGCATGCCCGGCGCTGGGCGAAGTGGCGATCGCGCCAACGACGAACAAAGAGGCGAAAACTAAACGCATGCTGCACTGTGGAAGGCGGCCTACCTGCCGTCAAGCCATCGACTGGCCTGCCCTGCGCAACCGCTGCGGGCGCTCGCGCAACGCGGTGGAACAGGTGGACGCCACGCTGTCTTGATACGGCCGCTCAGAGTCGAAACCGGTCGGGCGCGGGTGTCAAACAGTCGGGCGCGCTTGGCAGATGCCTGGGCTGTCCGAGGTTCGGCGTTCTAAAGGGCAGTCACGGCTTTGACGATGGACAGGAGGTACCGTTACATCAGCCAAGCAGCGCCGAGAGCAACGAAGCATCGTTTATATTCAACACGCACTCAACCCGACGCTTCTGGGCGGATCGACTCGCGAGGTCCCGGTCCAAGTCACGTTGGAAGCCGACTTCCGAATGGACAGAACGGAGGTCACCGTTCGCCAGTACGCGGCTTGCGTCGCAGACGGCGCGTGCGAGTCGATCGTGGACGCGTCATGCAACATGGCCGTGAAGGCCTGGACGCCGGGTTGCACGGATCTTAAATCTGATCTAGCATCCATGCACCGCCTTGACGATCGAGCGCAAAATATCGAAGTTGCTGCTGTTTTCCGCAACCAAGTATCCGATCGTCACCCTGACCGGTCCTCGCCAGTCGGGTAAGACCACGCTCTGCCGACAGCTTTTTGACAGTCACACCTACGTCTCCTTGGAACCCCTGGACCACCGCGCCTACGCGGTCGAAGACCCTCGCGGGTTCATCGCCGAGTATGGGGAAGGTGCGATCATCGACGAGGTTCAGCACGCACCCGATCTTCCGAGTTACTTGCAGGAGAACGTCGACGCCAGGCCCGAACCGGGTCGATTCATTCTTACGGGCTCGCAACACTTCGGCCTCTCGGCAAGCGTCAGCCAGTCACTCGCAGGACGCACCGCAGTTCATCATCTCCTGCCAGCGAGCCTCGACGAACTTCAGCGTTTCGACAACGCCCCCAGCGGTCTGTTCGACACGTTGTGGACGGGCGCTTACCCTGCGATCTTCGATCGCGACATCCCGTCTGAGCGCTGGTACGACGACTACCTGGCGACCTACGTTCAGCGAGACGTTCGGCAACTGCTGAACGTCAATGATCTGCACAGCTTCGCGAGCTTCGTGCGCTTGTGCGCGGGATTCAGCGGCCAGGAACTCAACCTCGCCAAGTTGGGCGAAGCCGCGGGAGTGACGCAGCAAACGGCCAAAGCGTGGCTGGGCGTGCTGGAAGCGAGTTTCCTATGCGTTCGCTTGCCGGCTTGGCACAACAACCTGAAAAAGCAGCTCGTCAAAGCACCCAAGCTGCACTTCCTCGATGCAGGCTTGCTCTGTCATCAGCTCGGGATCCGCAAAGCTGACCAGCTCAGACACCACCCTCAACGCGGCGCGGTCTTCGAAAGTTGGGTTGTGTCGGAGGTATACAAGGCTCGCGTGCATGCCGGCCTCCCTCCAGATCTGTTTCACTTCCGCGCGACGCGAGGACCAGAAGTCGACCTGGTCGCCTTGCGAAGTGGCGGGGCCACGCTCGTGGAGGCCAAGTCGGCTGCAACGGTCGCGAGCGACTTCTTCGATGGACTCACCAAGCTGTCCGAACAACTCGATCGCGCACAGGCGGTGCACCGCGCAGTCGAGCGTCGACTGGTGTACGGAGGCACGGCAGCGCAACAACGGAGCGGTGTCAGCGTGATCCCTTGGTCTGCGATCCAGGCCGAGGACTGGGCGTGAGCATCTCGGACGGCGGCGTTGGCGCGCGCCGAGGGGATGCTGTCTCGACAGAGCTCCTCGGGGCGCGCCTACAATCGCGTGCCGTGTCAGTTGGCGTCGAACAGCACTCGATAGTTGAAACTGTTCTGCCCCGAAGCCCCAGCGCTGGAACGCGCCGTTCAGCAGCGTCGGCCCGCACCCGGGTTGGTACATCACTCCGACCGCGGCAGCCCCTACGCGAGTAACGAGTACGTCGCGCGGCTCACGCAGCTAGGCATCGTTCCAAGCATGAGCAGGACTGGCGACTGCTGGGACAACGCAGTGGCAGAGAGCTTCTTCGCGTCTCTCAAAGGTGAATACCTCGACCACGAATGGTATCCTTCACCAGCTGCTGCCCACGCCGCAATTGCCGACTACATCGAGAACTTCTACAATCCCCAACGGCGTCATTCGACGCTCGGCTACTTCAGCCCAATCGAATTCCAACTAAGAGCACACGTCGCTAAGTCGTTAGCGTGGTTCAGCGAGCCACGTCGACCCGCGGCGGGGTGGAGTCATCACCGCCACTTCCCCCGTCCCCGTCGTCCATGCCCGGAGAACCGCCGGCACCATCCGTGTCGGGCGGCGTGTCGTCCTTCGGCGGATCCTCTCGTGGAGGCGCATCGTCTGGTGGACAGTCCCCAGGAACGACATCGACGCTGTTGTTCTCGCCCTTGCTCGGCGACGCGTGGACATACTCGATGTACGCCTCACCAAACTCCTCGTCGCCGAAGGCATCACCTGAGACCCAAACGTCGTAGACTACGCGGTAGTCCCAGTAGGGCTCTTCACCTTCGCTGTCGGTCCCGCTTGCTGGCAGCGGAGAACTCTCCGTGTAGCCGTCCAAGCCGCAAGCGTTGAAGTTGCGATCGAGCGCAGTCGTCCAAGCAACGATCCAGCTAGCGTCACCTTCGATCAGCTTGCCGTCTCCCCCGTTAACCCCGAGAGAAGAGTAACCGGATACTGCGCTGGCGTCCTCCGACAGGTAGTCGATCTTGAAGTGCAGAACGACATCACCTGCGGAGTCCGTAATCTTGATTTCGGCGTGATCACTTCCGACCAAGTCTTTGAACGTGTGTCCTGTCTTGCGTTTCTTGGGCTTGTCACCCTTTGGAAGTTTGGCCTCCATTTCGTCATCGGCTTCGCCTGCAGGCATGTCAGCGTCGCCGACGGTTGCCTGTTCACCTTCGTCACCCTGTCCCCCCCAGCCGACGGCGGTCTCGCCGTAGCTATTGTCCACGAAGTTCGGATTGAGAGTCAGCCGGATGTGCACCCACTCCTCTCCATCGACGACTTCGACGACCTGATCGATCCTCGCCGCGGGGATGTCTGGATCGTCGCCGTAGAAGCAGCGCGCTTCGCCTTCAGTGGGGTTGCCGCGCTCGACCCGAGCGGCGATACAGTCTTCGGCTGACTCGGGACCGTCCTTGGGGTCGAGGGGCGGACCGGCAAACTCCGAGCCCTGACCGGGTATGTCCCAGGAGTCATTTTCCAGGTCGCGAGCAATCGCGCCGTCAATCGTAGCCGAGCCTGGGTTCAGATCGGGATCGACGAGCGGCAGCTCAGCCTCGTGCGAGTCAGCGCCTCGCGAATCGTCACCAAGTACGCTGTCCGACTCCTGTTCCGAACCTGCGAAGGCTATCAAGTCCTCGTCGGTAGTCGAGGACGCGTCTTGCCCGTGCTCACCACTGGAGCAGCCAAGCTGGCCAGCGATGAAGGCGATCAGGAACGTGGATAGGTATGTCTCTCGTTTCATGGGAACGGCACCTCGCACTCATTGGTTCGATGAATGCCCGTACGTACCGGACCCTCGAGTTTTCAGGCTGCAGGAACAAAAGAATTAGAAACTTCACTCGTCCACACACTTGGTACTTTGAAGATCGCACGTTTTTGGCGAGGCACAGTGCTCCGCGCGCGTGCATTCGGCACAGCGCTGCGTCGCTTGCACGCAGCCAGGGCGTGACGGCTCGGAGCAGTGGGAGTCTTCGAGGCACTCAACACAGCGTCCCGCCGCACTACATTGACCGCCCATCGGCTCACAGTCAGCCGCGCTGGAACATTCGGCACACGATCCAATGTCCGCGCGGCATTGCTCCTGCTCGGGGCAATCGCTGTCTGACACGCAAGCAGCAACGCACTTGTCGCGTTCACAAGATTGCCCTAGCGCACAGTCTGCATCCTGCCGGCACTCGACGCAACGACTCGAACGCAGGTCACAGACTCCGGATTCGCAATCAGCATTCGCAGTGCACTCCACGCAGCGCGCAGCGGAGACATCGCAAAGCACCCGGGACCCGGTGCAGTCGTCATCGGCAGTGCACTCCACGCACTGACCCGTCGACGTTCGACAGCGAGGGCGCATGCCTTCGCAGTCCTCGTCTGATATGCACTCGACGCAATACCCACCCTCCAAGTCGCAGCGCGATTCCTTCTGCCCCGCACAGTGGCTAGGCTCCTCACAACTCAGCGCACAGAGGTTCGTCGCGACGTTGCAAGCGCCCTCGTCCAAGCAGTGGTCGGCTGTCGTGCACTCGACACACGCACCCCGAAAGCACGCTGGTCGCATGTCGTCGCAATGCCGGTCATCCGCGCACTCGACGCACAGACCGGCCACGCACTGTGAAAGCTTGTCCGGGCAGTCCTCTGGACCATGGCAGTCGCTGGCCGGCGCACCTACTGAACTGGAAAAGAGATCCAGCGACCGCACCTCGTCTGATGTGCACCCATTGGGCAAGCTCAATCCCCAGACGAGGGTTAGATGACGCAAGAATCTTCGCACCGGTCGTCAGTATGCCTTGTGCTCAATGCTCGGCATCCAACAGCGCACGAGCCTCGGAATGGGCAAAGCCGTTGGGGTGCGCCGCCAAGTATTGTCGCGCGGCCCGGCGCGCAGCCGAGCCGCGGCCCATTTGAGACAGCAATCGAAAGCGCTCAGCCCGAGCAGTCGCCGCAGGTTCGGTTTGTGGAAAGCGCCGAATCAACTCGACGAAGCGTTGCAGCGCGAGGTCCTTCATGCCCCCCGTTTTCGCTAGAAGGGCTGCCTGCATCAGGCGATTGGCTTCCTGGAGACTGGAAGGAACCTCGCTAGGTTCGTCGGGAACTGCGGGCGAGTTACCAGCGGAAGGCTGCGCCGTAGCACGCCGACTCCCGGCCGCGTCAGGCTGCGCGTGCTGGCCCCGTTCCGGCGTTGGAGATGAGTTCTCCATGTTGTCGTCAGATTGCCAGATCTGGCCGGCAGTCACGACTCTCACCCCAGCAGACGTTCGAACGAACAGTTTTCCTTCCATGACCCTGACCTGCGTCCCGCGGGTCGAGTTCTCGGGCACGTCGATCGAGAACCGCTTCGAGTGAACGTCGATGGTTGCCGTCTTCGTGTGAACGACTAACTCCTTCCGTTGATCCAGCCTCGGAATGTCGACGTCGAGCATCCCCGAGTGAACGTAAACGTACTCGCGCCACCGGTCGTCGCCAAGCGGCTGGCGGTCGACCCGAAATCGACTACCGGGTGTCGCCTTCAATGCTGCCGAACTGGGCATGCGTAGCTCAGCCGCCGATTTCTCGACGATGATCTCGCGCGCAGGCTCGAACTCGAGCGGCTGGACTGCTTCGGTGACCTGCGCGGCTGGTTGCGATAGCTGGATGGACGCGCTGCTTTCGTCACCTCGCGCCACCACGTCTTCAGCCTCGGACTGCCCAAATCGCAGCCACAAGAGGTAACTCGCAGCGACCAGCAGCGGGCCTGCGACCACGGCAATCTTCTTGATACGATGCCGCGCGGAGCTACGTTGCTCAAACTCCTCCTGCAGCTCGACGATGCGAGCGCTGATGCGCTCACGCCGCTCGTGTTCGGCTTCCGCGCTCGTCACGGGAGCACCCACGTGCCGCATTTGATGCAACACATCGAGACTCGATGGGCGCTCCATCATGACGGTGTCTCCTTGGATTCTGGCGCGGGATTGTCGTCGCTTTCAAAGCCCTCGACGCGGGCGCTGATTTCCCGTCGGCCACGCGAAAGTCGTGACTGGGCCGCCGCAACCGTTACCCCCAAAGCAGCGGCCATCTCTTCGAGTGGAAGACCGTTGACGTCGTGGAGAATGACAGCTTGGGCTCGCTGAGGGTTCATCTTCGAAAGCTCCAGTCGCGCAAGCTGTAGACGTCGGCGGGCGATCACCTGTGCTTCGACGTCGCCGCCCGCGCGCGTTCGTGGAGTCGGATCCAGCTCGACGAAGTACTGCCGGTCGCGGCGCCGAGCGCGTAGTTCGTTGAGGGCGACGTTCGAAGCGATTGCGGACGCCCAAGAAGTGAGGGAGCAGTTGCGCGAGTAGGATCCTCGCTGGAGCGTTCTGACGACCTGTTCGAACGCGGACTGCACCAAGTCATCGTGATCTTCGCCACGCCGACCGATGATACGAAGGAGTGTCCATTCCACGACGCGGATCAAACGGTCGTAGAGTTGTCCCCCAGCCTGCGGATCACCCCTGAGCAGCGCCTGAATCAGCTCCTCATCCTCGCTGGGAGGAGAAGTCGCTGTCGCGGCTGGCTCGGATACCAGGCGGAGTTTCGCTGGGGCAACCATGGGCTAGGCGTAGGTAACGAAAGCACGATATCTCAGGCTGGCGTTCGGGAAAAATCGACCCGCGGAACCGAATTTCGGGGATCTAAGGCTCGAACTGTAGGGCCAAACCAGAAATCAGCGACCTCGAGGGCACGGCGCCAACCCGGTCGCCCCCGTAGTTGATGGTCGTTGCACCATCTTGGACCAATCCATCCAACTTCAAGACCAGCGCCCATCGAGGGAAAAACGACCACACCCCGTCCAATCCGAGTCGAACTCCTGGAACCCACAACGCGCGCTCCTGTGTGTCACCGGTCATCGGATCAGTGGCGCTGACAGCCTGGTTCTGAACATCTACGAGCAACTTAACCCGCGCCGACCACATCCCGGACTTCGGCCATTGCCAACTCACACCGGCAGCCACGTCCAAGAACCTGAGACGGACGTCCTCTGGGGCATCGAGACCCCCTGCGTAACCAACACTCAAGTACGGGTCGCCCGCGCTCCAAAACGAAGCCCACAACCCCAGTTCCGCACCTGTGCGCCAGGCTTCGCGGTCTAGACCGACACCCGTCACACTGCCCAGGGACACGGCGACGCTCACCGGCGCCTGCGCTTCGGAACTGGTAGTGGATTCCTGAGCCGTCGCGTCGGAGCCCGGCTTTGCCTGGGGCGGTCGGTCCGAATCACCCAGCAGTGAACCAACACTAAATCCCACGGTGCGCCAACGCTCTGCCAGGGGGTCCGACGCATCGAACGCGAGGCGGCGATTGAGCCAGGTCCCCCGTGTCGCATCAGCGAGTTCGATGACGATGATGTCGGGTTCGGGGTTGGAGATCATCGCGACGGCGGTTGGATTTCGCCCTTTGGCTTCAGCGGCAGGCAGGCAGTCGAGATGCGTTAGCGACGCGCTGCACGCTTCGAGCAAGACATCTTGCAGTGCCGCAGGCGGTGCAGGGGCCTCAATCTCAATGGCGACGATCGGAATCACGGACCAGGCATGCTCGGCGTTATGCCCGCCACGTGTCAAGGCACCGCTGCCAAACCTTCAACATCCGAAACGGGGCTCTGAGTCTCTCAGAACCTTCCGTCCGTTGCCTCAATCGGGGGGCAAGGCGCGAGCCGGGGCCTTGGCCAGCCCGGGCGGCAACGGACTTCGCGCTTCGGGTCGTCATCCCACAGCGCAGTGCGATGACAGAACTCCGTTCGAAGCCTGATGCGCGATAGCGCAAGACCGATCCCCTTCTGCGCACCAGACCACCAAGCTCAACTCGGGACCGGCTTTGGAATGACCCGAACCGACGAGTGACGACGGATCTCGACCAGGCCCGCGGGCGCGCCGCGCGGTTTGCTGACGTTGGCGGCGGAGCAATAGTGCACTTCGGCTTTGGCGTGGGTTCGCGACTTGGAGTACCAGGCGGCGTGTTCGGCGGCGGCTTCGATCACGGAGCGCGGAACGACGAGTGCGTCTGGGTTGCGGATAACGACGTGGCTGCCGGGGGCGCCTCCTGCGGCGTGCAGCCAGATGTCGTTTGGCTCGGCCACTTCGAGACTGAGTTGATCGTTTTCTTTGGCGCCCTTGCCGATCAAGACTTCGAAGCCTTCGATCTCGACGCGGCGAAATGGTCGTCCTTTGCTGGCCACGGCGCGTTCATCGATCGAATCCCACGCGGATGCAACCGCAGAGTCACGCCTGACTCACGCCGAGCAACACTTGCTCGATGGCGTCCACCGCGAACAACGCCTGCTCCGCGTTGGCAAACACAGGAGTGACGGCCGTGGCTTCTTTACCGCCTTTCAGGCGGGCGACCACCGCGAATCTGGCGCCCACCTTGACCGCGTAGAGCTCAGTCACCTGCTCACCCGCGATGCGCACGGAGCTCGATAGCGAGGGGAACGGACCCCGTGCGCGCATCAGTTCGCTCGCTACGACTCGGGTCGTCGTGCGATTGACGGCAGCAGCCAGCGCGCCATAGCCGCACAGGAGCAACACCGCCCCCGCCGTCAGCGGCACCGCACCGACCCCACTGCTCGTGATGTGAACCCCAAGCCCAACCCCGAGCACGATGGTGAGGAGCAGCGCGGCGATCGCGCCGCTGCTCGACGTCCGCTGCACTATCGTGACACTCGGCGAACTCCCGTCGGTGCCGTTTTCGAACGCCAGCCGCACGCCTTTGGGCAGCGGCACCTCTTGCCGCAAACGTCGCGAGCGCGGACTCGACTGGTTACTCGTTTTGCCGCTCGGCGGCGCGTCTCGACCGGACAAGTCGTCGGCGCGCAACGCACTGAGCGCCGCCAACCCGCCGTGACCCCCCGCATCCCCACGAGCAGCGGGGTTCGCCTCAGACCGGCGCAAGTCACCTGACGGCTGGGTGTGCGACGCCGCGCGCTGAGTTAATGGCGACGGCTGCGCTCCGACGGACACCTGCGCTCCGACGGACACCTGCGCTCCGACAGACAGCTGCGCGCCAGGTGACGGCTGCGTCCCCTTCACGTCTGCCCGCGATGGTGCGTCACCGCCCTGCAGCGCCCCCGGGGTCGTCCACCCACGCACGACGACGCCCATCGGCCGCGGCGGCCCATCGTCAGAAACGGGCTGAGGTGACGATGGCATCGTCTGCGGTCCCGACGCATAGGTGGGCGCATGCCGTCTGAAGTCGATCACCCGGCGACAACCTGGGCAGATCGCGAGGTCACGCGCCGTGTCGATGGCGGCGTTGGTGACCGCGCGCTTGCAGTACGGGCACTCCTGCATGAGTCTCAGGTTACGCCAAGGTAGCTCACGACGGCAGCTCGAATGACGCTCACTAGGTGAAACATCGTTTGGGGCCAGTTTTTCTCTTGCCCAGCTTTTTTATCCGACGCAAAAGCGCCCCGCCCGCGTCAAGGGTGTCACTCTGCGCGGAGCACTTCCAGATCCCGGAACGCCAATGACCCAATCACCCGACGATGTCCCCCCGGGCGTAGACTTTCACGACACCGCAGCTGCCGAAACCTGGGCCACTGAAGCGAACGTAAAACGTCCCTGGCGCGCGGAGTACTTCCAACACTTCGCCCAAGAGATCACGGCCAGCTCCGTAGCGCAGTCGAACGTCCTCGAACTCGGGTCGGGTCCTGGCTTTCTCGCCGAGCACCTGCTCCGCGCCTGCCCGAACATCACACGTTACACATTGCTCGACTTCGCGCAGCCCATGCTCGACATGAGCCGTGCGAAGCTGCAAGCGCACACCTCACGCACGCAGTACGTCCAAGCCGACTTCCGCTCGACGTCATGGGGCACCGCTCGCGGGCCGTTCGATTTCGTCATCTCGATGCAAGCCGTTCACGAGTTACGCCACAAGCGCCACGCGCCGGCGCTCTACGCACGGGTGGGTGAACTTCTCGCACGAGGTGGCGTGTTTCTGGTGTGCGACCACTTGCCAGGAGACGCCCCGAGCCCAACCCGCAACGCGCTCTACATGACCCTCGACGAAAACCTCCGCGCCCTGAGCGACGCCGGCTTCACTCACGTTCGCTGCTTGCGGAACACGCACGACATGGCACTGCTGTCCGCGCAGCGAGACGGCTGAATCGCAGTTCTGCAAGTTAACCGCCAAGACGCCAAGGCCGCCAAGGGGAACACCTGTGGGTCAGACGAGGACGCCATCGAGTTCTCCCTACTATCGGCGAGTCCTGCCTTCGTTTCGACGTGACCTCGTCGCAAGAGCCCATAAACTCCTTGGCGGCCTGGGCGTCTTGGCGGTTAACCCAATCCCGACTCACCCAACATGTTCTTTGCCTGGGGAAGTAGAGGAGCGGGCCTTGCGCGGCTCCCTCTGCGGGATTGGCGGCGAGGTGCGGGCCCGCACCTGCACTCGCCTGACGGCGCGCTGGCTGCCTCGGGGGCCCCCAAACCAACGAAAACGCGCTCTAGATGACTTTGAACGACCGTTGTCTTCACAGCGAGGGCGTGGCTGTCTAACCTACGCGCGTGGCGGATTGGCTCGACTTGACTTCGCTGAACTGTTTCGTGACTGCAGCGCGGCTGGCTAATTTTCGTGAGGCGGCCCGCGCGTGTCATCTTTCGCCCAGCGCGTTCGGAGAACGAATTCGACGGCTCGAGGAAACACTCGGTGTGGGACTATTCGCGCGGACGACGCGCACCATCAAGCTAACCCCATCGGGTGAACAACTACTACCGCGAGCGCAACACGCGCTGGATGCGGCACGAGCGTGTTTCGAGACGAGTGATGCGTCGCCGTCATACGCCCTGACGTTGGGAACACGTTTCGAGCTGGGCATGAGCTGGCTAGCGCCCACCCTCGAGCAACTCGAACGTCTGCGCCCGGGGCGTACGCTTCACCTCACGTTTGGAGATGCGGCAGAGCTGCTCAGAAGTGTCAAACGCGCGGAGATCGACGCGGTGATTACCAGCTCACGGTTGGCGGTGACTGGCCTGCGCTATGCGCCCCTCCACGAAGAGACGTACAAATTGGTCGCCGCCCCCGCGTTGTTGGATCGCACTCCGTTTCGTCAGCCTCGCGACGCCGCAGCACATCGTTTGATCGATATCGGTGAGGACCTGCCGTTGTTTCGCTACTTGCTCGATGCGGGCTCCGCGAAGTCGTTCTGGGCGTTCGGCGAGATGCGCTACTTGGGCACTATCGCGGCCATCCGCCAGCGGGTGCTCGACGGAGGTGGAGTCGCGGTGCTGCCCGAGTATTTCGTGCGTGACGACGTCAAACGACGGAAGCTGCGTGTGGTATTGCCCTCGCACAAGATCCAGTCGGATTGGTTTCGTCTGGTGTGGCGCGCGCAACACCCACGCGAAGCCGAGCTGGAAGAAATCGCCGAAGAACTTCGAAAACGCCCGCTTCGTTAACCCGAAACAGTTTACTCGGCAGCTGAGAGCGGCGTACTCAGCGGCGCGCACCTGGCGGTTCGAAGCGCGAAGCCCGACTTCGCCGTAGCCACGCCAAGCTGAGAGCAAAAAGCCAATACTGAGCGCAGCCGTTCGAGAGGCCACCCACAGCACAGTTGCCGTGTCGCGTCTGCACCGTGGCGAAGGTGGGTTCGCGCCGCACTTGGGAACGTTCACCCGAGTCGATCCGCACCCCACCGTCTCGGTCAATCGAACCGCCGTCCGTCGTGGCCAGCGTTGGGACGGTCGATGCGTGGACTGAGCCGCCGTCTGTTTCTGCCAGCGTCGGCGACGCATCTTCGACGTCGCTAGCCTCGAGCAGCTGGGCCTTCGTCTCGACGTTTCGTGAGGTCGACTCGCCCCGAGGAATGCTGTCCGACTCCCTCGGGAGATGCTCAGAATCTACGCGAGCCGGATCCGTAACCTGGAACGAGCGCCCCGCGTGTACGAAGCGCACGTCTGGCCCCACTGAAAGGAACCCACCGAAGTGTGGGTCGGACTGGGCTGACAACACCTCGAAGTAGCGCTCGCTGCCAAAGTGCAAACTGATCCACTCGTCATCAGCCAGATCGCTCGCGTCGGGTCCCAACACCGCGTCTGTCCGATAACCCGACGCGGTGGGAAAGTTGCGGTCGAGGTAGTAGCGCACGGTCGCATCGAGCGTCCGCTCGCTGGTCTCGCTGGAGCCGTACCCGCCGATGGACGCCGAAGTGTCGACGGCAACTGCGCCGACCGCGTCCGTCGGAACTTCCGAAAACACGAATTTTGCCTGGCCCTCTTCGTCGGTGTCGAACCGAGTGAACGCCGTCACGACACCGAAACGCCGGGCGAGACTCGATACATCACGCTCCAGATCGGGTTTCGACCCGACGATCTTGAGCCGCTCGAGCCACTGAGCGACCTGGCGCTGCGCCCAGAGTCTCGCGACGCTGCCGTCTGCCATCGCGTAGTTGGGGAGCGTGATCTCGTAGTCTCTCCGCACTTGCCCACTCGCTCCGTCCCCTTCGACGCCGAGGACGTGCGTCCCTGGTTGATAACGAGCGACGAACGTCTGGGTTCGCCCCGCATACAGGTCGGGTAGCACTTCTGGAAACACATCACTCAACACGCCGTCTGCGTCCGCGATGGCGGGATGCGTCAGGACGGGCGCTGCAATGCTCGCGAAGAACCCGTGCACGGCGTCCGCAACCGTGTCTTGTCGAACGTAGGTGGCCCGGCCCCCAGAATCTTTTGCCAAGCGATCCAACAGCAGCGTGTTGACGTCCGCACCGAGCCCGAAGGTGAAGACACGCGACGCCGTGAGGTTCTTGGAGAGCGCCAGATCAGCGATGGCATCGATGTCCGTGATCCCTTCCGTTGGCACGCCATCAGTCAGCAGCACGACGGTTCTGGCCCGCGCCTGGTTCGTTTCGATGCCATCAAGTGCCGCGAAGGCGCGCTCCAACGCTGCGCCGATGTTCGTCCCCCCTTCGGCAATCAGCTCCGCGATTCGATTGAGCAGCGCACGCTTCGAATTTTCGGTGACGGACTGTCCCTCCTGCCCCAGCAACGTCACGTCACCACTGAACGTGATCAAAGAAAGGGTATCCGCAACGCCCAAACCCGCTAGCACATGCTCCAACGCCAGCTTGGCTTGCTCGAGCTTCTCTCCCTCCATGCTGCCAGAGACGTCAAAAGCGACGACGACATCCCTTTCTGGCTGCTCCGTGAGGACCGCCGTGGGGGTGAGTAGCCCCAACACGTAACCTGCTTCCCCCTCCGCGTAGCTCGCCTCTCGCGCCAAGTAGGAGTCTGACGCGCGAAAAGGAAGCAAGTCCAAGCGAACGTCTTCGCTCCCACTCGACAACATCAGGGTGACGTCGAAACGCGAGCAGACGTCGCTGCCCGAGTAGGTTGCGACCGCATGATGCTCACCGTCGCGGACAGTCACGAGTTCATGATACGGAGCGTAGAGCGCGCGCAACGGCTCGGTGGTCGTGACGCGAAGGTCTACGGCTACCTGCGGCACGTCGTCTGCGTGCCACTCGAGCGGAATACTCAACGCCTGGAGTGTCCCTCGCGGAACCAATGACGTCGAGCTGTGAAGACGAACGGTCAACGTTGCCCCGCCGCTGACTATGAGGGCGTCGGAGACGAACATGCGCTGTCCCATTTCTCGGAGTGGCGCGGGATCGTGGAGCTCGAGGACCAGCTCGCGGCGCAGCTCATCTGCCTGAGCCGCGCCGAGCACGCGCCCGTCGAGCAGCGACGTCTCACCGTCGACGTCGATTTCGACACCTTCAACGCTCGCGTCCGCGGGAAGCGAGCGGTACAGAGTTATCGAGTTCTCTGCGACATCGAACGAACCTGCACCCAACAGGTAGGTCCGTCGCTCCTCGATGGTTGCCGTAGACCCGTTTACCTCAATCGACAACTCGACGCTGCGCACTGGAGAAAGCCCAGACGCTCCCGCCTGCGACGTCGTCAAAAGCCCCGCTGCCACGGCAACACCGGACGTCAACCACCAGCACACGAGAACGCCCACGACCCACAACTGCTGTTTCCACATCACTACCTCCTCAGCCCAAGTGAGCGTCATCATGCACCCGTCTGAAGTGCGGACAATCGGTATTGTTCGAACTATTCCCTACGTAATGTCCGTACAATGTGCAGCGCGCTGAAATTCACCTAGGAGCTACAGCCAGCGTCTCGCTCGAACGGCTCGAAGTTCCAGCACCGTGCTTGGTGAGACACGAGCCCTGCCGACGTCCCACCAACGAACGTCCACGCCGCACGATGGGATACGGAAAATGCGGATACTCAGCGCCGTACCCTGGGCTAGGCTGGGCGCCATGAGGGTTGAATCGATACTACTGGTCCTAGCGCTGACCACGGCGTGCGAAGACGCGGAGTCGTCGGATGGCGCGGGGCTCCAGGGCGACATGGGAGACGCAGAGGCCCCTCGAGCGGCCGCCAACGACGACTCGTCGAGCTCACAGGCGAGCGTCACAGATGAAATGAACGCGACGTCGGGCGGCGCGATGCAAGATAACCCCACCCCAGAGCGGGGTGACGCCAGCGGACCGACGGCACCAGTGGGCCAGGCGGAAGATGCTGGTTTACCCGAAGGAAGTAACTCGAACGAAACGCCGTCGGGCGAAACGGAAACGCCGCACGACGATATCGCCGACTCCGATGGCGGCCCCGACACGGTTCGCGGCGACGCGGTTCGCGATGATACGGTTCGCGATGATACGGTTCGCGACGATTCCGAATCGCCCGAAGACGCTGGAACTACTGACGCAGAACGTTTCTCCGACTCGGGCCGAAATCCGTCACCTGAAGGGGGCACGCCTTTCATTGCGCCGTGCATGGACTACGCCTGCGACGTCGACGTGGTGCGTTTGATACTCGACGTCAACGGACACGTCGACATCGAAGTGAGTAACGTGATTGGCGCCCAAGCCACGAACACGCGCGTCTCGACGTTATACCTCACGGACGTGGATCACTTCGGCGCGCTTCCGAATGGCGTATCTGTGTTGCCCCCGGAGATCGGACGCCTCAGCGGGCTCGACATGCTGTACCTGACGGACGGCTCGCTCACCGAGTTGCCCGCTGAAATGGCGAACCTCACGAACCTGACGCGGCTAGATGTGATCGAGCAGGATTTGGACCACTTTCCGATGGTGCTCCTGGATCTTCCGAACCTGACGCACCTGACACTCGATGGCGTGCCGATCGCCGAGTTACCCCGAGAGATCGACGAAATGACGATGCTCGGCAGCCTGTGGATGAATGGCACGCTGCTCGAAGCACTTCCAGATGAACTCACCAACCTGACGTCCCTGTACCAAATGAGTTTCGTCAGTGGACGCCTGGCGCGTTTACCAGAGGCCATCGGAAATCTCACGGCGTTGAGCAGACTGTACTTCTGGAACAATCAGCTCGAATCGCTTCCCGCGAGCATTACACAACTCACGCTCAGCGACCTTCGCGTAGGTTCCAATCGCCTGTGCCGAGTTCCAGAAAGTGTCGCCAACTGGCTCGACGAATACGCGGAAGTAGACTGGGACCAGCAACAGTTCTCGGACGCGGAACACACGACGCCTTGCGAAGTGATCCACAGTGCAGAGTGAGCAACGCTGGCTCTCGTTTCGAGTTAACCGCCAAGGCGCCAAGGGCGCCAAGGGGCTCACCTGCGGATCAGACGAGCACGCCATCGAGTTCGCCCTACTTTCCGCGAGTCCTGCCTTTGCTTCGACGTACCCTCGTCGCAAAAGCCCCTAAACTCTCCTTGGCGCCCTTGGCGTCTTGGCGGTTAACCCAACCCGAATCACCCAGCGCGACTTTGCCTGGGAAGTCTAGATGCGGGCCTTGCGCGGCTCCCTCTGCGTGATGAGCGGCAAGGTGCGGGCCCGCGCCTGCACTCGTCTGACGGCGCGCTGGCTGCCTCGGGGGCCCCAACCCAAACGAACGCTGAAGTATCGTTCAGCTCAGGCGAGCAGGCTTTCGTAGATGCCGCCTTGCATGGTTTCGCCGCCCTGACCTTCGGGGACGCCGAACCAGTCTGACTCGATGCCCATGGCGTTGACGATGGTGTTGAGCAGCTTGTTGTGGGGTGCGTCTTCGCTGAAGCCGCCGCTCGCGAGTTCGACGTATTCGCCTTGTTTGAAGTAACCTGCGGCGCTGCCTGCCAAGATGTACGGCAAATCGAGGTACGAGTGACCTTTGCCGTCCGACAGTTCGTTAGTGTGAAGGATTACCGAGTTGTCGAGCAACGTGCTGCCGTTTTCTTCGGTGTAACTCTCGAGACGATCGAGCAAGCGTGCGAACTTTTGCTGATGCCACACGTCGATGTCTGCGATCATTCCTTCGTAGCCCACGACGTCGTCGCAGCCGTTCTCCGTGCTGTCACCGAAACAATTGTCTCGCACTTTGCCGTGGGACAGCTTGTGGTGACTGTACTCGTGCGTCATGCCGTCCCACGTGAAGATGGGGCCGCCGCTGCCTCGCCCGAACTGTAACGTCGCGACGCGAGTCGCATCACACGCGAGCGCCAGCGCCATGATGTCGATCTGCAGATCGGCGATCGCTGGGTACTCGACGTCTTGTTCGACCAGTAACGGCGCGCCGCGTCCGCCACCTGGCGCGGCTTCTTCGTCGGCTTGTTGGACCTCGTAGACCGCGGCGCGCTCGGCCAGGCTGCCGTCCGCGCACGACAGCGCCCCGTCGGTCGTCATCGAGACTTCGATCTCGCGAATCGCCGTGAAGTGTGCGTCGAGCTTCTGACGATCCGACTCGCTGAGCGGCCCGTTACTCAGCCGCGTAAACTGCTCTTCGACCAAGTCCAGTACGCTCTGTCGACGGCTGACGATGCGATCCGTCGCTTCGCTGGCTCCCTCGCCACCTCCGCCGATGTTCACCAGATCGGCGTAGGCGTTCCACGGATTGTTGATCCCGAGGACGGCCTGCAGCGCGCCCGAGTAGCTGCTGTAGTCGAGCCCGCGGTAGTTGGAGCGGCGCCCGACCATCAGATTCAGCGGCGGACGACCACTCGGGTTGATCTCATTCGCGATCACGTGATCCACCGATGGACCGAGGGCTAGCCAGTCGTCATCGTCGGCGAATTGGGCCGTGAGCTTGTGCGCCATGCCCTTGCCGTGGTCGTCACCGCCGCCGCCGTCACGATCGAAGCCGCGTGGCGCCATGTGAATGCCGCGGGGAATCAGCAGCTTGCTCTGGTGGGGGATCAGGGCTTCGTTGGCGGTGCCCTGCAGGTGACCGTCCGTCAGCTGGCCGAAGCTGCCTTGCGGAAACCACAGGTCCATGTTCACGCCATTGCAGCAGAAGAACACGCCGAAACGTTTGATCACCTCGCCTTGGGCTTTGGCCACGGGGGCGAGCGACTCGAGAAACGGCAAGCCGACGACGGCGCCGCCGAAGCCGCGCAAGAAGTGTCGGCGACGGAGCTTGCTGGGCAGATGTCTCATTGGGCCACCTCATTAGGCGTGCGACTGATGAACGCTGGGGTAGTGGCGATCGCCGTAACCAGCGACGCCACGCTGCGCGGTGTCGCCAATGCTTGGGCGACGGCGGCTTCGTCACTGGTCAAGTTGCGGCCGTAGGCAAACTGCAGCCACTTGTCCGAGTAACACTCGAGCGCCATGGGATACTCGGCGAGTCGTTCGACGAGTTGTACGGGGCCTTCGAAGCTGAGCGGTTCGTCGCCCAGCGGGATCTGGCCCGAGGTGTCGACCTGCACGCCGTTTTCTTCGGTGCGCACCTGCCCCGCAGCGTCGAAGCCCTCGAACGCGAAGCCCGCGGGATTGAACAACGAGTGACACCCCGAGCACGCCGCTTGCCCAGTGAGCACGTCGATCTCTTCACGCGTCGTTTGGGGCGGCGGTGCCCCTTCGGGAAACGGCGTCTCGGCGGCGCCCGCTGGTGGATCGGGGATCTCGATGCACAGCAAGTCGCGCAGTACGAACAGTCCACGATGAATGGGATCGGTCTTGAGCGAATACGCATTCGACGCCAGAAATCCGATCTGCATGAGCAAGCCCTGGCGCTGACTCGGATCCAGATCGATGCGTTGAAACCCGTCGCCGAAGCCGTCGGCGCTCAGATCATAGAGCGGCGCCAACCCCGAGTCGGCGTACGCGTAGGGCGCCGTCAAGATCTCGGCAAACCCTCCCCCACCAGCGATCACATCTTCGAGATAGAGCGCGGAAGCTTCGCTCACGCGCCCGACGAGATCTTCGGGAACGTTCGGGAAGCTGCTGCGGTCGGGGGCGATCTGCGTGTAGCGGCTGAAGTGCCACGCTTGTTCGTGAAACGAGACGAATTTTCGAAGCGTGCGCGGGTCGTCGAGCATGCGTTCGACTTGCAGCGTGATCTGTTCGTTCGTCGTCAGCTGGTCACTCGCGGCAGCCGCGAACAACTCGGGATCGGGCATCGAGTCGTAGAGGAGATACGAAAGACGCGACGCCATCGACCAGCTGCCGAGCGCTATGGATCCGTCAGCGGATTGCTCGGTTTCGAGTTCAGTGCGATAGAGGAACTGCGGCGACTGCAGCGCTGCCTCGACGACCAGGCGAACTCCGTCGTCGAAGTCGTTACCGCTGCCGATTAACTCCCCACCCCGGGAGAACACGGCTGAAAACGCTGCGTGCTCGTCGTCACTCAGCGGCCGGCGAAACGCGCGCAGGCCGAACTCGCTGACGAATTCGTCTGCGCAACTCTGATCGGAACACGGGACGATACGCGCGTAGACGTCCGGATCGCTGACGCTGCGCTCTGCCAGCTGCTCGGCAGCCGCGCGGTACTGTGGACCCAAGCGCGCGTCGACGCGCAGGTTGATACTCGTACCGAACGCGAAACCGTTCAGCGCGTCTGGCGCAAACTGGTTCGAGATGCGGTCGGTGATGCCGAGCAGTTCACGGACAGTGTTGTCGTACTGTGTGTGGCTCAAGCGCGCCGCGCGGGTCGTCTCGCCGGGCGCGGGCGCGATGACGTCATCGTTCGCTGAGTCGTCGGTTGCGCTGTCGTCTGGGTTCGAGTCGTCATCGCTGGAGTCGTCATCGTCGCCTGGGGGGTCGTCCTCTTCTGACGCAGAGTCGTCGTCGCGTGAATCGTCGATGGCGCCCACGTCTGCGTCTTCGCCGTCAGCGGTCGTCGACCCGCGGCCGCCACCGTCACGCCCGTCGTCGCCGCTGGGATCCCGATCGCCGTTGGACGAACCTGTGTCCTCGTCCTGCTCGGAACTTCCGCAGGCACTGACGGACACGACTAGCGCGAGCAGCACAACCTCAGGGCGCAACGTTCGACTCGGTCTGCTCAGCATGGTTCGGCATTCACTCCTTCGGGCTCACCGCGAATCGACGTGTGTCGGGGATCGCCGAGCACAGCGCAGCATGACATTTTTGACTCCCGAGCCCCGGCTGACGGCTCGTAAATCCTCCGAGTTATCGCAGTTTGTCGCGGTGACATGTACGACAAGACGCGCTACCTGCCTCCACGGAGCACCGAATTTGGTAGCGAGATCATCACTGCCGGCTCGGCAAGGCTGTTGTCGAAGCGCGCTGGTCGAGGAAGGCGAACGGGCAAGCTGAGGATTCTGGTCAAGCGAGGGCTGACTCGTGACCAGAATCCATCACGAACAAACACGACATGCGCGTCGTCTCGGACACTTGGCGCATGCTCTCGAGATCCAACGTTTCTGGCAGGCCGAGTATGTTCAGATCCGTGTCCCCCGCGGACTCGAGCGCCTGCGCGAAGGTGCCGTGAACTACGGAAACCTCGCCCCCCGGGAGCCGTGCGTCGCGAATGATGCGGTGCAAAAACGTTTCCGCGTCTTTGAGATTTCGTTCGTCTTGCACCACGGTGCGCAGCCGCAATTTTGCGCCCCAGTTGCGCGCGAGTTGGTAGCCGAGCAGCAACGACAGGTCCAGGTTGGCCAAGCGCAGCCCCAGCTCCCACTGCGGCGATTGATCTCGAACCCACACCGTGAGCGCGCGCTCGCGCCCTAAACGTGCCACCTGGTGCACGACCATCAGCGCCACCCCCATCTGAGCGGACCGGGCCACGTTCATCATCTCCTGCAGGTCTTTTTGCGCCTTGGAGTCGGTGTTCACGAACAAGATGTTGGGTCGGAAGAAAACGTTCTTGAGCACCCGCGCACTCATGCGCGTCAGGTCGACGATGTCTCGCGCACACACGGGCGAGATGGTCGCGTACAGGTTCGCCGCGCGCAGGCTCTGCACGAAACTGTCCAAGCCTGCTGGCGCAGCATCGTCGGGGCGCTTGGTCAAGCAGAAGACTTGAATCGATCCGCGCGGCCGCACCACGTCGAGCAGCAGCTTGTAGTCACCACGCAGCTCCTCTTCTCGTTGGATGGGAACGAGGATGTCAGGCTTCCAGGCACGTTCGTTGGCGCCTTCGATGCCTTGCGACTGCCGCGCGGCCCAATCAGCCAAGGCCTGGAAGATACCCGAACGAACGGTCTCCCACGGCGTCTCCAGCTTCTTGCGCTGCAGGTAAACGTAAATCCCGACCACGACACCGAGCGCAATGAGACCAAACGCGGGATTCGTGATCGTCATCGCGAAGACGCTCGCGATGGCTCCCACGATGGGCACCGCCAGCGGCACACGAAACGTCGGCCGAAACGAGACCAACCCGAGGCTTTGCTCGATGAGCACCACGAGATTCAGCGTGGCGTAGGTGATCAAGAAAAACATCGTGATCAGTTGCGCCACGGCGTTCAAATCGCCGAGCAGCAGCGTCGCGCCCACCACCGCGCCGTTGACCAACGCCGCTTTGCGCGGAGTGCCGTCGGCAGTGGGCGGCGCGATCTTGCTGCCCCAGGGTACGACGGATGTTTGGCGAGCGCCGCGAGCACGTTCGGCGCCGCGACCATGCTGCTCAGCATCGCAGAAGCGCACGACGAGAGCAGCCCGATGAGCACGGCCGGGCCCCACGCCGACTTTTGTACAGCTATCAGGTAGTCGCTCCTGAGCTCTTCTGGGGTGGCAATCATGCTGTACCAGATCATGAGCAAAGCGTAGGTGAACAACGCGGTGCCCCAGGCCGCCATTGTACCGATCGGAATGCTGCGTCTCGGATCGGCCAACTTGCCCGAAAGACTCGCCCCAACCTTGATGCCCGTCCCTGCGGGAAAGAACACGGCAAACAGCAGCCACGCGCTTCCCGCTTCGTAGTTGCCCCATAGTTTGGGCTCCGATACGGGGTGAACCCAGAAGCCACCGAACATGCTCCCCAGCGCAACCAGTACGCCGATGAGCACGATCAGCTGCAGGCGCAACACCAGCCGCAGGCGCAACACCAGCCGCTCGGAGATCAACGACAGCGTAAACCCGCACAAGAAGATGGAACCGACGACCAACCACTGCGGATGGTGTGGGAACAGGAAGCGCCACCCCTCGGCAAACCCGTAGATGTAGAGCGCCGCTCCCATCGACTGCGCCAAGAACAGCGGCACGCCGATCGCACCGCCCGCTTCGAGGCCGAGCGATTGCGAGACGAGTGCGAACACGCCACCAGCGCGCAAGCGAATGTTGGTCGCGACGCTGGAAAGCGCCAACGCCGCAGTGCCCGTGATCAAGAACGTCAGCAGCAACACGCCGAGCGCACCGAGTAGGCCCGCGTTGCCCACGACCCACCCCATGCGGATGTACATGATGACGCCGAACAACGTCAGGATGGTCGGGCGATAGACCCCCAGATAGGTTCCGAACTTGCCGACTCCTGCGGCATCAGTGTCGAGGGCAGAGTACTGACTGCGTCGGTGAACGATCTCGCTCACGGGCGCCACATCGTTCTCTGAAAGTTCGAAAACGCTGGGGCTGCTGGGATGGTCGCTCGAGTTGTTCATCTGGAGCGGTCTTTTTGGTGGAAACGGGGCGGGCGAGCCCGACTCAGGCGAATGCCTTTGCGTATTGGTCCGACTTGAATCCGACGAGCGCCAAACCTTCGCCGACCAGCAAAGGTCGCTTGATCAACTTGCCGTTGCTGGCGAGCTCTGCGATCGCCTGCTTGTCGGTCATGGTTTCCAGCCGCGCCGAGTACCCGCCCTCGCGGTACACCTGCCCGGACGTGTTGAACAACTTGCGCACGGGCAGATCGCTCAGCTTGCGGATCTGCTCGAGTTGCGCCTTGCTCGGTGGCGCCTCGACGATGTCGATGACCTCGACGTTTATGCCCCGCTCCTGCAACCACTTGTGTGCTTTGCGACATGTCGAGCAGCGGGGGTAGTGATAAAACTTCATGAACGCAGAGTCTACACCGCGCCCCCGAGCGATTGGGCGCCGTTTTCGGCACGATAGCCACACGAGCGCACCATTCGGACGTGTTGCGCACTGGCACCATTCCTGTCCACACCCGCACCACACCCGGCCTGACGTCGACCTACCTCGTCGCCGACGCCGTGATGCCATCAGGCGCTACGCCTCGACGAGGGGCAACTCGACGACTGGCCCTCGAGTTGCCGCGAAAGCAGAACGCCCACTCGGCAACGCGCCATCGGGCTTCCCCGAACAGATACGCGCGCCCCTGATTGTTAACCCGAGGACTAGCGCGTGTTCCGATTGCTGACGACCGAGTCCCTAGGAGCCGAGCATCGTCTCAGTGCGGTCTGTGAGGGCGCCCGCCGAGCTCAGCGCCTCAGGCCGTTTCCACGACGGGTCTCGAACGAACGGGTGCAGTAGAAGAGAGACAGGCTATCCGCCCCCCGACTGAAGGTGACTAGAGCCCGCCCGAACGCGGCGTCACGACGGTTACCCTGCGCGCAAGACTCCGCGAATTGGGCCCGCCAACCAAACAGCACGAAGGCCCCAGTTGCTGCTCACGACACAAAGGCGTCGTACCAGGGCGACGACCAATGACGGGACAGGCGCCATGCGCATGCTGACCAATTTCCCCCATGTTGTCAGCGAGTTAGTAGAAGCGGCCCCGGCGCGGTCGAACCATTCCCTATCCAACAACCAATCAACCTTTGGCTCGCCCACGCCGGGATCGCCAGGACCATGCAGAAGACGACCCCCAGCTGAGCGCTCGGGGCTCAAGAAATATGGGGTCGCGTCGTGAGCTGCAGATGCTCCCCGCCGCGCGCAGCGCGCGCGGCCGGCCGTGAAGCCGTTCCAATCGCCCTCCGCGCCGCGTGGTCGCGCCAAGCCCAGTCCCAGCTCGAGGTCCTCACAGCATGCAACCGCATCTGCCGAGCTCGCCTCGTTGGGCAGGCTCGAGAGCCTGCGGGGTTGGGCATCGGCCGACACGCCCACCTCGTACTCTCATAGTCGTGGCTGTGCAGCTCAGCGGCGTCCGAACGATTCATTGCGCCAGGTGAAGCGGACGACGCCACGGCCTGAATGACTCGCCGTCTTCCGCGGCTTGCCAATACGACCAACAAAGAGTCGAATGCGGCCACCATGTCTTCCCGCACCCCACCGTGGACTCGTGTGCTCTCAATGCTGATACTCGCTCTTTCGGCGATCATCTGCAGCAGCTGCGACGACGAGGAGTACAGTTGCAGCAATTCCCGCTGCGTCTGCGTCGAAGGCGCCGACTGCACCTTCAACTGTGACTCGCCCCCATGTCACATCAAGTGTGAGGGCGACCACGACCGCTGCGACGGCGCGTGCGCGAACGGCGAGTGCAGTTGTGGTTCGGACTCATCCTGCGGTTTCTCGTGTGACGCGCCGCCCTGTCACGTCGACTGCGCATCCAACACGAACTGCGCTGGAACGTGCGCCAACGGCGAGTGCTCCTGCGCGTCGGGCTCGTCGTGTGACTTCGACTGCAAGGCGGGTCCTTGTCACGTGCGATGCGGAAACGACAGCGAGTGCAACGGCGTCTGCTCGAACGGGCACTGTGGCTGCGGCAACGACAGCGAATGCCACTTCGACTGCGCGGACGACAACTGTTCCGCAAGCTGCGGTAGTGGGTCGAGCTGCACCCTTTCCTGCGGCGCAGGCAAGGCAGGTGCGGCGGGCTGTCGCTTCGACGATTGCGCTGGCAGCGTCACGGTCTGTCCCGACGGCAGACACGTCACTTGCGACGCGCCCTGCCCGCCTGAAGACGACGATCCTCCCGAAGACGAGTGACGTCGAGCGTGTCGTCAGGCGTCGGGAGCGACGCTCAATTTGGCGGCGTCGAGCCCTACGAAAGCAGTGCCAGCGCCCTCGAACAACCAGCCGACGGCTGCCGAGCAACGTGCGCAAAGTTGGATCTGCCAAGAGTGCCCAGAGAACCAGGTCCACTCGCGGCTCGGTGGGCCACACGGAGCAAGCCCCCTCCACTCGCAGAAGCAACGAACGTCGAAAACATACCCCCGCGGGTTGATGAAACGGTGCCGATGTTCACCGTTCACAGCTATCGCGGCGACGGGACGAACCAAGGGTGCACCGCAGGTGGCGCAACGGAGCCAGTTGCGGTCCATGGCCAGGTTTGCTTGCCGTTCGCTCGACGCGCCTGCAGGCGTGTCAGCTCCCGTCGACGATCTGAGGTGGAGGAGCGGACCCCGGCTCTCGCTCCCACTCGGGCAAAGCGACGCTTCCAAACCTATAGGTACACCCTGCATTGAATCGCCCCCGCTCCTACGTCCAGGCTCGAAAGTGCGCAAACCTGCTCGTACTCCTCCTGCAACAACCTGCGATCCTGGGCCGAGGGAAGTAGTTCGCAAACTTGCTGTCCGCAACCGTACTCTCCCGTCGCACCTTTGCATTCGAAATCGGGCGCTAGCAATTTGGCGCGTGAAGCCTGTTCAGGTGTCGCGCATAGAAATACGACGTCACAGAAAACGCCCACCTCGATGGGCTCCCCGCCGGGTACCGTGGTCGTTCGCTCGGGGCGGCATTGCGCCGTCGTCGAAGCATCGTCCGTAGGTCCCGAGTCGCCTGAGTCCCCATCCTGATCGGACGCATCCCGAACGTCCTCCGACGAACCTTCGTCACTCGCGGCGTCTCCTGGTGTGAGTTCGTCGTCCGCGACGGACCCGTCGTTTGGTGCAGCGTCGGATGACGCCAAGCCAACGTCAGGGTTTTCGTGCATCGCGGACGCGTCGCTCTCGGCATCGGAGTCTCCCGCGTTGCTGGACGATTCCTCGCCATTCACAGGGCCGCCTCGAGCTTCGTCGTCCGCATGCCCTTCGCCATCGTTCGGGCGGTCTGGTGTCTCAGAACCACTCGTCTGAGACGCATCGTCCGTAGCCGACGTCTCACCCCCGCTCGAATCTTCACGCCCGACGACGGAACCGGCGTCGCCCGCGTCGCGAAATTCTGCTGGGCTGCCTGCACGCTCTCCTGCGCAAGCGAGACATACAAGACAGCTGATCGCCAACGCGCTGAGTCGCATGACCGCACTTTAGGCCTCCCCTCCATTCGCAGCAAGGTCGGGCGGCCCCTGATCCCGACGACCGCCACGCGCGCTCGATTCAGAACACGCCATGGATACCAGTCGGACCGATGCCGATCTGCAAGTTGGAGGGTCCTCCCGAGTCGAACTGCTCGTAGGTTTCGAAGCGCTCCTCTTCACTGTAGAGATACCACCAGAGCGACGCCCCACCGATTGCACCGTAAAACGCCGCTGCCCCGAGGAAGAACCCGGCGTTGTCATCACACTCACCCGTGATGGAGTCGCGGTCGCAGCCACTAGCGAGTTCGACAGTTCCGAAAATGCTGACGATGCCTGTCATCACCAGCGACGGAACCCCCAGGAGATAAAAGGTCCACTTCGACATCCCGGGGCTGCCCCGCTCAGCCTGGTACTCGGCGCGCACTTCGGTCCCGGGGCGGTGGGGTAACGCGGCCGGTAGAGAAACCTCCGCGAGCGGCCTCTCTCGCCGCAAAAAGTTACCCCCCATCGTCTGGATCCAGGCCCCGCAGGGCAGCGTGCACAGGTGCTCTCCGCCGCGACCGCGCAGCGTCCAAACTTCATCGGAGTCTTCTGCCTTGGGAAAGTTCACGTACACCCCGGTCTGGGCCGGATCGGCAAGATCTTTCGTGCGGGTGCGACCCGCACTTGCCGCAGCGTCGTCCCCAGCAGCCTCCAAAGGGTTGAGAAAGAGCTGAATGGGAGAGGCACACTGAGACGTCGGCGACTCCGAAGATGTGTACCCGCATGCCGCAGTGGATCCTGCCTCGCGCAGCGTCACACGACTCGTGCTCCGTTTGCCTCCGGCTCCAGCTACGCCGACGTCGGCACCCCCAGTAGCGCTGCTGTCGCTACCTGAGAACAACTTGAAGCTACCGATGCTGATGGCCTCCACATAGTGTGTTGCCTCGTGACACGCAGCAGGCACCTCGACAGCCAACGGACTGGCCATGCGCATCTGGCCGACGACGGTGGTCTGAACCGCCAGATGACCTGATCGCGCCAGCTCGCCCTCCAAGCCAATCGCGCCGATTGGCAACTTGGCGTAAAGCTCGTCGGCGTCTTTGATCTCGAGCGTGTCGGTCGCGACGGTGGTTTGCCGCCAAGTGTAATTGCCCGGTAGGCGACAGCCGGGGATCACCTGAAGATCGCACCCCTCGTAACGCACGGCAACGACGCGCTCTTGGATCAGGCTCTCGAGATGAGCCTTCTCCGACGCTGGCCACTCCGCCACGAGTGGGTTTCGGGCGGCTTCGCTGGCCTTGACGCAGCGCCGTCGCTCGGACAGGTCCGAATGCAGAGCTGATGCACTGGGGTTGGGAGGGTTCGCCTCGCGCAATCCCACTCCACACGCCATCAAGAAGAAAGCCGACGCACCTAGCAGCGGCCGTCGCAAGCGCCGAGTCATCGTTGGCAGCCTAGCACTAGGCGCGCCCCCACGTCGCCCGCTGTGACGGCTTGCACGCTGCGATCGCGCGGCCTGCCCGACTGTGTGGTCAAAGTGACCACCGCCTCCCAGACAGACAGCGCGAGCTCGAGTCAGCGGACGCGTCAGCTCTTGTGCTCGTACAGATGCACGTCGCGCTGCGGGTATGGAATGCCGATGCCAGCCTTGTCCAACTCCAGTTTGATCTTTTTCATCAGCCGGAAGTGCACGGGCCAGTAGTCGGCCGTCTTCGTGTGGGGTCGTACGGCAAAGTTGACGGAGTTATCCGCCAGCTCGAGCACCTCGACGGTCGGCGCTGGATCGGACAGGACGTCCTCGTCTTGCTCGAGGATGTCGCGCAGGACCTTCTGCGCCTGGTTCAGATCACAGTCGTAGGACACGCCGATGACCAGATCGAGGCGCAACGTACCCTCCACGGTGTAGTTGATGATCGTGCCGTTGGCGACGGGCCCGTTCGGCAGGATGATGCGACGGTTCTGACCAGACGTCATCGTCGTGGTGAAGATCGAAATCTCTTTGACGACTCCGATCTGACCTTGTGCCTCGATCACGTCACCGACCCGATACGGACGGAAAATCAGAATGAGCGCCCCGCCAGCAAAGTTGCTGAGACTGCCCTGCAAGGCGAGACCCACCGCGAGGCCCGCAGCACCGAGAACGGCGACGAATGAAGTCGTCTCGACACCCACTAGCGAGGCAACGCTGATCAGCACGGCGGCTCGCAGAGTCCAAGTGATCACACTGACCAAGAACGGCGAAAGCGTTTCATCGACTTTTCGCTTCTTCAGACTGCGCCTCACCAACCAGGCGATCTTGCCAACCAGCCAGAAGCCGATGATGAGTGTGACGATCGCCAACGCGATCTTGGGCACGTAGCCCATCGCCAGCTCCACGCCGTGGTCAACGTATTGCTCCAAATCTTCGGAATTCATGTCCTGGTTCTCCTAGTGTTGCGAGGCCGATGACCCTCGTGGCATCGCGCCAAAATTTCTGTTTTGAGTTAACGATCCGATCGACTGATTCGCGCTTGAAGCGCGTCCCGACGTCGTCGGGATGCAGAGCGACGAGGCACGTCAGCAGGCTGAGGGAACCATGATCGCTTCACTCGTTCGTTTTCGTGTCGAGATTCTTTCGCCGACGGCCGGCAGCAAGGCTCGTGCCATCCATGCCCCCGCGACCAGCCCCTTTGCCTCGCGCGATCGGTAGCGCAATCGTAGGCAAAAGCCTACAGAACTGTAGGCAGGGAGCCGCAGACGCCAGTCACCACCTCTGATTTCCGGCCAAAGCATACACAGAGAAAACTGGCCTTGAACTTGCTATCGGGGGTATCCCACCCAGCGGGGACCGCGGGAGGGCTCGCGCAGAGCCATCATATCTCGAGCTAACCAACCCGCGACTCCTTCGATCGATGCGCAAAGGAACGAAACAATGAATCGTCGCTTGATATCAACGCTCAGCTGCTGCGCGTGCCTGTACAGCTTGCCCGCTTTCGCTCAAGACCCGGCTGGTCTGGCGGGTCTTGATCCAGCCACGAGCGGTAGCACCGAAGTAGCCCAAGAGGGATTTCAACAGGTCGCCGACGACGCCGAAGAAAACAAAGATACGATCAATCTTTCTCTTTCGGCAGGTGGGTTGCTCGCCACAGGCAACTCTCGCGCGCTATCGTTGACGGGCGCGGGGAACTTCAAGCTACGTCGTGACATCCACCAGTTCACCAGCGCTGCAGCTGCGAACTTCGGCCGCGCAGCGGCTACACGCGACGATCCGATGGAGACGACGGTCGAAAACTACCAGGGGCGAGTCCGCTACGACCTGTTCTTCGCCGAGCAGCTGGCAGCGTTTCTACAAGTCTCCGCCAGACGTGATCGCTTTCAGGGCTTGGATCTACGCCTCAACATCGACCCTGGTCTCGCGTACTACTTCATCGATCAAAAGGAGCAAGCGTTCTGGGCTGAGCTTGGTTACGATTTGCAGTACGACGTGCGGCGCGAGGAAGCACGGGAAGACCCAGACACGGGTGACATCGCCGACAAGACCGAAACCCGTCACAACGGCCGCGCGTTCGTGGGTTACGACAACCAGTTGAACAAGGCCGTGACGTTCAATACGGGCATGGAGTACCTGCAAGGTCTATCTCCCTTGGAAGATGAGACGACAGGTCGCACCAACTGGCGTCTGAACTTCGACGCGGGGCTCACGTCGAAAATCGGCGAAGGTTTCTCGATCGCGACCACGGTGTCGGTGAAGTACGACAACAACCCGCTACCCGGACTCGAACGCACGGATACGATCACGGCGCTCAACCTCGTGTACACGTTGTACTGACGGCTGCCTCGACAGCGTAGCTAGCAACCCGAACGAGAAATTCGGGAGGAGATCAAGCGGGCGTGTGCCGAATCATTCGTGCAGCACTTCTGCTGCGAACTTGGGCTTCGACACATGGGGCGCGTCCGCTGTTCACGACTTGCGGCGAGTGCGTCCCAAACGACGTTCCAGGCGCCTCACCGCGATGGTCAGCGCCACGGGGTCGACTGGCGCAGCCACGACGTCCGCGACTCCGACGTTGATCAAATCGGAAAGCAACGCTGCGTTCGGGCGCGCCACGCACGCGATCACCTGCAACCCCTGCGCGACGTAGTCAGCAATCTGAGAAAGTGCGTCCGGCGTCGCTGAGTAATCGAGCACGATGATGTTCGGACCCTTGATCGCACCTACGTCGATCCCGTGCAACGCGAGCCCAGCGCGCACGGCCGCGTCGATGCACGGCGATTGGTCCGAAAGGCGTACCAGCAAACGTTCACCGCTGCCGAATCGTTCGAAACGACCGCTGCCCTCCCCCAAGCTGCCACGTCCCGATCGGCGCTGGCTCACCTCTTCGGCTTCAGGACGCAGACGATCACGCACTGCGCGCGCCGAGTCTGGCCGGCGATGAGCGTGTTTCGAGAGGAGTTCGAGACGCAGGTTTTCGAGCCATTCGGGAACCTGCTCCGCGTCTGCGGGGCGGTCCAAGGGTGGGGGCGGGGCGAACATCTGTTGCGACATCAACACGGCCGCGGAGTCGCCAGTGAACGGCGGCGTGAGCTGAAGCAGTTCCGTCAAGATGCAACCGATGGAGTAGAGGTCACTCGCCGAAGTCACTGCCATCGACTGACACTGTTCGGGACTCATGTACGCGGGCGTCCCGGCAACCACTCCTTGCTCGGTGAGCGTCGGACCGCGTTCGAACGACTCATCCACGTGTGCTAGGCCGAAGTCCACTACCTTGACGAACGGTTGCTCATCTTCCCACGTCACCAGAACGTTGTCGGGCTTGAGGTCCCGATGAATGATGCCGTGTTCGTGTGCGGCTACCAAACCGCTGAGAATTTGGTCGACGAGGGTCGTCACGAGCTCGAGGGGCGGCGGCTCAGTCGCCTCTCGAATGAAGTCACGCAGGCTGCGACCAGCGATGTACTCCATCACCAGAAACAGTACTGGGTCGTCCCCGAAGTCGAGGACTCGCACGACGTGGGGATGATCGAGACTGGATGTAGCTTTGGCTTCACGCTCGAACCGTCGTGCGTATTCGGATCTGGCGCGGACATCGTGTTTGATGAGCTTGACGGCCACCTCCCTGTCGAGCGCCGTGTGTTTGGCGAGGTAAACGGTGCCCATTGCACCTTCACCCAAGGTGCGCAGCAGCTCGTAGCGCCCTCCGACGACGCTCCCGACGGCAAGCGCAGTGGCGCCGTCGGTTTCGGGCACGAGTTCGGGCAGTGACACCGTGTCCTGACTGCCCATGTCGAGGTCGTCTCTCATGGACCGAACTCGGCTACACACGTCGAAGCGGCGCCCATCAGTCCCCCGTCAAGCTGAGCCCGGCGCCGAAAGTCCACGTCGCGTTGTCGTCTCCAAACGGCGAGACGCGTACCCCCAACGTGCCCGCAAAGTCGTCACCCATCTCGATCCCGAATTGACCCGCCGCCCTCGCTCGATCACCAACCCAGTAAGCGTCCAGCAACGCAAACGCGCGAACGAGTTCGATGAGTGAGTACGTCATTCCATAACCGCCGCGCATTTGCCAACTCGACAAGCCGTCGGTGTCGCTGCTGACGGCGGCGCGGACATCCGTGTTCACTAGCCACGTCCAGTTACCGAACAGACCTCCGATGCCAGCGCCAAAACTGGCGCGGGGCGGCGGCGAAACGCTGGCAGCAGGGAGTACGGTCCCGAGGCGCAGGTCCCAACGCGTGGACTCGCCCAACCAGGTTCCGTAACGCGCGTGGGCGAACAATGAACCGTCGGTCGGTGTCGAACGGTCCAGGGAGTTCGTCGTGATGCGCAAGTCTGCACCAAAGTCACGCCAGCGCGCGGTGCCCGTGCCCGAAAGCTGCGACCCGTCCACCGAACCTGCGGAGACCCCGCCCGCTGCGACGGCGGCGGGTGCTCCCACTCGCCACCAGTCGAAGCTCAACTCACGATTCGATGACGTCACGGCGAACCGAGGACCGATCCTCGGCGTACGCGCAGCGAGTTCCGAAACGGGAAGCGGCGGCTTGGGCGGCACGTCCAAACGCGCGACCACCGCCCCCTGTGCGTCCGCAAGGTGCACCCTCGTAGTGTGTTCGTGATCGACGCTAGTCGTCACCGCGAGCGTGTCGTCCGTCAGCTGTCCGTCGAGCCAGCGCCCGCTGCCCCGCTGTTCGATCCAAAAACGATATCCTGCTCGCTGAGCTAGGGGCCCCAACCCTTTGGCGTGCACACTGACGGCGAGTTCCTGTTCGACTCGCTCCGCGGACAGCTCGAGCTGTGGCTGTTCGAACGAAAGCGCGATGTCGGAACTCGCGGCGCCGCCCTTGCGCCTCAGCTTCAGCGTCTTGGGTCGCTTGCCTTCGAGCTCGAAGCGATGTGGCAAAGTCGAGAACGTGGTGCCATCGAGCGAGGCCTCGACCCCCGTGTCGTTGTCGAGCGCCAGGCTGGCGTAGGGCGAGAGTAAGATGCCATCCCCTTGGAAGCGCCCCAACTCGAACTCCGCATGCACGATGCTGGTCGTTGCCACCTCCGAGGAGATCCCGAGAAAGTCCTCAGCGTCCACGCCTCGGACACGGACGTGGTAGGTCGATGGAGGAAGGTTCTCAGCACGCAAGTTGTATACGTCGGCGGGCACTTGCTGCCTCAGAACAACTCGGTTGAACTCGTCGTCCAGCGCGATCTCGACGCGATAGGCAACGACCCCGTCAACCTCGGACCAGCCTAGTTCGAGTGCCTGCTGAGCGCTTCTAAGTTGAATGTCTGGACCGTTGCCGGACACCCAACTCGGCGCAGGCGGCAGTGGTCGTGGTGGCGTCGGCGGTTTGGCTTTCACGAACGCACTGCCGAAGTTCTTTTCGACGCGCACGCTCGCGCCCGCATTCTTGACGGTGGCGTGCCCGTCGAAGACCGATACCGTGGTGCGCTGGCTCTTGCGTCGCAACACGGTGTCATCCGACTCGGCGACGACTTGCCCGCCGCCTGCAGTGTCCAGTTCGATGGGGCGGCCACTCAACGCGGCGATGCCCGCGCGCAGCTCACCTTCGTCGAGCGTGATGCGCATTCGTTCGCTGCTCGACTTGCGCGAGGTTTCAGCCGTGCCGTAGATGATGACTAGCGTGTTCTGCTGCAGGTAAATGCGGCTGCGATCACGAAACAGGATATCCGCACTAGCACCCGACATGGTGTTTACCCCGTAGCCGTCATCCAGGGCCATCCCCGTCCGAGCCACCTGCCACTCGCTGTCTGGAACGCGAGCGCGCACGGTGGGAGACGAGCCATGCAGCCGCGCGGCTGGTACGTCTGCCACCGCGTAGGGCACCACCAAGATGCGTCCCGCCGTGAGCACACCTGGACACTTCACGGGGTTGTAACGCGCCACCAGCGACTGATGTTTCGCATCGCCGTACAGCGCGTCTGCAATGTCTGCACACGTCTCGCCGTCCTCGACCATCCATTGAATGACGCGTTCGGGGTATCCGTCCGTGGTTTCGAGCTCTTCTTGCGCGAGAGCCGCAAGCGGCGACCCGAAGGATACGACCAGGAGGGCAACCGAAGCTGCGAAATGCGATTTCGAGCGAGACGATGAATGGCGATCGTTCATGCGGCCAACTCCAGTGCATACACGCGCGTAAATTTTCTTCGACCAGTCAGGCGATGCTCCCCGATGAACGTCGTTTCGAAACCCTCGTCAGCCGCCTCGCGCGTGGCTTCCGTGATCAACACCTGATCGGGTGCGGCCTCGCGCTCCAAACGCGCAGCGACATTGACCACGTCGCCAATCAACGTGTAGTCGAGGCGCTTGTCCGACCCCAAACTGCCCGCGATACATTCACCCGTGTTGAGTCCAATCGCCATGCGAATGCGAATGCCAAATCGCTGTTCCCAGTCGTCGTTCGCGACGGACACGAAACGCAGGATGTCATCCGCCGCGTCCAACGCCCGGCTGGCGTGGTTGGGCTCAGGCGTGGGCGTTCCCCATGCCGCCATCACACTGTCGCCGATGAATTTGTCGACGATGCCCCCGTGCCGAAAGATCACCTCGGTCACGAGCGAATAGAGTTCGTTCAAGAGGCCGACGATGTCCTCGGGGCGCCCCTCTTCAGTGAGTGAGGAGAACGACACGATGCTGCCGAAGAGCACGGTAACTTGCTGCCGCTTACCCACGTGCCGCGCAGGAAGCTCGCCGCGCAAGACCTGATCGACGACCGCACCGCTCATGTAACGGCTCAGGTTCGTACGCAGCTGCGCCTCTTCCTCCAGCTTCACCTCGCTTTGTTGCAAAGCACCCGCCATGTCGCCGAGCGACCGGGCGAGCTGCCCGAGTTCGTCTTTCGATTGCGGGAGAGGCTGCAACTCGCTCCAAGCTCGGCGCCCGATGCGTTCAGCTTGCGCGGCCATCGCTACGATCGGGCGGGTGAGCCGCGCGGCGGCGAACAGCCCCAAGCCCAGGGCGAAAAGCGCAGCAAACGACGACGCCCAGGTAGCGCGTTCGACCATCCGATCGAGGGTCGCGTACGCGCGATCTCTGGGCCTCCAGGTTGCCACGTACCAACCGAGGCGAGGAATCGACTGAACCCCGCCCAACATCGAAACCCCGTCGACCTGCAGATCCGAAACGACCACTACAGGGCGTTCATGGTTCGGAGACGCCAAGCGCCAAACAGGATGGGCTTGCACGTCCGCACCCGCCTTTGCGCCACCGCCGACGTCAGCGATGACCTCATAGTCGGAGCTCACGAGCAGCACCTTGGCCCCGCCGCTACTGAAGCGTTCACGCGCGGCGCGTTCTAGATAGTCCGTGAGCAGTTCGCTGCGGAGCGTGGCGACGACGGCCCCCGCCTTGCCGCCACCGCTCGCTCTTACCGCGCGAACCAGCGTGACCGCCCCATCTTCAGCAACCGTGATGCTGGCGCTCCCGGGACTGGTATCCACACTATCGAGAGACCGCTGTGGGGGCGGCTCGTCGCGCTCGAACAACAACGTATCAACGCCAGCTTCGGGCACGAGCAAGCGCGCGCTGTCCAGCTGCCGCGAGGTCTTGAGCACGGCCTGCACACTCGACAGTGAAGGTTGTTCCGAGCGCGCCATTTCCAGCTCCAGTGCGTCCACGACCGAGCGCAGGTCGTCTTCGGCCGCTGCGAGTTGTTGATCGACGTGAGTCGCCAGCTCGAACAGCACTGCGGTTTGCAACTGCCCCTCACTGGTCTTGACGGCATCCGTGTTGACGAAGATCAAGGCTGCGCCAGTGACGACCGCGGGTGTTGCGGCCAGGAACACGAAGATCAGAGCCGCCTTCACCTTCAGAGGGACTTGGGTCATGGCCCATTCTCCCCTGGTGCAGTCTCAGCTGGTGCAGTCTCAGCTGGCGTCGACTCTGCAGGTGCGGGTGAGGGCCCTGGCTTGGGGCGCGGTGCGGGCGCTACAGACTGATTTGTGGTGGTTGCAGCTTCCGTAGTGGCCTGCACTGGGCCGTCGGTCCATGCGTCCTCACCCGCCGCATCGCGTCGAATGATCGTAAACTCGACGCGACGATTCTGCATGCGCCCAGCCTCGTCGTCGTTGCTCGCCTTGGGACGCCGCGGGCCGTAGCCATGAACCTCCAGGCGTCGTTCGTCCACGCCACGCGCTACCAGCCAGCGGGCGACAGCCAACGCGCGTTCACGCGAGAGCGCCAGGTTGTCCGCTTCGCGACCCACGTCGTCGGTGTGGCCCTCGACGGCGATGCGCGCGATGTCCGGATACTCACCCATGAGCTCCGCGATAGCGGCCAAGATGGGTTCGCTGTCGGCAGTTAGCGTCGCGCTGCCCGTCTGGAACTGGATGCGACCTGAAAACTCGATGTGAGTGCTCGTGACGAGCGCCTTACGCGGGCAGCCTCGCCGCGACGCGTTCTTGTTTTCGACCCCTGATTCGTTGGGACACGCATCCTCGGTGTCGATGAAACCGTCGCCGTCGGTGTCGGCGGCGCAGGGCTGGACCTCGGGCTGGGCGGGATCGCAACGCGGCAGCTCGTCGGGTTTCTCATCGACCCGAGCGACTGGGGGCACGGGTACTGCTTGCTCTTGCGCGTGCGCGATTTGCCTTTCCAGAGCTTCGCCCCGAAGCTCGGGCACGACGGTCCTGGCCGTCGCTCGGTCGGGCGGGGGTGGAGGTGGTGGCGGTGGTGGCGGTTCGGGCAATCGCTGCAACGCCTCTGACGTCCAAACCACCGCGAGCAGCGCGCGAAAATCTGCAGTACCTTGCCGTTGAGCAAGCGCGCCACCCACGCCTGCACGCAGCGCGAACTGCCCCAGACCATAGTGCCCCGTGAGTAACCCCTCCAAGTTGCCCACGGTCGACCCACGGTGTTTGACCTCGTTGGACGCCAAGCTGAGCAGCAGCTCGGGCCCCACGACGAGATCGCCCACTCGGTATCCCACTGCGGCACCCACGACCGTGTCCGACGCAATCTTGAACGTCGACTCTTCGTAGAGGTACTGCCTGCGTCGTCCACCCGACGCGCGGTAGCTGAAGTCTTCGTAGTCCCCGCCGATGGTGATCGACGCAGCGTAACGCACGCGCTCGGTCGAGGTGTACGCCGACGCCTCGCCTGTCGGCATCCAAGCGCGCGCGCTCAATCCGACTGACGGCCAGACCCCGTCTTGGGCCAGGGCTTGAACGCGCCCCCCCAAACGCAAATCGCCGAGCGCGGTTCCAGAGGGCTCGGCGTACAGCCCTTGGTCCCCAGTCACCGCGCGCCCTTCATTCAAGGCCACGAACGGCAACATCACATCGAATTGCAAGAGGCCGAGCGCTGAGAATTGTCCTTGGCCGACGAACCACAGTCGGTCGTCAATCACGGGGGTGTAATCGCCCGTGTCGACGTCTCGAACCTCCAGCGGGTGATGAGCGTAGCTGGTGAGCAGCTGCGCTGCGCCGAACAACTGTGGTTCGGGGACCGTGGGATCTTCGATCGACGAGAACAGATCGGCAGGCGCGCTCGGCTGGAAACGATCCACAGCAAGACGCGTTTGCGCATGACCTGCAACACTCGCGAACCACACGAGCGCAAAGCTCACCACCCATGACGCGGCGACCTCGAAGCGCCATCGCCTGCCCCACGAGCCCCCTCGAATTTCGTCCCTGCTCGCCACTCCGCCGAGCATTGTCGCCCGAAGGGCGCCACAAAGGTAGACCTCTTGCGCGTTTCCAAGACGTGGTAGGGTCGCGGCCGTGAGTTCCGAGCTTACCGAACGCCTGAGCCAGTCCCCCCGCGTGGAGGTGGGCAACCTCATCGTGGAGGTATTGGAAGGCCCAAACGCCGGACAGCGAGTCGAAACCGAGGATGAGCAGCTGTCGGTGGGTAGCGCGTCCACCAACTTCCTGCCTCTGAGCGACCCAACCGTCTCGCGTTTCCACGTGGAGCTCTCACAGACCCCCGACGGAATCGAGGTGCGAGACTTGGGCTCGACCAACGGTTCACGGCTGGGTGACGTCGCGCTGCGCCATGCCTGCGTCCCTCCTGGTACGGTCATCACGCTCGGCAACACCAAGTTGCGGGTGACCTCGGGCGCGGGCGCCTCCGTCGAAATTCTAGCGTCCGACCACCTGGGGGAAATGTTGGGCGCTTCAGAAGCCATGCGCCGCGTGATGGCGCGCATATCGCGGGCGGCGCTTGCCGACGTTCCCGTGTTGATCACGGGTGAATCAGGAACTGGCAAGGAGCTCGTCGCGCGAGCCATCCACGCCAACAGCCCACGCGCCAAGAAGCCCTTCGTCACTGTGGACTGCGGTGTGTTATCTCCCACGCTGATCGCCTCGGAGCTGTTTGGCCACGAACGCGGCTCGTTCACGGGTGCCGATCGGCAGCGCATCGGCGCCTTCGAACGCGCCCACGGTGGAACCATTTTCTTGGACGAAGTGGGCGAGCTTCCTGCCGAGCTGCAACCGCAGTTGCTCGGCGCTCTGGAACGGAGGCGATTTTGCCGCGTGGGCGGTCAGCGGGAAATCGACGTCGACGTGCGCGTCGTGACCGCCACCAATCGCGAGCTGCGCTCGGAGGTGAACAGCAGCACGTTCCGCCTCGATCTTTATTACCGCATCGCGGTGGTGACGTTGCAAATGCCTGCCCTGCGGCAACGCACCGACGACATCCCGCTGCTCGTCGAACACTTTCTCAGAACGGCCGGCCACGAAGGGCCAGTGCACACCATCGTTTCCCAAGAGACCTTGACGGAGCTCGCACGCTACCGCTGGCCAGGCAACGTCCGTGAGCTGCGCAACTGGGTCGAAGCAACCTTGGCGATCGGAGAAGCTCCCGAGCTGAACACCAGCACCGACACGGATGCTCCCGTCGAAGACCTCAACGGGCTCTCGTACAAGGATGCCCGTGCGCGGGTGCTCGACGAGTTCGAGAAGCGCTATTTTACCGAACTGCTCGACGAGTGTTCGGGGAACGTCTCCCGAGCCGCGCGGCACGCGCGAATGGACCGCTCGTATTTGATCAAGCTCTTGCAGCGCCACGGCTTGAAGTAGTGGTTGGATGAGCAAGGGGTTTTCGGGCGCGCGTCCTCACTCACCCCTTGCGTAGATCCAAGTTGGGCAGAGTCGAGGCGGGGCGTCGGCGGGAACACGCGCGCAATTCATCGACGATTCGGCTCGACAGATCCGGCCCCCGCACGATCGGCAGCGCGGGCGGTTGCACCAAGCCCAACTGCTCACGTTCCACGATGCACAGCACTGGTAGATCGTTAGCCCCCAGCAGCTTGCCGGCCTCTCCCAACGAAGCGACGGCACGATGTTCGATCACCACAGCGTCGAAGTGCTGTCTACGAGCACAGCCCAGCGCCTGCATCAGAGTGCTGACCAACGTCAGCTCCCCAATCGGCGCGAGCGCGAGCTCCAAAATGCTTCCAGGACGCGTCAGCAAGAGCAGTTCCAGCCGCGAGTCTGTCCCCTGTGAACGCGTCATGCCGTGAACTACAGCAACCTGCGTGCCATCAAGCGGGGGAGCCGTGCACGCCCGCTCGCTCGGCACTTGCCCAATCGACACCTATCGCAGCGCGTGACGCCCCCTCACCCGCTGCAGCCAACACACCACAAGGTGTCGCCTGTTGCCTGCAATTTGTGGCGTTTGAGCGAGACATCTACGGCGCGTTCGCGCTACGCCTGCGCCATGTCGAATCCAATCGCGAAATTCCACACGTCCATGGGCGATTTCGAAGCCGAGATCTACGTCGATCAGATGCCAATCACGGCTGGCAACTTCGTGCGTCTCGTCAATGACGGCTTCTACGATGGCCTGCACTTTCACCGCGTCATCAAAGGCTTCATGTGCCAGTTCGGCTGCCCCCACAGCAAAGATCCGAGTAGCCCCCGCGCGGGCACGGGCAAGTCACCGTACGGCAACATCGCCGACGAGCACCCCGCGGAGCATAAAATCTCCAACGAACCGGGCACGCTATCGATGGCCAACGCTGGTCCCCAATCGGGCAGCAGCCAGTTCTTCATCAACACGGTGCACAATGCCTTCTTGGACTTCTTTTCGCCGGGACAGTCGAAGCACCCCGTGTTCGGCAAGGTCACGAAGGGCATGGACGTGGTCGAGGCAATCAGCGCCGTGCCCACGACCCGTGACCGCCCCAACACGCCCGTCCAGATGATCAACATCACGATGGCCTGAGCCGACCTACGTCGCCGTGTTCACATCGCTGGGTTCACGTCGACGTGACGACTCCGTGCTGCGTCGACATCCATCAATTGGAGACTGCCAATGCTTGCCGAAGGCACCTTCGACGTCGAGATGACACCCGAGCCGCCATACTCCGTGGTGGACGCCGTCAGCCTAGCTCGCGCCACGGTAGACAAACGCTTCGAGGGGCCGCTGACCGCCACTAGCCAAGTGCACATGCTCGCGGCGCGCACTGCCGTGCCCGACTCTGCAGGCTTCGTCGCGATGGAGCGGGTGACGGGTTCGCTCGACGGCAAGCGCGGCAGTTTCGTCTTGCAGCACAGCTCGACCATGTCTGGCGGTCAGCAGCAGCAAAACATCAGCGTCGTCCCCCACTCAGGCACGGGAGAGCTGACGTCTCTGCGCGGTACGATGACGATCCGTATCGAGGGTGGGGTCCATCACTACTCGTTCACTTACGAGTTCGCTGCTGGTGATCTCGGCGACGCTCCGCAGCCTGTGTGAGCGCCGCGAGAGTTCGAGGTCGTCGTGCGCTGGCTCATCGCGCGGGCACGAAGTTTCAGCTTCGCGGGCAGAGGGCTTCGCCGTCTGCTGCGAGAGCCCAATGCCCGTGTGCACGCAGTAGCTACCGCGATGGTCATCACCCTGGGGGTTCTGCTTCAGGTGAACAAGACTGACTGGCTGTGGTTGTGGAGCGCAATCTCGGCAGTGTGGGTCGCCGAGGCGTTCAACACCGCGTTGGAACTGGCGTGTGACGCTGCGGTTCCCCGCCAAGATCCGAAGATCGCTGCGGCCAAGGACGTCTCGGCGGCAGCGGTCCTGCTCGCCGCGCTGTTCAGCGTGGGGGTCGGCGCGCTAGTTTTGGGCCCACATCTCATCGCGTGGGCCACGGGCGCCACGACCGGCCCGTAGGCCCGATCCTACCTGGGCGCCGCGGACCCTACGCCGACCAGAAATGAAACGTCACCCAGCACGCGCGCGTCGGGGGTTACCGCTAGCCTGCAAGCTCGAACGAATCCGCGACAGCAAGAAAAATCTGAGCCGTTGGAAGCCAGACCTCGCCTCCTACCCTCGAGATGACACGACACGATCGCCCAAGGTCGTGCCGCCCCCCAGCGGCCATGATCCAGCACCCCAGCAGGATGCGCAGTGGACTCGCTTTCCGTCACGCGTGGAGCTTTCGACACGCTAAAGGCAGCGGGGGCTTTGTCGATGGCGTCTCACCGTGGGTATCATGACGAGTGGCCCTTCCTCGTCCGAAACCAGCCCCACGCTCGGGGACGAGACCGGCAGTGGGCCCGACGGACGCAGCTCTCGTCATAGCAGCGCGCGCGGGCGAGTCATGGGCGCAAGAGGCGCTGTTTACCCGACACGGACGAATGGTACTGGGGTTATCCCAGCGCATCTTGGCCAACCGCGACGAAGCCGACGACCTGACTCAAGACGTGTTCATCCACGCCTTCACTCGGTTGGACAGCCTCGAAAATCCCCAGGCGTTTTCAGCGTGGCTCGGCTCGATGACGGTGCGCATGGCGAGCAAGCGCCTGAGACGCCGACGCTTGTTGATGCGCTTGGGTTTGTGGCGAAACGAGCCGATCGACCTGGATCAAGCCGTCTCGAAGAGCGCGCCCGCGGACGTCGCCGCCGAGCTGCGAGTGGTTTACGGCATGCTGGAACGCCTTTCGCCAGAAGAGCGGGTCGCATTACTGTTGCGACGCATCGAAGGGCTCGAGCTGGCAGAGATTGCGGAACAAATGGGCTTGAGCTTGGCGACGGTCAAGCGTCGCTTGAGCGCGGCGGAGGCACGCCTGCAGCGTGCGAGGGCGAGGTTGTGAAGCCATGAACCCGGACTTTCCCTCGAACCACGACGCGCCCGCGAAGTACGTGCGGGTAGACGATGAAGCTCAGCGCCTCGCGCGTATTTGGCAGAACGTCTCCGAACACGGCGGCCCCCAACCACGGGTATCACCGTGGCAGCAGTGGCTCGGATGGCGTGGCGCGTGGGTGCTGGCGGCAGCGCTCGCGCTGGTGTTCGTCGGCAGCACTGTGCTGAGTCCGAGCGAAGCTCCCTCCGCTTTGCAGGGCGCAGCGCTCGAAACGGCGACGGATGCGCTCAAAGTAGACTTGGAAGACGGGTCTGCCCTGCAACTGAGCGCACATACACGAGTCGAGGTGGAGGAGAGCAGCACCGAACTGGTGAAAGTGGGCTTGTCCAAAGGACGCGTGGAGTGCAACGTGGCGAAGGATCCCAAGCGGGACTTCGTGGTGATGGCCCACGGCGTGCGCGTCCGTGTGACGGGCACACGTTTCAGCGTCCAGGTGACCCCTGACGGCAAGCGCGTCGAAGTCGACGTGCAGTCGGGTTCCGTCGAAGTACACCCACCAGGCAACGGCGACCGATCGCATCGTCTCGGCCCGGGTGAACGTTGGTCGTACGACCTCGATGCGCCCCCTGCTTCAACGCCCGTGGCAGAAGCCGTCCCCGACACGGCTCCCAACGAGCCCCCAGCCCTCGACGCAGACGATGCACGGACCGACGTCTCAGCTGATGAGCGCAAGCCTGGTAGCTCAGCAGACGAGGGCCAGGAGCCTCGACAACCGAACCCCAAGGGGGCGTTAACCGACGAGAGCGACGTGACTCAGCAGCCCGCGGGCGCGAAGGAGCTATTCGAACGCGCAAACGACGCGCGACGCGCGGGTGAGGCTGCGGCTGCGGCGAAGTACTACGAACAACTGCTGAACCAGCACCCGAACGACTCGCGCGCCGGGCTTGCGGCGTTCGAGCTCGGGCGCCTACGGATGGACCGCCTCGGCAATCTTCGGGGGGCGGTCAGTGCATTGAAACGGGCTGTCGCACTCGCGCCAGGCGCTGCCTTCAAAGAGGACGCGATGGCGCGCTTGGTTCAAGCACATGCCGCGATGGGCGCTGGTGATAGCTGTCGACGCGCGAAGAAGGCCTACGCTGCCGCCTATCCGAGCGGAGTACACGGCGCAGCGCTCGAACGCCTTTGCCCTTGATTGTCCCAAGCCCGCATCCGCCGCCTCAGCCACACGCCAGAGATACCCTGTGATGTGGTGCTTTTCGCGATCGCCTCTTTACTTCCCTGGAACAAACGGGGCACACCTGGCAGGTGTTTCGTTGGGTGCGAGCGGCATGGTTGGCGGCGCTCTGGATGGCATGGGCCTCACCTGCCACCGCGCAAGAAGCATGTGGTGCCAACGATCGTCCCTGGGTTGGCCTGAGCTTCAACTGGGACAGCTCCTTCCGCAGCTTCGAACAGACGGTACTCGAAGATCTCAGAGCAGGATTCCGTGGACGGGAGATTGACGTTTGTCGGAGCTCCGCAGGTCCTGAGCACGATCCCGTAGCATCCGTGACCCTGAGTCATCAGGCGCAGACGACCGCGGTCGTCAGTGTCGAGATCCGCGACACGCTGACTCGAAAGCGTGTCGCCCGCGACGTTGACCTGTCCCAGGTACCTGCTGATGGCCGCGCCTTCGCGGTAGCTCTGGCCACCGACGAACTCGTTTGGGCGAGCTGGGCTGAACTCGCCCTGGAACGCTCCGTCGAAGAGAAGCGAACGCCGCCCCCCGAAGTCGAGCGAGCGGTGAAACGAGACTTGCCCAAACCGCCCCCCGAGCGCCCCGCGCCGCGCCTCGGCCCGCGCGCGGCGTTCGAGTGGTTCAGCGGCGGCCAACGTCACATCGGCCCCGACATGACGCTGCTGTTCGAACTTTCTCCCCACTTTCAACTCGACGTCGGCGCGGGGTTGCGTCAGGGACTCGACGTCGACTCCGACCGCGGCAAGATCCAATCGAGCGCGATTAGCGTGTCCAGTGCGCTGCGTCTCGTGTGGTTCAGGACTCAGAGCTTGCAGCTCGGGATCCCGACGGGTGTTAGGTTTGGCTGGGTGAACTTGCAAGGCAAGCCCAACGACGATGCAACTGGCGCCGAGTTTACGGGCGCATTGCTCAGCGTGCGTTCGGGTCTCGACGCCGACTGGCACGTTGCAGGCCCGCTGTGGCTGGATGCGGGCATCACTTTGGGTGCGGCCGTCCGCTCCGTGGAGGCCACCGACGGAGGTGACCGCGCCACGGGCACCTCTGGCGTGGAACTCGGCGCGCTGCTCGGAGTGGGACTCGAACTATGACCCTCGTGCAATGTTCGCGAACGATGCGACGAAACGCGGCGCATGTTTGCGCGCTGCTGTTCACCAATCTCACGCTCTGGGTAAATGGCTGTGTCGAACGCGGTGAGGTGCTGGGTCCCGTCGAACAGAGCGCAACTGACGTGAGTGATGACCAACCCTCGGCCGACGCGCTGCCCGGCGGCGACAATTCGGACGACAGCGACGCTCCGATGGCGAGCCAGAACGACGCGGGTTCCACGACCGACGACGAAGCCCCCTCACCAGCCCCAGAGGTCGACGCGGGCTCGCCCCAAGACTCGGATGCTGCACCGCCGAGCGTCGAGCCCCCGGACGCGGACCTGGGCAACTTCGTAACCGCGGGAAATTCACACAGCTGTGCGATACGCTCGGGTGTGGCGAGCTGCTGGGGTGGCAACGCATCCGGGCAGCTCGGGCTGGGTGACGCCACGGATCGCGAAGTCGCGAGCTTGGTCAGTGGCGGAAAGAGCTGGCGCCAGATCCACGCGGGACGCAATCACACCTGCGCACTCGACGCAGACTATCGGGTGTTCTGTTGGGGCGCCAACGACCGCGGACAACTCGGGCAAGGCAATCGTCAGTCGCAATCGCTGCCCTCCCAGGTCGACCTGCCTGGTGCGGCGCTCGTGTTGCGCAGTAACTTCGAGAACTCCTGCGCAATCCTGGACGACTCGAGGTTGTACTGTTGGGGTAAGAACTTCGAGGGTAACCTGGGGCAGAACGACGCGTACCCCGCGGACGACGACCGCGCCGCCGATGGCTTGAGCCCCATGCAGGTCGCTGGCGAATGGATCGACGTGAGTCTGGGCGACGGACACACCTGCGGCGTCAGAAACGACGGCAGCTCGTGGTGTTGGGGACGCAACAGCAACCAACAGTTGTCGACCGACGTCAGCGTCCAGATCCGTGAGCCCACGCGCATCGACTCGAGTCGTTCGGATTGGGTTCAGGCGGCGGCTGGACAGAACCACAGCTGCGCGCTCGACGTTTCGGGTTTACTCTGGTGTTGGGGCGTCAACTCGGGTTCGGCAGCCGGCGACGGCGCGCCGTTCGGGATCCCTGGGATCGACCAGACGACAACCCCTGCGTCAGTGGAGAGCCCGACCTGGGACTTCGTGAGCACGGATACCTTTCACACTTGTGGCATCAGTGAGGGGGAGCTCTGGTGCTGGGGGCGCGCGATCGAGGGGCAGCTCGGGACAGGTTCCATCGACGTCGAGTACTCACCTGCCCTGATCGGTGATGGCTACGAGAGTGTCAGCGTCGCGCGTTTTCATACTTGTGCACTGAGCAGGTCAGGCGCGGTGCGCTGCGCGGGTGAAAACGAAGCAGGGCAACTCGGGACGGGTGACCTTCAGCGGCGCTCATCGTTTACGGACGTTGCGTTGCCGAGTCCCTAGCCCCTGCCGCGTACGAGCGGGCGATTCGCAACGGGAACCGTTCACAGCGAGAGCTGATAGACGAGAAACGATCGCCCACCACGTTCGAAGTCGAAGTCGGGATAGCGGTTGAAACCAAACGACGAGTACAGCCGCTGCGCGGCAACCATGGGGGGTTGCGTCCAGAGCCAAACTCGCACGCAGCCATCCCGGCGAAGCTCGTCGAGGGCGACGCGGATTAACGTAGACGCCAGGCCTCTGTTCCGCTCACTGGGTGCGGTTGCCAACAGGTGCAACTCCGCCTCGCACGCCTTCGCCAACCTGACCGCGGGAGATTCCGGACGGACGATCACGAGTGTGGCTAGCGGTTCGCCCGCCGCAGAAGCGACGTACGACAGCCGCCCTCGCGCTCGTACGGCGTCGGGAGCAAACGCAGCCGCAGCCACGTCAGGCTCCGTGAAGCCACCACCGACGTACGCGCTCGTCAATAGTTCGCGCAGCGCGTCGCCACTGACGGGGTGTTCGTCGTCCCGTAGCACGATCGCGTCTCCAGCTTGGGCTTCACCTGAACGTCTACTCATCACGCTTCACCTCGGACTGGTGGTCCATGCTCGCCCTCGCGGCGTCGCATTCAGCGTCGTGACCGCGGGGGTGAAGGAAGACCGTGGGATCCTCACGCAGTCGTTCGAGTGAACACTCGACGATGTCTCGGCTGTCGGCCAGTCTGGCGGTGGCCAACCCCACCTGTCCTGTAACTTGCTTGCCGCGTTTGTCGAGCCAGGCGTCCAACTGGCTGAAGCCTTCGCAGCAATGGTCGGCTTCACGGTAGTGAACTCGTTGCACTCGACCATCTTGCACGACGGTCACGTAGGTCGACAGCCCGTAGGGCACGCTTGCGAGCGACTCCGCGAGGTGAATGGTGGTGTTGCAGTCGTGACCGACGCCAATCAGCAATACCTGACCGTCCAAGTCGAACACGCGCCCGACCGGGCTCTGATGACCGTGTGGAGGAAAAGGCGGATGCGGCGCGGTGATCGATTCCGCGTGGGCGCCCCGAGCAGCAAACGCGTGGGGACTGTCACTGCGCAAGACACCTGGAATCCGCCAGAACGTGTCCGCAACGATGCCCATCCAACGGCAAGGCGTGGTGGGTGGATCGAACACCGCGTCGTCGTCCTGGCTCAAACTCGGCATCACCAGCGTTCCCTCGGGCCCAACGGCAGCTTGTAGCGCGGCGATCAAGCCGTGGGGCCCTCGCTCCACGCTGCCAACTTTGGAAAACGCCGTGTGAACGACCAGCACGCCGCCACGTCGCACGCCGAGATCCGTCAATTGCTGGGATAGCGCAGCGACGGTCATCGGTCGTTCGTTGCGGTGCGCCATCACGATGACTGCAAGCGTAGGGCCTGCGTCACCACTGCGGAAGGTCTCGCTGAGACTTTTCACGGAGACGCGCTTGTGCCAGCCTCACGTCTGCTGACCGTGACCCGCCCAACGCAATTGATTGACTGCAGTACGCAGCACGTCGAACCGATCCGCACGATCTTCAACGAAGTCATTGCCCACAGCACCGCACTTTGGGATTACCACCCGCGCTCAGTCGAGCGGGTCGAGGCTTGGGTGGAAGACAAGCGACGACAGGGTTTGCCGCTGCTGGGGCTGGTCGATCATGCGGGTGCGCTCTTGGGGTTCGCGAGCTACGGGCCGTTTCGCCCATGGCAGGCCTACCAGTACAGCGCAGAACACTGCGTCTACGTCGATCGAGCGCACCGTGGACGGGGCGTCGGTCGCAAACTGCTGAGCGCTCTGATAGAGCGCGCCGAAGCGGCGCAGCTGCGCACATTGATCGGCGGGATCACTGCAGACAACCAAGCCAGTATCACGCTCCACACGCAGCTGGGGTTTCAGCCAGCGGGAACCATCGTGAGCGCTGGGTTCAAGTTCGGCAGCTGGATCGATTTGGCCTTCTACCAGCTGATTCTCCCTGGACCGACCGAGCCGAGGGAAGCTTGACCTCTCAGCCGCACTGCCCTCCAGGCTTTCATATCAAGTCCACGGCGTATCCCTTTCACCACCACAACCTGGCCCCCGCAGCAGGTCCACCTAGCGGCACCCCGCCGAGGTCGATGTGATGGTACCCCCCGTAGGCCTCGACCGGTCCCAACATCACGCCGAGGGTCGTCCTCGCCTGCCAGACGAAAGCCTGACCAACCCAGCCCAAGTGCAGTTGACCGCTGAGCACCAGCGGATCCCCCACTAGCGCTTCGAACCCGTAGAAGAAATCGCCCCCGACGTGATGCACCTGAGGTGACGTGAGTCCTGGCTCGAGCGATGCGCCAGGTTCGTTCGGAAACGGCTCTTGCTCGTCCGACGGCGAGTTCTCGATGAAGTGTTGTAAGCCAACGCCACTTCGGAACTGCACGCTCCCGCTCTGAGCGAAACGCCAGGTGACGTGTTCGTGCCCAAACGCTGCGTAGTCGTCTGATCCTTGCTGTGGTTCCCAGAGTCCAAGCCAGCGGGCATCGAGTTCGACAGGTATCGGCAACATCAGCCGCAGTCCAAACCCCGCACGGTGCAGATCGAACGCCGTGCCTGCCTCGATGTCCACTTGGGCCGCAAAACGCTGAGTTTGCTCGCTGCGTGCGTCGTCGTGACTCTCTGGTTCCAAGAACGAGTGGGACGCCGATGGACGTTCGAAGTGAATCAGACTGCGACTCGAACCCCGATACGGGTAGTCCGCATAGAGGTAGCTGGTGTGCTCGTGCGGTCCGAGTAGCTCGCGCGGAATGCTCCACGGAGCCAAAACCACGACGCGTACGAGTTCGAAGCATGCCTCGCCACATTCACTGCTCGAGCTCTCGCCGCTGTCTTCGTGTGGTTTGCGAGGAACGTCTCGCGTCGACGAGTCTCCTCGCGCAGCGGAGCCCGCGTCATCAATTTTCCCGCCGTGTGCCGCAGGAGTAGCGAACACCATACCAACGAGCACGTACGACGTGCAACGACTCCTGACGACCATTTTGCCACGTTAATGCAACGCACATACCAATCGTTTTTGAGGCGCACGCCGCCCAAACGTGCGAAGCAACATGGTCCGGAAATGGCAATGGCGACATCCCGTGAGCTTCGAGCACACTTCGACTGTGACTGGGTTTCACACTGCGCCCGAACTGCAGCGGCGTGGCAGGCTTGCGGGTGCTGCGCAACATCGACCCAATACAGTGGCCGGTCCAACGCATTTACTGGGCTATTTCGCCATGGATCGCAAGTTGCATGGTCACGCGTGCAGAGGAACACATGACGAGCATGACGAGACCAAGCAGACAACCACTACGAGATCTGATGAGCGGTTCGCCCATCACCGCGAGTGCAGAGCACACCGTTCGTGAAGCACTCGAACACGCCAGAAACCATGACGTTCATCACCTACCAGTACTGGACGACGCCCATCTCGTCGGACTCGTCTGCACGTGCGATCTGCGAAGCGCGCGCCCCACGTCTTTGATCAGGGACGTCATGAACGCGCCCGCGGTCACCTTGGACGCCGAGAGCGACGCCCAACGGGCAGCGGTTGTAATGGGAGAGCGCAGCGTGGGCTCCGTAGTCGTCGTGCACGAGGGGCGTCCCGTGGGCATCATCACGCGGGGCGACTTGCTCGAGTTTTGGCCCAGCTCCGAGAAACTTCTAGTCAATGGTCGTTGCGAGTGTTGTGGGCTCACCCAACACCTGAGGACCAACGAACACGATCGCACGTTGTGTGTGTACTGCAAAGAGCGCGCGCGCCCGAGCGACTGGTTCGACATCGGCGGAGGCGATTGAGCATTGTAATGAGCACGCTCACGTTTCGGAAATCATCAGCTTCAGTTTGCGACCCGTGGGACTGAAACCTCGTTTGACGTAAAACTGGAACGAGCGATCCCACTTGGGATCTGGGGGCGCAGTGACGTCGACTCTGCGATATCCACGCTCGCGGCAGAACCCTCGGCAGAACTCCACGACCGCCTCACCAACACCACGGCTTCTGTGCGCGGGATGAACCCACAGCTCGCCGAGAATCAGGTATCGCCCCCCAGCAAACAACGCAAACGACTCTGCCAGCGTGAAGAATGCAACGGGCTCGTCGTCGGTTGCCGATTCGCCGACGAAACACCAGTTGGGCGTCGCGGCGACGCGCGCCTGCTCGCGTACGCTCGCGTACGCTGACGCTGACGGCACGAACGCCGCACCGAACAGCTCGGTGTACAGCTTGCCGCTTTGGCGCTGGAAGATCGCAAAGTCGTCATCCGACGAGAGGTCTAGGATCCGAAACTCCATGATGGTGCTTCCGCTCCTGTCGAGTCACAGCTCGCGTGCTTCGATGCGGCGATTGAGCTGCCGGCCTTCTTCGGAATCGTTCGGCGCGATCGGGCGCGCGTCGCCAAAGCCGACTGCCTCTATGCGGCTCGCGTCGATGCCCTTCGACACGATGTAGGTCTTACACGCGTCGGCTCGGCGCTGGGACAGATCCTGGTTGGCTTTGGGTTTACCCACGTCGTCGGTGTGCCCCGAGATCTCGATGCGGGCCTTTTTCTTGTGGGCCATGTACTCCACGACGCGATCGAGCCGCGGAAACGACTCGGGGCGAATCGTCGCCTTGCCCGTATCGAAGTTCACCCCTTTTAGGACGAAGCGCGGCGTGGGCTCTTGCTCTTCGACGTTGCGCTTGTAGCGCAACGTCAGCTTGATGTTTTGGTTCGCTTCGTCCGACACGGGCACGCTGGCTGCGATGTCTTTGCGACCCAAGCTCAGGTAGACCAAGTCGTACTTCTGCCCGACGGGAACGAGCACTTCGGCGTATCCTTTCGCGTCGGACTCCTCGGTGTAATACACCTTGCCGTCTGGTGACGTCAGCGAGATGACAATTCCCTCGATCGGACCCTTGTCCTTGTCGACGACGAAAAAACGCATCGCGGCTTCGGTCTTGCTCGGTTTGATCTTCGATTCCGCAACGCCTCGGGCGTCTCTTGCAGTATCGGAATCGCGCAGCTTGAAGGTGTTCTCCCCTTCGTCGCTGGATTCGTCAGCTGACGCCGTCTGCGCGCTAGATGCGTCGGTCGCCTCCGTGGGCTCAGCGTCGTTCACCTGCTCCGCAGCAGGCTCTGACGTCAGGTCGGAACCGCTAGACGGGTCGGGCGACTCCGCTGGTGGACTGCTCCCGCAGCCATTTACCAACACCCCACCGCTCATCAGCACCCCACAAACGACCAAGCACTCAATCCGATGCATGAACACCTCCAGCTGTCTTTCCGTCTCGACAGCCGCGACGCTACCACACGCTATCGCGCCACCACCGACAATTGTATCTGCTAGCTACGAACCGAGTGATGCGGGAGTCAACTCCAGCTCGAACAAGGGGAGCACGCGCCCGACGATGCTGTGGGATGGTCTCGTACCCACACGACGCGCGCCACAGGTGACGTAGAAGTTCGCGGCGTTGGGATCCCCTTGGATGATCAGCCTGGAGTAGCCGCGGTCCAGCGCAGTTGCGGCGGCGTGCCTCATGAGCGCGCGCCCAACCCCTCTGCGCCAATGACTCGGTTCGATGAACAGATGCCCGAGCTCGATCGCTCGCCCGACACTCGCTCCCGCTCGTGAGAGTTCGTGCGCTTCTTCGTACACCTCGAGCGTGTAGAACCCCAACAGCGGCGGGGTTGCCTCAACCTCGTCGCGCGCATGGCTGAGCTGAGCTACCCCCGCCAATGAGAGATCCGACGGAAACAGCTCGTCAGCGCACGCGTCCATGAACTGTCGATCATAACCCCAGGCTGCCTTGGCGCGCATGGCAAGCTGCCAGAGCAAGTGCCCTTCGTTGGGCCTTGCGGGACGAATGTCGAAGTTCATGACAGCCCATTGCGCAAGCATGACGCGGCTTCGCCCGGACGATGTAGCGCAGACGGCTGCACACGCCAGTGGCGTCCATGGCTGAGTCTCGCGAGCATGCTGCGCACTCACCTAGTCGGCGGGGGAACGTACAGCTCGGCGAGCGACTGCTTGCCGCTTCGTTCGAGTAGCGCAGCGAGTTCTCGGTGCATTCGCGCAACGAGCAGAGGGCCACCATAGATGAAGCCCGTGTAGAGCTGCACCAGGTTGGCGCCCGCCTGCAGTCGCTCGAAGACTTGGCTTGCGGTCTCGATTCCACCGACGGAGATCACTGTCAAGCGATCGCCGACCCGGGCGCGTAGCCGCTGGAGCACCGCAAGTGAACGCTCCGCCACTGGCGCCCCCGACAAGCCGCCAGCGCCGCAGGCCGCCACCTCGGCGTCGCTGCTGTTCAAACCTGAACGAGCTATCGTCGTGTTGGTGGCGATGATCCCGTCGAGGCCTACTTCCAGCGCGAGATCGGCAACCGCGTCCACGTCTTCGTCCGACAGATCAGGCGCGATCTTGACGAGCAGCGGAATGGTACGATCGGCGCTCCCATCCGCGATCGCGCGGCGCACCACTTGCAAAATCGGGCGCAGGCTATCCACGGCCTGCAAGTCGCGGAGACCCGGCGTGTTGGGCGAACTCACGTTGACGACCATGTAGTCCGCGTGTGGCGCGAGCAGGCGTGCGCTGCGTTCGTAGTCTGCAGCAGCTTCTTCTGCGGGGACGATCTTCGTCTTCCCGATGTTCACTCCGACCACGGCCCGACGCGGACCGAGCAGTCTCGACCGCATGTCTTCGGCACCGCTGTTGTTGAAACCCATGCGATTGACGATCGCGCGGTCTTTGGGCAAGCGAAACAGGCGCGGCTTCGGGTTACCGGGCTGTGGTTGCGCCGTCACCGTGCCGACTTCGACGAACCCGAAACCCAGGTCCGAAAGCGCGTCGTAGCCACGTGCGTCCTTGTCGAAGCCCGCCGCGAGGCCGATCGGGCTGGCGAAATCGAGCCCCATCGCCGACACCCGCAGTCGCGGATCTGAACAGCGGCAACGCGCCCGCAGCCAAGCGCCGAGGAGCGGCACTCTCACCAACCAGCGCAACATCCAAAACCCAACGTGGTGAGCGTTCTCTGCGGGGAGCAGGAACAGCAGTGAGCGAAGAAAGCCGTACACGGTGTGCGTGATATTTGGGCCCTGCCGTAGATGCAAGACGGACTTTCGGTAGTGCTGACCTGCCGAGTGAAGGCAGCCACGTCATCAGAAAAGCTCAAGGCGCTACGAGTGGACGCCTCAGCGGTCTGCACTGCTGCGCGCGGTTGCGCTATGGTCCGCGGTCAGTCCCCCACCGCTTCGACGTTTTGGAGGTCGAGATGGCAACGGAAGAAGAAGGCGAAATTGAGCCCAAGGGCGTCATCGAAGCAGCCAGCAGCGGTCGCTCGAAATGCCGTGCCTGCGGCAAAACGATAGCCAAGGGCACGTTACGCCTCGGGGACCAACACCCAAACCCGTTCGGTGAGGGCGAAGCCACATACTGGTTTCACCTGGAGTGCGGAGCCTACCGCAGGCCAGAAACCTTCGTGGCCGTGGTGAGCAACGACGAGCAGCTTGCAATCGCCCACGCCGAGTTGCTGGCCACGGCCGAACACGGAGTGGAGCACCCACGCTTGACGCGCCTGTCGCGACTCGAGGCTGCTCCCTCAGGACGCGCCCGCTGTCGCCAGTGTCGCGAGACGATCGACAAGGGCGGCCTACGGCTCGCGTTGGACATCTTTCAGGACGGACGTTTCGACCCGATCGGTTTCGTGCACCTGCGCTGCCAGCAGGACTACTTTGGAACACCCGCCAGCGTGGATCGTGTGGTTCGCGCCGCTGCGGACGAACTCGACGACGCGGCCATCCAGAGCGCGATCGAATCCCTCCGCAGCGCGACAAACTGAGGCGAAATCAACCACCTCCAGACGATTCGGCCGCCGGGGCTACAGTCTGGGTGTAGCCAGTCGAGTTGCCGGCCACGCGAGCCTTCGTGACGCGACGCACACAAGCACCTTCAATGTGTGCGTGGTATGTTCGCGCCCGCGAAAATCGAATCTGACCGAAGAGCTCGGCGGCGCATGCCCGCGCCCACTACCCCCTTCGAATAGGCGGTTAACCCAATGGCAACTTCCAACCCCTCGAGCCCCCGCCAGGACAAATCCTCGGCGCGTCGCTCCTCGACGTTCGGCGCGACGATCGCCGCAGACTTGCTGCGCGCACCGACGACTGCAGCAACGCAGGTCGACCGCGCATCGGGAGTCGCGACTGGATCCGCAAGAAATCCCGGGGTCGCAAAACTTGCGTTCACCAACGACGCTGCAGCCTCCACGAAGAAAGAAGACGACTCGAACAAGGAACGCGTGAGCAAAGAGAGCTACGTGCGTGAGCTGTCGCGCGCCAGCAACGAGGGCCCGGGCGTCGTTCGGCTCCCGTCTGCACCAGGTTTCCGGGTGCCACTACCTGGGGCTTTCGGAGAAGCTGCTTCGACGCCAGCCACGCGCTCCGATTCGAGCTGGCTCGAATCACTGACCGAGGTAAACGGGACCAAGCCTGCTCGCGGCGAGGCTGAACCCGAGGTGCTAGCCAGTCCCGAGGCGCGGGCTGACCGTGGGGAGGTCGACGAACGCGACGCGATCTACCCCGAACGCGTGCATGCGGACGACACGAACGACCCGTTCTCTGAACCGCCCGCAGCGCTGGCGGCTGGATTGCTTTCGGGCGATAGAAACCCCCAACCAGAGCCCGCCAACGATCGGACGCTGGAGTTCGACGAAGATCCCTACCGCTCAGCGGGCGAGCCCCAGCCCAGTAGCAAGCGCGAGACGAGCGCCAAGGACATCGCGAGCGACGCTCTGAACGTCACCCCGCCGAGGGCCAGACCCATTGATGAGCTGGAGGATCCCGACGGTTCGTTCGCCAGCCTACTAGAGCCTGCCAGCGACTCCGCTCCGCTTGCGGATGGTCGGGATCTCAGCCACGAACCGTTGATTGAACCCCTGGCGGCGCCACCTGCGATCACGGCGTCTGCGGGGACGACGCTGCCCGCCACACCTCCCAAGCGCTATGGCCCAGCTACGCTGATAGCGGTCTTCGTTGCAGTCTGCGGGTGCGTGTTGCTGTTGGGACAGCTGTGGACGGGCGCCTCGACGGTGAGTGGTGCAACCCCCGCGATCGCCGCCGTTGATGATGTCGCAGAGCCCGCGTTCCCGAGCGAGCATGGATCCCTGGAGCCGACTCTCACCGGGCCCAACTCGTACCCAAACGCAGCGGGGCTGACGCAAGCCGTGCGTTTCGAGGATCTTCCGAGCGACGACAACAATGAGCGGGCCATCACCACGACCTCACTCGACGAGGAAACGGCGCAGGAGTCGGCCAAGCAAGAGTCGGCCCCACCAGCGACCTCCCCCCCAGCGCCCGGCACTCGTGGCACGCTCGCCGTCAATTCGATCCCCGCAAGCACAGTCTTCATCGATGGCAGGCGCGTTGGGCACACCCCACAGCTGGCGCTGTCGATCAGTGCGGGTGCTCATGAAGTCAAGCTGGAGCACCCAAGGCACGGAACGCATCGGCAGATCGTCACCATCGAAGCTGACGAGAAACAGGTCCTCAGCCACAGGTTCTGAGCCCTCGCGGCGCCCGGACTAGCGGCCGAAGGGTGTTTCGACACGCGGCTCGTACTTCCCTCACGTGGCGCGAGTTCGGCGCAGTTGGGGGGCGCCCAGCGATTGTCACTTCGGCAGCGGGGCACTACGGTCCCGGACCCAACCCCGCGCGGGCCGCCGAGCCCTGCGTCCCTCGCGACCTCACGAGCTCAACGATGCCCAAGCACTACCCCGACGTCAGCGCCACCCCGGACTTCCCCGCCCTCGAGCGCGAGATTCTCGAGTTCTGGAAGACTGACGACACCTTCGCAGCGTCCGTGCAGGGGCGTGACGCGGGTGAAGACGGCGACAACGAGTACGTGTTCTACGACGGGCCGCCTTTTGCCAACGGCCTTCCCCACTACGGGCATTTGCTGACGGGCTACGTCAAAGACGTCGTGCCTCGCTATATGACGATGCGCGGCAAACGAGTGGAGCGGCGCTTCGGTTGGGACTGCCACGGGTTACCAGCTGAAATGCACGCAGAGAAGGAGCTATCCATCTCGGGGCGGGCGGCCATCGAAGCGTACGGCATCGACAAGTTCAACGCGTTCTGCAAGAAGAGTGTACTGACCTACGCAGGTGAATGGCAGAACTACGTCACTCGTCAGGCGCGCTGGGTCGACTTCGAACACGACTACAAGACGATGGACCTCTCCTACATGGAGAGCGTCATGTGGGCGTTCAAACAGCTGTGGGACAAGGGACTGATCTACGAAGGGCATCGCGTGATGCCGTACTCGTGGGCGGCCGAAACCCCACTGTCGAACTTCGAGATTCGGATGGACAACTCCTACCGACCTCGTCAGGACCCGGCCGTCACGGTGCGTTTTGCGCTGAGCCCACGCGACGGCGATCCGGGGCCGCTATCGATCCTGGTTTGGACGACGACTCCGTGGACTCTCCCGAGTAACCTGGCGCTCGCGGTCGGCGCGGACATCGACTATTCGATCTACGAACTCGACGGCGAGTTCTTGCTAGTAGGCGATGCCACAGTCGCCAAGAGTTACGCCAAGGAGTTTGCCAAGGCGAACAAGGTCGGTTCGCTCAAAGGGGCCGAACTCGTTGGGCGCGGCTACACGCCGATGTTCGACTACTTTGCGAACAACCCGAAGAGCTTCGTGATACTCGCGGCCGACTTCGTCGACACCGAAGAGGGTACGGGAACCGTTCATTTAGCACCTGGCTTCGGTGAAGACGACCAACGCGTCTGCGAGCAACACGGCATCCCTCTGGTTTGCCCCGTAGACGAAAAAGGCTGCTTCACGTCGGAAGTACCCGATTGGCAGGGCAGGCTGGTGCTCGACGCCAACAAGTCGGTGATCGCGCGCCTCAAAGAGCGCGGCATCTTGTTCAAGCACACCACGTACGATCACAACTACCCGCACTGCTGGCGAACGGATCAACCGCTGATCTACAAGGCCGTGAGCTCGTGGTACGTGCAGGTGACGAGTTTCCGCGACCGCATGGTCGAGCTCAACCAGCAGATCAACTGGATCCCCGAACGCATCCGTGACGGACAGTTCGGCAAGTGGCTGCAAGGGGCCCGCGACTGGTCCATTTCGCGCAATCGTTTTTGGGGCGCGCCCATCGCCGTTTGGAAGAGCGACGATCCGAAGTATCCACGCATCGACGTGTACGGCAGCCTCGACGAGTTGGAGCGCGACTTTGGCGTGCGCTTGACGGATCTACACCGCCCCACGGTCGACAACTTGACGCGCCCCAACCCCGACGATCCGAGCGGTATGAGCACGATGCGCCGCGTGCCCGAGGTGCTGGACTGCTGGTTCGAATCGGGCTCGATGCCGTTCGCTCAGGTTCACTACCCGTTCGAGAACAAGGAGTGGTTCGAACACCACTTCCCCGCGGACTTCATCGTCGAATACATCGGGCAGACGCGGGGCTGGTTTTACACGCTGATGGTGCTCGCCACCGCGTTGTTCGACAAGCCACCGTTCACCAACTGCATCTGCCACGGCATCGTGCTCGACGAAAACGCGCAGAAGCTGAGCAAAAAGCTGCGCAACTACCCCGACCCGATGGAGATGTGCGAAACGTACGGCTCCGACGCCCTGCGTTGGTTCTTGATGTCCTCGGCGATCTTGCGCGGAGGCGATCTACAAATCGACCGCGAGGGCGCGGGCATCAAAGACGTGATGCGGTTGGTGCTCAACCCCGTCTACAACGCGTATTACTTCTTCACGCTGTACGCCAACTCCGATGGCGTACGCGCCCGCTTCCGAACCGACAGCACACAGCTGCTCGACCGCTACATCCTGGCCAAGACGCAGCAGCTCGTGGAGCGCGTCACCTCGAGCATGGACGGTTACGACATCGCGGGGGCGTGCGCTCACGTCTCGTCGTTCCTCGACGCCATGAACAACTGGTACATCCGTCGCAGCCGCAGCCGCTTCTGGCGCGGGGAACACGACCAGGACAAACAAGACGCGTACGACACGCTCTACAGTGTCCTGCTCAGCGTCGCCAAGGTCAGCGCACCTTTGCTTCCATTGCTCTCGGAAGCCGTGTTCCGCGGGCTCACGGGCGAGCGTAGTGTGCACCTGCAAGACTGGCCCAGCAGCGCGGTGCTCCCGAACGACGACGAGCTGGTGGCGGCGATGGATCGCGCGCGCGACGTATGCTCGGTCGCGCTGTCGTTGCGCGACGCTCACAAGCTGCGCACACGTCTACCACTGGCGCGGCTGACGGTTGCGGGCGAGGGCGTCGAGTCGTTGCGACCCTACATCGATCTCATTCGTGACGAGGTCAACGTCAAACACGTCGAGCTCACGAGCGACGTCGAGCAATTCGGAACCTTCCAGCTGCAAGTGAACGCGCGAGTGGTGGGCAAGAAACTCGGCTCGAACATGAAAGCCGCCATGACTGCTTCGAAGTCGGGCGACTGGCAGTTGTTGCAAGATGGCAAAGCGCGGGTTGGTCCCGTCACCCTCGAGCCCGGCGAGTTTTCGATGCGCTTGCAGAGCAAAGACGGCGTCGCCAGCCAGGCGCTGTCGAGTAACGATGCCGTCGCAGTACTGGATACTGCCGTGACCCCCGAACTGGAGCAGGAGGGGATCGCGCGAGACGCCGTTCGTTCGATTCAGCAAGCACGCAAGGACGCCGATCTGAACATCTCCGATCACATCGTCTTGACGCTGCAAGCCCACGGCCAGGCGCGCGACGCGATCTCGGCCTTCCAAGACTACGTGCGCGAGCAAACTCTGGCCGACAGCCTGAGTTTCAGCACGCCAAGCGCGGATGCCCACACCAGTTCGGTCAAACTGGGCGACGGCGACGTCGTGATCGGCCTGGTCCGCAGCCCCTAGCGTGTGCGGCGAGCCTCAAAGCCCGCCAACCTATATGGTAGTGTTCCCTATCGGCTCGCCCAGTACCGTTGCCGGCGAGCTTGGGAGATGCTCCGAAACGCCCCTATTCGAAGCCTACCGTCCTGTGGTTGCGCACGCTTGCAGCTACGCACGCAGGGCTCGCATTGCGTTTGTGCAACCTCGAGCGCTGGTAACGTTTCGCAACGAGTGACGCTCAGGTTGGGAGTTGCACCAATCAGCTCCATTAACCCACATCGTGCGCAGAACGCGTGACCGCCTCCCGGGGAAAACACTGGACCTATGCACTGCACAAGGGCGCAGACAAGCGTAATACTCAATCGATAATGAATGGACGGCGTCGCATTCGCTGGACGACGACTGGGCTTCACTCACCAGAGGCCAACAGTGTACGTGTCGTGCGCGAGAGCGACATGGAGATCGCGTTTCAGCCGATCGTCGACGTGACTACCGCAAAAACCTTCGCTTACGAGGCGCTGGCGCGCTGCAAACTCCCGCGCTTCAAGTCCCCCCTCGTACTGTTCGAACAAGCCGAGAAAGAAGAAGCCTGTGGTCGCTTGGGCCGCGTGATTCGCAACGTCCTGTTCCAACATTGCGGACGGCAGCGCGTCTTCGTCAACGTTCACCCGCAGGAAGTCAGCCAGCGCTGGTTGGTGCAGCCGACTGATCCACTCTTCCTTCACGATAGTGAGGTCTTCGTCGAGATCACGGAGGCCGCCGCGTTCAAGTACTTCGACATCTGCACGAACGTGCTCTCCGAGCTGCGCTCGCGTTGCGATGCCAGGATCGTCGTCGACGACTTCGGGGCGGGACACGCCGACATGAAACGTGTGTTGGAGCTACGGCCCGACGTCGTGAAGCTGGACATGAGCTTGGTGCGAAACGTGAACCAGGATCCGTTTCGTCAGCTGCGACTCGCCAAGCTGGTGGACGAGTGTCAGGCGCTCGGTGCAACCGTCGTGTCCGAGGGTGTCGAAACCCCTGAAGAGCTACGAGCGGTGATCGCGGCAGGCACGAATTACGCTCAAGGCTACCTATTCGGTCGCCCTGGCTTCCCCCCACGGGACGCGGTGTGGCCCGAAGAGGTGAACCTGTCGGGCGAGCACCGCGCAGAAAACCCGAACTGAATCCGTGGGTACCGCGCAACGCTGGGTTCCGGGCCAGTACTGGCTTGCATTCCGCGTCCGACTGAACACACTCCCGCTCCAACATGCGCGACGTGTACCAAGCGGGCAGCCTGCACGAAGCCCAGATGCTCGTCGACCGCCTGACGGACGAGGGTATCCGCACGTTCGTGCGAAACGAGCATTTGCAGGGGGCCTTGGGGGAGCTGCCCGTCTCGACACACCCAGTCGTGTGCGTTGTCGACGACGCGCAGTGGGCAAACGCACGAGAGCTGGTTCTCGCGTTCGAACGCGCTCGACGACAGGACCCGGGTCCCGACAGACGATGTGCCTCCTGCGGCGAGACGAGCCCCGGGAACTTCCAAGTGTGTTGGAAGTGCCGCACTGCCTTTGCGGAGTAGTTCACATGCCGAAGTTCAGTCGCCGGGTCATCATCATCCTCAAAGTACTGGTTGCCGTGTACTGGGCGTGGGTCGTACGAGCCAGTCTGGCGTCGGATCCCAGCACGTTCGATGCGATCATCGCCCTCTCCGCTCCGATGCTGCTGTCGATGCATTTTCTGCAGGGGCTGATGTTCCTTCGGTGGCTGCGCGGACGGGGCCCGTGGGCGACCGACTTCGCGCAGATCATGCTGTTCGGTGTCCTGCACCTGCTGCCGCGGATGCAACGCCCACCGTCTTCGGCGTCACGTTGAGCACCAGTCGACTCAGTCTTCTGAGCGTCTCCCGAGGCACGCTCGCAGGCCGTGGCGAAAGTCTCCGTCGCCAACTCGGTTCACGTAAACGCCACTTCCGACTATAGCAGTCACATGAGTCAAGCGAAGAAGACGATGCTGTCGGCAGTGCAGCCCACGAACCCCATGACCCTGGGAAACTTCGTCGGTGCCATGCGCAACTGGACGCGCTATCAAGCCGACTACGACAGCATCTTCTTCGCCGTCGACTTACACGCCATCACGTTGCGGCAGGATCCAGCACAGCTTCGAGAGAACAGCTATCGCCTGATGGCGACCTTCATCGCGGCAGGTCTCGATCCGACGCACTGTACGTTGTTTCTGCAGTCCCACGTGCCACAGCACGCGGAACTCGCCTGGGTACTGACGTGCAACAGCACGATGGGTGAGCTCAGTCGCATGACGCAGTTCAAGGACAAGTCGCAGAAACAGGGCACGCACATCCCCGCCGGGCTCTTCGTCTACCCCACGCTGATGGCAGCTGACATCTTGTTGTATCAGGCGGATCTGATCCCCGTCGGCGAAGATCAGAAGCAGCACGTGGAGCTCACGCGTGATTTGGCGCAGCGCATGAACAACGCCTATGGGCAAACCCTGTTCAAGGTCCCAGAGCCATTCATTCCGAAAATCGGCGCGCGGGTCATGAGTCTGCAAGATCCGACCAAGAAGATGAGCAAGAGCGACCCAGACCCCAAGGCGACGGTGTTCTTGACCGACACGGACAAGCAGATTCAGAAAAAGATCAAGAGCGCCGTCACCGACTCGGGCACTGAAGTAACCTATGACGATGACAAACCCGGGATCAGGAATCTGATCGACATTCAGTGCGCACTGTTGGGTGAGCAGCCTGAGGCGCTCGTCGCGCGCTACGCGGGAAAAATGTACGGGCACCTGAAGGTCGACACCGCCGATGTCGTAGTGAACGCCATCGCTCCTGTCCGCGACGAAGCCGCTCGGCTGATGGACGACCGCGCCGAGCTCGACCGACTCCTTCAGGTTGGCGCAACGCGGGCCCGACAGCGGGCGTCCAAGACTCTGGCCAAGGTCTTCGAAGCGGTAGGCTTCGCTCCCGCACTGGGGCGGGACTGACACCGCGGGCAAAGCGCGCCCCAGGCCAACAATTCGGCGCTGAAAAATTCCTGAGACTGTAGGGCGCTTGTATCTTTGGGGCTGTCGCGCCAAAACCAAAGCGTGAACGACGCGATCGACCTGCTGTACGAAACGCCTCAGATCCGCGTCTCCATCCCCATCATCGAGCGGGCGCTGGTGTTCGCTTTCTCCGCGGGGGACACCAACAACGCATTCGAGCGCGTGCTGGAAAACAGTGGCTGTGGTGCGACGTCGTTTCAACCAGATTGTTTCGCCGAAGATCTCTTCGTCGATCAGTTGGTAAAGGAATGCGTGCCCATTCGCGTCGCGGGCACCAAGTACGAGCCTTGCCTCGGTTACTTGCGGCGCGTGCTGACGAATCCTCCCAGTGAGATTCGGGAGACCCAGTTCCGCCAAGCGCTGCTGCGAGAGCTCATGGCCAGCGCGGCACATCGGCGCGAGTTCGAAGGCCTGTACGTCCAGTTGCGGCAGCTGCGTTCTACTTTGAGCGCTGGAGACTACGGAACGCGCGTCGATCAGAACGTCAGGCGGCTGGACATTCTCAGGTGCCTCGCCGACATCTTCCGTAGCATGGCTGAGTCGTTCCAGGGTGCGACCAGCGGGCTCGGACGTCTCAGAGAGCGCGGCCGAGCGATCACCAGCAGCGATGAGTACGAGAAACTCGCCGAGTTGCTGGAGTACGAGAGCCACCTCGCGACCGTGGACATTCGTCTGCGCCTCGGCTTGGAAGGCAGCGTCCGCGGGTTCGAAGTGGTCGGATATCGAGAGAACGCGGGCAGCCGTTTCTATCGCAGCTGGTTCGCCGAACTGTGGCGCCGCTTCAGCATGATGATGCGCGGCTACCGCGTCACTCGCTATGAGCTGCTCACCCAGTTGATGGACCAGGTGTTCGACGCCATCAAGCCCCACGTGCTCTGGCTGTTTCAACTGCTGGGAGACGTGGAATTCTATCTCGCGGGGCTGGGCTTCGCCGACCAAGCCCGTCTAGCGCAGCTCGAGCCCAGCTTTCCTGAGTTAGTGTCGGATGAGCACGCGGCGCTCGAGCTCGAGGGGCTCTACAACCCCTTCCTGTTGGCGCAGGGGGTCTCCGTTCACCCGTGTGACGTCAAAGCCCCTCCACGCGCGATGGTCATCCTCACGGGCCCCAACTCGGGTGGAAAAACTCGGCTACTGCAGTCGGTCGCGCTGGCCCAACTGCTTGGGCAAGCGGGCTTGATGGTGCCCGCACGCCGCGCCAAGCTCTCGTGGACGAACGGTATGTTCGTTTCGCTGTTGGACGACGTACGTGCCGACCAAGAAGAGGGCCGCTTGGGCATGGAGTTGCTGCGGATCCGTCGCTTGTTCGAACGCATCAACGTGGGCGACATGGTCGTGATCGATGAGCTGTGCTCGGGCACCAACCCCAGCGAGGGTGAAGAGATTTTTCGATTGGTGATCGGTCTGCTCGGACAGTTGCAGCCGACGCTGTGGCTGACGACCCATTTTCTCAAGTTCGCCCAGCGCCTGCAGGAAACCGAGTCGGTTCCCAACCTGACCTTCCTCAAAGTCAGGCTCGACGCAAACGAAACGCCAACTTTCGAGTTCGAGCCTGGGGTCGCAAAGACGTCCCTCGCCAAACAAACCGCCGCTCGCTTGGGCGTCACGCTCGACGAGCTGACGATGTTGGTCGAGCGCGCCAAAGCGCGAAGCCAGCGGCCGCGTGTGAGTCGGAGTGAAGCTCCAGCCGCTGACCTCTCCACTCCTCCCACCAGTGGCACGCTGACGACTGAGCGCAGCGCCGAACGAGCAGATCTCAACTAGCGCGTCGCGGGTCGGGACGTTAGGTCGAGCGCGGTGTCTCGTGCATCCCGAGGTGCAGGAACGGCCAACAACCGCGCCAACGTGGGGGCTACTTGCAGCTGACTCACTGGCTGTGGCTGCTCGAAGTGCCCCACCCCCTGACCAAAAAACAGCAGCGGCACTTCGCGATCGTACGTGTGATGTGTCCCGTGGTGCGTGCCGCCCGAACCCTTTGGTCCGAACCCGAAAATCACATAGGGCTTGGTGAGCAGCAACAGATCTGCCGAAGTCCCGAACGCAAAACTGTTAGCCAGCATTCGCTGCTCGGGATCCGCGGCGTCTACGAAACCTCTTGCTTGGTCGTTCGTGTACACCCGTTCAACGCCATCTAGGTCGGCGTAGAGCTGTCTCGCCCGCTGCTTGACGGCAGTAAAATCCGGTCGTTGCCGCGCCGCATCAGTGAAATACACGAACGGGCTCAGCTGCGCCGCAAACCAGTCGAACGCGCCAAACGCTTGATCCAGCTGAGCCTCGACCACCTCCAACATGCGCGGTTCGCTCAAACGCTGCGGTTTGGTGACGTGGCCCATGGCGGCAGCGTGTTCGGGAAGCGGCGCAACTCCGTGGTCTGACGTCAACATCACGCTGATTGAACGCTCGCTCTCCAACCTGGCGAGGAACTGTCCAACAGCCAAATCGGCGCGCAACAAGTGATCGGCGTACTCCCACGAATGCGGTCCGAAATCATGACCCGCGTAGTCGGTTCCTGAGATGCTGATCATCAACAGATCGGGGTCATCGTCAGCTCCCATCTCCAGCTCGTGCACGGTGCGTTCCGCCAATGCAACCAAGTACTCGGAAAGCTCGGGTTGGAGACGCAGCGCTGCCGCTGGGCTGGGGGCGCTGCGAGGGTCGTGCGGAAATCCGTTATCCCACCACATCGACTCACCTGGAGCTCGGTCTGGCCCCAGCAGCTTCTCGTACAACTCGGGTGAGCGTGGATGCCAGGGCTGGAGGAGCTGTACTATCGGCTGCGACGCTTGAAACTCGACGAGCCACTTCGGAAGCGTCGCCGTGTAGTAGGTCGAGCTGGTGAACGCGGATATCGTCGCGTCGTACCATACGACCACCTCGACCTGAGCACCTGCGGAAAAAACTGCGGAGCGGTCCTTCAGAGACAGCGACGCGACTTTGGCTGCGGGGATGGCTGCTTTCAGCGCGGCACCGAGCGTTTGGGTGCGCAACCGCGACGCACCGATTTGACTGCTGGGGTTACCGATGACGAAATGACCAGCGCTGAACGCGGTCGCCACGCGACCGTGTTCCAGACTGAAGTCTTCATTTCCCGAGATCCCCGAAGCAGAGGGCGGAGTGCCCGTAAAAATCGCCGCGTGCCCCGGCGCGGTCAACGTATTGACGAAGGGGAACACACTCGAGTGAAAGTAAGCCCCGCGAGTGATCGCCGTTTTCAGTGCGCCCTCCGAACTGAGCACGGGGAGCAAGCGCTGCAACGTGTCGCTGCCCAGTTGATCGTAGACCACCGTGACGAGTAACTGTGGCCTGGCGCTTCGGCGCTCGTTCGTAGGTGATGGCCCCTCGGGTTCGGGCGCGGACGTCGGGTGCGGCGCAGCCGAGTGGATGGATGCTTCAGGATAATCGGCAGGCGTGCCACAGGCGGAAAGCAAACCCAGTAGCAGTGAAGTCACCCAACGTTGCATGGCCGGGACGATAGCTCAGGCTCGACACCCAGGGCTCTGGGGCAGTTCTCGCCACGGGTGGCAGAGCACTCCGACAGCGGCAGATCGCCTCGTCTCGCCCTAGGCCCACAGGCCAAATGTCAGAGACATGTAATCTGGCGTCCGCGCTTGTCACCCAACCGTGCGAAATACCCCGCAGAAATGAAGGTGGGATGACAAGCGAGCGCTACCTACGTGGTACCCCGCTGCACATGAACGCAGTGCTCGTCGCCTACTTTACCGTCCTCTTGCTGCTGTGCACTTATGGCCTGCATCGCGCCCACCTGGTTCTGATGTGGCTCCGCAACAGGAAGCACAAAGAGCGCCTGCTGGGTGACTACCAACTTCCGCCGCACGACGAAGACCTGCCCAGCGTCACCGTTCAGCTGCCGACGTTCAACGAAGCCACGGTCGTCGAACGGTTGCTCGAGGCGGCGGCGCGTTTCGACTACCCGCTCAACAAACTGGAAATCCAGGTCCTCGACGATTCCACGGACGAAACGCGCAGCTTGGCGGAGCGCAAGGTCAGGGCTCTGGCGAGTCGAGGCATCGACATCAAGTACATTCGTCGACCGAACCGCGAAGGCTACAAGGCTGGCGCCCTCGACTACGGCTTGAAGACGGCCAAGGGCGACTTCGTTGCGATGTTCGACGCAGACTTCATCCCGCAACCCGACTTCATCAAGCGCATCATCGGACACTTTCGGGACCCGCAGGTAGCGATGGTGCAGACGCGCTGGCACCATCTCAACCGTGATGCGTCGATCATGACGCAAGTACAGGCGATGCTTCTCGACGGCCACCATCTCGTCGAGAACCAGGCGCGCTTCAGTTCGGGTAAGCTGTTCAACTTCTCGGGCACTGGCGGCATTTGGCGCAAGTGTGCGATCGCCGACGCGGGTGGCTGGCAGCACGACACGCTGACGGAAGATCTGGACCTGTCCTACCGCGCGCAACTGCGCGGCTGGAAGTTCATCTATCGCCCGGACGTGGCGACGCCCTCCGAGCTGCCCGAAGAGATGAGCGCGCTTCGTGCACAACAGCATCGCTGGGCCAAAGGCACCGTACAGTGTGCGCGCAAGCTACTAGCGACGGTTTTGCGCGCGCCCCAGCTCACCTTCGCGCAAAAGTTCGAGGCTGTATTCCACCTGACGCCACACACGGCTTATCCGCTGATGATGCTGCTAACGATCCTGGTACTTCCCGCGTTGCTGCTCGTGCCCGCTACCGACGTGCAAACGATGCTCATGGTCGACCTCCCGCTGTGCCTCGGAGCGACTGGCTCGATTGGCGTTTACTTCGCGCTAGCAGACCGTCTTCAGGAGCGCTCTGGCTTCGGCGCACTGTTGCGATTGCCCGCCGTGATCGCAATGGGTGCGGGCTTGAGCCCACTCGTCACCCGCGCGGCCTGGGGTGGCATGCGTCACATGGCGGGCGAGTTCGTACGCACCCCCAAGAAGGGTGAGAGCGTCGGACGCTACCGCCAGCGCACGAAGTTGCCATGGACCGAGATCATCCTGTGCGCGATCTCTTGCGCGAGCGTGGTCGCGTCGATTCAAACGCACCACTACTTCGCCACCCCCTTCACCGTGTTGTTCGCGCTCGGCTACGGTTACGTTGCGTACCAACTGATCAGCGAACAACTCGCGTCGGGCGAGCAGGACGAGGTTCCGCGTTTGGCGACGTCGGCGTAACGCCGTTCCGAACGTTGCTCGCGAAGCTCAACGAGTCTTCGCGAGCACTTGACCGTGGTAGAGCAACATCTCGATGGCGCCAGGACCGCGGTTGAACGCATAGCTGTGTGTGCCCTGCACGATCAGCAGGTCACTTTCGACCCCACGTCGCTCGAACCGCTGCTGAAGTTCGACCAGCACCCCACGGTAGTAGTCCTCCGAGCTGGTCAGCAGACGCAGTGAGAGCCCCGAGTTTTCTTGCTGAGCGCGCTTGGCGAGGTCGGCGAAGCGATCCAGTTCGCTCTCGTCGACCGCAGCTTGAATACCCGCCACGGCACCAAACGCCTTGGGCTTGGAGAGGCCTACCAACAAAGCGGCCCTCCCTCCGAGGCTGACTCCGTCGATGCCCGTGCTGGCTGGAACGCCGACTGCGGGGGTTTCAGCCCGCAGCTTAGGCAACAGTCGTTCGACGACCATCTCCGCGAGCGCTGACGCATTGGAAAACGCGTGTTCACCCTTGAGCATGTCTGGAAGATAGGGCATCGCGACGATCAGCGGCGTGTGTGGGGCCCGCTTCAACTGCTCGTTGATAGTCGCCAGTCGCGCTGCACTCACCATCCCGCCGAAATCTTCACGAGACAGCGGAGGGTCGTTCAGGTTCGCCATGGCTCTCTCGAGGGCGTAGTCGTCGAGCCAGCCTCTCACACCACGAGCTGGCCCTTTGAGCGTTTCCCCTCGACCATGAAAAGTGATCAAGGCAGGAAGTCGCTGACTTGCCGATGAACGCTTCGGAACGGTGACCACGACGGGAACACGCCCCCAGCGGCCGAGTTCGAACTCCCACGTGAGCTCGTGGGCCTCCAGAGGAAACGCATCCGCGTGCGTCTCGACGCTGGAGTCTGGCTGCGGGTTCGCAGCGGGGCGCGCAGTCGCTTTCGTCGTTGGCTGCTCGCCCCTCGAGCCCGACGCCTCGGTGTTTCGCAACTCGGTGTTTCGCAACTCGGTGTTTCGCAACTCGGTGTCTTGCAACTCGGTGTCCGCTGGTCGGGCACTCGCAAGTGGCTGGCGTGCCTTGCTGCAAGCAACCGCGGTGCACGCGCAAACCAGCGAAACGACGACGTGACTCTGCACCCTCGCACGCATGTCGGCTAGCATGACACCAGTCCGTGGCATTCCGCAACGCCCCTACACAAATCGTGCGCCGTCCCACAAAGGCGACTCTGGCGGGAGTTTGCTAGGCAGACGTCGAACCAGCGCGTAGCCTGGTCGTCGTGATTGAAGAGATCGAGGTCGACTTCTCGGTAGGACTTCACGAGTACGCCGAGCACGCGATTCTTGCGCCACAGGTCGAAGCTCTACGTGCCGAAGCGCACATCCTGGCGCCCAAGCTCAAAGGCCGAACCGTGTGGATGGTTAACTCCACCGCGCGGGGTGGTGGCGTTGCCGAGATGTTACCGAAGGTCGTGCACCTGCTCCAGGAACTCGGGATCGACGTCCGCTGGCTGGTCATCTGCCCAGAGCAGCCTGAGTTCTTCGAGCTGACCAAACGCATCCACAACGCAATTCACGGTGTCCCGGTTGGCGACTTCAGCGCAAACGACAAGGCACTCTACGACGAGGTGAGCAGGGAGCATGCCCGCGAGCTGAGCCCACTCCTTCGCGATCAAGACGTGCTCGTGGTTCACGATCCACAACCCGCGGGCATGGGCGCCTTGCTCAGGCGAGAGCGCAATATCAAGGCGATCTGGCGCTGTCACATCGGGCTCGATCAAAGGACGGAAACCACACGACGTGCCTGGGACTTCCTGGCGGACTCGATTCGCAACTACGATCACACTGTCTTCTCAGCTCCTGCGTACATCACTCCTAACGTTGCGGCTCATTGTTCGATCATCCGCCCTGCAATCGACCCGCTGGGGCACAAGAACCGTCCGCTGCACCCCGTGAAGCTCACGGGTGTCCTGCAAAACGCAGGCCTGCTTCAATCGAATCACCCCGTCTTTACTGCGCCGTTTCCGGCTCCTGTCCTGCGCCTGAGTCCTGAGGGTGACTTCGAACCGCTAGGAACCGACACGGACGTAGGGCTGATGTTTCGTCCCGTGGTAACGCAGATTTCGAGGTGGGACCGTCTCAAGGGCTGGTTCCCACTGCTGCTGGGATTTCGTCAGATGAAGGCGAACATCGAACGCTACACCGCGAAGGATGAACGTTCGAGGCGGCGTCTCGAGGTCGCGCGGCTGGTACTCGCGGGTCCAGAGCCGTCTGCGGTTGCAGACGATCCCGAGGCCACCGACGTGTTGGAGGAGATTCGAAGGGAGTACATGGCGCTGCCCACGGAGCTTCAGAACGACGTGGCGGTGTTGTCGCTGCCGATGGCGTCACTCAAGCACAACGCGCTGATCGTCAACGCCCTGCAGCGTTCCAGCAGTATCATCGTGCAGAACTCGCTGCGTGAAGGCTTCGGCCTGTCCGTGACGGAAGCGATGTGGAAGCGTACGCCCGTCGTCGGCTCCACCGCCTATGGCATTCGCCGACAAGTCACGGCGGGGATCGAAGGTGAACTGATCGATGATCCGTCCAACCCGGGTCGCGTTGCCGACGCCATCGCACGCTCGCTCAACACCCGAGCTGCCCGAGACAAGATGGCGCGCCAGGGGCACCATCGCGCGGTCAGCGAATTTCTGATTTTTCGCCAGCTCTCCGAGTGGATTCGCCTGCTGGTCGAGGTCTGACGGGCAATGCCCCAGTTCGGCGCTTTGACCCCTCATCGATCTCGAAAACAGGCTAAACTATCCGCCCCGCACGCATCGCCTAACGGCCGCATTTGCGCTGCTCTTTGTAGTCTGCTACCAGCCCGAGCCCCCATGTCCGCGCCGCAACCGAACCTCGACCACGACGTCACCGCTCCCTCGCCGGGAGAGGCGGACCTCGCACGTGAAGTGCTGGGGTTCGCACTGCTGCAATCGCGCGCGCCCGGCAACGACGAGATCCGCGGCAAGCTCGGCAGTCCGCACCAGCTGGCGGCAGCTGACGTGCGCGCACTCCCCGTCGCGGAGCTACGCGAGCGCCTGGACGAAATCATGCTCTCGCGCCGTGCGGATCGTGGGCTGACCGTGCTCTACGAAAGCGGACTGCTCGGCGTGATTTTACCCGAAGTCACCGCACTGGTCGGCTTTGGTGAAGGCGGCGCACGACACAAGGACGTCTGGCGTCACACGATTCGCGTGGTGATCCAGGCGATCCCGACGATTGCCGTGCGCTGGGGCGCGTTGCTGCATGACATCGGCAAACCCAAGACCCGCAGCATCGGGGCTGACGGAAGTGTTCACTTCTTGCACCATGCCGAGGTGGGCGCACGCATGTTCAACAAGCTCGCTCGGCGTGAAGGTCTGTTCGATGACGACGAGTTGCGGGAGAAGCTGCGCTTTCTCATCTACAACCACCAGCGTGCCCACCAATACGACCACGACTGGACGGACAGCGCCACGCGGCGGTTCGCTCGGGAAATGGGCGAACACCTCGACGACTTGATGGCGCTCTCGCGCGCGGACATGACGACGAAGCGCAAAGAAAAGCGCCGTCGGTTCTTGGCCCAGCTCAAACAACTCAGCGTGCGAATCGAGGCGCTGCAAGCCGAAGACGCCAAGCCCAAGGCATTGCCCAAAGGCCTCGGCGAGCTGCTGATCACGCGCCTGCAGCTACCGCCCAGCAAACTCATCGGCGACATCCGCAAACAACTGGAAGCAGCCGTCGAGTCTGGCGAGTTACCTCTGCAAGCCGACTTCGACACGTATATCGAGTTCGTGCTCTCGAACCCGGATCGCTTCAATCTGCCCGCACACGCACGGCGAGCGACGCCCGAAAACTGATTCCGCCTCGCTCGCGTACGGTCCAAGGCTCACGCGCGACACCGCGAGTCCCCTCACGAACGCTCTTCACCTCACCCCGACGATCATGCCCCTTCCCGCTGGAATCAGCTTCCTCGCCCCCACCATCCCCGTCTACGTTTTCGACGCCGACGAGCCGGGTCCCACCGCACTGATCCAAGCGGGCATCCACGGCAACGAGGTGGCGGGGGTTCACGCCCTGCAAGAGTTGCTCGAAGAGGGCCTCACGCCCGATCGCGGGCGGCTGATCATCATTCCCGTGATGAACCCAGGTGCCTACCGTGCGAGGCTGCGCGCTGCGCCAGGTGGCTTGGACTTGAATCGTTGCTTTCCGGGCGACGCCAGTGCTGCCGAGTTGGAGAACCGTCTCGCCGCGAAGTTCATGGCGCTCGTGGAAGACGAGCGCCCCGCATTGATGGCGACGCTTCACGAGAGCCTCAAGCGCTTCCACCCAGAGGTCCCACAGTCGTTCGGGCAGACGCTGGTGTACGGCGTGCAGCCGATGCCCGAAATCATACAGCGCGTCGTCGACCGCATGAATCAAAACCTCGCCCATCCCTACGAGTTGTGGGCGCCGCATCACTACCCCGTGGCCACCTCCTCGACGGAAGTGATCGTCGACAAACTAGGCTGCATCGGCATCTGCGTCGAAACCTGGGAGGTGTTCGACGAAACCCGACGCATCCAGATGCAGCGCGACGTCGTGCGCGCCCTGCTCGAAGAGATCGGCGTGTTGAATCGGCCCGAACCGCGATAGGTTCGGGCCATGGCCGGCGCCAACGTCACGCTGATTGAAATTCTGAAGGAGCAGCTTTCGGCTGGTGCTGACCCCGAGCGCGCCGCTGGGCAAGGTCAGTACATGAAGCGCGCCTTGCCGTTTCTGGGGCTCCGCGTGCCCGAGGTGCGTCGCATCACGGCTTTGGTCGAACGCCAGCATCCGCTCGGCAGCTTCGGCGAGTGGCAAGCGACCGTGCAAGCGCTGTTCTTCGACGCTCAGCATCAGGAAGAGCGCTACGCGGCTGCTGCGCTGTGCGGATTGCGGCGGTATCGCGCCTATCAGCGCGCCGCGGCGCTCGCGCAGTACGAGCGCATGATCACCGCAGCCGCGTGGTGGGATTTGGTCGATGATCTGTCGGACCGCGTCGGTGAGGTGCTACTGGCAGATCACGAAAAGGTCGCGACCAAGCTGCGCCGCTGGGCCAAATGTGAGGACATTTGGCTCAGGCGCACGGCGATCATCTGTCAGCGCAAACACGAGCAACAAACCGACTGGAAGTTGCTCCAGGACTGCATGGCGCCATCGATCGACAGCGGCGAGTTCTTTCTACAAAAGGCGATCGGTTGGGCTTTGCGATCCGTCGCGGAACACGACCCGGAAGCGACGCGCCGCTACGTGCGCGATCACGACAAACGACTAAGCGCCTTGAGTAAACGTGAAGCATTGAAACACTTGGGGCAGCCTCGGGCGTCACGAAAGCCGAAGAAATGACTCCCCGAGGGCAATGCGATGGGTTCCTCGAGACCACGCGCATGCAACTTCTCGTTGGAAGCGTACTGCTTGGCGCGCTAGCTGGTTGCGACGAGCCCGGCATTGACGTCGGCGATCTTCCAGACGAGCGAGTGTGGACGTCCGAACATTTTCGCTACCTCAGCCGCGCCGATGACTCGGAGGTGTGTGAACCCATCATCGACACTTTGGAAAAACACTTCGACGCGTTGCAACGTTACCTAGGCACGCCCTGGCCCGCGGGCAAACGCATCGATTACTTCAAGTTTCGCGACGCTGATGACATCGTCGAAAATGGGCCGTGCAGCAGCTTGAACGCGTCATGTTTTTTTGCAGAGGTCGGCGTGCACAGCGCGTCAGCGTTCGAGCAACACGAGCTGATTCATGCGTACGTGGCGGCCTACGGCGACAAACATCGCCTGCTCGAAGAAGGCATGGCGAACGCGCTGTCGTGTGGGCACACGGTGCGCGACAAGCCCGAACCCGTTGGGCTGCGAGAGGCGTTCTCTGCTGAGGCGTGGCGCACGAACACGCGCGAAGGGTTTCACGCGCTGTACGACTCGGCGTCATGGTTCGTCGCCTGGTTGCTGAACGAAGCGGGTCCTGAGTCGTTCATGAAGTGGTTCGTAGCGTCATCACCGAGCTTCGGCCTGGATGAGATGAGCGCGTCGTTCGAACGAATCTACGGGAGCGATCTCCAGATCGCGTGGCTCAACGCTTTTGCCAGCAGGAAACCCGATGTCGGATGCGTCCGCATTTACGAGTGCGAAAGCCCGAACTGGTACGAGCAGGCACCCAAGCCCGCGTGCGAGAACCCGGGCCACGTGCGAACGTTGGACTTGGAGCGGCAGAGCTGGCTCGTGCATCACACGGGGGGCTTCGGCAGCATGCTCGGCCAGTGCCCAACAGGCGAGCCCCTACCCCACCACGACTGGCTCACCCCAGCTGGAGACGGACAACGCGGCGAGGTGTTCGCCTACCTGCTACCCACGGGCCGCTACTTCGTGAGCGAAAGCCCGCGCTTTGGTCCCATCAAGCTCCACCTCTTCAAAGCCGACACCCCGCCCGATTCCTGCGAGGCGACCATCCCGCTCCCCGCGGACTTCGACTCCAACTTGACGGTCAGCGTCATGGACGGTGCAGAATCGCCTGCTGCGGGTCACTGGTTGCGTTGGACCTCGTCCGAAACGCAAGCTGGAGCAGGCTACGACGTCAGTTGCTCTGGCCGACTGGGGGCGGATTGGTGCGCGGACTGTAGTAATTGCACCGCAGCCTGCGACACGATTGTCGTAGCGGAGAGCTCGCGAGGCGGGACGCTCGACACCTTGAACCTCACGTCGCGCTCTGCGGCTGGTGGGTGGGTGCGACTCACGCGCACACATTGACCACCAAACCAACGGCAGACGCGGCATTCTGGCCGTCGTCCGCGTCTGATTCGCCTCACCGACAAGCACGAGAACGGCCCGTGAGTCCGGCCAATCCAGTACGGGCCCAATAAGTGCAGACGCCGAGTTCGCCGGCGATTTCACGCCCGGTAGCCGGTCTGCTAGCATCCCGACCTTGAATGTTGGGCGGCACAGGCCGTCTAATTCGAAGCCCATTCGGGCAAGTCTTGCTTACTTTCGGGAGCGCGCATCGTGCAGCGAACAACTGTGCAGCGAAAAGCTGTGCAGCGTAAAACCGTGGTCCAGTCTCCGGCAGCACATCGTGTTGCGGCCGGACAGTGGCGGTCACAACCAACCTCAATTCCCCTGTCATCTCCAGCGGTAGGCGTTTATCCTCCGGGTCGAGTCTGGGAGGGTGGATCGCAGGTTGGCGGCCCACGCGTCCGAGGGCGAGTAATCATCAAGGAGTACTTTCAATGAGGAAACTAGTTGGAGGCCTGGCAATACTCAGCACACCGCTGATTGCCACGGCGTTATTGGTGGGGTGCCAGCAGGCCCCTGCGGGCACCGGGCTGAGTGAGCCCGCTACCAACACAAAGGGCGATGGCGTCAACGCATCGAACAGCGAGGTAACCCCCGTCGGCTACGAAAAGGGCCAACTGGGCGAGCTCGCCGAGGCGTGTGGCTTCAAGTGCAAGGCGCTTGCCGACGGCACCGCCAGCATTTCGGGCGTGCGCGGCATCGACGCGTTCTTTGGCGCTACCCTGACACTGCGTGACAAGGCACTGCTGCTCGAAGGTGAAGTCTCGGGCACGCTCGGCGAAATGGCCGCCATCATCGGTGCCGAAGTTGGCGCGTCCGCAGAGGTGACTGCCGCCAACATCGCGGCCGAAATCTCGGGTGGTCTCGACGGCAAGCTCGACGGCGGCATCAGCGTCGACTACGAGCCCGCACAATGTTCGGTCACCGCCAAGGCAACGGTCGAAGCGGCTGCCAAGTGTGACGTCGACGCTTCGGCTGGTAGGGTCGAGGTCGAGTGCAAAGGCGAGTGTGTTGCTGACGCCAGCGTGATGGCTGAGTGCTCGGCCGACGTCCAGTTGAAGTGTACGGGCACGGCACCCTCGTTCGCTTGTGACGGCGAGTGCACGGGCAAGTGTGAACTCAACGCTAACGCCACGTGTGAAGGCACCTGCAAGGGCACCTGCGAGATGGACGGCACCGCGGAATGTGACGGCGAGTGCATGGGTGACACCTCGAACGGCGGCATGTGCAACGGCACCTGCGAAGTGCGCGCGGGTGGCAGTTGCAACGGCGAGTGCAAGGGCACCTGTGAACTCTCGGCAGCTGCCGAGTGTGACGGCGCCTGCAAGGGCGAGTGCACCTACGACGCTCCCGAAGGTGGCTGCGAAGGCAGCGCCCAAGCTTCATGCGAAGCTTCAGGGGACGCCAGCGTCAGCTGCGAGGGTGAGTGTAAGGGCGAAGTCGAGCCCCCAGAGGTCAGCGCCGAGTGTGAAGCAACGGCCAAGGCCGAAGCGGAATTCAATGCAGAGTGCACGCCGCCTTCTGTGGGACTTTCCTACAACCTGAGCGCAGAGTTCTCAGCTGACGCGGACGCCAGCGCTCGCGCCGAGCTCGAAGCTCAGCTCGAAGCCTTCGGCAAGGCCTACGGCAGACTGCTCGCCAAGGGCGCGCAGCTCGAAGGCATTCTCAAGGCGACCGCAGGCCTACCAGCAGCAGCTGGCGGGGCGGTTGCAGACGCAGCGGGCGCACTCAGCGCCGACGCTGACATCCAAGTGGCGTTCAACGTCAGCTGCGCTATCGGCGAACTCGACGTAGCTGCAGACTACATCAACGACGCACGCGGCAGCATCCAGGCCAGCGCCAGCGCCATCGCCGAAGTCAGTGGTTCTTTGGGCGGCTGAGAGCAGAAGGAGATTTGAAGATGAAACGAATCATTACTGGAATGGCCCTGTTGGCCACCCCCATGCTCTCTGCTTGCGACGAGGCGGGTGTTGACAATCCTCTGGGCGATCTTTGCCCCGGCCTAGAGTGCAAAACCATGGCTGAAGCTGGCGGATCCGTCTCGGGTATCGCCGAAGTCGACGCCTTCTTCACCTCTGTCTTGAACTTCCAGGCGCAAGCCGGAACGCTCGAGGCAGAGATCAACGCCACGCTCGGTGAGATGGCCGCGGCCATCGGCGCTGAAGCGGGCGCGAACGCATCGGTCACGGCAGACAACATCGTCGCCGAGATCAACGGCGGATTCGATGGCCGCGTCGAAGGCGGCATCAGCATCGAGTACCAAGAGCCGAAGTGCCAGGTGTCCGCTGAAGCGACGATTCAAGCGTCGGCCAAGTGTGACGCCTCGGTGACGCCGGGCAGCGCTGAGGTCAAGTGTCAGGGCACCTGCGAAGCAGACGCCTCGGTCATGGCCTCGTGTTCTGGCGAAGCGTCACTGAAGTGCACGGGCACCGCTCCTTCGTTCGAGTGCAGCGGTTCTTGCCAGGGCACTTGTGAGCTATCGGGCGGAGCCAGCTGCGAAGGAACCTGCGAAGGCACGTGTGAACTCGACGGCACCGCAGCATGTGATGGCGAGTGCATGGGCGACACCACCGAGGGCGGCATGTGCAACGGCGAATGTAAAGTTCGCGCGGGCGGCACGTGCACTGGCACCTGCACGGGCAGCTGCGAGCTCACGGAACCCAACGCCACCTGCGAGGGCAAGTGCAAGGGCGAGTGCACCTACGACGCTCCCGAAGGCGGCTGCGATGCAACCGCCAAAGCTTCTTGCGAAGCTTCGGGTAACGCCAGCGTCACCTGCGAGGGTGAGTGCAAGGGCAACGTCGAGCCTCCCGAAGTCAAGGCTGAGTGCGAAGCGTCTGCTCAAGCTGAAGCCAACTTCAGCGCAGAGTGCACCCCGCCCTCCATCGGCCTCTCCTACGACCTAGCCGCCGACCTGCAGGGCTCCGCCAACGCAGACGCCCAAGCAGAGCTGGGCGCTCAGCTGGAAGCCTTCGGCAAGGCTTACGGCAAGCTCTTGGCCAAGCGTGCCAAACTGCAGCTCGTGCTCGACGCGGGCGTCGGCCTGGGCGCAGCTGCCGAGGTCGCAGTTGAAGGCGCTCTCGAGGCTGTCGCCGACGGCGACGGCAGTATCGCCGCCAAGTTCGGCGCCAGCTGCGCCATCGGTGAGTTGGGCGCTGCGGGCGCTGCCATCGAAGGCGGCGTGAGCAGCGTGAACGCCAGCCTGTCCGCGGTGGCCTCGGTCACTGGCGCGATCAGCGGCTGAGTTCACTTCGAACATAGACGCGAGAGCCGTCGGCACTAGCCGACGGCTCTTTGCGTTTGTGACCAGTTCGGGTATGTGCAAATGGCGGACAGTGGGGAGCTATCCATGAAACACGTGCTGATGGTGGGGGCGTGCCTGGCCGCGAGCCTGGCGCTCGGATGTGGTGATGATGACGGGCGTGGGAACGCCAACAGCGACATCACGTCTGCGGACGATTCGACGAACTCTGCAGACGAGTCGGAACTCGCGGACGACATGGAGTCGAGTGGGCGAGACGAGGCCCCTGCGCCCGACGACGACTCTGCAGGCAGCGAGGACTCCGAAGCCGACGACTCGGCGCGGGGCGACGACCACGACGTCTCATCGGACCCGCTCGACGCCTCAGCGGAGGTGACAACCGACGACCCAGCCTCACTCGACGACCCAGCCTCACTCGACGACCCAGCCTCACTCGACGACCCAGCCTCACTCGACGACCCAGGCGATGCTCCCGCGAGCGACGATTCTTCAACCGAGCCTCCCCAGGCCGACCCGCAACTGTATGGCGAATGTCCCCTCTTCGAGTGTCGAACCACGAGCAGCGCGGGTGGGTCTGTTTCTGGAGTTCGCGGTGTCGACGCGTTCTTCACCACTGTCATCGAGTTCGAGGCGCAAGTAGCGGTGCTCGTCGCTCGCGTGGAAGCCAATCTGGCAAATATGGCATTTGGCGTCAGCGCTGAGGTTGGTGCTGATGCCGCAACCAGCGCGGCCAACATCGTCAGCAAGGTCGAAGGTCTCTTCGACGGGCGCATCTCCAGTGGATTTAGCATCGTTCACCCACCAGCCACCTGTAGCATCTCCGCGCTCGCCGCCGTGCAGCGCGCGGCGCGCTGTGATGCTGCCATCGATCCAGCGAGTCACAACGTCAATTGTCGCGGCACGTGTTTCACCCGCGATCCGTACGGCGTGCCATCATGTAACAGCGACGCAGAGGCCATGTGCGTCGGCGTCGCGGAAGCCTTCGAGTGTGCGGGCGCCTGTCAGGGCGACTGCGAGAGCGCCGCGGGGGCGTCTTGCGCAGGAGAGTGCCTCGGCAGCTGTCTGCTCGACGGCACTTCGTCCTGCGATGGTGAATGCCTGGGTGAAACGAACGGAGGTTTCTGCACGGGTGAGTGCCGCTTAGCGCCCGGGCAAGTCTGCGATGGTGTGTGCCAGGGTACCTGCCAACTTCACGTCGCGGGAACCTGTGAGGGACGCTGTCGCGGCGAGTGTACGGTTTCGCCACCCCTCGGCGGCTGCCTGCGTAGCTCACAGCCCGCCTGCGTCGGTACCACGTCGTCAGGCGTGGAGTGCGAAGGCGAGTGCCGAGGAACCGTCGAAGTCCCAAACGTCGTGGCGGAGTGTGAGGCCAGCGTCGAAGCGAGCGCCAACCTCAGCTCGCGCTGCACGCCACCCGAGACTCGGCCGATCTACGAGGTAGCGGCCAACCTGCGCGGTGAAAGCTCGGCTGCTGCGCGACTTGTACTCGGTGCCCAACTCACAGCCTTCGCCAACGCCTACGGCGATCTCGTAGCAACGGGCCAGCAGCTCGAGCTCGCCCTCGACGCGGGAGCACGACTCAGCGCCGCGAGCGAGTCGACGATTCTCGGCGCACTGTCCGCCGCTCTCGACGACTCGCCGAGCGTAGAGACACAGGTCAACGCCAGCTGCGCCCTGGAGCAGTTGAGCGGCGTGGCCGCACGCCTCGAAGCGAGCACGCAACGCGCGAACACCAGCCTGAGCGCTGTCGCGCAAGTGCATGGTGCAGTGGGCGACTGAATTCACGAACGAACCGCGGCGTGCTCCCGATTCACGGCGAGCACTAGTTGGGCTGCGCTCCTACGAGCCAACTCAGGCGGATGGCCGTCGCTGAATACACAGCTCGATGACTTCCGCGAAAGTTTCCACGAAGAACACTTTCTGTCCCTTCTTGATGGAGTTCGGCAACTGCTCGAAGTCGGGCTGATTCGCTTTCGGCAGGATGACCTTGTTGGCGCCTACGCGCTTGGCCGCGATCAGCTTCTCCTTGATGCCGCCGATTGGCATCACCAGGCCGCTCAAGTTCAGCTCCCCTGTCATCGCAAAGCCGTGCTTGGGGGCTCTGCCCGTAGCAAGTGAATACAGCGCCGTGGCCATCGTGATGCCCGCTGATGGTCCATCCTTGGGCACGGCCCCCGCTGGCACGTGAAGGTGAACGAAACGTTCGTCGAAGTAGTCAGAGCCCTGCTCGCGGCACAAGCCGCGCACGAACGTGTAAGCGATTTCGCTGGACTCGACCATGACTTCGCCGAGCTGCCCAGTTTGTTTGAAACCCGCAGACTTGCTGCGCACCCCCTTGGCCTCGATGAATAGGGTGTCCCCCCCCATGCTGGTCCAGGCCAAGCCCATGATCACCCCCACCCGCGGCGTTTCGAACATCGATTCGTTGGTGAAGATGGGTTTGCCGAGCAGCTCTTCGATCTCGGCGGGGCCTATGTTCATCGGGCCACCTTTGCCTTCGACGATCTTCACCGCGCACTTTCGCACGATTTTCTTGATTTGGTTCTCCAGGTTCCGCAGCCCTGCCTCTCGTGCATAACCATCGATCAGAGCGCGCATGCCCGTCTTCGAGATGGTGATGCGTCGCCGCGTTTGTTTGAGCGCGGTCAGCGCCTTCGGCAGCAGGTAGCGCCGCGCGATCTCGAGCTTCTCTTCCAACAGGTAACCACTCAGCTGGATGACCTCCATACGATCGAGCAGAGGTGGAGGAATCGTGTCGAGGCGGTTCGCCGTACAAACGAACAACACTTTCGACAAGTCGAAGCGAACGTCGAGATAGTGGTCGAGGAAGTCGCGGTTTTGCTCGGGGTCCAGAACCTCCAGCAGCGCTGAGGCGGGGTCGCCGTGATACGACGCGTTGATCTTGTCGATCTCGTCGAGCATGATCACGGGGTTTTCGGTTTCGCATACCCGCAGGGCTTGAAGGAACTTGCCGGGCATCGCACCGATGTACGTGCGTCGGTGTCCTTTGATTTCCGCCTCATCCCGCATGCCGCCCAAAGAGAAACGATAGAAGCGCCGCCCCAAACATTCTGCAATCGAACGCCCGATGGACGTCTTGCCCACGCCTGGTGGGCCCACGAGACAAATGATCGAACCGCCAAAGTCCCCGCGCAGCATGCCTTCGGCCACGAACTCGACGATACGCTGTTTGACGTCGACCAGGCCGTAGTGGTCACGATCGAGCACTCGCCGCGCGCTCTTCAAGTCCACTTCGTGAGTGGACACCACTCCCCAAGGCAGAATCGTCAACCAGTCGAGGTAGTTGCGAGTCTGAGCGTACTCGGCGCTGCTCGGCTCCAGCATCTTGAGCTTCGCCATCTCGTCGTCGATGCGTAGCTTCGCTTCGTCGCTCGGCGTGCGTTCTTCGAGGCGAGCCATGAAGGTTTCGATCTCGGTCTCTTTGCCCTCCTTTTCGAGTCCGAGCTCTTGCTTGATGGCTTTTAGTTGTTCTCGCAAGAAGAACTCACGCTGCTGAACGTTGATCCCATCTTCGATGCGGTCGCGAATCTTCGTCTGAAGGCGTGCAATCTCCAGCTCCCGTTTGAGCAGGCCCAACACCTTTTCGAGACGTTTGCGCACGTCCAACGTTTCGAGCACGTCTTGCAGTGACTCAGCCTTCGCGCTCGTGAGGAACGCGGCCATGTCACCCAACAAGCCAGGCTCTTCGAGATCACCCTCGTTCAGCAACAGGCTCAGTTGTTCTTTGTAGAGCGGATCTTGGGTGACGAGCTCTTTGATCGAGTTGATCACAGCCAACGTGTAGGCTCGCATCTCGTCGCCGGGTGCCGACTTGTCGGTCGGATACTCCACCTCCGCGATCATGTAAGGTGCGTACTTTCGTACTCGAACGATACGCATCCGATCGAGCGCACTCAGCACGGCGGTTACGGTGCCCTCGCTGGCGCTCACGTTCACCACCTGCGCGACGACGCCGAACTCGTACACTTCCCCTTCGACGACCTCATCCTGGCCTTCGCGACTGTTCGGCGCCGTCTCGGGGTTGCGTTCCAAGACGAGCCCGACCAAACGACTTCCCGATGCCGTGACGTCCTTGATCATTCGCTCGAGCTCATCGCTCTCCAGCTCGATCGGCACCATCACCTTCGGAAAGACGGGACGGTTCGGTAGCGCGAGGATCGGCAACTGGTCGGGGTAGACCTCTCGCGCGACGACGATGTGCGAAGGTGGTCCAGCCTCGCTTTCAGAGTAGTCGGGGGAATCGCTCATTGTTTCCCGGTTGTTGTACACCAACCGCCGAGGCACGGCGAATCCTCGGACGCGTGACCTCGAGGGGTCCGACGCCAAGCCCCCGAGACCCGGTCAACGCGTGAACTCGCGGACGACCTGGGTCGCATAACTCCCAGCAGGCAGCGAAAACTCCAACGCAAAGGAGTCGGGCCCGAGCAGCTCGAAACGAGCATCGCCGACTGGCATGATCAGGTCCCGACGAGAACCGGGCGCTGACGCCCCGAGCCGTTGCAAGTCTTCAGGGCCTAACCCGAGGTCGGCTATCACCTGCTGTTCCAACGCGAGGGCCTCCCCACTGGCGGCCTTTGCCTTCGGTCCCCAAATCGGCCCCGTGAGGTGCACGTCGCCGCTGACCAGTCTTGGTTGCTCCAAGCTGGCGTCCTCGACCACGAACATCTTGCCACTGCCATCCAACCTCACGACCTCTCCGGGCAGCAGGTGATCGAGTCCGACCTCGCGCCTCGCCGACAGGTAGCGGTTGAAAATCTCCGCCTGAATCACACTGGGGTAGAGCTTGGCGAGGAACCTGCTCTTGGCTCGCTTCCCACTGTCCAGCCACTGTAGCGCCTCGGTCAGATTTCGCCCGTCATGACCGAAGCGTTGAACGCCGAAGTAGTTTGGCAAACCATGCTGACCGATGGCGGCAACGAGAGCAGTGAGGTGCACTTCACTCGCACGCTCGGCGTTCACGACTGTGATGCGAAACTCATTACCCGACAGATGCCCAGTCCGCAGCTTGTTGTCGTGGCGAGTGACCTCGAGTACCTGAACATCATCGGGCAGGCTCCAGTGTTCGACCGCTTCTGCATCGACGCCGAGTAGGCTGACCCACTGCTCCGACACTGCGTTCTTGTCCTTCAGCCCTGCGTAACCGATGTCACGGTCGCGCACGCCCGAGGCCTTGCTCAAGATTCTGAGCAACTGCTGCGTCGTGAGCCCCCGCTTGCGCACTCGTACGAACAGGTGCTGCCCGGCTCCACTGAATTGGTATAGGGGACTTTCACGAACGATGAAGTGCTCGGGCTGTGGCCCGATGTGTCCACCGCAGGACGACAGCGACGTCAAGATGAACGGAACTTCGACGGGCTGGACTTGGATACTCACGGCTAGCCTCCGTGCGCGCTATGCCGCAGCCGGGCGGAACTAGCAAGCCCGACGACCCGAGGCCCACTCGAACGACACCGCCAGCGCCGACGAAAGCGATGGAAAACGCGTTCAGCGATCCAACACCCGCTTCAACAGCGGTTCGTAGAGGTGTTGCAACCCCGGCAACAGCATGTCAGGCAGCTTGTCCAGTCCCAGGATCTCGACGAAATGCGGATGGCCCTGCAGGTACAAGCGTTCATCTAGCTCCTTGAACCACCTCAGGTCGGCTGGCTCCAGCTCCTCGATGTCCCAGATCTGGCAAGGGTCGACCCGTAACTTCTCTTGTCGGGTGCGTACGCGCTGTCGCTCGAGTATCCCGTTTACCGCGTGCCTCGCCGACTCGTTCGCCGCCTCCATCGTGGTCAGCCTGGTGTGAGTCTTCATGAACGTCCCGCATAGAAACCAGTTTCCCTGCTGCGAATCGTAGCCGCGGGGTTTGCGCAACCCAGGCGGTTGCTCGAGTTCAGCCGTGAGGTACTCGTCGAGACGCCCGGGACGCATACGCCATTCACCTGGACGGTTGACGAGGTACGGTGTGTGGTTACCGATGAAGCGCCCTGCTGCGTCGTACTGAAGTCCCTGATCGATGTGAAAACACGTCGTCACGGGCAGTGGATCGTTGTCGGGCGTGGCTCGCGCGATCTCGTCGAACGCGCCCAGAGCGATCTCGGCTTCAGTGCACTCCAAGCAGCGCTTTCGCTGTCGTCTTGCGACCAATCGATCGTGCTCCAGGTAGACGCCAACGAACTCCGTTTCCGTCCACACGTTGCCGATGTCCACGCTTAGGATTCCGTCGAATCCGTCGCGCTGCCCAGGTGGACGGCGCCAGAACCGCGTTTGCGAGATTGCCGAAAGCCGCCACTTGGAGTCCAAGTAAACACTGTGTCCACTCGTGAACTGCCGATCGTTGTAGTCGAAGAAGTATTGAACTCCGATCAGGTGCTGCAGCAGACTGTCTTCGGTGACGTTCCAGTTGGCGTCCTCGAGCCTGGCCAACCTGGCGAAGTCCCGTACATCCGTCGGGTCGGGCACGTCGGTATTGTCGTAGACCAACTCTGGACGTCTGATGCACTCGGGCACTTCGTCGAGTCTCTCGCATGCTTTGATGAACTTCTTCGCCAGCCCAGCTTCGAGTTCTCCCCGCGGATCTCCAGGTGGCGGACGCCCACTCAGATCGGGCAGCGCGGTGGCCACCACGAAGTAGTCCGAAGCCCCCAGTAACGTTTCGACATCACCCCTGAGATAGCGCACGACCGGGACGACGGACTTGCCGTCCTCCACGTCGAAGTCGACGAGCTCGCCTTGTCGAAACTCGACGCCACGATACGTGAGGTACTCGCGCCAGGGCTTGAACCACGCGTCCGTCGTCGGACCGTTGAGCAACGCGTCGGTTCGCGGCCCCCCGCCGACTTGGTCCAAGAGCAACTGTACTGAAACGCTACCCTGAGTGCGTGCATCACTCTTTCGGGCTACCAACGCACCGAGGATCGCGGGCGCAACGTCGAGGTCGTGACGCATGGGCTCTGCGTAACTCTCGCCTTCGATGAAGTCCCACCACGAGATGTCTTCGTACTCCTCACGTCGACGCAGGTTGGACGACGTCATGTACTGAAAGGACTTGAGGCTGAACTTCGAAATGTCCCGCGCCTTGTACCCCGCCCCAGCCATGAACGACTGCAACGTATCGATCACCTCACGCACGGACTTGGGCGGCGTCCGAGGGAACTCGACTGCGTGGTTCCGCGCGTCACCCTCTAGTCCCATTCCACTCGCGCTCGTTGGAATCAAGTTGTCGTACGCCGTACGAATCGGGCGATCGTAGGGTCCCCCATCCTCCCTGCTCGGGCGGCTCAGGGGCGTTCGCTGCATGCTGTCGAACACGTGGCGGTAGAAGCCTGGGAAAAAGCGAAAGCCGTGTTCTGCCGGAAAGATGGGCTCACCTGGGTTGGTCGTGATCAGGACGACACTCGCGTCGCCTTCTCGTTCGACTTCCTCCTCGATGACTGCATCTGCCTTGGACTGCCGAACCAGCTCCGCGCCGCGCGCGACGGCGTCCGCAACCCCCTTCACGAGCACCGTCAGTGGTCCACGATACGCGCGCAACTCGTTCGTCAGCCCAGCGACCCTGTCGGCATCGTCAAAACGAATAAGTCCCCCAGTAAACGCGCGCACCGTACGCGCGGGCAAGCGCCTCCCATCTGCTGTGGATCCCCGAGGTGACTCAGGATCTTCCCAGGCCCATTGGGACTTCGCCATTCCGCCAACCGCACATGGGAAGTTCTCACCTGCACTCTCCCAATCGGTGTCCCGTTCGTAGACCACCACCTCGAAGTCGCGTTCGATGAGTTCATGCGCGGCGGTCAGCCCGGCTATCCCTGCGCCGAAGATCGTGACGACTGCCTTGCCAGGCTCATCTCGACTACCAGGCTCATCTCGACTACCTGACTCATCTCGACTACCTGACTGCTCTCGTTTGTCTGGCTGCACTGACATGCTTGGACCTTCGCTGTCCCACGGCCCCGAGTGCCTCGACTAGCAGCGCGGGTGGGGTTACTTCCCCCGCAGAGACGTCGCCAGACTAGCTGTCCAGCTCGATCATGTCGACCGACCAGAGGTTGCTGGATGCAGTTTTGACGGACTCGCCCTACGACTTCACCGCTGCGACGTCACCGCTGCGACTGCACTGCAGTGGCGTCGAGTTCATGGAGTCTCGCGAACAGCGGCCTGCAGCTGGCACTACTCGAAGCTCCCATCAGAAACAATCGCAACGCACGGCTGAAGGCGTGCAACTCGGCGGCTGGCGCCCGCACCCAAACGCGTTCGTCGCGCAGAGCATCCAGCAGCCGCAACTCCCCATTCAACAGCTGTGAACAGGCACCCGCCGCAACGCGAAGCTCCAACTCCGCATGGTACGAGCCTCCCGTCGCCAGCTCGGTTCGGTTCTCGCCACGAGCCGCTAGCGTGCGGACGTCGTCCTGCATGTCCAGCCTCGTTTCCGACAGGATTTTCAGCTCGTCGAGCCGGCACAGTAATAGTGCGGACTCTGACGCTATTCGGAGCTTCAACGCCGTTCCAGCGAGCGCCTGGCAAAGCATGGCGTGGTGGCCAGGCGCCTCGTCAGCGATCGCCGCGAGTACCTGACGCAGCAGCACCAGATAGCTGGATGCAGGCGCGGCTGACGAATGCTCGCTAGCGTGACAGGAATTCGAAGCTGGCATGACCCATTTGGTCTAAGGAAATCCCCTCCACTACCCCCCGCACCGAGAGCTCGCCGAACACCTCGTTGATGCAGGTCACCCCCAACCCGCGATCTCCCGAGACCACGATCTGCGCCACGTCCTGCGGTTGAAACGAGAGAAGCACCTCGTCACCTCGCGCGGCCGCCTCCACTTCGAAACGCTCCGGAATGTCCGTCGCCTCACCCTCGACCAGCAGACTCATCATGCGAGGGACCCGAAACACACGGTTCGGCCGCATCAAGCCGATGCGTCTCAACCGAACCTCGTCGTCGCGAAACGCGCGGACCAACTTCTCTCCGCGCCACACGAGTAGCCCCTGGGTGAAGCTGCGGTGGCGCATGCCATCACTGATTCGACTCACGATCACACTCAGTTGGTCCGTTTCGCGACCGAGCGAGTAGCCCCACTCCCAGTTGAATTCACCAGACCACGCAAATTGCCCCCAATTGTGGTCGTGGTACGTCGGTGCGTCGCGAATTTCGTGGCGCGTGCCGCGGCTCTCGATCCAACCAGTGGCCAGGCAACGTGGAGTGACGAACCAGTTGAAGTTCGCGCCCGGGACGAACGCCAGGTTGTTGGCGAGATACGGACTGGCTGTTGGCTGAACGCTCAGCTCACCGCGCAGCAAGTCGGTGTTCAGTCGCAAACAGTAGTGGTTGCCCGCCCATGTGACCTGACTGGACCCGAGGCGTGCTTCGTGACCTGCACGCTCGAAGCGTACGTCCGCATCATCGAACTCCAGCACCTCGCCATCCCAGCGTTCACTGACTGACACGTCATCACTGCGACACAACCACGTCAGTCGTCCACGACGCTTCTGTGCGTCCTCGACCAGCGAAAAGTTCACCAGCACGATCAACGAACCGTCGCGGAGGCAAAAGTGACTCCACTCGTTGACTCGCCCGCTGCCTATCAGCGCTCGGGTCCTGAAGTGATCGTGCTGCTCGATCGAGCGTGCGATAGACGACGAGGACTGCGACATGATCAACGAAACAGGCTCAGTGTTTCGGGCGCCGACGTCGACTCACCCGGCGACTCGCTCGGGTTGAGCGAGTGCCCCTCAGCGGTTTCAATGACGAGTCGACTCACGCGCAACAATCCAAGGACGAAGAGCAGCGCTGCGTCGTCCTCGAAGGAGGTCTGCGCAGACTGATCGGCAGCGGAGGCCACGACGTGCTCGGCAGGTGCTTGAACGCGGCACTGTCGCTCGAGAAACGACTCGAACTGCTTCGCGTGTTTGAGCAACCCGAGGCACGACAGGAGCATCAAGTTGCCTTGCAGGAAATCTTTGGATTGTTCCTCGATCACACGTTTCCTGACGGCGAGGTGCTTTCGTCAGGAGCGTCTCGTGACGCTGGGTCCTCGGATGCAGCTGTGGACGGCGCACGTTCCTGTTCGAAAATTGAAGTCAAGAAGGCTTCCAGATCCAGCCTCTTGGACGTCGCGACGAAGGCTTCCAGGTACTTGCTCGGGAGAATCGCATCGGGATCCGCTTCGAGCGCGTTGAGGGTTACCGCTTCCCACACCGCGCGGCCCTGACGCATCAACTCACTGGGAGCCAAACGCGCCACCCACTGCTGGCCGACGCTCGTCTCCGCAAATTGACGCCCCTCCGCGACCAAGCTGGCGAACAATGCTTGCGCCGCGAAAGGGTACCGCACGACCAAACGCTGAAAGCTCCGCAGTACCCGCCTCAGCTCCTCAGCGTCGTTCGGCGAACCTGGCTCTGAGGCGTCGTCAGACGTTTGAGCCGAACCCACCTCGGAGGAGTCCTGGTCAGGTGACACGCGACTCGCGGAAGGGTTGTTCGCGTCCTGCAAAGGTCACTCCGCGGCTGCAGGCTCGACGACGATCTCGAGGGGGAAGTGCCTAACGTCGTCCCCTAGCTCGATCACACAAGTTCCGACGTAACTCCCGACGCGCAACATCGCCTGGGTCAGTGCAACGGGAATACGCACCTCGGCTTCTGCGCCGCCAGCCAGCTCCGCGGGTGTCGGTCCCTGCTGAGCCCATTCGAGATACGCACGCGTCCCGCGCCGCAACTGCACTTGGGTGTGACCTCGAACGCTTTTGGCTTCGCGTGCACGGTTCTTCACCTTGACGGAGAGGACGGCAACCTCCCCGAGCTTGCCGACCAGCTTGGTCCGTTCGAGGCTCGTCACTTCGGTCACGCAGGTGTCGGCATCCACGGCTTGCTGCATCCCGTCGAACACTGCATCCGATACCCAGCGCTGAAACTTCATGACCGCGCGGGCATGATCGACGTGGAGGCGCGTCCCTTTGAAGAGCAAGTCGCCCATCGACGGCAGCGAGTCCGCTTCCAACCCCAACTTCTGTTCGAGGCGTCCCGTATAGCGCTCACGCACGGACTCGGAGAGCTTGCGCGCGAGTGACAAGCCGCTGAGCACTTGGGCAGCGGCCTCGAGCGAGGTCGCCTTGAGATCGTCCAGTAGCTCGGACTCGGGCGTTGGTTTGCGTCGTGACATGACTCCGTCCTCTTTCGACACCTGGCAGACGTCACCATTACACGTCAAAACGAGGCGGTCGCCAAGAGGGATGCGGCGCTGACGCTCATATCACGCTCTCGGTAGAACCGGGCCGTTCCGCGGCGGTAGTTGGGACTGGGTGAATGGCTCGGGCGCTCGCTACAGGTCGCGTGTGGTCACGTAGTCGACGAGCCAAGCCAAGAACTCGCGATGTACGGACTCGGGCATCCAGCGCGCGATCGACTCGAAATGACTACGGGCACGCGCAGCGTGTTCTGCCCCGATGGTGCGTGCGTAAGCCAAGCTCCCGTGTCGTTCGATCAGCGCAGCCAGCCACGCGACGTCTGCTTCGTCTTTTACAGTTGGGAGCTTTGCGTGGCTCATTCGGACTAGCTGCTCAGAAATCGCTCGCCGCGCGACGTCGTTCAGGTCCGTGACTTGCAGCAGCGATCTCAACTGACGTTCGCACTCCCGCAAGAGCGTTGTCACATCGTTCGCCCCTTCCGACGTCCTGGGCCGCTCCTTGGCGAGAATCGTCTCCGCGCGCTCGCGATCAGACGCGGACGCACTACGCAGCGCGTGCAGCAGAATCAAAGTGTATTTGCCTTCCCACAGGTCGCCGCACAGCTCTTTGCCGTACTTGCCAGAGCCTTGCTCGAGGTTGAGCACGTCATCCCGAATTTGAAACGCGACCCCTAGGGAACGACCGAACGCATGCAAGCGCTTCAGCTGTTCATCCGTCGCCCCCGCGATGATCGCGCCAGTTTGCAGTGGAGTGACGAAGCTGTAGTGGGCCGTCTTCTTCTCGACCATCTGCAAGTAGAGTTCATCGTCCAGGCTCGGAAGACCGCGTTTGATCCAGTGAAGTTCGAGGGCCTGCCCCTCGGCAGACGTCGTAGCCATTTCACTGATCGCTTCGAACACTCGCAGCGAACGCCCCAGCCCAACGAGCGCAGTGTTGTCCAACAGTGGACGCAGCGTGAGCGCCAACATCGCATCCCCGACGTTGATGGCGATCGGTGTCCCGTGCTCTCCGTGGAGCGTTTGCCCACCCCGCCGCTGCTCCGATCCGTCCTCCACGTCGTCGTGAACCAAAAACGCGTTGTGGTAGAGCTCCAACACCGCCGCGGACGGCAACGTGGCTTCGAGCATGCCACCCAATGCTCGGCTGGTTGCTAGGCACAGCGCGGGGCGCAGCGCCTTGGCCTCACGCAACGGGTAGTCGAGCACCAAATCGTAGAGCTGCTCTCGATAGCGCGTACGTGGCGGGATCCACCGCTGGATTTCCCCCTGCACCCACTCTCGACACTCGCGCAGGTATTCGAGGAAGACGCGATCGTCCACTAGGGTTCAATGGGAAAGCCGCGCCGCGCGTGAGTCAACGCTTGCCGCATTGCTTGCGTGACAGCCCAAACGACTTGATCAGATTGTAGATGTGGCCACGCACCAAATCGAGGCGGCGCGCCGTCTCCGTGATGTTCCAGTCAGTTTCCTTGAGCACGCTACACAAGAGTTCTCGTTGAAAGCGCCGCGTCGCTTGCTGGAACGTCAGGTTGCTGTCTTCCACCTCGATCTCTTCGTCGTCGGAGTCCGCGAACAAGTGCCGAGCTTCCACCTGATGAACGCCCTGCATCTCTCCACGCAACACGCCCGTCTCGATCACGTGTTCGAGCTCACGAATGTTGCCAGGCCACTCACGTGCCTTGAGCGCCGCGAGCGCTCCAGGCGAGAGCGCCAATTCACCCAGTCCGTGTCGCTCGGAGGTCTGGGTGCAAAAGTGATGCGCCAAAGGCTCGATGTCGTCCCAGCGGTGACGCAACGCGGGCATGTGCAAGGTGAGCACCTGCAGGCGATAGTACAGGTCCTCCCGAAACTCTTTTCGTGCGATCTTGTCCTTCAGATCGGCGTTGGTCGCCGCGATGATGCGCACGTCAGCCTTGAGGGGGCGGGCCGCGCCGAGCGGGTAGTACTCTTGCTCTTGCAGCAACTGCAGCAACTTGGCCTGGGCGCCGACGCTGAGCTCGCCGATCTCGTCGAGGAACAGCGTCCCGCCCTTGGCCGCCGTGACTTTACCCTCGACCGCCGTGGTGGCTGTCGAGTGACCACCTGCGACCGAGCCGAACAGTTCGTTCTCGAGCAACGCTTCGGGAATGGCGGCGCAGTTGATCGAGGCGAAGCGCATTTTCGCTCGCGCGCTGTTGTCGTGAATGACGCGAGCGAGTTGCGTCTTGCCCGTTCCTGTTTCGCCAGTGATGAGCACGCTGGCGTCGAGACGCGCGGCCAACTCGGCTTCTCTGAGCACTTTGCCCAGCGCGCGCGAGAGCCCGACGACACCCGTCAAATTCAGGCGATGCCGCAGCTCGGAGATGGGATCTTCGGCTTTGCTGCGCGTCACCAAGCGTTCGGCAAGGCCTACGAGATAACGCGCAAATGTCTTCGCGAGTTCTACCTGCGCAGACGTGAACGGCCCGTCGTCTTGACGATCTTGGACGTACAAAACTCCAATGGGCGGTTCACTGCCGATCGGGACACACAACACCGCCTCGATCTTCCAACGCTTGACGCTTTGCCTGTCGCGGAAACGTGGGTCAAGCAGCGCTGAAGGCACACTGAGCACCTCGCCACGTGCGATCGAGTGCGCGATGATGCCTCTCGAGATGTTCACCCGCAGCGCTTGCAGCTCTTCATCAGACCAGCCAGCTGCCGTCCACCAGTCGCGGCCTTCACCCGTGGAGGGGTCGCTCAATTCGAGGTAGCCCCGCTTCGCGCCGAGAATCTCGACGACCAGGCCCAAGGCACGTTTGATGAACTCGTCGGGCTCCGTCGCTTCGTCGAGGTTGAGCAAGCCGAGGTAGAGGTCGCGCTCCAGCTGAACCCGTCGCAACTCCGCTGGTGCATCGACGGCCGGCGCGCGCTCGGGCGATCCGCTGGGGGGATGCACCTCCGAAAGTCCTGGTCCGGAAAATCGGGGCGTCGAAAACTCGGGCGCCGCCGAGTCCACAGGTTGAAAATCGAAGGGCTCGGGCGCCCGCGGCTGGGGGACACGGGTCGTGGTGGCTGGAGCAACCGAACCCCCAGGTCGCGCGGCGGGCCCCCGGCGGGTCGCGACCGGTCGCTCGCCACTGGAGGACAAGCCGTCGATGGGGGGTATCGCCATCGGCGGCAGCGTCTCGTCGAGCGCAATGTCGCCCCCCGACGGGGATTGTCTACGCTCGTTCGACTTGGTCATGCTGCTAGCCCCACCCGGGTCCGCGGTCAGCCTGACTGGTGCCGCCCTGCTCTGAAACGCACCGAGGCTGGTACGCAGTTGTACGTCACGACGGGTTTCCGGTCAATCCGCACCCCCTGTGCCAACCCCACCACGCGCTCGCTAGATCGCGACTCGGGGGCTCGACACCGCGCGACGAGTTCAGCCCGGGAGCCCGTGCGGCGCAAATCCTGCGGCTACGCGAGACGCAATGGCTGCCCAACACCAGAGAGCCGAAAAAGTAACGCGATCCGAAGTCGAGCAACACGCCCTCATCCCCAGAGTCTCGGCGCCTACGAGAACGGAGGCTCGCGTGCACCGACCATGTGGTTGGACCAAGCCGAGTTCGGCGACTGGGCCATCCGCGACGAGACCCTCCTTCGCGTTCTGCTCGGGACCCGGGACCCGACAAAGCGCAGAGCGGGCACGGCAAGAAGCCTGCGCCCGCTCCATCTCGAAGTTCCACCACCGCGACGAGCGGCGTTTGCTTCGACGTCGCCACCCCGAGACTACTCAGGGTGGCGATCGTTCAGGGTCGAATCATTGCAGAATCTTGAACTCGATTCGGCGGTTCTGAGCTCGGCCTTCTTTGGTGTCGTTGTCGGCGATGGGTTCGTTCGAGCCCGCGCCGCGCGTCTCGATTCGACTCGAATCGATACCCTTACCGACCATGTACGCCTTGACGGCAGCAGCACGGTCGTCGCTGAGCTTCTGATTCTTGTCGGGCCGGCCCACAGAGTCCGTGTGACCGCTGATCAGCAGCTTGAGCGCCTCGTACTCCGCCAGCACCTCGACCGCTTCGTCGAGAATCGGGAAGGACTCAGGCTTGATGGTGGACTTGCCGGTTGCGAAGTTGATGCCCTGAATCACACCAGAGAACTTCTTGACCTTGTCGGGCATGTCGTCAGGACAGCCGTCGGTGTCTTCGAATCCGTTCTTGGTCTCGGGTTGGTCGGGACAAGCGTCCGCGTCACCGATGAAACCGTCCTTGTCTGGATCGGGATCGGGACAGCCATCGGGAGCGATACCAGCGACGTCCGGGCACTGGTCTGCGGGTAGTAGGATACCATCCTTGTCTGGATCCAGATCAGGGCAGCCGTTGGGCAACGTGCCTGGTTCTTGCGGGCACTCGTCGTCTGGATCGAGCACGCCGTCACCATCCGAGTCCAGAATCGGACAACCGTCGGGCGTGTTGGCGGGCTCCGTTGGGCACTTGTCGACGTCGTCCGTAAGCCCATCGCCATCAGTGTCGACGGGAGCTGGCGGAGGCGGCGCCTTCTCTTCTTCGCCACCCAAACCGAGGCTCAGGCCCACGAGGATCTCGGGCCAGTGAGGGGTGTCGGGAGCTTCCTGCTGGTCCGAAATCGTGTCGCGCAGATCTAGACGGATCTTGAGCGAGTCACTGACGGGTATCTTCGCACCGATGCCGAAGTGAAACGCGCGGTCGTCATCCTTGCCGAGTTCGTCCGAGTCCTGCATCAGGGTGGTGCCACCGATCACGACGAACGGGGTGATCGCTCGGAAAGGGATCTGACCGATCAGGTGAGCGCGCAACGCATAGATGTTCGCGCTGTCGCCGCCAGATGTCTTGGTAGGCATCATGGCGTACTCGCCTTCGACACCGACGTAGTCCCAAGGAAAGAGGGCTGCGCGAGCACCGAAGTCGAACGCAACGTCATCGAAGTCTTGGTAGGGCTTCTCCCAATTGCTGTCGCGCAGCGGGTGATCCTTCGGCGGGAACATGACGCCCGCAAACACGCCCAGCTCCAGCAAGTGCTGAGGCGTCCACGAATCGTCGTCATCGTCGTCACCCGTGTCCGGGCCCGATGCAGACGCGTCGATGCCGTCTGACGACAACCCGACGCCAGCTTCAGCGTCTTGTGCCGAAGCGGCAGTACTGGCTGTGAGAACCCCCAGAGCCAAGCACCAGGAAGTCATGTAACTCTTTCCCATTTCCTCTTCTCCTCATCGTGGCACCCCACGCTCGGGGGGCCGTTCGCGGCGTCCCTATCCACGAAACGTGCCCACAGTGTGTGTTGTCAGGAATTTCCGCAAGTTTGATGGTCTTCAAACGTACGACGCCGCTCCCGTCACATTGTAAACATGAGCAGTTCCCTCTTTCATTACCAACACTTGGCCGGCAAGCCGGCAGATGCATGGGAGCGCCGTCACGAGTTCGCCTGAGACCCCCAGTGTCCGCCAACTGAACAGCAAGTTTTCGAACGCTCGCTACGACTCCAATGTCGCGAGTGTCGTCTCCAGACGACGCCCCCAACGTGTTAGCTGAGGGGGCTCAGCGTCCGAGGCTGGGCTCCGACGTGGCTGGCACGCCAGACTGACCCGCCGGGTCCGGGTTCTGCGCGCCCTCGCTGCTCGGTTTGGCGCCCTGCCCTGGCTCAGACGTCGCTGCGTCCGCTTCTGACTTCTGTCCTGACTCGACGCGCTCATCAGCTTGGGGACTAGCTTCGGGCGTCCCGTCAGCACCCGATGGCTGTAGAGCCTCACTGCTCGCGGCGCGGTCCTCACTCTTCGTCGTGCCCGCGGCGTCGTCGGACTTGGGCGCACGCCCCTTCCCGACTTTGGGTAGTTCACTATCGGGAACACACGGCGCATCCATCGAATGGTGTTCGAGGTAAAACGTCACTGATCCGATGGATCCATCGCCTGCAACCCGAATCGGTATTCGGTGTTCGTCGTCGGTGAACCACACGGAGAACTTGCGGGGCGTGTACTCCTCGCCTGGTTTGAGCTTCGCCCGATGTGCTGTCCCAGAGTAACGGAGGGTGCGAATCGGTCCATCCTCTAGCTGTAGTGCTTCGACACCGTGATTCTGAACGTCCGCCCGCCACAACTTGCGTCCCAAGACGACGTAGAAGTAACCCCGCTCACCCTCAGCAGGACGCCAACTACGCAACACCATCGTCGCGGACTGCGTGTCGTAGGCTATCTCTTCATCCGGGACGCGGACGGTCCCTTTCTTCACCTGACCGTCGCTGTTCTCGTACTTGTACCAGTACTTGCTATCCCCTTTGTGATCGATGCGATAGGTCCGCACCTGATCACCGTCATCCACTCGCGTTCGACCAAATACGGGGACAGCACGAGTCGGGTGAACGACGGTCGTCGACTTGCCCTTGGTGTCGTTGAACCATCGAACCAAACCCGCAGTGGACAGCTTCGCCTCGAGTTTCCAGTTCTCATCGAGCTCGGGTTGGCACGGGTGACGAACGCTGAAGTCGAGCACGCCCACTTTCATGCCCAGAACTTCCGCGCGCGCCTCGAATCGCTCCCCAGCTACGAGCACTGGCCCAGCCGAAGGATCGACGATCAACCCCCGCTGCTCGGGTACCACGGGTTTTGGGGGCGCAGCAGTGACGCCAGACCCGCAGGCTGTCAGGCCGAACACCAACCACGCCGTCGCGCAAAGCTGTCCTGCGATTGTCGAGGAGCTACGCATGAACCGAACCGTCATACCGATCAAAGGATGCAAGAGTAGTCCAGCGGCACCAACAAAGCCGTCGGGAAGGCGCGCCCCGGACGCAACGGGGGAAGCAATTTTGCATCTGCTCCCACGGCGCTCGGCGCGACGCGCGACGACATCTGCGCCCCGCGCGGGCGCGGAAGTTCGAACGAAATTGCGAGGATGCTGCACACATGATCGAGCAACGAGCTGATATTCAAACGTTTTTGACGAAGTAACAAATCGGTTGCGCCGCTGCGGGGTGGGATGTAGCAACCAGGGCCCGGCCAACCCGGCCGGTCGAGCACGATGACTGACAACGATAATCTATTGGTCCTTCTCCCGGGTATGGGTGCTGTCGGCACCACCTTCGTCGCTGGTGTGGAAGCGATTCGCCAGGGAATCGCCGAGCCCTTGGGCTCGGTGACACAATTGCAAACGATCCGAATCGGCAAACGATCCGAAGGCAACAACCCCCTCATCAAAGACTTCGTGTCGCTGGCGCCGCTGAGCAAGCTGCGCTTCGCTGGCTGGGACGTACACCCGGACAATGCGTACGAAGCGGCGGCACGAGCAAACGTACTCTCCTCCGATCACTTGCGCCCGCTCGAAGGCTTCTTGTCGAAGATCGTGCCGATGCCCGCAGCGTTCGACCAAGAGTTCGTCAAACGGCTCCACGGAACCAACGTCAAGCCCAGCAAGTCGAAGCGCGAGCTGGCCGACGCCCTGCGCGCCGACATTCGCCAGGCAATGAAAGACAATGGCGCTTCCCGCGCCGTGATGGTGTGGTGCGGGTCTACCGAGGTGTATACCCAGCCCACTGCCTGTCACGAGTCAATCGAGGCCTTCGAAAAAGGGTTGGATCAAGACGACCCGGCCATCGCTCCATCGCAGCTGTACGCCTACGCCGCGATTGCGGAAGGTATTCCCTACGCCAACGGCGCTCCCAACCTGTCAGCGGACAACCGCGCGTTGGTCGAGCTGGCGTTGAAGAACGGCGTCCCTGTCGCTGGTAAGGACTTCAAGACAGGGCAAACCCTGATGAAGACGATTCTGGCGCCGGGTTTCAAGGCACGCATGTTGGGCATTCAGGGTTGGTTCTCGACGAACATCTTGGGCAACCGCGACGGCGAGGTGCTGGATGACCCGGGCAGCTTCAAAGCCAAAGAGGTCACCAAGTCCAGCGTGCTCGACGCGATCCTGCAGCCGGACTTGTACCCTCAGCTGTACAAGGACCTGTATCACAAGGTTCGCATCAACTATTACCCTCCGCGCGGCGACTCCAAAGAGGGTTGGGACAACATCGACATCACGGGTTGGATGGGCTACCCGATGCAGATCAAAGTCGACTTCCTGTGTCGTGACTCGATCTTGGCAGCGCCCATCGTGCTGGACCTCGCTCTGTTCCTCGACCTGGCCGCGCGCAATGGGCGCAGTGGCGTTCAGGAGTGGCTGTCGTTCTACTTCAAGAGTCCTCAGGTCGCGGAAGGTCACGTGCCCGAGCACGACCTGTTCATCCAACACTTCCGTCTGAAGAACACCCTGCGCGTCCTCGGCGGCGCCGAGCCCATCGACCACCTCTCCGAAGATTGATGGCGGCTCCGCCAATGGCGCCTGCGACGGCCTCCGCTGCCGCCACGCAGAGGAGTCACCAACCCCAGGTCGGGATCGAGTTCGCCGTGCCCGATTCGGGCTCGCGGCAAGCTCAACGTGTCGCTGGGGTCGTCGCACGCTCTTTCGCCTTCTTCGAGGACCAAACGAGCAGAAGCGACGGATCGCGCGCCGCGGTCGTCGGCAGGTCGCAGATGTTCGCTGGAGTCGACTCGTGAAGGTGTTGATCTGGGCCACTACGTTCGGCGCTGATCTGTGGAGCTTCACGCGCTACCTCGATCGCCAAGCTGACGTGGAAGTGAAGGTAGTGATGAAGAACCCGACTACCTTTCTCGAAGAACCGCTGTCGAAGCTCTACCCCCTAGACGCAGAGATAGTCGAGCGCACGGCGGCCACTCAAGCGCTGGGAATTTCGGGATACAAACCCGACGTCACGGTATTCGACAACGAAGTACCCGCGCCGGGGAAGTCTCCCGCAGGCTTTGCCTTGTGGCACGGGTTCGGTTGGAAAGGCCCCAACGACGTCAAAGAGATGCGCCCGCTCTATTGGCAGATCCGTTTGGCTTGGGGTGATCCTCGCAAACCCAACGAGCGTTTTCGTTGGCAGTGTTTCGGCCCGACCGACTTCGAGCACCGCACCAAGATAGCCGGGCTACACCCCGACAATTGCCGACAGCTGGGTGCTGCCAGCCACGACGACCTGCGCGCTCCCATCGACCGTGAAACGCTGAACGAGTTCTACCCGTTCGACGTGACCGAGGCGCCCACGGTTCTGATCGCGCCCACGTGGCACTACGGCGAGGTATTCGCGCACTGGGGTGGAGATGCGCTGGTGATGGACGACTTGCTCGCGAAACTCGACGCGCGTGGTGCAAACGTCATCTTGCGTTTGCACGACTCATTTCGATTCGACGCGACGTACACGGCGCTGTTGCAGAAGCTTGCACGCAAGTACCCGCGCGTGCTTCTGAAGTTCAAGGATCGTCACCCCGACAACCTGCTCGATCTTCAGGTCGCGGATGTTCTGATCACGAACTACAGCAGTATCGCCAACTTGTTCTACGCGACGGGGCGCCCCACCATTCACGTTTACCCAGTGCGCTCCGCGGACGAAGCGTTCGCTTGGCGCAAGCGCACGTTCCTGGGCGTGTTCGAGCGTCGCGTGGAAAAGGCCAGCTACATCTGGAAGTTCCCGCCCGAAGACCACGGCGGGCTGCTCGCGCGTTCCGCGGAAGAGTTGTTGCAACAGCTCGATATGGCGCTCGACGATCCCGACTGTTGCCGCGACGTCTGCCGCGAATTTTTGGATACTCGGATGTTGGCAGCCGATGGCCGCAACTGTGAACGCACCCTGAGCGCCCTCAGAGAGCTAGTCCCGGGCGCGTAACGCACACGGGTGCGACGACCTCGCCTTCCCGAACTCATTCGAAATTAACGAAAGCCCGAACGTGACTGAATCAACTCGCGCCGACTGCCCACGAATCGGACTCATCCTGGCCGCGGGCATGGGTTCACGTCTGAAAACCGAAACTGGAGAAACCCGACTCAAGCCCCTGCTCGAGGTAGGTGGTCGCGCGCTCATCATGCGTGTGATCGACTCCATGGAAGACGTGGGGTGCCACAAAATCGTCGTCGTCACTGGGTTCGAGGCAGACACGCTCGAGTCCGCACTCCTTGCCGAGTACCCTGACGGGAAAGTCGGCAGGGCCACGCTGCACTTCGAGCGCAACGCTGACTACGAGCGTTCGAACGGGCTGTCCGTGTTGGCGGCCAAGCAGCACCTCACCGAGAGCTTCATCCTGACCATGTCGGACCACATCCTGTCGAAGCAAATGGTCCGAACCGCGGCCACTCACCATCCACCCCAGGCGGGTGCCACACTGCTCGTCGATCGCAAGATCGACGAGGTGTTCGACCTCGACGACGCGACCAAGGTGAAAACCCAGGGCACTCAGATCTTGGCGATCGGCAAGCAGCTGACCGACTACGACTGCATCGATACGGGCATCTTCGTGTGCACGCCGGGCCTGGTCGACGCCATCGCGGCCGTGGCTGCAGGCGGCAGAGATTCGTCTCTCAGTGACGGCGTGCAGCAGCTCAGTGATAGCGGCCGCATGGAAGTGCTCGACGTGGGTGACGCGTTCTGGATGGACGTCGACACCCCCGAAATGCGAGCCGACGCGGAAGCGCGGCTCGCCCGGAGCTGAGAGCAGACAATCCCCTTCAGCGCGCCGTGCGCTGGAGTCTCATTACTTTTCGACTTCGAACAGTCCCGCGGCGCCCATGCCACCGCCGATGCACATGGAGACGACACCCAGACGCGCACCGCGACGTCGCATTTCGTGGAGCAGCGTGGCGGTGAGCTTGGCGCCTGTGCAGCCGAGTGGATGGCCGAGCGCGATGGCGCCGCCATTGACGTTGATCTTGTCGTCGTCGATGCCGAGTTCGCGCTGTGAATAGCTGGCTTGGGCGGCAAACGCTTCATTGATCTCGAACAGATCGATGTCGCTGATTTGAAGGCCACACAGATCGAGCAACTTGCGAATCGCGGGCACGGGTCCGATGCCCATGATGTCGGGATCGACGCCGACCACCGCGTAACCGCGCAACTTGCCCAGACCGTCCACGCCGAGTTCGGCTCGACGCTTCTCCGACAGCAGTACTGCGGCAGCGGCACCATCGTTCAGCGGAGAACTGTTGCCTGCCGTCACCGAGCCACCGTTCTTGAATACGGGACGCAGCTTGGAGAGCGCCTCCAGCGTCGTCCCCGGACGCGGGCATTCGTCGACCTCGAACAGCCGACTCCCGACTTTGCCGTCTTCGAAGACTCGCGCTTGGACGGGCACGATCTCGTCGACGAAACGCCCAGCGGCGATCGCGGCCAAAGCTTTTTCGTGAGAGCGCACGGCGAACGTGTCTTGTTGCTCACGACTCACACCGAAACGTGCAGCGATTCGCTCGGCGGTGTGCCCCATGGAGATGTACGCCTCGGGAAAGCCCGTGGCCAGCGTTGGGTTTACGCTAATCTTGTTGCCCCCCATCGGCACGGACGACATCGACTCGACACCGCCCGACAAGGCAACATCGATGAGGCCACCCTGAATCGCGAGCGCGCCGTGGACGATGGACTGCAACCCGCTCGAACAGAAGCGGTTGATCGTCTCCCCTGGAACCGAGTTGGGGAACTTGGCCGCAAACACTGCGTTTCGCGCAATGTTCCAGCCCTGTTCAGCTTCGGGCATGGCGCAACCGATCAGCACATCGTCGATGCCCTCAGGCGATAGCCCCTTCACTCGCTCGACGGCAGCCTGCATGGTCGTCGCTACCAAGTCCTCTGGGCGCGTGTCCTTCAAGGTGCCCTTGAGCGCCCGACCGACAGCAGTTCGAACGGCGCTGGCAACGGTAACATTCAACGGAAAGTTCATGACGGTCTCCTAAACAGAGCGAACGAGCTACTCGGACGCTTGGGGTGGGTGTCGCGTTCGTTCATCTTCGACTGCTCGCTCAGTTGCGCAGGGGTTTGCTGGTTTCCAACATGTGGCGGATGCGTTCGTGGGTTTTGGGTTCGCCGCACAGCTGCAAGAAGGCTTCTCGCTCCAGATCCAGGTAGTGCTGCTCGTTGAGCTCTGTTCCCGCCGCGACGGCACCTCCACACAAGATGTGAGCGACCTTGTTGGCGATCAGCGCGTCGTGCTCGGAAGCCCAGCCGCCTTCGACCATGCCCCAGATCTTGACGCCGATCGTATTGGCCGCATCCAGCCCGGCCGCCTTCAGACGCAGTGGACGCGGCGGTCGATAACCTGCACCAGCCAGCCCCAGCGCGCGGGCCTTGGCCTCGTGCAGCAGGAAGTCGCGATTCAGTGAAATGCCGTCGCTGGGGCGGAGGTAGCGGAGTCGCCGCGCCTCGTCTGCGCTCGTGGACACTTTGGCCATGGCGATGTTCAGCGAGGCCTCTCCCACGTAGGGCAGCAGGTCCACGCCCTCTACCGTGCTCGCTTCTGCCGTGAAGCGCTCGACCAAACGCAAACAGCCGCAGCCTGCAGGGATCAGCCCCACGCCAACTTCGACCAATCCCATGTAGCTCTCGGCAAACGCCTGACTCGCATCACTCGCCATCGCTAGCTCTGCGCCGCCACCGAGTGTGAACTGGCAAGGCGTAGTCACTACAGGCACTCGGCAATAGCGCAAACGTTGAAGCGATTGCTGCAGCTTGCCGATGATTCCGTCGATGTCGTCCCACTTCTTCTGCATCGCGGCCCCGACGATCATCATCAAGTTGGCCCCTGCGCTGAAGTGCTCGCTATCGTTACCCACGACGATAGCCTGAAAGCTGCGTTCGGCGTGCTCGACCGCTTCGTCGATCATCGCGATGGCATCACCGTCGAGGGTGTTCAGCTTGGTGTGCAGCTCGACACACAACACCCCGTCGCCGATGTCGACGAGACTGGCCGAAGAATTCTTGGCCACGATGTTGGCTCTGTCTTCCTTGTACGCCGCCACACGCAGATGTTTCGGGTGTACGGGCACGAGCTTCTCCGTGCGCGACGCCGTGTCGAAGTAATGCGCGTCGCGCACGCCGCCCGTGTAGAACGACTCACGTCCGCTCTCCAGCATGGCGTCGACCCACTGCGGTACTTGCAAGCCATCGCTCTTCATGCGCTCGACCGTCTCTGCGACGCCGAGTGCGTCCCATGCCTCGAACGGACCCAAATCCCAGTTGAATCCCCAGCGCATGGCGCGGTCGATGTTCACGATGTCGTCGGCGATCTCGCCAACCAGACGAGCGGCGTAGAGCAGAGTCTTCGAGAGCGTCGACCAGGCAAACTTCGACCCCGCGTCGTCCGCGCTGACGAGCTTTTTCATCCGCGCGGCCGGGCTGCCCTTGGCGCGGGCGACGGACTCGTACTCGGGCTTGTTCCGCTCGCGGTACTCGCCGCTCTGCCAATCGAGTACGAGAATGTCCTTGCCCGCCTTCTTGTAGAACCCCTCCCCCGACTTGCGTCCCAGACGGCCAGCCTCGACCATCGCGACGACGAACTCAGGCATCTGGAACACATCGCGCTCGGGATCGTCGGGCAACGAGTCGTAACAGTTTTGGGCAACGTGCATCAGCGTGTCGATGCCGACGATGTCTCCAGTCTGAAACACCGCGCTCTTGGGGCGCCCCATGGGTTTGCCAGCGATTGCGTCGACCGCGTCGATTCCCAAGCCCTGAGCTTGCATCTCCTGCATCGTCAGCATCACCGCGTACACGCCGATGCGGTTCGCGATGAAGTTCGTCGTGTCCTTGCCGTAAACCACACCCTTACCCAGCCACTCTCCAAACTGGGTCATGCGCTCTACGACGGCCGCGTCCGTGTTTGGCCCGGGAACAATCTCGAGCAAACGCATGTAGCGCACGGGATTGAAGAAGTGCATGACCAAGAAGCGCGAACGAAGCTGCTCTGGCAGACCCGCGCTCATCTCGGCGATGCTCAGCCCGGAAGTGTTGGAGGCCAGCACACAGTCAGCGCGCAGCTTGGGCGCGATGCTCGCGAACAATTTGTTCTTGATCGCCAGGTTCTCGATGATGGCCTCGATCACCAAGTCACACTCCGCGAGGCGGTCAGCGTGATCTTCTAGATTGCCGACCACAACCTGCCGGGCCGCGTCGGGATCGAAGAACGCCGCGGGCTTGGCTTTCAGTGCGTTGGCCAATCCCGCGGTCGCCAACGCGTTGCGGTCAAGCTGCTTTCCGTCGGCCTTGGGCACGATGTCCAGCAAGTGCACTTTGATGCCTGCGCCCGCCAAGTGAGCAGCGATGGCGCTTCCCATCACTCCCGCACCAATCACCCCCGCAGTTCGAACCGTGTCAGCCATGTTGTCTCCTTCTTGCCGTCGCATTTGCGAGCGGCGTACTCCTAGTCGCGGGCACTCCCCGCCCAAGTAAACTCCCTGCAGCGTCTCCCTTACCCGCCGCTCGCACCATCGCCGGCTGCAGCAATCGTGGCAACGGCGCAGCGAACACTCGATCGGCAAGCGCGGTGCACAGCTGACCTCCCCAACGGCTGTTTCGTGTGACGGGCATCATCAACGTCAATCGTATTGCGCGAGTGTAGCAACGACCCGAGGGAGCGGCAGTGTTCATCACCTCCACCGACCGCTCGACCCACGAGCGACCTCGCGACAGCATGCTAACGCGCAACGACTGCGCGACGAAAGCCCACGGCAGTGCGTCAAGGTCGCACACTGGAGCCACGCTCAGGGCGTGCATCAGACGTTGGGCTAGCGGCGCAATGTGTCAACTGCGTGATGCCACGAACGCGCTGCGCGGCGTTCATTGCGGGCTCAGTCGGCGTCCGAACACTCGTTTTGCTACCGACCGCGCCGCGTGCATCCCGTTCATGCCGTGCACCCCACCCCCGGGAGGCAGCGAGTGCGAGCACATGAACAATCGACGGTTCGGTGTCGAATACGGATCGAAGCGCCAGGCGGGACCGAGAAACTGCCACAGATCATTGACGCCGCCCGTGATCGCCCCGCCAACGTAGCTCGGGTTGTGCTCTTGCATCCCAGCTGGGCTGCGCGTGTGGCGGGCGATGATGCGGTCGCGAAAGCCCGGGGCGAAACGCTCCACCTGCGCCTCGATGGCGTCTGTCATGTCGACTTCACTACCGCTGGGCACGTGACAATAAGCGTATCCCGTGTGTTTACCCTCGGGCGCACGCGATGAGTCGAAATGACTCTGTTGAGTGAGCATGACGAACGGGCGCTCGCATGCCTGACCTTCGAACGCCGCTCGCTCCGAAGCCGCCACTTCCTCGAACGTACCACCGACGTGAACGGTAGACGCCTGCGCGCACTCGGAACGTGTCCAGGGGATTGGGCCATCGAGCGCCCAGTCCAGCTTGAACACGCCGGGCCCCATGCGATAGCGCGTCAGCTGCCTTAGGTAGCCCGCTGGCAACGCATCTCGCGCGACCTGCGCCACCTGTGCGGGTGCGATGTCGAACACGACGCAACGCGATGACGGCAGCTCGTCGAGCGAAGTAACCATTTTGCCCGCGACAAACTCCACGCCAAACTCCGTGCACGCGTGCTGCAACGCGCGAGCGATGCTCACGGACCCGCCTCGCGCGACGGGCCACGGCCGCAGGTGAGCTGCCACGAGAAAAACGACCCCCACACCGCCCGTCAGCAGGGTGTCTAGCGGGAGGACGGAATGCGCCGCACACCCCGCCAGTAGCGCGCGCGCCTCGACGCTCCGAAACCGTCGGGCGAGCCCCTGCGCAGAACGAATCCCCGAGAGCCCCAAGCGCAACATCGTCAGCGGATTGCGCGGCACGCTGAGCGGTGACAACACATCACCCAACAGTGAGTCGCCCGCTCGCAGCAGCGGCTCCACCAGCCGCCGATAACTCACCGCGTCATCCCCCAACGCGGTCGCTGTTTCGTCGAGCTCAGGCGGCAACAAGGCCACTCGCCCACCATCCAACGGGTGTGCAGCGGATATTGGCGGGTAGATCCACTCGAGCCCGCGGCGTTCCAACTCCAGATGCGCAAACGCCGGGGACAGACAACCCATGGTATGAACGGCCGAGCATTCGTCATGCAGGAAGCCGGGCTCGGTCAGCTCCGAGCTTCGCAAGCCACCGCCGAGTTCGCTCGCACCCTCGACGACCAACGTGGATAGGCCATGCTGCGCCAGAAGTGCCGCGGCCGTGAGCCCGTTGGGACCAGAGCCCACTACCACCACGTCGTACTGCTCCGTCACCTTCGTTCAGCGTCGTGCACCGGGCGAAGCGGCGCAACCCCCATCGTTCACACGCGCGGGCCACACGGCCGCGCGTCGCTTCGGGGTGGGCGGCACCAAACGAGAAAGGGCCGCTTCAAAGCGACCCTTTCTTCGATTGGCTCAGCTTCGGTTCAGGTCTCTCTCGAAACCCGAGCCCTTAGCCATGCGCCAGCTGACCCTATCAGCCTTTCTCGAACTCCCACACGAAGGTGGCGTCACCCTTGCGCTCGTCCGGGGGATCGAGAGCTAGGCCGTCCAGAGCGGTCACGATGCACTGACCAACTTCGGGGGGTGCGGTGGTGCCATCAGCGACCTGTGCGTCGGTGATCGCGCCAGTTTCCTCCATGACCGTGAACTTGACGACGACCGTGCCCGCCGCGGACTTGTTCGACTTCAGGATGCTGTCGTAACAAGACTTGATCTGAGCCGAGCGCGTCTCGAGAACGGCTCGGGTCGCGGCCTGGTAGTCTTCGGGGCTGCGGGCGTGAAATTCACAACCGCTGATTCCGGCTGCGAAAAGCAGCACACTGGGGATGATTCGCTTGGTCATGATCACTCCTCCTCGGACTGGGTTTCGGTCGTGGTGTTGACCACCTTCTCTTTGCCCGTGTTCGGATCGACTTCCACCTTCTTCTTGGTGACGTCTTGCTCGAGGATCAGAAACTCGACGCGGCGGTTGCGCTCGCGGTCAGCGTCCGTTTCCTCGGGATCGGCTAGCGGCTTGGTCTCGCCGTAACCCTTCGAAGTGAGCAGGTCCTTGTTGACGCCGCCCTTCTCGATCAAATACGTCATCACGGACTTCGCACGACGATCGGACAGCTTCAAGTTGTGGCTGTCACTGCCCTCCGTGCTCGCGTGCCCACCGATCTCGATGAGCTTGACGTGGGGTGCGCCCTTGATGACGCCGGCAACCTCGTCGAGCAGGCTGAAAGAAGCCTCCAAAATCGTGGAATCGTTGTACGCGAATTGAATCTTTTCGTTGATGACGATGGCGTTGTCACGCATCTCCACCCGCATGGGCTTGACTGGCTCCTCCTTGGGAGGAGGGGGCGGGGGCGGGGGGGTACCCGTGATGGTCAGCGCGGCCTTGTCACTGAACTGCGTCACACCGCCACAGGCGGCAGTGGCGACGACTGCCAGTACCAATGCACCGCTCAAGCCAAGTCTGCACGTTGCTCTCAACGGTCTCATATTCTCACCTCTCGAACCGCCCAGGGATAGATTTGGGCAAGCTGACAACCTTGGTGCTCGATTCGCGGGCGGAGGTCAACCCCCTCCGTCAACAATGTGGGGGGTCAACGGGGCTGGTTTTGCGGCACCAATGAAGTTCGCGGCTTCAAGGGAGCGGCCGACTTATATATAGGGCGTGGGGAAGCGCCACAGCCCTGAGCCGAGCTCAGCGCTCGGCGTTGCGAGCCATCTCCAAAGCCCGCTCGTGAAACCACTGGCCAGCAGGCGGGCCGCCGTTACATTCACCATCCGACTCCCCCGGGTTCTTCACCCAGATGAACGCATCCAGGTTGGGGTTGCCCGTATCGGTCGTAGGCGCTCGCCCAAGTGCTCTGCCTTCGGGATTGCACCACTGCTTGTCGTCGGTCGGACCGTTTCCATTGCGGCTCGAGTCGATGACGTAGTGCGTGTCTCCGCCGAGCAGTTTCACCAACTCATCACCATAAGTCGTCAACTCGTCGTCGGATATGTAGTTCGAGACATTCAGAGAGAAGCCGCGTGCTTTGTCCACCCCCGCCCGTTTCAATCGTTTGGCCATTTCGGGTGCTTCGATCCATGCCGAATGCCCGGCGTCGATGTAGACCGAAACCCCAGGTAGCGCTTCCAGGGTATCGACAGCGAACCGCACGAGTTCGAGTCGCTGCGCTTGATCGTCGTCGGAAAGACATTCCGTGAGGTGAGGCAGCGCGTCGGGTTCGAGGATGACAATCGCCCGGCGTGAATCGGAAATGCCGCGCGCCAGACCACGGATCCAATTCTTGTAGACCTCGGGATCCGCAGCGCCTCCCGACGAGTACTGACCACAGTCGCGATTGGGTACGTAATAGGCAACCAACAGCGGCACCTTCCCCTTGCTGTTTGCCGCCTTCACGTAGTTCATGCTCACGGTTTCGATCTCGCCGCTCCACTCGCCGAACCAGCGAGCCTGGGGCGTGTCAGCGATGCGCGCGATCAACTCGCCCTGAGCGGGGTCGTCACGCATGAGCCTCCTCCGTGCCTGATCGGCGTTCGTATAGGGAGGTACGAACAACTCGACTCCGACGAATGGATTGCCTTCGACGGGAGCCATGGCGGGAGCACTCTCGACCTCGGAGCTGCCCACGTTCGAGGGTTCACCTACTGAGGTAGCGGAGGGCGTTGCCCCCTTGCCGCACGCTGCCAGCAGACAGAAGAGAGGGATCAAGGAGTATGAGCGCAAGGTCGTCATGCTGCGAACGATACAACGATCCATCTGCATCTGGCCACCGCCCGAGGCGTGCTGAAAGGGTCAGAACTCGGAGGTGGCGAGAGCGGCGGGCACCGGCCGTCGCCAGTCACCGCCACTCGAGTTCGTCGGAAAATCAGCCGCCAACAGCGCGGCATGGCACTTGCGAAGGCGGTCGCGGGCGGAGGCGCACGACGCCAGCCCTTTACCCGAAGACCAAATCAGGAGACGAACATGATCACGAGAATCAAAACCCACGCAGCGCAACTGGTTGTGCTGGCACTCACGGTGTGCACCTTCGGCGCGTGTTCCCAATACGCGCCACCCGAGTCGAAGGAAGTCGGAAGTGTCGAACTCGCGCTGCGCAGCACCAGCGATGATCGCAGCTACGAACTGCGCAACACGTCGTTCGAAGTCGTCGGGCCGACGACTCACACGCTCTCGACGGGCACATCGCCCCAAGAGGACACGCTCGTGGCGGAGTTATCCGTCGGCGACTATACGGTCGAACTGCTGGATGGGTGGCAGCTGTTCGAAGTCGGTGAGAGTGACGTCCAGCTCGACGCCTTGCTGCTTTCGGACAACCCAGCTCCGTTCACCATCGAGAGCGGCCAAACGACGTCGGTACGGTTTCGTTTTCAGATCGACGGTGAGGAGGTCGATCTAGGAGGCGAGTTACAACTGGGTTTCGACGTCGAAACGACGATGGCACGCAGTGTCATTTTCAGCGAACTGATGACGAACCCAGGGGAGCTATCGGACTCCGAGGGCGAGTGGATCGAGTTGCGCAACGTGGGCACCGAACCCGTGAACCTGGAAGGCTGCATGGTCGAGCGAGACACATCCCAATTCACGGTCGCAGGAGAGCTCATACTGCCCCCTGGGGAACTCCTGACGCTGGCGAACTCCGACAACCCCGGGTTTGTTCCAAGTTACGTGTACTCTGGGCTCACGCTACCCAACTCCGCGGTATTCGTGCTGAACTTGGTGTGCGGGGGCGTGCTCCTGGATAGCGTCACCGTCGATCCCAGCGCGTGGCCTGGGGCAGCGGGCGTCTCGGCTTCGCTGAGTAGCAACGCACAGACCCCGACCGCGAACGACGATGCCAGCGCGTGGTGTAACGCGGTAGCCGCGTACAACGCGGATCTCGGCACTCCGGGATCTCTGAACCCTTCTTGTCACTAAATCGTCACGTTCCCCGCAGCGAGCGATCAGGTCTCGCCGTCGCTGCGGGGGCACCAAACCCGTGCCACCCTCCACGGCCCGGCCGAGCAGTCACGCGTTCGTACGAACAGTCTCGCGCAAGTCGTCGTGGCAGCGGATGATGCGACCATGTCCGATAAGAAGAAGAAGGAAAAAGACAAGGACAAAGACAAGAAGAACACGGTCGAGTTCGCAGGTCCGCTCTCCATCGAGCAAACGGGAAGCGCGTTAATCGACCTCGGTGAACGCTTGCTGAGCGGACGCTTCTTCGTTTCCAACGGCAAACGCAAGCTGGAGTTCACGGTGGGAGACTCCGTGGAAATGAGTCTGCGTGGCAAGTTGTCGGAGCAGGAGCAGTCGCTCCGCATCGAACTGTCGTGGGCCGAAGGCAACCCAGCCAAGGGCCCCACGCTGATCTTCGGCGAGGTCGATGATCCCGCCGCGGAAGAGGCAGAGTCGGACGCATCAGCGGACGCTCGTCAATCGAACGGCGCACACGACTCGAACGGCGCCGCTGACCGCAAGTCGTCGACGAAACGCGCGAGTCGTAGTTCGGCAGGCACTGTCAAGAGTAAACGCACGCCCACTCGCAACAAGCGAGCCTGAAACGTTCCTTCACTGCGCCCAATCTTCACTGCGCCCAGTCTTCACTGCGCCGAAAATACCTCTCGCAGGGCCTCGTATGCGGGTCGCGGCGCGCGATCGATGTCGACGATGCCCCACCACTCTTCGTTGAACGTTTGATCGGGATGCGGACCGCCGCCCGGCGCTATGCCGCCTTGATCTTGTACGTCGTTGCTGCCCGCACCGTCCTTCCACCATTCGTCCGCCCACTCGAACAGTGTTCCGCCCATGCAGCTCCCTTCGCCGAAGGCGCTAGCGTTGTCCGCGATCTCCTGGGTCAAAGCCATCACGGCTTCCGCCTGACTGTCGGGATCGTACGCTCCGATGTTCGCGTTGAACGCGTCCGCACCGTACTCTGAGATAAACATCGGCTTGTCGCTACGTGCTTCCCACTCGGTGAAGAGCTGCCCGAATGATATGCCGCGGTAGGTGTTGATCCCCCAAACGTCGATGTCGGGCATGGCGCTGATCACGTCGGCGGCAGGCAACTCACCATAGATTGTGGTGATGGGGCGAGACGGATCGGCCGATGCCACCAAAGCCGCAGCCTCGTTGATGGCCGCCAGCGCGTCCTCATGTGGCATGTCCACGTAGAGCCCGTTGTAGTTCCACTCGTTGCCGAGCGCCCACATGATGACGGCCGGATGACCTTTCGTCGCGTTCACCCGCTCCGTGACCACGCTGGGCGAATCTCCACCCCAGGGGTAGATGCTGTTGATCACGTAAATGCCGTGCTCATAGAGGCCGTCGAGGACGTTCACGTCCAAGATGGGCTCGTAGGTGCGAACGGCGTTGATCCCGGCCTCCGCCATCAAGGGCGCATCGATTCCCACATACCCCGAGAAGTCCAGGCCCGCTGGGTGATCGGCGCCAGCCGGCACGGGATTCCAGCACACACCGCGAACATGAAATGGCGCACCATCGACGCGAAGCTGCACGCCATCGATCGTAACGCCACGGTCGACGGGCGTGTCATCACTCGCTTCGGCGTCGTCAGCCATCGCGGTATCGCCGTCCTGCTCTGAGGGATCCGTGTCCGCGGTCGCGCCGTCGTCTGCCGAGCCAGTCCCGGGCGCGTCGTCCGTTTGCTCTCCCCCCACACTGCCGTCATCGACAGCAGCCGCGTCGTCATCTGTTCTTTGCCCTGGGTCAGCGCCCATCGAGTTCGAGTCTACCGCGTCATCAGCTTCGGCCCCTTCGTCGTCGAGCGTTCCCGCTGGTGCGGATTGTTCGGCTCCCTCGTCGGTAGACGTGGGTCTGCTCGATGAATCACCAGAGGAGCTCGTCACGTCGTCCTCCGCCGCGGGGTCATCAGCGCTCGTCGAGCCATCGATCTCTGGCGTCACGGCCGAGCCGTCGACACCGTTCGCCTCAGCCGCATCCTGATTCGAGGAAGTGCAGGACGCGACGCCCCACGCCAACGCCAACCAACGGCAATACGTCCGCCACATCTCGGTCAGCAGTGTAGTTCAATTCACCGCGTGTTCCGCGGCGACCGAGACCTGCCTGCTGAGATTCCTAAACTCCCACGACGCCACGGCACGCCAACGCGGAATAGTGTGGCGACTCTGTGACTCGAGTTGCCTGTTTCGCAGCTGAGCCCTGGAGACGTCAGGCCGCGGACGTGCGACCATCAGCTCATGCCATGGCAGATCAGGGATGCCGACGAGAGCGACGCGAGTGCGCTCGGTCGATTCATCGTCCAGCAGTGCGCGAGACCCGAGAGCCACTGCATCGCAAGCTGGGCGGGCGAGAGTGAGGCCGCAACCACCGCGGAGCTGCGTTCGAAAATCGGAACGAACCTGCGCTACTGCATCGCGTTCGACGATGCCGAGCTGGTCGGCGCGCTGGGATGTAGCGTGGACGATGAACATGGCACGGGCTGGTTACGTGGCCCCTTGGTCGCCATCAGAGGCGGAGAGAGTGAGCAACTGAGCTGCGCTGACGAGATGTGGCGGCACTTGCTACGTCGCATCCCCACGTCCCTGGAACGCTACACGGCCTACTTGGATCGCGAAAACGAGTTCGCAACGCAGTTCTGGCACCGAGCTGGGCTCGAGAGCGCTGAAGCGTCATTCGTCTTCGAGTGGCGTCCAACGAAAGGTGCGGCGCCGCCAGCCCCTGCGTTGCGTCTGTCGCCGCTCACCCCGCAGCAGGAGAACAAGTTTGGCGAACTCTATCGCTCATTGTTCCCGATGTCTTGGCCAGGCCCCGAACAAATCCTCGAAAACCGCAAGAATTTCACGTGCCTCGTAGCATCCGACGCCGCACGGGAGTTGGCTGGGTTCGTCGTCATCGGATTGGAAGGAGACGGCGAAGGGCGCGTATACACGCTCGGTGTCAGCCCCAAGCGTCGCCGCCAAGGTTACGGCCGTCAGCTGCTGGTCGGAGCCCTGGCGAAACTCGTGGAGCAGGGCGCACAGCGGGTCGTACTCAGTGTCAACGACGTCAATGCGCGAGCCCGTTCCCTCTATGAGGCCGTCGGGTTCACCCAGGCGTACTCGGGTGTTGCTCTACGGGGCACAGCGTCGACAATCAACGCCTGCGCCACGGCACAGCAAAAGTAACTGCCAGGATTTCTGCTGGAGCGACGTGCGCAGAGCCGGCCTTTGCCTGTGTTTTGACTGCGCTTACGTGCGTGCGGATGCCGTCTCGACCTAACGCTTCGCCATCCTCGCGAAACGATGCACACGCGCTCGCGCGTTCACCTCTCCACCAAGTGCACGTGAGCTAGCCCCGCCTCAGTGGCGAGCCAGACGTCAGAGTCATCGTCAACTACGAAGTCGTAGATTTCGGATAGCGAGCGGGGCTCTGGCCCCCGATGCACCCAAGTGTCGTCCGCTGGATCGAAGGGCGTCCCTGCATCGTCCAAGGTGACCAGGATCCCAGCGCTATTTCTACCATGACTGAGCGCGAGCCATTTCAGGCCATAGCCGTCGACCCGTATGTCATGCACGCCGAGTTCCCATGTATGGGACTCTAGCGAAGGCAGGACAGCATCGATGTCGCTCCTGAACCATAGAGCGGTCGGGGAACCAGCCTCTCCACCGACTACTTTGAGCTTGATGTCGAGCGTCTCACCGTCGGCTCGAGCGGGGTAGCCAAACCAGCGGCTCCCCGCTGCGTCCAAGACGAACGCCTCAGGCGAGTCGCCCTCGTGCATCATCCACGCTGCTTCCGTCACCGTCGGTGTGTCGCTCCCCGGATCGAAGTCAACTGCGTGACCGCCGTTGAACCACGCGCCACCGTCGGGATCGAACCCGATCACTGCCGACTCGGTAATCCCGAGATCGGCAGCCGTAAACGCCGCCTGTACGTCGTCGGATCCGTCTGCTGGCGTTTCAGACTCGTTGTGTAGCAGGAAGATCGCCTCGCTACCCACCAAGTAGTCCGAGTTTCGGATCCACACGTTGCCTCGGTGGTCGACGCCGTACACGGTCCAATAGATCCCGCGTTGTTCCGTTCGAGTGTACAGGGTCCAAGTGTCGTCGGCGGGACTGTCGGCATCGCCTGTGTGAACACGGTAGACGAACTCATCGGAAGGACCTGCGGGGTTTTGTTCGATGGCAGATACCCACAGGCCATCGATCGGATCTGCAACGACCGAGGTTACCAATCGTTCGTCTGGACCTCGCCCAGCGCTGATCCAACTGTCGTCAGACTGGTCGAACGGCGTCTCCCCGGGATCGAACCGATACAGAGACCAATTGGCGACGACCCAAAGGTCCCCCTGGGCGTCCAGGGCAACCTCCCGAGCCGTGTACTCAGTGACCACCACGTCCTCGACGTTTCCGTCGGAAGTGACTCGGCGGTCAACGAGCGGAAAGTATTGCCACCGCTCGTCGCATTGCTGTCCGCTCAGCCCTTCGTCGCAAAAACAGCGGGCGACGCCGCCCACCTCGGTCGAACAATCGCTCCGCGCTGGGCACGTGACGTCGAGGCAAACGTCATAAATGCAGATTGAAGCAGCTGAGCCTGGCCCAGCTGGAACGTAGTTCTCGGCGCAAACCTCACAGTCAACCCCCGCGTACCCGACGTCACAAGAACAGCTTCCCGTGTCTGGATCACAGACTTGGTGATTGTTGCAGTCGCACTCACGCGTCCGACTCTCTGGCGCAGGGCCCGCGTCCACAGTTACAACTGGGTCCATCCCCGAGTCTGCCGTGCCAGACGACTGCGGCGTCTCCACGATCGCGACGGGGTCGTCGAGCTCGGTGTCCATGCTCGGGGCTCCTGGACTGGTCCCCACGTCTTCGGTAGCAGGCACCTCTGGTTCGGCCGTGACCGTCGCTGCCGTCGGGGTTGCAGGCTCTAAGTCAACGTTCTCCCCTCCCTGTGATGCCGTCGTTTCGACGTCATCGTCCGTGGTGGCCGATTGACGTCCGCTGGCGTCCCTGTCCAATCGTCGAGGCACCGAAGCACCTGCATCACTGGGAGCTGCGCGTCCTCCGCCGCCACCCAGGACATCGTCAGCGCTGGCGTCCCCCAGGGTGGTGCGGCCACACGCGACGACGCATGACGCCAACAGCAAACCGACCACCAACGCCCCTCCAACACCGCGACGTTCGCTCGTGTTGTCGTGCTCTTGCACTTCTTCCATCACAGACTCTCGCTCACTGCGTCGTCAATTTCGCCATGGTGCGTTGGTACCGCGCGTTTTCCGCTCCAAGCGCGCGATCGATCCGCTCGAGCAGCTTTTTCCTTTCAGCTCCGTCGGGGCGAGCCGCGACCAGAGACTTCATCCGAATCAGTTTGGCCGTGCGCCTACCATGCAAGGCCAACTCGGCAATTACGGCCGGGTCACGCAGTCGCTCGCCGTAGCGAGCCAACAGCGCCTCGATGCGCAAGAGCTTCGTCGCGTGGGTCAGCGCGTTTTGATCCGGCTTACGTCCGATTGCCCTTCGTTCGAGTTTGTCAGCATGACGTTCGACCGCCTTGGCGGCTGAATGTAACCCCGACTTTCGGTAACTCGCCGCACGTCGTCGTAGTTCGGCCACTCGCTTCCCGACGGGCTCGGTATCTGTCCCCGAGTCACCCGACGCATCGAGGCCAGCGTCGCCAAGCGTGTCTGTCGCTCCGACATCGGCGTGCCGCTTTGTGGTCTGGCGAGTCGCGTCATCGCTTCCCGCGCTGCGCGTCTGCGCCCACCCGACAGTCGCAACCAGCAACAAAACCAGAGCGCCGACGAGCGTACCGTGCGTCAGGGCGCTACAGCTCATGTGTCGCCCTCGACCTCTCGGCATGTGACCCGCCTGACGGCGCATTCGATGTCAGAGCACGGCTCTCGCCGCGTTCGCGCTGCGGCACTACCAACGTTCCCGTGCCTCGTGGAAACTCAGGCTGAACGCCAAGCGAGGACGACACCTCGGGTGGCAGCGAAACCTGTGGCCGAGGCAACACCTTGGGCCGCTGGGTGGATCGCTTGGCTTTGGTCAGCTCCACCTCTTCCAGTAGTAGATCGGGCGCGACCACGGAACTGGGCGAGCCGATGCCACTCGACCAAGGCACGACGTAGCTGAACACGTTGGGGGTGCGGCCCGCCGCCAGGATGCCACGCAAATCTCGAACGCTCATCTCCGACAAACTAGCCCCCCGTACGAGCACCTGACGCCCATCGGGGAAGAGTTTGAACATTCGCTCTGGCGGCGGTGGCGCCATGCCACTCGTGGAGTACGCGCGTTCGCTCAGGCGCTGAATGACGATGCCGTACTCCCCTCCCTCATCCTGCACGGCACGGAGCAGCTTGCGTCTGAGCTCATCACGCGATGCCCCCACGCGGCTCTGCAAGATGAGATTACCCACGACACCGCGCGCCCACCCCGACAACCCCGAGCGTCCATGGCCGTTACTCTCTGCAAACTCGTGACTAGGCGTGCGTGACATCAGCATCCCGCGCAGGCGTCCGCGCTCGACTAGTTCGACGCGGCGAGCGAGCACTCCCTCGTCGTCCAACACGTAGTTTCCTTCGAGTGGGAGGCCCTGGTAGCTATCGATCGTCGGGTCGTCCACCAAGCTGAACGACTCTGGTAAGACGCGCTTACCCAAGCGTCGACTGAAAACGCCCTCGTGTTCGCTGCTGACTGGCGTCCCGCTCACCGCTGACGCCAGCAGTTCGTGGGTGATCTGTGCTGCCGCCACCCCTTCGAACAACACTGGACCGAAACTGTCCGCTGCGAGCTCCGCCTTGCGTAGCTCGATCAGTTCGTCTGCCAGACGTGTGGTCCTGGTGATCAGCTCCCGTTCGTCGATGTCACCCCGCATCGTCAGGGTGTGCGAAAGGGGCATTCCGTCATCCGCTTGCGTGGCGCAATAGACGACCAACTGCAGGGTCGTACTCGGCTCACGACTCACCGTGCCGTCGCTGTCGATCAACGTTCGCTCGACGTGCAACGCGTCTATGCTCACCGCGCTGTCGTCGATCTGCTCGTATCGAGTAAACACACGCGAAGCACTGAGCGCCAAGCGCTCGAGTCGTTCCATCGGTGGGATTCGCTGCTCGCTCGCGACGACCGTACTGGACAACGACTCGTCGCTGAAGTCCGCAGGCGGAACTTCGAACTGCACCTCGCTGGAGCGCTGAGTGCGCTTCTGGTCGAGTTGTTCGACGGCGCCCCGATAGGCTGCGTCGGAAGCCGTCCACAACGCGCGGCGAAGCGCGTCAGGATCATGATCGAGCGGCGCGACGAGCAGATCTGGCGTAGTCGCGTAAAACCCGCCACCATCGTCGTAAGAGGCGAAGTTGGAGTTGTCCAAGGTGGGCGTGCCCACGCGCAACTCCACGCGAAAGCGGCGACCGCGCTGGGAGTCGCTTTCGATCAACTCGCCGAGGTGTGCCTGTACTTGACGACGTTCGTAGTCGATCAACCAGTACGCGCCGTAATATGCGGGCTCACGATTGGGCAGTCGTAGGCGCGTCATCGTACGCGCGAGCTCCGCTCGCATCGCAGCGATCAGGGGCTCTTCGGCGACACGCTTCGCCGCCTCACTAGTAGGCTCGGCCAGCAGCCGCTCGGACGTTTCAGTGGCTGCTGGCTGCGCCGTGATAGGCTCCATGGTGATAACCCCGAGGCCCCAGGCTACGGCGAAGACGAGCGCGCTGCACCGCAGCCAAGGCGCAACACGATGCATCCAGCCCAATTCGAGCTCGCGTCTCATCTCGATGCTCCTGCGGAACCCAGGCCCGACATACTGGGCGTCGTGACACTGGGCGTCGTGACACTGGGCGTCGTGACACTGGGCGTCGTGACACTGGGCGGCTCCAAGAGCGGAGGCCGCAGTTCTGTCTGCTCTTGACGCGCCACTTCAATCTGCGCGACGAGAATACTCGGGCTCGTCGCACTGACCGGCACCCAGCCAGACTCTGCGCCGCAAACCCCGTTGAACGTCTCGTAGTCGTTCGCCGCCAACGTGATTTTGGATAGTGCGGTCAGCGGCGTGCCTTCGATGTCCACTCCGCGCACGAGGTGTTCGCTACCATCGGGCAATACCTTGTAGACCATCACAGGCATCACCTTGAACGCTTGGGTGTCGAAGCGCTGCGTTTGAGTGAACCCACCAGTAATCTCCCGAAAGCGCAGACCGTACGGTAACCCTTGGCGCTCCACCTCTGCCAGTAGCGCGAGCTTCAACGACTCTCTCGAGACGGCTTGGCGCGGTTCGACGACCAGATTCGCCTGCCGTGCAACCACCCCGTGCCCGGCTTGGCGGCGCCCGTGGCCATTCGATCGGTCGAAGCCGCGCGCAGGCGTGCGTGAGAGCAGAAAAGTCTCGAGTACTCCCGCTTCGACCAAGTTCGCGCGCTGAGCGGGTACGGCCTCGTCGTCGAACGGGTAATACCCATTCAGCTGGGTCCCGTTGAGCGCGAAGATGCGCGGGTCGTCGTAAATGTTCAGCGTGTCCGACATGACTTGTTGGCCCACGAGCGATGCGAACGTCTGGCCTTCGGTTTCGGAGTCCTGGCGGTGTCCTTCGATGCGATGACCGAAGATTTCGTGAAAGAACACACCCGCTGCCCGCCCGTCTAGAATCGCCGGGCCAGCGTATGGCTCGATCAACGGAGCCTTTCCGAGCGCCCGAACGTCTTCGAACAGTTGCGTGAAGCGCAACACCAACTCGCGTTCACTCGGGAGCTGTCCCAACTCGCGGACGTCGATCGTCTCGAAGCGTTCCAGAGGCATGCCGTCGTCTGCCAGCGTCGCCACCTGCAACACCAGACGGACGCGGTGCTCCCCCAAACGTACGCGGCTTCCGTCACTACTCACGTAGCTGCGCGTCTCCCCCAGGACGTTGAGCGTCACCCCGGATTCCATCACCTCGGGGTAACTCGACGCGCGCGCAGAAACGCGCCGCAGCAACTCCTCCCACGGTGCTGGTTCAAAGTCAATTTCAGAGGTGGGCAGGATCTGAACGACCGCCGGCTCCTGAGAGAAGTCAGCGTCCATTGGTTCGTCCTCAGCGCCCGTATCCTTCGTCTGTTCGTTGGCCTGCACCCGCATCCATTGCTGACGCTCGACCTCGTACGCCTGATCGGTAGCGAGCCAGACCGCGTCGCGAAACGCTTGGCCGTGCCCGTTCAACGGCAGCGCTGTCGCCCCGCGATACGTGGAAGCCGCAGCGTCACCGGGCAAACGGTGGGTACTGTCCCGCGCTGGGCTGCCTACTCGCAAGTCGACGTCGAGGTTGCGACTTCGGGTGTGGTCCGAGGCGACCAGCGCACCGTCGGTGGCCGCGATCGCCCAGCCGTCTTGCTCGACCACTTGGTACGCCAGAAAGTGAACGGGGTCTCGCTGCGCCCGCAGTAGCTCGAACGAACGGCGTAACTCGACGGAGAGGACGTCCACCACCTCGCTAGTCGTGGACTGCGACACCTTGCCGAAGTCCACTCGTAGATCTGGGCTCACGAGCGGCCAGGTCTGCGTTTCCCGGGCAGCGGACGTCTCTCCTGCAGCGTGCGGATGCTGGTCTTGGTTCGAAGCGCAGCCGCTCAACGCCAGCAATCCGCAAAGAAGCAATGCCGCGGAGTTCCGCGTCTGGCTCGTCATCGCGCCACTGTAGCGCAGGGCCTATGTGAGCGCAGGGCCTATGTGAGCACTAGTGCGCCGAATCCATGAGTCGCCGCGGGGCGTCCAAGCGGGCGAGAAGCGCGGAGAGCAGGCGCAGCTCGGGTGGATCAGTCGCACTCGCCGACCCAAAGCGCAGCTTGGATCTCTTGCTCTTCCACTCTGAGCTTTCGCTCGCCCGAGTTCATGAGCAACGGCTCGTCGCGCTTGATACGCGACGGCTTCACGCCAGAAATGCGCGAGGCGGTTTCCTCCCACGGAATTCCAGGTGGCGAGAACACGATGACACAGGAGGCCGCCTTGTCGTCTCCGCCTCCCCCGAAAATGTACGTGTAGGATACAGATCCCGACTCGGCTTTGAGCTTTTGACCATCCGACTCGATCTTGAATGCCAAACGCTCGAAGTACTTGGTCGCCTGCTCTCGATTCATGTCCAGGATTTGCGGGCCTGTACAACGAATCTGCTCTGCATCCTCGCTCACCTTGTACGCGGTACCCTTAGGGCAGTTCGGATCGCCCTTCTTCACCAACTGAGCCACCATCTCGGGCGTCAGTTTCTGGAGATTGGCTTGTTGTTGGAGATACGTCTGGTGGCTCTCCAGCTTCCGCTTGGCGGTTTCGAGCTGTTTGATCTCCTCCGCGAGTTTGGCCTTCTCGCACAGAGGTAGTGTCGAACTCACCTTCTCTAGTGCGGGCTCCACACTCTCCAACTTCGTTGTATCTACGGCTGACACCAGGCCATACGCTTCCATGTAGTGTTCGCGGCACTGCTTGACCTCCGCGCTGTCGCACGCCAGGACCGAAAGCACCGCGAAAGCCCAGCCGACTGCCCAACAAACACGAGTCATCGCACCGCGGTATTACATCACGAAGACGAAACATCAAGGCGGAGTCCGAACGCCCCGACTGGATTCGACACCTGCACGCAGTCACCGCGCCGCAGCAAACGCTCAGCTAGCCAGCTCGACGAAGGTGTCGAACGCCAGCGCGATCATGTCTTCGACGGCCTCGGCCACTCGGGGGGAGTCGGAGAAGGGCGCGTCATGTTCACCGATCACCGCTAGGAGTCCGCCAGCCATCACAGGCGACTGCGCCCTCGCCTGCGCGCCCAATTGCGCGAGCACGAACAGGTGCGCGCACTCCATCTCGGATGCCAGCACGCCAGCCGCAGCCAACTGCGCCTGGTACTGGCGGTGTTCTTGCCCTTTGGGACCCCAGCCGAACTCCCGCGCGTGCAGAGAGTCTTTCGTGTGAACGGGTCCGAAGTGAACGGCGGCGCGTCGATGCTCGGCCTCACGCGAGGCGAGGGCGCGCTGGATGGCCAGTAACATCGGCCACGAAGCGAGCGCGGGAAATTCCCTCGGCAAGTATGCGTCACTCGTCGCCTCGTCCCGCACTGCCCCCGTAGCTACGACCACGTCTCCCGTGTGAACATGCCGCTGCAGCGATCCCGACGTGCCCACCCGCAGCAACACCTTGGCTCCGAGTGCGATCAGCTCGGAAACGATGAGATCGACGCTCGGGCACCCCATGCCCGTGGAAATGACCCCCACGTCGATCGCGCGGCCACCACGCTCCAGGCGGCCGAGGTGCAGGTCGTGCCCCCGAGGGTGAGCCTTGCAGTGTGACGCCGAAAAGTGCTGAGCGATGCTGGCCGCGCGATCCCGAGACCCAGGGAGGAGCAGAAAGCGCCCGCGACCGTCGTTGCCCTCGAAGTCCTCAGCGGCTGCGTTGATGTGTAGTGGCTCGAACACTTTGCCTCCAACTCGACACTGAATCGTTTACTCACAACGCGCCGTCAAACGACGGCGCGCTTCACCGCAGCGTTCCCTGGCGTCGACGCACAAAGCCAACTCCTCGGGGTTGGCGCTGGCTTCCGCGAGTCGGCAGATGTCGTCCGACAAGGAGCAGATGCGCTGTCCGAAACGCCGCGCCCCCTCGCAGTCGGGAGTGCTCAAGGTGAGCGCCCCATCCAGACTACTGAACGCGGCTTCGATCTCGCGGAACGCGGCCGTCACTCGCTCGGAAGCTGGCGCGTCATCGGTCGTGCCGATGCCGCCTCGCCCCGCACCGCTCGACGCACTGCTTCTCTCTCTTTTTTTCGCGCTGGGTTTCGCCGGACTGCGACGCGGACTCAGCGTGGAAGGCCCTTGCTCCGCTTTGTCCTCTGCGTCGGCTGGAGCCGCCTGCTGCTCCTCCAACTCGGCTGCCGCCCCACCAGGCTCAGCTTCGGGTTCGGGCGGCGGGGGCTGCGCAGGCGCCATCGGCTCCTCCTGGGGCTGCTCGGCAGCCGCGGGGGCTTTCTCCTTCTCTCCCTGCTCCTTGGCTCGTTGGCTACGCGCGCACCCCAGCGCCAAAGCGGAAACGACGAAAGCCCCCAGGCACCACCTACCGACTCCAAGCTTCATCTGCGCCACCATAACCCGTTACGACTCGCGTTTCATCCGTTGCTTGGCAGGACAGTTCGTCTCATCCGCGAAGATCCGGGATCAGTCGATCGCTCCCGTTGTAGGTTCGAGTCATGACGCAGCTGGACCTGTTTGGATCTGATCCCAAGCTGGATTTCTCCGCCGACGAAGCCTTGGCCAGCCAACTTCCGACAGGCCTGCACTTCGGGACTTCTTCTTGGACGTTCCCAGGCTGGTCGGGCATCGTCTACCCTCCCAAGACCACGCTGTCCGAGCTGCGAAAGCGCGGCTTGAAACTGTACAGCCGCTGCCCGCTGCTCACCAGCGTGGGTATCGACAGCAGCTACTACCGTCCCCTCGACGAATCGATGCTGCGCAGCTATCGCGATCAGCTGCCGTCTGGGTTTCGCTGCGTGAGCAAAGTGTTCTCGGAGATCACGAGCCGTTTCCACCCGCGCTCCCTCGAGCCGATGCCACACTTTTTGGACGCCGCCGCGTTCGAGCGTCAGGTGTTGGTCCCCATCGCGTCGAGCTTCGCCGATCACCAAGGCCCGCTCGTACTCGAGTTTCCCGAGTTACCCCACGCACCGCCAATCGAGCCGACAGAATTCGCGAAACGGCTACGTAGGTTCTTTTCCCAAGTGTCCACTTCGTTCACTTACGCCGTGGAGCTCCGAGACCGTTCGTTGTTCGGTGACGCGTACGCTGAGGTGTTAGCGCAGTTTGGAGTCAGTCACGTGCTGAACTACTGGGAGCGCATGCCGAGTCTGAAGGAACAGTTCGAGCGATTGCGCGGCGAAGTGGGAACACCCGGAGTGGTGAGATTGCTCATTCCCCCTGGGCTTCGCTACTCGGACCGCAAGCGAAAACTCGATCCGTTCGACGCGATCGTCGACCCACGCAAAGACATGCGCGAACACGTCTTGCAGATCATCAACGCTTTTGCCGAGCGCAACGCGCCGCTGTTCGTGATCGTGAACAACAAGGCAGAAGGCTGCAGTCCATTGACGATCAGAGAGCTGGCGAAGCTGGTCGTGCGAGGCCAGGATCCCAGCACACGCTCGTAATGTTGACGTGAGCTGACAGCTCCCGTTCGTACGAGGCGCCAGATCCGAGTGCGGGTCACCCGCTCCGTTTGTCGACCACTGGGCCGAACGAGCGGGCCACCCGCAGTTTTTTGGGTCTACTAAGCTCCGTCGGAGCGGGTAGCCCGCTTTTGGAAGGCCAATCGACTGATGATCGAGCGGGTCACCCGCCCCGATTTTTGGCCGAAATCGCCAAATCATAGCGGGTCACCCGCTCATGCAGCGTCGCGACCGCCGAAAACGAGCGGGTCACCCGCTGCCTGGCGGCCTGCGAGGCCACGCACGAACGGGTCACCCGCGATTCGCTCGCCTCGGGCGCGCTCTTCGCTCGCGTCACCGTTTCTCGCGACGCCCCGAAAATAGACCCTAGTCCGCAAGTCGGCGGGACGCGTGGGCAACCGGCGACCTCAGCGAGGTGACCGCGGCCTCGGAAGTGTCCGCGGGCGGGAACGGCTCGGGCAGGACTCGTTTGGCTATCTTCTCCAGCGTGGTGACGTGCTTTTGCATGTGAGCGAGATCTTCACGCAGCTTCGCTAGCTCGTCGTCCAGCATGATCAGATCTCCGCGTGCGGCGCGAGCTGCGAGCTTCTGCGCTTCACTGGCTTCGGAGTGTGCCTCATCCATCCCCGACATGATCACGCCGATGAACAAGTTCAAAACGATCATCGTGCCCATCAGCACGAAGGTGATGAAGAAGGCCGCGCCCAGGATCGGGCTCATGTTCGATGGGTTGTCCGCGGAAAACGCGCACGGCCGAATGCTGTCGGGGCTGTAACCGTAATTCTCGCACCCGTACATGTTGATGTACATCACGTCCGTCCAGTCCTCCAGGGTGACGACCCGGAACAGGGACAACATCGCCGTTTGAAGATCGGCGAAATGCACGGGGTCGTTCTCGGCGAACAGAAAGACCGCCGCGACTGCGTAAACATAAAACAACAACCCCAGCAGCACGCTCACGTAGAACATGCTCGGGATGGACTTGAGCAGCGCCGCTACGAGCACCTGCAGCTTCGGCAGCGCGTGGAGCAAACGCAACACGCGCAGTAGACGAAGCAACCGCAGGACGGTGACCGCACTGCCGTTGAACGGCAGGAAACACGCCGCCACGATCACGAAGTCGAAAACGTTCCAAGGATCGCGAAAGAACAACCATGGCCGCTTGCCGTAGGCGCCCATCTTCGCAGCGATCTCGAACGTGAAGATCGCGAGCACCACCTGGTCGAGTAGGTGCAGCGTCGCCCCATGGCGCTGCAACATTGCTGGGTAGGTTTCGAGGCCGACGAGCAGCCCGGCGAACACGATCACCGCGGTGATGAAACGTTGGAACTGAGCCGAACTGGTAAGGGCCTGGAGGATACTCTGCATGCTGTCGTCCCCGTACTACAGTCGCAGCTCATAGCCCTTCCCCTGCAGCACTGACAAGGGGACTCAATCGACAAATAGCCAAGCCCGAGTACGCTCAACTGTCGCTGGATACGTCGATGTCGAAACGGATCCCCTGCGCCAGGGGGAGGGAGTTCGAGTAGTTGATTGTGTTGGTTGCGCGACGCATGTAGGCCTTCCAAGAGTCGGAGCCGGATTCACGCCCGCCCCCCGTCTCTTTCTCGCCTCCGAACGCGCCACCAATCTCCGCTCCGCTGGTGCCGATGTTGACGTTGACCAAACCGCAATCGGATCCCACTGCCGAACAAAAGCGTTCCGCTTCGCGAACGTCGCTCGTGAATATCGCAGAGCTGAGTCCCTGGGGCACACCGTTGTTGATGGCGATCGCCTCGTCCAGACTCGAATAGCGATGAACGTAGAGGATCGGCGCGAACGTCTCCGTGTGAACGATCGGCGCGGCGTGGTCAATTTCGACGATGGCAGGGTTCACATAGGTGCCGCCACTGGGCGCGACCGCGTCGGCGGGCGTTCCTCCGAAAACGACTCCCCCTTGATCCAGTGCTTGGGAGAGCGCGGCCTGCATCTGACTGCCTGCTGCCGCGTCGATCAACGGCCCAACGAGCGTGGTTGGTTCGCGTGGATCACCAACTGGCAAGCTCTGGTACGCCGCCCGCAGGCGAGTCAACACGTCGCCAGCGATACTCTCGTGCACGATCAGACGACGCAGCGAGGTGCAACGTTGACCTGCGGTACCCACCGCAGAAAATACGATCCCCCGTAGCGCCAGTGACAGATCCGCACTAGGCGCCACCACCACGGCGTTGTTGCCCCCGAGTTCGAGCAGCGAACGTCCCAAACGGGCCGCAACGACTTGCCCCACCGCTCTCCCCATCGGCACGGAACCCGTCGCAGAAATCAGAGGCAAGCGCGAGTCGGCAGCCAGGCGCTCACCAACATCGCGCCCGCCAACCAAGACGGAGCTGATGTTCTCGGGAATACCCGGCACACGCGACTGTGCGCGCAACGCCAGCTGGTGACAGGCGAGGGCGCACAGCGGCGCCTTCTCGGACGGCTTCCACACGACCGGGTCCCCGCAAACCCAAGCCAGCGCAGCATTCCATGCCCACACGGCAACGGGGAAGTTGAACGCAGAGATGACTCCGATTGGTCCCAGGGGGTGCCATTGCTCGGTGAGCCGATGCTCAGGGCGTTCACTCGCGAGCACTCGTCCCGTGAGCTGGCGACTGAGCCCTACGGCAAAGTCGCACACGTCGATCATCTCTTGCACCTCGCCGAGCCCCTCTTGGACGATCTTGCCGACCTCAAGGGTCACGAGCGCACCCAACGCTGCCTTTTCTTCACGCAGCACGTTGCCGAACTCACGCACGAATTGACCGCGCAGGGGCGCGGGAAGTCGTCGCAAGCTCTGAAACGCCTCCGCGCTCGCGCTGGTGACGGCGTCCACCTGATCTGCATTCGCGAGGGTCAGCCGAGCGAGTTCCGTGCCGTCGATTGGACTGCGATCGACGAGCGCATGCCCGCGCCCTTCGATCGCGGTGCGACCAACCCAAGCAGCGCTGAGCTCGCTGCCCAGCCCCAACCGCGCCTTACACTCTCGGAGGTTCATGGTTTGCTCCTGTTCGCCACTGCAACTCCGGGACCCACACGTAGATCACGTGGTTCCCGAACTGCTGCCTCTTCTTCTAAACCTGTCACCCGCCCCCGCTACCGAGTGCAAACCGCGACGCGACGCTCGTCTGATAATACTTGCCGAACCGATTCTCCAAGAACGCGGGCAAAGGTATCTGCTCCTGACGCAGAAAGCCCTCCACACTGATCGACCCATCGAACACCATGTCCACGACCGCGCAAATTCCAGCGCCCGTGGTGATCTGAATCGCACTCCAGTTTTCTCCCATCACTTCTTGATGATAGATCTTGCGAGCGTCGGTTACCTGCACGTACTGCCCGCCGCGCCAGCCGTTGACCGTGCAGAACACCACCACCACGTCTTGAAAGGTAACGGGCACGGCGCGTTCCAGAATGGCCTTGAACTGATCGCGATGCTCCGAAAAGCGCAGCTCGTTGACCAGGAACGCCATGAGCTGTCGGTGGCCCTGGTAACGAATCGTCTTGTAGTTGAGCTCCCGCACTTTGCCGTCCAACGTTTCACACAACGAACCGAGTCCACCAGACGTGTTGAACGCTTCGTAGCGAACCCCGTCCAGCGAGAACAACTCGAGCCCCTCGAGTGGCAGAACGTCGACTTTGCGTCCGCCGACGATGGCCTCACACGGGTTGCAATACTCGTTGATCAAGCCATCCGTCGACCAAGTCAGGTTGTACTTCAGTGCATTGCTGGGAAACTGCGGCAACGCGCCGACACGCATGAACACGGTGTCGAGCTTCTCGAGGGAGTGCGTCAAGTGTCGTGCGGCAATCGAAACGAAACCAGGAGCGAGCCCACACTGCGGCGCAAACACCTGCCCCGGACGAGCTTGCTCGGCCACTTCACGCACCTTGCGCGTCGTTTCTACATCTTCCGTCAGATCGAAGTAGTGTGCCCCCGTGTCGAGAGCGACTTGCGCCACGGTGGGATTGAAGCTGAAACTGAGTGCAGAAATGATGGCATCCTTGCCCTCGCTGACCTGCTTCAGCTGGGCAGGGTCGTTGGCGTCGACCTGCTCGACGCTGACTGGGCTCTGCTCGGCCAGGCGCTCGAGCGAGCCGACATCACAATCTGCAACAGTCACCTGGTATTGGCCGCCGCCAGTGAGGAACTTGGCGATCATCCGTCCAATCTTTCCTCCACCCAACACGAGCACCTTGTGCAACCGAACCTCCCACTTTTCTGGACCGACCCTCGTCAGTCGATTGATTACGGCAGCTTGAACTAGCTTGTTTGCGATGGCAATCAACGAGCAGGCGGCGATCGCGATCGCTCTGGCCGGTCCAAGCTGACGGCCACACGGAAGCACGCGCCTGGTGCGCGGGAAGAAAACCGACCCACGCTCGACGATCGGGATTGCACCGCACCTAGAATTCGTATCGGGTGTGGCGATTCGGCATCTGCGCGCGTTACCCACATGCTGTCGAGCTCGCGCAACGCCGCTTTCCTCGCGCGCTCGGGTGACGAACCGGGGACTGGGCGAGTCATCACGAGCTGAGTCCATTGCACGAGCCGTGGGGCTTTCGGCGGCACCGACCACGGATGAGTTATCCTAACACACGCACCTATTGAACGCACACTCACCCACCTCGACAGCACTCGTCACCACGCCAGCCTCGAGTGCATACCTAGGCGGTCCGAAAGCCCTGGACAGTAGTTCCCCCTCTCTTCAGACTTATGCCTAGCTTTGAGCCGGACGCTTAGGCAAACGCGGGGCAATTACAGGAAAAAGAATCGAAATGAAGCAATCATTCTTCGTGGCGGTAATCGCCTGCGCACTTTCGGCGGCGGGCTGTTCCAGTTCTCCAAAAGTCGGCAATGACGAGACGCCCTCGTCTGAAGACGACGATTCGAACGACGATGACGGCATCACGTTCGGAGATGGTGGAGCCACCGTCAAACCTCCACCGACAGACGGCGACGGCGGTATGGCCGACGATGACTTCATCGGTGGCAACGACGACAATCCGAGATGCGAGCGGCTGACACAGGACGACTGCGAAGACCTCGGCTTCGACTGTGGACCAATCAACGATGGCTGCGGCGACACCATCGACTGTGGAGATTGTGCCGACGACGAGTCGTGCGGCTTGTTCGAACACAACGTGTGCGCGCAGCTCGATGAGCTTTGCGTCCCGGTTTCCAGGGACGACGCCTGTGATGGTCGGGAATGCGGCCCCGTCGGCGATGGTTGCGGTGGCTCGATCAATTGCGGGACTTGCGAGGACGGCGAGCGCTGCGGCTTGGATGAACCCTTTCAATGCGGGACGGTTCCCGTCAGCGACGACGAGATGTGCAACGCACTGTTCGACAGTTGCGAAGAAGCGGGCGCCGAGTGCGGCCTAGCGGGTAACGGGTGCGGCGGAACGTTGGATTGTGGCGAGTGTGACGCGGGAGAGATCTGCGGCATTCAGGAACCGGGCCAATGTGATCCGCCGCCCGAGTGCGAACCGCTAGAGCCAGAGGTCGCGTGCGACGGACGCTGCGGCGTGGTCGCCAACGGCTGCGACGAAGACGTCAGCGGCGGGCTGATCGACTGCTCCGACTATGACGAGTATGTTTGCCCGGCTGGCACTATTTGCGGTGGCGCAGGGATTTCCAACGAGTGCGGCAATGCAGCGTCGACCTGCCTGCCCATGGATCAGGTGCTGGCTTGTGACGGGCGAGCATGTGGCGTCGTCAGTGACGGCTGCAACTCCAGCTTCAGCTGTGGTGACTGTACGAGCGACAGCCAGTGTATTGCTGGAGCTTGTGAGCCGCTGTGCGTCCCGATGAGCGCCAACGAGGCCTGCGAAGGCAAGGAATGCGGCGTTGCCAACGACGGCTGCGGCAGTGCCCCAGAGAACTTGTTCGACTGCGCGGCGCTCAGCGGAGGTTGCGGTGATGGCGAGTTTTGCGGGCTCTTGGAAGCCTTCCAGTGTGATGCGCCCGAGGATCCAGAGTGCGAACCCACGACCTGTGCTGAGCTAGGATGGGAATGCGGGATCGCCATCGACGAGTGCGGCAACACATACGACTGCGCTGACGAAGGCCTGGTGTGCAATGCCCTGGAGACCTGCATCGGGGGCATCGACGGGCCCACCGAGTGTCAGACGGCGAGCGAAGCAGGCTCGGGCGGCGCGTGCGACGTTTGTGACTCGATTCCTGCGGGCTGCGGAACGTCTCCCACCACCTTGACGGGGCGGGTGGTCACGCCAGGCCGCAACAGTGGCAATACGGGTAACCAGGTGGGCGTACCCAATGCGTTCGTGTACATATTGCGTAACAACGACGAGACCCAGCTGCCTGCGATCGAGTCAGGCATCCCCGACGATGGCACGGCGTGCGATCGCTGCGACCAACAAGACCTGGGCCCCGTGCTCGTAGGAGCCACGACCGACGCGACAGGAGCGTACGAACTTTCAGGCAACGTCCCCGTGGGCGAAGAGTTCGTGTTGGTGGTCAAGGTCGGCAAGTTCCGACGAGCCCAGAAGCTGACCGTGGACGCCGCGGGAGCGTGCGCCACCACTGCGTTACCCGAAACCCTGCCGCAGAATCCGACACGTCTGCCGCGTGACATGGCCGACGGTTTGGCGGTGAACATTCCGCACATCGCCGTATCCACAGGCCAGATCGACGCGATGGAGTGCGTGTGCGAGAAGATGGGTATCGCCCAGGGCGAGTTCGGAAACTACGGGTCCGATGCTCGTGTTCACTTGTACCGCGGCGGCGCGGCGGGAACCCCCGCTGGCGCGCGTATCGATGATGCGACCCCACACGACGACGCATTGTACGGCGACCTGGAACGTCTCGAGGCCTACGACATGATCGTGGCCGACTGTGAGGGCCCCAGTTACGGAGATCACAATACGTATGACCCCAGCGTCCGCAGCTACCTCAACCGCGGTGGTCGCATGTTCGCCAGTCACCTCAGCTACACGTGGCTGTACGACAACGGCAACGTCGCCTATGACGCGAGCACCTCAGAAAACACGGGCCTGATACCCGCGGCGACCTGGTCGGGCACGCTGGACACCTCGACCACTTCGGGCACAGGTGTGGTTTCGATTGTGGGTCCTCGCCCCAACGTCAGTCCCCGTATCGACGGGTTCTCCGAATGGCTGATCGAAGAAGGAGTCACGACGGCGCCAGGTTACACGTTCACGATCGTCGAACCGCGCAGTCCAGCAACCGCGATCGGCGCATCGTCTGAAGAGTTCGTCTACTGCGAAGGGGGCGGTTGCCCGTCCGTCAGACCGCAGCAGTTCTCTTTCAACACACCTTACGCCAGTCCCGACGACGCGGTTTGCGGTCGAGTCGCGTACAGTGGCTTTCACGTGGCAGCACAAGGCGGCGGCGCTTCCGCTTTCCAGAACGTGGTCTTCCCCACGCACTGTTCGGGCGATCTGACCAACCAAGAAAAAGTGCTGCTATACATGTTGTTCGATCTGGGCGCGTGCGTGGGCGAGGAGCCCGAACCGCCGCAATGCGAGCCCGACGCCTGTGGCACACGCTGTGGTACGGTCTCGGACGGCTGTGGCGACGTACTGAGCTGCAGTTGTCCGCAAGGCCAAGCGTGCGTTGCGGGCCAATGTGGCGTACCCCCGTGTACACCTTCTACCTGCCAGGCGCAGGGAGCAACTTGCGGCATCCGCGCCGACGGCTGCGGCGGCGTCCTCGACTGCGGTGAGTGTGCGTGCACGCCCAGCCAAGCTTGCCCGGCTGCGGTGGAGTGCGGCTTCTACACGGACGGTTGCGGCGGTTCGATTGACTGCGGCGACTGCCCGGAGCCCCAAGCCTGTATCAACGGCGCGTGTGGTATCCCGAACTGTCCAGCACTGGAGTGCTCTGATCTGGGCGCCGAATGCGGCTGGATCGGTGACGGCTGTGGCGACGCCGTCAACTGTGGCCCTTGCCCCCCAGGCGAGTTCTGCAGAAACAATCAGTGCCGTGGTTGCTCGCCGAGAACCTGCGCAGACGCTAATGCGGAATGTGGCAAGATTGGTGACGGCTGCGGCGCGACCGTCGACTGCGGCCCGTGCCCCGACCCGGAAGTGTGCGGTATCGAAACCGCCAACCGCTGCGGGCCTCCCGGCGAGTGTGAACCTGCAACGTGCGAAGAAATGGGTGCTGAATGTGGCTTGGCCGGCGACGGCTGCGGCGATGCCATCGAGTGCGGAGAATGCCCACCTGGTGAGATCTGCGGCCTCGAGGAGCCATTCAAGTGCGCTCCTCCACCACCGTGCACGCCCCGAACCTGCGAGGAAGCAAGCGCCGAGTGCGGCGACATCGGTGATGGTTGCGGCGGAATCGTGGATTGCGGTCCTTGCCAGCCGGGATACAGGTGCAACCTGATCGAAGCCAATCAGTGCGACCGCATCGGCATCGCGAACTAAAGCCCCGAAGGGTGTTACTCCGAAGTGAGTAGCACCTCCGAGAACGCGAAAACGCCAACCCGTCTCTGGGTTGGCGTTTTCGCGTTTGTATCGCCCGTTCCGAGTAGAGGGTCAGCTCACGGACACATCCCGGAGATCTGGTAGACCGAATACACGGTACTGCAACCGAGATCGCCGCCCGCGCTGACCGCGTCCAGCTGCATTTGACACGTCGATGCATCACTACCCGACATCGACCCGCAGCAAGCCTCGAGATCAGCGCAGGTTGCGGTCCCGACTCCGTCCAGGTCGACGTTCGTGTTCGCCCCGCCTGAACACTCGGAGAGCTCGGCACTGCACTTACTGCTTACGCAGGAGCCGAGCGTGGAAACGAAACAGTTTTGACAAGCCTGATCTAGCGGACAGTCATTCTCGCACTGATCGTCGGCGGAAATCGAACACTCGATGAACGTCTCACATACCGCTCCGCTGAAGTTACCCGAACGGTAGCCCGAGCCGAGACACATCTCGTACTCTGATTGGCACTGCTCTTGGGCGCACTCCACGTACGCATCACAGTCGCCGCTTTCCTCCCCTTGTTGTTGCTCGCAGGCGCCTGATGCCAACTCCTCGGCGGTGTAGTTCGTCGACCCGCTTCCAGAGTTCCCGCCGCCTCCCTCATCGTCGTCATCACCGCCGCACCCGATGATCAGCGAGCCGAGCACGACGACTCCAATACCGTGCAATAAGTTCATTCTCCGAATTCTCCTGTATGTGGTCCTTCCCCGAGCCAATACGCTGGCGCGGGAACAGTCCTGTACAGCTACCACGCCGAGCCAGTCGTCAGAAAGGCTCAGGTCGTGGTGCGAAAAGGTAACTCCGCGGACCACAGTGGGAAACCTCGGCGACGAGCGCGTGACGCCCCAGTTCCGAACGCTGGTTGTGACATCGCTGAACCCCTTGTGGCTGCGGCCACCACCCACATGTGGGAGGAAATGTTTACTCAAACCCACAACGCGGCGCGTGGGCTGGTCGCCGATGAACGCCGCAGCTGCTCGTATCAAATACTGAAACCACACGGCTAACTGCAGCTGGGGTAACTCTTTTCGCCACGTGGCGATCGCGCCCCGCTCACGCTACGACCGTGGCGCACTGGCAATAGGGGGAATTGCAACTCGAGCAGTTGGCACGGTCACGCTGACAGGCAACCGTACTGGCACGTTGCCCTACCAGACGGCCGCACATTTTCAGGCACACCTCAGCAGTCATTCCCTCTGGAGTTGGGGAATAGACTGGTGCACATTCGGTTCGCGTCTCGGTGCCCGCTGATCGACAACGTGGCCGCGATGACCGGCTCGACCGATCACCGGCTCGACCGATCACCGGCTCAACAGGGCCACGCAAGAGGGACAAAGAGTGGGAAAAGTCAGGAAGTCGCAAACACAGAAACGACGGGCGCTCGCAGCGTTCGACGGCGCGGAGCGAGCTTCGTCCTTCGAGGGTTCAGCTTTAGCTGCGGAGCTCGACCTGTCCGATGGCACGTCATCGGTAGTAGTATTACAGGCCTCGGATGAACGAGGCACGGCAGGCTGGGCGTCGTTCCTTCCACACGTCCTCGCTGGACAAACCGCGGTGTACATCCTACGGCAGCAGCCGGGCGAGACCTTGTCAGAGCTCGACCAGCGGGTTCGCCAGCGTATCGCTCACTCGGATCCGGAGACGCAGCGCGTGCTGTGGGTTACTTCTCCCGACGCGCCCCGCAGCACGATTGCCAAACTCCGGCCCATGCTGACCGGGTATTGCGGTAGAGAGCGCGACGTCTTGCTGGTGTCTGGTGCGAACGTGATGCTGATGGCTCCCACGCGCGAGCCCGACGAAGTCAGCCCACTCGCTGCCAACGCTAGTATGACCCATGACGTTGGTGTAACTCACGACGCTGATGTAACGCATGACGCTGGCGCAACTCGTGACTCTGGAACACCCATCCTTGCGGGCGCTCCCCGTCGGGCGGTCCCCGCAACTGGCCGGGTCACGAATTCCACGAACGGCCATCAGCAGACCGTGGGTACCGCCGCAGGCCAGCGTCCGCCGAGCGAGCCTGCCCCGGAACGCGCGACTCCCGAGCGCTCGGAAGTGCGTTGGGAATCTCCCAACTCCGACGGTCTCGACGATCCGAACAAACGCACCGCCTGAGCGCCGACACGTCGCGCGTCTGGCTGGGTTGGCGAGCTAGATCGCCTCGTGGTCAGGCTCGCCCCCTCCGCTCGCGACACTACTACGCGCAGCGGCGGCCTCACCCGGAGACCGCCGCGATGCACGAGCTGGCTGCTCACAGCAGCGACTTCAGGTCCAACATTTCTTCGACGTCGGGCATCAGTACCAACTCGACTCGACGGTTCGCCTGCCGCCCCTCCTCGGTGGCGTTGTCTGCCACGGGGTCGGTTTCACCGTAACCCGCAACATGTAGGCGCCTCGCGTTGAGTCCGCCGCCACCATCCTTGGAATCGATGGGTGCAATCAAGTAGACCAAGACTTGTCGCGCTCGCATCGCAGAGAGACCCCAGTTGTCGACGAACTTCGTGCTGTACCGCAGCGGCTTGTTGTCGGTGTGCCCGGCAACCTGGAAGTAACGCGCATTGAGCTGTTTGTCGGTTCGAATGACTTCGGCGACAGCCCCCAGCACGGTTACACCTTCATCGCGCAACGTATCTTGACCGCTCGCGAACAGTACGTCGCCAGGCAAAGAGATGACCATGCGGTTGTGACGGATCTGGACCTTCAGCCCCAGGTTCGTGAGTTTTTCGAGCTTCTTGCGCAGTAGTTCAAAACGCTGCTTGATGCGTTCGAGTTGGGCGGCGCGCTTCTTGTACTCGTCGAGCGCGCGCTGCATTTCGGTGAGGTCGGCCGCCAAGCGCTCTTTCTCGGTGCCTTCTTCTTGCAGGCGCTGGTTCAACTGCTCGACGTCGACCCCCATCCGTTCGAGTTCCGCGAGCAGATCCCGTACGCGTTCCTGAGTTTGGTTGAGCTCGTCGGAGGTTGCCGCATGGGCCTTCTTCTCGTTGGCGTGTTCCGCCTCGAGATCTCCGTATCTCGCCAGCTGCGCCTGCCACTCCTCCTCGGAGTACCCGCATGCCAGGATGGATAGGGTCGAAAACATTACCAGTAGTGCAAGTGAGTGAGTCTTCATGTGTAACCTCGTGTGGCGGGGAAGCAGCTCGGCCCCCGTGGAAGCCAACCGTCGAGCACAGAACGTCGGTACGTGGTTCACCAGCTGATGCAGCGCCCGAACGAATGGTCCACTAGTCCGAAAAATTTCGGGCAGGCTCTCACGAAAATCGCGCCCTGACGAGCTCGACTGAGCGCCCTCAACAAGTTGCCCGGCCGCCAACTCGAAAGCACTCAGCCCTTCACTGCCGGGCTCGGCCGACACCAGATACCTCCGCCGTCGCCGCAGTTGAAGCCTGAGCAGAACCACGACACCTATCGTCAGGTGGGGCAATTGTCGGGTACACAGCTGTCGCCGGGAGCGTGGACAGCCGCGGCGCTTGGAATGAAGCCAATGAAACGCACGACCATCCTTCTCACGTTCGTATCCTCCCTGGGACTTGCTGCTTGCGATAGTTCCCCAACCGTCTCCAGCGACGAAGGCGCAGAAGGCGGGGTCGGCGATTCTGGCACGAGCAGCCGTCCGGATTCAGGGGACTTGACCGACGACGATCTAATCGTGCCGGACGACCAGAGCCCGGATGACGGGGTCGGGCCGAACCCATGCGCTGCCGACGGAGGCTGTCCCGACGTGATCGGTGACGCGGGCCCAGCCTGCGGCGATGGGATGGTCGACGATGGCGAAGAATGTGACGACGGCAACTCCGTACCCGGCGACGGCTGTTCGGGAGCGTGCCGTGTGGAGCCGAACTCCGAATGCCCTCCCAGTGGCGGCGAGTGCACATCCACAATCGAGTGTGGCAATGGTGTGCTCGAGGGGGCCGAAGTTTGTGACGACGGCAACGACGAGCCCGACGACGGTTGCTCCAGCGACTGTTCCTCTCAAGACCCGGACTACATCTGCCCTGAACCCGGCGAAGCTTGCGAAAACCTCGCGGTGTGCGGCGATGGTGTGGTCTTCGGCAGCGAGTTCTGTGACGACCTGGGTGAACCCGGCGGCTGCAGCGACGACTGCTCAGAGATCGAGGACGGCTGGATCTGCCTGCGTCCCGGGCAAGCGTGCCTGCTCGAAGCGGTGTGCGGCGACGGCGCGATCAACCCTGGCGAACGCTGTGACGACGGCAACGTCGAGGACGACGATGGCTGCGACTCGATGTGCCAGTTGGAACAAGGGTTCTTCTGCAGCGGTCAGGGGCCAGCTTCGTGCGTCGAAGAGGTGTGCGGAGACGGTGAACGTACCCCGTCGGAAGAGTGTGACGACGGCAACGACGCCTCAGGTGACGGCTGCTCGGACTGCGCGTTCGAGGAGGGCTGGATCTGCCCACCTGAAAGCACCTGCATCCCGCGCTGCGGCGACGGCATGGTGCTCGGCAACGAGGAGTGCGACGACGGCAATCGCGAGGGCGGCGATGGCTGCAACATCGCTTGCTTGACCGAAGCGTTCTTCGACTGCCCACCCGCTGGCGGGGAGTGCACCGAGGTGTTGACGTGCGGCAACGGCAGCATCGAAGGTTTCGAAGAGTGCGACGACGCCAACACCGCTGACGGTGACGGCTGCTCGTCGGACTGCGAGTGGGATCCGAATTACGACTGCTCGAGCGTCGGGGAGCTGTGTGTCGCGCTGGTAACCTGTGGCAACGGCCTGCTGGAAGGCGTGGAACCTTGTGACGATGGCAACACCGAAGACGACGACGGTTGTTCCGCAGACTGCACTGAGGTCGAAGAGGGTTACATCTGTTTGCGTCCCAACGAACTTTGCATCCTGGAACCACGTTGCGGCGACGGCACGATCACTCTCGGCGAGCAGTGTGATGACGGAAACGACGACGACGGTGACGGCTGCGACGCGGAGTGTGTGGTGGCCGACGGGTACTACTGCCCGGCTGCGAACACGCTGTGCGTGGAAGAGGTGTGCGGCGACGGCAACCGCACGCCCAGCGAGCAGTGTGACGACGGCAACGCCGTCGACGACGACGGCTGCACGGACTGCGAAGTGGACACGGGGTTCGCCTGCCCGGTCGCTGGTGACGATTGTTTCCCGACCTGTGGCGACCTTCAGATCGTCGGAGGCGAAGAGTGCGACGACGGCAACACCACCGATGGCGATGGCTGCGGCGGCGGCTGCCTGCGCGAGGGCGGCTTCACCTGCCCCAGCACGGGTGGCGCTTGCACCGAGACCGTGTGTGGCGATGGCGACGAAGAAGGCGACGAAGGCTGTGACGACGGCAACACCATCGCGGGTGATGGCTGCGGCCCCACCTGTCAGGACGAACCCGGCTTCGATTCACAGGGAAACCCCACGGGCCTGGGGTGCGGAGACGGCCTCATCGTCGGCGACGAAGTATGTGACGACGGCAACCAGACGAACGGCGACGGCTGCTCGGACGAGTGTGACGAGGAAGATGGCTGGACGTGTGTGAACGACACTGAGTTCCCCAACACCGTGAACATGGCCGTCACTTACCGTGACTTTCGCGGACTCGGCGCCCCCAGCGGAGGACACCCCGACTTCGAATTGCCCATTGCAACTTTGGAGCAACAAACACTCACTCAACCTGGCGATGTGAGGCATGAGCGAGGCGTGGTGGGCGACGTGTGCGAAACGGGGGGAGGCGCCTGCGGACAGCTCAACGCACAACGCAAGCCTGTCCTTGCCGCTGGTAATTTCCCGACGGTCTCGAGCGCCGCGTCGTTCAATTTGTGGTTCGGCGCCGATGTGGCCAACGACGGGATCGACCAAGAAGTGCTGGACGATGGCTACTTCTTGCCACTCGACCGAGTGGGAACCAGCGCGGCCTACGTGTTCGACGACTCCAGCTTCTTCCCCATCAACGACGATGGTTTCGGCGAGACCTGCACCCCCGAAGATACGGTCTATGATTGCCTGGCGGGCAACAACTATCACTTCACCACCGAACTCCGATACTTCTTCCAGTATCAAGGCGGAGAGACGCTCACCTTCCGCGGTGACGACGACGTCTGGGTGTTCATCAACGGGCGCCTGGCGGTCGACATCGGTGGCGTGCACTGCGTGCAGTACGGGCAAGTGGTGCTCGGCGACGCCAATGGCGATTGTTCGTACCACGGACTTGACAACGGGGCAGAATCCAACGCCGACGACTCTGGATGCCAAGACCCCGGCACACTGCCCGCGTGTGGCGCTGCCGACTACACGACCGCCGAGCAGAACCAAGCGACGGACGCTCGCTTCGACATCACCAAAGGTGAGATCTACGAAATCGTGCTGTTCCACGCCGAACGCCACACGACGCGCTCGAACTTCCGACTGACGTTGGATGGCTTCCTTCCCCCTCGTTCACTTTGCTCGCCCATCTGCGGGGATGGCGTGTTGCAGCGCGGCGAAGTCTGCGACGACGGACCCGACAACGTCTCGCTGGAGGACGCCGAGTACGGCGCGTGCGTCGAGTGTCGTTCACGAGAATTCTGCGGTGACAACCAGGTCACGGGCCCCGAAACTTGTGACAACGGTTTGAACGTCTCCACCTACGACGCTGGCGATGACGCTTGCGCGCCGGGTTGCGTGGCTCCGCCCGAATGCGGCGATGGGGTGATCCAGCCCGCGTTCGAAGCGTGCGACAACGGCACCGCCAACAACACGGGCGAGTACGGCGAGTGCGGCGCCAACTGTTTGCCAGGGCCGTACTGTGGTGATGGTGTGACCCAAGCCACCAACGGCGAAGCTTGTGACGCTGGCTCGCAAAACGGCGGATACGGCCGCGCTTGTGGTTTCGATTGCCGCCCCGCCCCGAGTTGCGGCGACGGCGTGCGCAACGGTCCTGAACAATGTGATCTCGGGCTAGACGGAAACACGGGCGAACGCGGCACGTGTAATCCCGACTGCACACTGCCGCCGAGGTGTGGGGATCGCATTCTTCAAACACCTGCAGAAGAGTGTGACGACGGCCTGAACATCGGCGGTTACGGTCGCTGCGCGCCAGGCTGCGTGCTCGGGCCACGCTGCGGCGACGGCAACGTCGACCAGGGGTTCGAGTGGTGCGACGAGGGCGACGCGGGCAACAACAACTCTTACGACGGCTGCTCCCCCAGCTGCCAGCCCGGGCCATTCTGTGGCGACGGTGTGCTCACGGACGGCGAAGAAGAGTGCGACAACGGCGTCAACATCAGCTTCTACGACGATACCGATGACGCCTGTGCTCCTGGTTGCGAGTTACCCCCGTACTGCGGTGACGGCGTACTGCAGCCCGCGCAGGAGTGGTGTGACGAGGGTGACGACGACAACGACGGCCGCTACGACGGGTGTACCCAGACCTGCGAGCTAGGCCCGTACTGCGGTGACGGCCAAGTCGACGAAGACGACGGCGAAACCTGCGACGATGGCTTGCGCAACGCGAGTTACGGAGCCAATTGTGGCTTCGACTGTCAACCCGCCCCGCGTTGCGGCGACGGCGAACGTAACGGCCCTGAGCAGTGCGATCTGGGCGAAGACGAAAACACTGGCGAGTACGGCAGCTGCACCCCGGACTGCAGACTGGCGCCCCGCTGCGGCGACGGCGTGCTGCAAGAAAGCGAAGGCGAGCAGTGCGACAACGGAGTCAACGCAGGCGGCTACGGCGAGTGCGGTTCCGACTGCCGCTTCGGTCCGCGCTGCGGTGACGGCATCGTGCAATCGGGCTCTGGCGAACAGTGCGATGACGGTGACAACGACGGTGGCTACGGCGAGTGCGCCGCTGGCTGCAGGCTGGGGCCACGTTGCGGCGACAACGTCGTGCAGCAATCTGCTGGCGAACGCTGCGACGACGGCCCGATGGGCAGCACACGCTGCTCTCCCACCTGCCAAAACCGCGGCGGCGTCAGCCGCTGAGGTCCGCCTTCCCAGCGAGGTGGGCAGTCGCTCGGCTTGCCCACCTCGTTTCGTGAACATATTTGTCTGCCGTCGTTTGCCAGTTTCAGGCAAACTGCGCTCATGAAGTGGGACCGACGTTTCCTGCTCCTCGCCCAGCACATCTCGGACTGGAGCAAGGACCCCTCGACCAAAGTGGGCTGCGTGGTGGTGGGTCCGGACCGAGAAATTCGCAGCACGGGCTTCAACGGGTTTCCGCGCGGTATCGAGGATCGCCGTGAGCGGCTTGAAAACCGCGAGATGAAGTACCCGCTAATCTGTCACGCTGAAGAAAATGCGATCATGCATGCGGCGCGCATCGGCGTTTCCCTGCGAGACTGCATCGCGTACGTGACCTGGCCACCTTGCACACGCTGTGCGCGTTCGCTGGTACAGGCAGGAGTCAAAGAGGTCGTCTACCCCGGATCGCTGTCCATCCCCGACCGCTGGAAAGACGACTTCGAGATGAGCATGAGCATGCTGGAGGAAGCAGGCGTCGGAACTCGCGAAGTTCCGTTGAGTGGCGACGTCGCTTCGTAAAGTATGGTTCGACACTGGTTCATCGCCGCAGCCCTGACGCTGAACGCACTGGTCGCCGCGGGTTCATATTTTTGGCCCGCCTTTGCGTTGGCATTCGTCCCTGTGGGACTGCTCACGATCTTGGGCATCGTGGATATCGCGCAGTCGAAGCACACCATTCGACGCAACTTCCCCATAATCGGGCACGGGCGCTACATGCTCGAAGCGATCCGTCCCGAGATCAATCAGTACTTCGTCGAGTCGGAGCTGGACGGCACGCCGCTCACTCGGGAGATGCGTTCGCTCGTCTACCAGCGCGCCAAAGGTCAGCTCGACACGGTGCCGTTCGGCACGCAGCGCGACCTGTACGCGGTGGGTGCCGAGTGGCTGACCCACTCGCTCAATCCTGCGGACCTGCCCCACGAACCGTTTCGCGTGCTGATCGGCGAAGCAACCTGCAAGAAGCCGTACGCAGCGTCGTTGCTCAACATCTCTGCGATGAGTTACGGGGCGCTGAGCAAGAACGCGATTCTTGCGCTCAGCCGTGGCGCCAAGGCTGGCGGGTTCGCTCACAACACGGGGGAAGGCGGCGTGAGCACTTTTCATCTCGAGGGCGGCGCCGATCTGATCTGGCAACTCGGCACGGGTTACTTCGGCTGCCGCGCAGAAGACGGCGGTTTCGACGCAGAAAAGTTCGAAAAACAAGCGGCGCACCCCTCGATCAAGATGATCGAGGTCAAGCTGTCTCAGGGTGCCAAGCCCGCCCACGGCGGTATCTTGCCGGCGCACAAGGTAACTGCAGAGATCGCCGCAATCCGCGGCGTCCCGATTGGCGTCGAGGTCGACTCCCCTCCACGCCACAAGGCTTTCTCGACGCCCCTCGAACTGCTCGCGTTCATCACGCGCCTGCGTGAACTGTCTGGGGGCAAACCCGTCGGTTTCAAGCTGTGCGTCGGCAAGCGCCGTGAGTTCCTCGCCATCTGCAAGGCCATGGTGCAGAGCGGTCAGCATCCAGACTTCATCGTGGTCGACGGCGCGGAAGGTGGTACGGGTGCGGCGCCGCTCGAGTTCTCCAACAGCTTGGGGCTGCCGCTCACGGAAGCCCTGGCGTTCGTGCACAGTTCGCTAGTCGGCATCGACTTTCGCGATCGGGTGAAGGTGATCGGTGCAGGCAAGGTGATCTCGGGCTTCAACATCGCCCGTCTGCTTTGCTTGGGAGCCGACTTGGTGTACTCGGCGCGCGCCATGATGCTGGCCTTGGGCTGCATTCAAGCGAGGCAGTGTCACAACAACACGTGCCCAACTGGCATCGCGACTCAAAACGCGGCGCTCGTTGCTGGACTCCACGTCGGCGACAAGACGGATCGCGTCGCGAGGTATCATCGGCAAACGGTTCACAGTTTCATGGAACTGCTGGCAGCTTGCGGCTTCCGCCATCCTGACGACCTGCGTCCGTGGAACTTGCAGAAGCGCACGAGCGCCACTGAGATTCACCACTACGGCGAACTGTTCGAGTTCTTGGAGCGCGGCGAGTTGTTACGCGGGACGGCGTCAGAGTTCACGATGCATTTATGGCGCTACGCGCGCGCTGACAGCTTCGACCCGACGAAAGCCAGCTCGGTGATGCCCACTCCGCCGAAGCCGGCAACCATGCCACCACCCTCTGGCCAAATTTGAAAGACTAACGATGATTGTCGGCGTACCCCGCGAAACCAAATCAGATGAATACCGCGTCGCCCTGCGCCCTGTAGGTGCACAGCTGCTCACCGACGACGGACACGAGGTCTTGGTCGAGAGCGGAGCCGGCAAGGGCAGTGGCTTGACAGACGAAGAGTACGAGGCTGCGGGGGCGAAGATCGTAAGTGACGCGGACGCGCTGTATGAGCGTGCTTCGCTGATCGTAAAAGTGAAGGAGCCTCAACAGAACGAGATCGATCGACTCGGCCCCCAGCACACGGTGTTCGGCTACTTTCACTTCGCGGGTTCTCGCGAGCTGACGGAAAGCTCGCTGAAAGCGGGCTACACGGCGATTGCATACGAAACGCTCCGCGATCGGCGCGGCCAGCTCCCCCTGCTGACCCCGATGAGTGAAGTCGCGGGACGCTTGTCCATTCAATCGGGGGCCAAGTACCTGGAGCGACCGATGATGGGGCGGGGGATTTTGCTCGGCGGCGTACCTGGCGTCGAACCAGGTAACGTGCTGATCTTGGGCGCAGGGGTGGTCGGCAGCAACGCCGCCAAAGTCGCCGCTGGCCTCGGCGCGAACGTCACGATCATGGATATCAATCTCGATCGCTTGCGGCAGCTTGCCGCCATCTTGCCGGCCAACGTGACCACCATCTACTCGGACCCACACGCCATCGACGAACATCTCGTTCACGCAGATTTGGTAATCGGCGGGGTGCTGTTGGCTGGACGACGGACCCCCAACCTGATCTCCGAAGCCCAGGTGCGCAGCATGAAACCCGGCAGCGTGATCGTCGACGTGTGTATCGATCAAGGCGGCTGCGTCGAAACCTCTCGACCGACGACGCACCAGACACCCACCTACTCGGTGCACGATGTCGTGCACTACTGTGTGACGAACATGCCGGGCGCGGTCGGGCGGACGAGCACCCACGCTCTGTGCAACGCCACCGTTCCCTACTTGCGGCAACTAGCGAGCCGCGGAGTAGACGGTTTCATCGCGCTCAGTGAAGGACACCGCGACGCACTGAACACCCGTAAGAACCAGATCACGAACGCTGACGTCGCGATGGCATTCGACGACTTACCTTTCGCGGCCGCTGGCTGACACTCGGCGTACGCCCGAAGACTCAGCGTCTCCAGGACGCTTGGCGTCGCGAGCAATCTACCATGACAGCTCGATCATGATGAGAGCCTCCCGCAGTGCAACGTTAGCTCGCCGCCAGATTCTGCCGAACGGACGAAGTCCTTTCTGCCCGACGGCTTGAACGTGTCGGCAAAAGGGCGGCATACTCCCGGAATCGTGAAATGCCCACTGTGCCACAACGAACACAGCGAGGAGTCGGCCTGCCCCGATCAACCTCGTGATAGTCGCGTGGGCCAGGTGATCGGCGGCAAGTACCGCGTGTTGCGCAAGCTCGCCGATGGGGGCATGGGCAGCGTCTACGAAGCACGACACACGGAAATCGAGCGCCCCTTCGCGCTGAAGTTCATTCACCACACGCTCGCAGGTGATGAGGAGTGGCTCGATCGTTTCAAGCGTGAAGCGCGCGCCGCAGGTGGCCTGGTAAACGACCACATCACCGCGGTGCTCGACTTCGGTACGACTCCCGATGGCTCTCCGTACATCGTGATGGAAATGCTTCGCGGAATGACCCTTTCCGACCGCTTCGAGCAGGGTGCGCGCATCGCTCCTGACGAAGCGCTGGAAATCATCTCTCAAGCCTGCGTGGGCATCGGGGCCGCTCACGCTCGCGGTATCGTTCACCGCGACATCAAACCCGACAACCTGTTCCTCTGCGATCGCGACGCCGGCGGAACCATCGTCAAGATCTTGGATTTCGGCATAGCCCGGGTGCTCGGCACCAAAGCGACCCGCGCCACCAAAACCGGGCGCGTGATGGGAACCCCAGGGTACATGTCGCCTGAGCAGGCGCGGGGTGAACGGCAGCTCGACGCGAGAACCGATATCTACGCGCTGGGAGTGATTCTCTACGAACTACTCTGCGAACGGCAAATGTTCGTCGCCGACAGCTACAACGCCATCCTTTACAAGGTACTGAACGACGACATCCCTCGCCTAGAACAAGAACTACCCGACATCTCACCCGAGCTGGCTGCGGTCGTCCATCGTGCCATCGATCGCGACATCGACGCGAGGTACCAGCAGATCGCAGACTTTCGAGCGGATCTGGACAGGACCAGAAAAGTTTCGACACCCAAGGTCAGGAGCAAGACCGCGCCATACGGCGTTGCCGCGTTGGATCCATCGCGCTCGGAACCGCACGCCCCGTCGCAGTCCATCCAAGCTGAAGACGACGCCCCGACGAGCGCGTTGGCCGAGGTCGGTTCGAGATCACGAACGTCTCGCGAATCACGCTCCACGTTGATCAACGCAACGGAACTGCCGAGCGAGCCCCTCGACAAGCGGGGCGTACCGATGACGAAGCTCAATCCCCTGGTGTGGATCGGTGCGATGGTTACCTCGCTCGTCGCGTTGGGGTTGCTGTTGCGCTCGTCGGACTCCCTCCCGATCGTTCCGACTGAAGCAGCGGACGTCTCAGATGAACGTTCTGACACCTTTGGCGACGTCTCGCAGTCGAGTCAGGCTCCTGCGCCGTCGGCACGTGACGAACAGAGCAGCGACGCGAGGGACACCGAGTGGGAGGTCCCCCACGAAGAGAGCGGCGTAGCGACCTTCAGCATCTACCAGCACGCGACGACCGACACGTCCCTACTCGCAGCCGACGCTGGCATGACGCCACAACCACCCGCCCAACCACCAAGCCAGAAGTCTGATGATCCCGTTGACGCTACCCGAGTCCAAGCGCCCGTCTCTGCGGCAGGCTCTGGTGGGACGGATCCACCAAACCCCGGCCAGTCGAACTCGAGTGCCCCAACCCCCGCAAGCGTCGGCTCGACGACGCCCGCCGCGAGTACTACGGGCCCAGCAGCGAGCGCGGAGAGTCCGTCGGAACGAGACCAGGTCACGGAGGGCAACACTCGCGAACGTGCGAGCCTCGCGAACCCGAAGGGGGACGCCGACAAGACACTCGGGATGCTCACCGTGAACTCGGCGGTCGCTGCGAAACTGCTCATCAATGGATCCCCCGTCGGCGACGTGCCCATCACTTCCCTCAAACTGGCGCCCGGATCCCACAGACTGGTCGCCATCGACAACGACAGCGGCACTCGCGTAAGACGCACGTTTACCGTTCGCCCCGGCGAGCTCACTCTGCTGTCCCTCGACTGGTCGCAAGCGGTGACCGTGAAACGTCCGCCCGCGCCGCCAGCTCAGCAGGAACCGAATTGCAGCCCCCCGTGGACCATCGCGCCCGACGGAACCCGCACCCCAAAAGCGGACTGTGTCCACATCGACAATCCGTATCGGTGACGAACGCCCAACGCTCCAACGCTTCACTCGGGTGACAGCGATCGATCCTAAGCCCTTCGGACCGAAGGCCTCAGAAATCGCCGCTCCTGACCCGTTCGGCTCGGTAGTTCCCTGGTTCTCTGCGACCGCTTCGCGGGCGGGCGTGCCTGCCCCACCACTGACGGCTGAGAAGACGTCGGTCCCAACATGCGGGCGAGGCACTAGGTGCTACAATGCCGGACCAAACGGCGCGCCAACGGAAGAGCGTCGTTGCTGAGTTCGATGGCTGGAGTTGGGAGGCGTCAGGTGCTGATAGGGGAGTACTTTCCACTACTGATCCACGTGCAGCCCGTCGAGTACTCCCGCGAGACGGTCGCAGCGATGGCAGCGGACTTCGAGGTCTACTTTGATAGAGGCGATCGCTACTTCGTCGTGACGGTCCCTCCCAAAGGCGCGATCAAACCCGGCGCCAAGGAACGCGGACTCGTCGCAGACTGGGTGAACTCGCCCCGAGTGGCGGAATACGGTCGGCGCTTGTGTATCGGGTCCGCCAGCGTGCTCGAGAGTGGCTTCGAAAGGGGCCTGCTCACCGCACTTCTTTGGGCATGGCGCCCACCGTTCCCGCTAGAGGTCTTCGGAACCGTCGAGGCCGCCCTGGACCACGCAGTTGCAAGGCTACGAGCCGAATCGCTGTCATTGCCCTACTCACGTACGGAGCTGCATCAACTCGTGTCCCAACGACTGGCAAGCGTGATGTAGCCGCAAGTTCACGTGTGTCGTGCGCGGTAATCAGTGAGGTAAGTTACTTACATCAAAAGCGGGCCGAGAAGCACATTACCCAAGCCCGCCCCAACGTGTTCACGTACGGGTCCCTTGTGAGGTAGAACTCGAGCCTGCGCCGTAACGAGCTGCAGTGCTCTGCTCGCCATCGACAGTCGCCGTGCGCTCATAGTTGTTTCAGCATGTCGAGCGCGTGGTTGGCGTAAAAACCGACCAGCCCTGCGACCGTAGCCATGACAAACACCATCACGGCTGACAGCGCGCTGAGATCTTCTTGAGGAGAAGTCTCTGGGCGCTTGCACCGAACGGCGCGTTTAGCGATCACCACCGCGGCGGGATGTGAAGCTGGAACATGTAACAGCCCCGCCATCCCATCGATGGCCAGCTGGTCTGCCCCGGGGCGTTCGTCGTCGATCTCTTTGCGGGCGATCGCGTGGATTAGGCGCAGGCGCGGCGTGAGCGTCTCGTGATTGTCGAGTAGCTCGACGATGGCGCGCCAATCCGTCTTTCGTAGGAGTGGTTCCACCTCTTCCCAAAGCGGCGCCCCCGCGCTGCTTTCCGCCCCGGCCCAGTTGGCATCGTTCGCTGCTGCACTGGTCATGTCGATTCGCTCCTGAGTTGCGCCGAATGGCTGAACGTCATCATTCGAGGTGGCTGACACTGCGGCGAGTCTCGGGACCATGAGAAAACTACGTCAGCCCGAGCGTTTACTCTTAGCTGCAACCCTCCATAAAGCCACGTAGTACGCGCTGGATTTCAGGCGATGATGAGCGCAAGCGTTCCCAACAGGGTCACTTTCGTGACGGGTGGTGTAGGCCGACACACACAACGTGTGTCCAGTTCTCGGATGCACCACCCCTCCCCACAAACTGCGTCAAGCTGGACGTTTGGGGTTACGTGTGGCGGCGAGTAGCGGCAAGTTGAACGAAGCATGGGAGATCTACACGCCGACCTAGCGCAGGACGCAGAGCTGATCGAGACCCACATCTCATGGGTCTTTCTGTCGAAGCAAAGCGTGCTGAAAGTCAAGAAACCCGTGAACCTGGGCTTCCTCGACTTCTCCACGTTGGAGCAGCGACGAGTCGCGTGCGACCGAGAGCTCGAACTCAACCGGCGGCTCACGCACGACGTCTATCGCGAAGTGGTTCCAATCACCCGAGACGCACGAGGCATGCATCGAGTCGATGGCCAAGGCCAAGTCGTCGACTATGGCGTCGTCATGCGACGCCTGTCTGACTCGGGGCGAGCCGACCAACTGCTGGCCACAGGCGCGCTCGGCGTGAGGCATGTGCGTTGCTTGGCTGAAAAGCTCGCTAGCTTCCATTCCGAGGCTTTGCGCAGCTCGACAATCGACAGCGCGGGCGAGTTGTCGACGGTCGAGTTCAACGTGCGCGAGAACTTCGAACAGACGCGAGAAGCCGCGCTGAGATACGTCAGCGAGGAACAAGAGCAAGCGATTGAGCAACAACAACTGGAGTTCATCGCCAACAACGGCGGGCTCTTCAAACAACGCATCGCCGATGGCAAGATTTGTGACGGACATGGCGACCTGCGGCTCGAACATGTTTACTTTTCGGACGATCAAATCGACATCATCGACTGTATCGAGTTCAACGATCGGTTCAGACACGGCGACGTGTGCGCTGACGTCGCGTTCCTGGCGATGGACCTGACACATTCGGGGCACGCGGCGCTCGGCGAGGACTTTCTGGCGGCCTACGCGCGCGCAGCGGGAGACTTCGATCTGTTCGCGCTCGTCGACTTCTACATGGCCTACCGCGCAACCGTTCGAGCCAAGGTCGCGAGCATACTCGCAGGGTCGTCCGATGCCTCGACAACTGCGCGAGCGGATGCGGACCGTCGTGCGCGCGCCTATTACATGCAAGCGATGCTCAGCCAAAGGCCTACAGCGCGAAACGCTGTGGTGGTCGCCGTGGGCGGTTTGATCGCTTCTGGCAAGAGCACGACCGCTGAGCGTATCTCCGCCCTACTTCATTGCCCAGTCGTGGACTCGGATCGAACTCGCAAGCAGTTGCTCGGCCATTCCGAGCAGCACGCGCTTTCGGACGCTGCGTTCAGGGGAGCGTACGCGCCAGAAGTTACCCACGAGGTTTATTCCGAACTACTTCGCCGCGGTTCGATAGTGCTCGCGAGCGGTCGCCCCTTGGTGCTGGACGCGAGTTTCGGAAGCCCAGAGCGGCGCGAAGCGGCCCGTACACTGGCGGCCGACTTCGGCGTCCCGTTTCAATTCGTGCAATGCACGGCCAGCCGCGAGGAGACGATGCGGCGGCTGGAAAAAAGGGCGCAACGTCCCCACGTCAGCGACGGAAGAGCGGATATCTACGACGAATTCGCCAGTCACTGGCAGCCTCCGAACGAGCTACCCGGTGATGAAGTTTCCACGCTGGACACCTGTATGGCCGACGCCGACGTCGGCCGTGAACTTCGCGCAATCTGCGCGAGATTTTGCGACTCCGACGAGTGATTCGACGGAATCTTCGTCGTTGGTAGTAATCAACGGCACGTCGTACGAGAGCCGCGAACACCTACACTGCAGCGCTCGTCGACGCGCTTCTCCTGCGCTGGGTTGCTGATGTACGGTCGTTCGCCTGCGCCCAAACGAGCAGCAGTGAGTTCACGGCTCGCCACCCAGGCGTCCAACAGCAGGTCGAGGTTCCGATCCAATGAAAGGCACGACGACACTCTCCAAATTGCTACGAGTATGCTTCCCAGCCGCACTGGGTTTGAGCTTGACGCTTGGTTGCGGGGACGACGATGGCGACCCATCCACCACGGATCTCGTGGAGGGGGGTTCGGGTGACGCCGCCACCGACGATGGCACGAGCAATGACGACTCGACGGATGACATGTCGTCCGACGATCAACCCGCGGACGACGACCCCGCGGACGACGATCCCGCGGACGACGATCCCAGCGACGATTCCTCCACGGACGACCCAGCTGACGACGACCCAGCTGACGACGACCCAGCTGACGACGACCCGACGGACGATGTCTCGGACGAGGACGGAGGAGCAGACGACACTACAGCCGGGGATGGGGGCGTGCCGACACCCTCCAGCGACGCAGGCAGCGATGCGAGTGCGCCCAATCAAGATGACGCGGGCGACGATGGCTGTGGTTCGAGCGGTGAAATCTGCTGCCCAGGCGCCGAATGCGACGAAGGCCTCGACTGCGACAACCCTCCGGGCGCCGCTCTGATGAACAGCACATGCCAAAGCGATGGGTCGCCGATGACCATGATGGATTCTGGCGAAACCGCCGAGTGTGGGACGCTTGGGCAGGTTTGCTGCATGGGTGGCGACTGCGAGGGCAACCTAGCGTGTGATAACCCAGGGGGACCAAACCTGGCGGACAGCGAGTGCGTGCAGCCCGGTGACGACGACTGCGGCGGCGAGGGGCAAATCTGTTGCGAGGACGAAGTCTGCGACGACGATCTCGAATGCGATGATCCGTTTGGCCAGGGCCTCGCCAACAGCGAGTGTGTGGCCGCCGAAGGTGATTGCGGCACCGAGGGAGAAGTGTGTTGCTTGGGAGCGTTGTGCGAAGACGGACTGGAGTGTGACAACCCCGGCTTGCCTGGGCTCGGCGACAGCGAATGCGTCCCTGAAACCGACGAGGAATGTGGCGGCGAGGGTCAGATCTGTTGCGAAGACGAAGTCTGCGACGGCGATCTCGTGTGCGACGATCCGTTCGGTCAAGGCCTCGCCAACAGCGAGTGTGTCGCCGAGGACGACGAGTGTGGCGGCGAAGGTGAAGTTTGCTGCGAAGACGAAGTCTGCGATGGCGACCTCGAATGCGACAACCCCGCAGGCGACG
>CBFGUG010000008.1:0-162493 GCA_965651905.1 uncultured bacterium | reverse complement strand
TCGAGCTGGATGCGCTGGGGACGGCGCGGGCGTTGCTCGACTTGCGTGATAGCCTCATCGATGCGGGATGGGACGGGAAACCGATCGCCGATGGCGGGCCGCGGCTGACAGCCATCGCGCGACTCGAGGCGCTCGCTGACCCCAGCCTACCCGCAGCAACCGCAGACCGCCTGGTCACCGTGGCGGATGAGCTGAGTGACTACCCGCTAGCCGTGTATGATGAACTGACGCTTGCCGAGCCCATCGAGTGTTGGTCGATGGCTTGGCGCCGGGTGTTCGAGAGACTGCAGGCGAGTGGAACTCGGTTCAATGACTTGACGTGTGACCTCCCGGGGGCAGCTACTTCGAGCGATCTCGGCAGCGTCCAAGCTGCGCTGCGGGGTGAACAGGCCAAGGCGACCGAGCTGCGAGGTGATGGCTCTCTCATCTTTCTTACGGCGGAAACGTCGGTTGAAGCGGCTGCAGCCACCGCTGCGCTGGTGGACGCAGCGAGTAGCGGTGAATGTGTGGTGATTCGAGGGGAAGACGAATCGGCGATTGACCACGCGCTGCTTGCGCACGGCGTGCCGACGCAGGGAGTGCACAGGTCGAGCCCTTGGCGTGCTGCGCTGCAGGTCTTGCCGCTGGCATTGGAGCTGGCGTTCGACCCCAAGGATCCTGGCCGCGTCTACGAACTCCTAGGGCTCGCTGGTGGCCCCTTCGCTGGCGCCGTTGCGCGCCGCTTGATGTACGCGATAGCCCGCGCGCCGGGTGTTGGCGGGCGACCGTGGGAGGAGGCCAAGCAACGATTGAGTGCATCCCACGCAGAGGGCGTGGAACGGGTTATCGAGTGGTTCGAACAGCCAGGCGCCGACCCTTCAATCGGCGCGACCAAGGATGAGCTGCTGGCTACGATCTCGCGGGTCCGCCGTTGGCTCGAGAGCAAACTGCACGAGTTTCCATCGGACGCGACGTTGCGCTCAGCCGCGCGCCAGTGCGATGAGTTTGCGGACGCACTGATAGCCGATGCACGGCCGCGCCTAGATCCGATCGAAGTCGCACGCTTGCTCGATATGGTCGTGGGAGCCGGGGAGCCCGTCGAACTCATTGCTGAGCTTGCAGGGCGTGTCGATCACGTCTCATCGGCAAGTGCGTTGTGCAGAGCGCAGAGCACCGTCATCTGGTGGTCGTTCACCCAGCAGTACGACGTGGCGACGACCGCAAATTGGCGACGCGCAGAGCTGGCTGCTCTCGAGCGGGCAGGCGTGCGGTTTCCGAAACCTGAGCTACTGCTGCAACACCGCGCAAGAGCTTGGCGGCGCGCCGCACTCGCAGCACGTGAGCGGCTCATCCTAATCGTCCCTGAAAGCCGCTCTGGTCAAGATTGTGCTCCGCATCCGCTGTGGGACGAGATGGTTGCACGAGCTGGTCTGGATGAGCGGTCACGCGCCCGCATCACGAAGGGCGTCGCTGACTTGCTGAACGAGTCGAGCGAAGCCGTCGCGCGACGTTCTCTCTCGCCGCTCGCCTTGCCCGAAGGACACGCGCTGTGGACATTCGACGCGAAACACGCGCCGGAGTTCACGAGTCATTCACCGCACGGTTTGAGCCGCTTGCTGGGTTGCCCGTTTCGCTGGGCTGTGGAGTCGCTCGCGGATGTGAGATCGGAAGCAACGGGATTGCCGCCGAAGCACCAGCTGAGCGGCACGTTGGGACATCGCTTGGTCGAAGAGCTGCACGTCGCGCAGGCGTTCGAACTGAGCGACGAGGAATTCAGGCCCGTCGCCGAGGCGCAGTTGGAGAGGCTGCTCGACTTGGAGGGCGCTGTCTTGCTCAGGCCGGGCAAAGCCAACGAACGGCTCCAACTGCAACAGAAGCTGCTCGATGCAGCGCTGGGACTGAAACACTTGCTGGAGGACCACGAACTCCGACTGGTCAGTGTCGAGCAGGCCTTTGAAGTGCCGTGGCGCAACGGAAAGCTGACCGGTCGTGTCGACCTGCTCGCGGAAAGTTCGCAAGGGGAAACGTTCATCATCGACCTCAAGTGGGGGATCAGTAGCTATCGCAAGCAACTCACGGCCGGAACTGCAGTGCAGCTGGCTGCCTACGCCTTTGCCTACAGCAGCGCCGACCAGATGCCCGAAGCCATCTACTTCTCATTGAAGAACGCCAGACCACTCACGTTGAATGAGTCCCGCATCAGCGGCGGTGAACGCGTGCGCGGCGCGAACCCGGGCGAGACGTGGAGACGAGTGGAGAGGACCCTGCCGCTCGTGGAGGAGATGGTGAGTTCGGGGAGATTACCCGTGGTAGGGGTTCGGACGTCGGTTGCTCTGTTAGAGAGTCTTGGAATCGATGACGACGCGCAGAGCTACTTCAACGAGGAGGCGGCCAACACCTGCGAGTACTGCCTACTCGACGGCATTTGTGGACGACGCTGGGAGCAACAAACATGACCTCACGAGCAGGCAGTGCGAACGGTCTGACGTTGGTCGCCGCCAGCGCAGGGAGCGGTAAGACTCATCGCCTCACCCAGGAGGTGACGAGGGCTCTCGACCCCGCACATCCGGACGCCATCGACGTGCGCGGGCTCGTCGCAGTGACGTACACGACCAAAGCGCGAGCGGAACTCGAGTCTCGGCTGCGGCGTGCGCTGTATGAGAAGGGTCAATTCCGACGCGCCCAGGAGCTGCCGCTGGCCCACATTGGGACCGTGCACGCGGTGTGTTTGCGTCTGATCAAGGAGTTCGCGCTGGACCTCGGCGTATCACCCACAGTCGACGGTCTACCTCAAGAGGAGGGCCGTCGACTGCTTCAGCAAGCGCTCGAATCCGAACTTTCACAGGCCCTCCAAGCGCGGCTGAACGAGTTCAGCGACGCCCTCCAAACGAACTACGACGGACGGACCGGGCAGTACGATTGGATCTCGCGGGTTGACGAGATCATGACGCTGGCGCGCAACAATCGTATCGACCCAAACGCGCTGCAGGCCATGGCGCAGCGCTCACTCGACGGGATGTATCAGCTGATTGGACCTTCGGCGAGTGATGGCGCATTGATGGAGCGTGACCTCGCGGCGGCGATCGACGATGCCCTGAGCGCGATAGGCCGCTCGAACGATCGCACGAAGACCACGCAGAACGCGACGCAGAGACTGGAACGCTGCAAGCGGCAACTCGGCCGAGGATGCCTGCGCTGGTCCGAATGGAACGCCATAGTCAATCTGTCCCCCGCGAAGGCCTCGCTGCCGCTGGTTTCCGACCTTCAGCAGATCGCTGCGCAATATGAACGGCATCCGCGGTTTCGCTCGGACATCCGCGGCCTCTGCGAAAGCGTGTTCGAAGCCGCGGCCGTTGGGCTTCAAGCGTACGCTGATCTGAAGGCCCGCCGGGGGCTCGTCGACTACATCGACATGATCGATCGAACTCTCACCGCGCTCGACAGGCCCACGATCGAGACCGAGATTCGGGAACGTCTGCGGCTGCTCGTCGTCGACGAGTTCCAAGACACGAGTCCCGTGCAACTCGCTCTGTTCGCCCGCCTGCACACCTTTGGCGGCCGCTCCGTCTGGGTGGGAGATCAGAAGCAATGCATCTTCGAATACGCGGGAGCCGATCCGGGGTTGATGGACTCGGTCTCGGAGTGGGCTTCGCAAAACGGCGGTCGACGGGAAACCCTCGGTAGAAACTATCGCTCGCGCCCAGAGTTGGTCGACGCAGTATCGGACATCTTCACCGCTGCGTTCGCAGTCCAAGGCCAAAGTCGGGACGAAGTCGCCACGACCGCCGCGAGGACTGCGGCGTCGGAGCAGGCCGCGTTACCACCATTCGGAGTTTGGCGACTCCAGCGTGAAAAGGGAGGACTCGAACACGAGGCTCTGGCCAACGGGATTGAGCAACTACTCAGCGCCCCACAGGACACGCCCATCGTGGATCGATCGAGCGGCGACGTACGACCATTGCGAGCGGGAGATCTCGCGGTACTCGTCGCGTCCAATCGTGAGGCCGAGCGGCTCGCCTCTTCTCTGGCGACACGCGGCATCCCCAGTTCGCTGCCGCGAACTGGTCTGATGAAGACTCCCGAAGGCAGTTTGCTCGACGCCGCGCTGCGCTTTTTGGTCGACCGCCGCGACACCCTGGCGAGTGCAGAGCTAGAAGCGCTCCTCGGGTTCGGGGGACAGTCTCACGAGCTGTGGCTCAATCAGCGAATCTCTGCGCGGTCCGCACGTTCCCGTACGGAAAATCAAGCCGACCAGCCCGCTCCCTCCTCCTTGCAAGCCCTCGAAGCACTGAGAGGCCAAGTCGCTGACCTGTCTCCGGCGGAAGCGGTCGACCGCGTGCTGTCCGTGCTGAAGGTGACCGAGCTTTCGTGTCGCTGGCCAGATCCCCAACAACGAATGGGCAACTTGGAGGCCCTGCGCTCCTTAGCAAAGGCGTATGAAGATCGCTGCGTTTACCTGCGTGAGTCCGCCTCGCTCGCCGGGTTGACTCGCTACTTCGACGAAACGCAGATCCAGATCCGTCAACTCGACGAGGAGCGTGCAAGCGACGAACAGCACGTCGGTCGATCCGACGATGCGGTTGCCATCTCGACCTATCACAAGTCCAAAGGCCTAGAGTGGCCAGTCGTGGTACTGGCGAGCCTCGGCCGCGAACGTCGACGAGATGCCTTCGACGTGACTCCCGAGAGTGATCGCGCCGAATTCGACCCGAGCGACCCGCTTGGGGGACGTTGGATTCGCTATTGGCCTTGGCCCCTTGGGCAGCAAAGGAAAGCTGCATTGCGCGAGCGTGCCGAGGCTTCCGCGGTTGGCAAACGCATCACTCAGCGCGACGCTAGGGAACGAGTGAGGTTGCTCTACGTTGGGTTCACCCGCGCACGGGATCACCTGATTCTCGCGTTGGGGTGTGATAGCAAGGGCAAGGCCAGCGTGAGCTGGCTCGACGAGCTGACCGACGAGACGGGACCGCTGCTGGCCCTACCAGAGCTCACGGATGCAGAGCCGAAACTGCGTCTTCGCACCGAGACCCCACGCACCGAGACCCCACATACCGAGGATCGGGCGCGCGAGTTTCCCGCACGCCTGTGGTCACTCTCGGGAACACGCGCCGAGGAAACGAAACCCAAGGAAGAGCCGCGCACATGGTTCGCTTCTGCGCGCGCGAGTAGTCGCGTGCCCTTCGTGATCGAACCGTCGCTAGTCGCCGCAAGCGGGGCACACGAACTCGAGGCGAGAGTCGTCGATCAGTTACAGTTCACCCAACGCATTTCATTCAATCGTCCAGATAACAGAACCTGGGACGAAGTCGGTGACTGCTTGCACGCGTTTCTCGCCGCCGACCGCGAGGAACTCGGCAGATCGCGCCGCTTGGGTGTGGCGCAACGCATCCTGCAAGCATCCACGCTCGCTGATGCCTTCTCCCCAGACTCGTTGCTTGCAGCAAGCGACGCCCTCCGCCTGCACGTTCGAGAGCGCTGGCCAGACGCGACTTGGCATAGAGAAGTTCCAGTGCGGGCGACACTGAGCACGCCGGATGGGACCCGGCGCATCCGCGGCACGATAGATCTGCTGCTCGAGACGCCGCTAGGAGTCGTGGTCATCGACCACAAGAGCTTCCCCGGTCGAACCGATCAGTGGAGTGACCGCGCGTTGGGGTACGCACCCCAGTTATTCACTTACGCGCAGGCGCTAAGAGCGGCGGGCAAGCCCGTAACCGGCATGTTCATTCACTTCATGATCGGTGGGGGGCTGGTCGAACTAGCAACCCCTACTGCGGCTTGAGCTCCTGCTCCCGCTCTCTCACCCCTCCAGCGCCGCGCGCCATGCGTCGAGCAGACGCATGTTGCCGAGGGTATCGTCCCAGGTCATCGCGGGCCAGCGTGGCTCGAGGTTGGGGAGTGAATCTGCGACGACTTCGGCCTCGATGGCGTAGGTGGGCTTGTCGGCTTTGACGGCGACGCGTTGCGGCTTTTTTCCGTCTCGGTGGATGGTGAACTCGGTGTCGCAACTTTGGCGACTGCCGCCGGGGAGCCAGGGGTCGGGCAAGTGGATGTGACCCTGCTGCCCGTAGACGATCGCCTCAGTTCCGAGCCAGTGGTGCACCGCGCAGCCCATGGTTGCCGTCAGCCCCGATTGGAAGCTGAGTACGGCGGTGGTGTGTTCGTCGACGCCCGTCGATCCGATGTGGCCGACCGCTGAGATGCCTTCTGGTTCATCGAACGCGGCGCCCGCCACGATTCCAGCGATGAGACGCACGAAAGACGCGGGATATCCGCCCACGTCGAGAATGCCGCCGCCACCCAGGTTGGGGTCGAACAAACGTCCGCGCGGGGTTTTGGGAACACGGAACCCGAAGTTTGCTCGCACGTGCACGATGTCTCCGATGATGCCGTCACGCAGCTTGTCGATCAGACGCATCATCAGCGGATGGCAGCGGTACATGAACGCCTCCATCAAAAAAACTTCGTGCGCTTTGGCGGCGGCTATTACCTCTTCTGCATCTTTGAAAGTGACGCAAAGCGGCTTTTCGCAAAGCACGTGTTTGCCTGCTGCGATGCACGCGAGTGTCTGCTCTTTGTGCAGGGTGTGCGGTGTCGCCACGTAGACCGCCTCTACCTCCGAGTCACTCAGTAACTGGTCGAGCGAATCCGAATGGTTCGGAATCGACCACTTGCGCTTGAACGCCGAAGCCTTTTCGGCGGACGAGCCCACGACGTTGACCACCGAGCAACGTTTGGACGACTTCAGAGCTTTGACGAAGTCCGTGGCGATGCCGCCAGTACCGATGATGCCCCATTTGAGGTGTTTGACCATGTCGCTCCTCTTGTGCTCTCCCCGTGCGGCGCCCCGACGTCAGTCAGTCGAGCAACGCGCCCGCGCGTTTCCTACAGCGTTGGATAGCGCACCCTCGAACGCGCAACGGTCGGAATAGGACCGCATCGAGTCACCAAGTTCCGCAAACGCACTTGCGAAGCTGACGCTCAGTTCGACGAGTCGACTCCCCGTCAGCATGCTCACATGCAGCAGGCGGTCTCGGTGTTTACGCAGCCACAGAGCCCACTCACCGCTGACGTCGATGGACGGCCCGCGAGCTTCATGGGCGTCGATGAACAGCTCCACACGACCATTCGTCAGCCGTCGTTCCAGCGCACGAAACGGCTGCTCGCCAAGTTCCCCAACGTCCGTGCCGTCGATCGCGACGAACACCACTGCTGGCGCCCGCGACTCGATGAGCATGGAACAATGGCGCCCCTCCAAGCGCGTGCTGTCGACTGCAACCATGAACGAAGCAATACCACAGGTTCGAGACCCAGTTGAAACCACGACAGGCGAACCCAATTCCCATCACAGGAAACCACGTCTGATCCCGTGGTTTAGCGCGGTCGGACCTGCTTCAGTGGCCGCTCCAGCGAACCCACGGAGCGAGATACCAATCGTCGTGCTCGTCGCGCACGGCCCCGACGTATGGCGCCGACTCGAAGAAGCCGTCGTCGGGTGCGGTCTGCGCGTTTGTCGTCAGCGGCTCTCGGGGTGCGAAGTTCGGCTGTTTCGGATTGTGGCAGTCGATGAGATTTAGCGACTCGGCCCGGTTGGTTCCAGACTCGAGAAATAGACGTAGCTCGTCCACTCCGTGGTCATCGTCGCGCAGGTTGCCTACGCCGCCCAACGTCTCCGCGTACGCAACGTCGTGGGCGGAGTTGCCGCCGAAGACCGAACCTCGGATATCGATCTCGGTACCTCTGTCGCGCATGTCGAACCCCGCGTCGAAGCCCGTGACCACCGAGTTGACGAGTTCCAGATCCGTTCCGCGACGCACCATGACGCCGTAGTCCTCTTTGCCGCCGAGCGTTCCGTCGCCGCACAGTGTCGCGTTGTAAACTTTCGGGGCGCTACGTGGTTCGTTGGAGCTGCCGTTCGGATCGTTGTCTCCCTCGAGGCCGTTGCCTCCTTGCAGTGAGTTCAACGTGCTTTGAAACAACAAGAACTGAAGCCGTCCTCGATAGCCGTAGTCCCAGTCGAAGGCGTCGTCTCCAGTTGCCTGACAGATGAGGTACTTCGCATCCACCGTACCGCCGAAGAACTCGAAGCAGTCGTCAGTCGTCTGCCGTACTTGCACGTGGTCGATCTGAGTTCCGCGCCCCACGCCCGCTAGCGTGAGGCCATTGAGCTCGTTGCCCGGCGCGAGTTCGTAACCCGCGTATTCGATGCGCACGTAGCGCAACACACCGCTATCGTCGTCGACGTCTTCGCCGCCATACTCACCGCCAAAGGTCAACCCCTCGACACGACCACGACGCTGTCCACTTTGCTCCTCCATCAGGTTGACTGGCGCGTTTCCCAAGATCACCACGCCGCCCCAATCCCCCGGGCTTCGCTGGTCTGGAGGTTTGGCGCTGGTGAACACAATCGGTTCTTCGGGCGTGCCTTCTGCGATGATGCGCGCCCCTCGCTGCACCACCAACGCGGCGTGCGGTCTTCCTCCGCCCAAAATGGTCGTGCCTTTTTCGATGGTGAGCGTTGCCCCGGGAGTGACCAATACGTTGAAGCGCAGCACATAGTCTTGGGCACAAGAGAGCGTCGCGTCGTCTTCTATCTCACCAGTCAGCTCGACCACTGGCTTGTTCGCCGCTCCGCAATCGCTCGCGCTGGCGCTTGGCGCCGCTACTGCGCCGACCTTGGACGACAGTGTTTGGCTCTGAGACACTCGCCCTCTGAACTGTCCAACGACGATGACACACGTGGCGAGCAGCACGGTTGCGACGATGGCCGTGGTGGGTGTCCAGTGTCGCTTGTGTCGCATGACGCTGGCGGGTGGCGCCACGACTTCAGTCAGCTCCGAACGGATCTCGGGCACGGTGTCGTCGTCTCGTTGGCTGCGCGGGCCTTCGAACTCGCGCCCAGCGCGATTCGCCAGATCCGCCAAGTCCGAAAAGTGCTCGCGGTCGTCGCGCGAGTTCATGTGGTGCTCGATCGCCCGGGCCATGCGCGCACGTTCCTGTTCGAACGCGCGTTTGGTCACCTCGGCCGTCTCGTGACGTGAAGGGTGTATTCCCACTGCGTTCATCGCGGCTGCCAGCGCGACTCGCATTTCGTCCGCCGTCGCGTAACGTTCTTCAGGATCGACGGCCAGCGCCCGTTCACACACCGCGCTTAGCGGCGCTGGACAGTCTGGCACAGCCTCACGCAAACTGGGAACCTCACCTTGCATCAGGCGCCCGATGATCGACACTTCGTCCATGCCCGCCCAGATTCGGCGACGCGCCAACGCTTCCCACAACATCACTCCACACGAATAGATGTCTGCGCGGCGATCCGTGGGTCGAGCCAAAGCTTGTTCGGGCGCCATGTAGGCGGCCTTGCCCTTCACGATACCCGCGCGCGTGGTCGACACGCCCAAAGCCGCTTTGGCGATGCCGAAGTCCACCAACTTGACGTGCCCGCTGTAGAGCACGGAAAGGTTGTGGGGTGACACGTCACGATGCACGAGTTCCAGGGCTCTGCCGTCGTAGTCGCACAGGTCGTGGGCGTAGTGCAGCCCGTCCAGCCCAGCCATGATGGCGTGCAAGTAAACCCGCTGCATTGTATCGGGCTCTGCTTCGAGCCTGGTCAGCACGCGATGCAGCGGTTGCCCATCCAGGTGCTCCATCACGAGGAAAAAGCGCGTACCTTGACGCGTCACGTCGTAGGTTTGAACGATGCTCGGGTGATGAAGACGCGCCGCTAGCCGCGCTTCGTTCAAGAACATCTCCACGAACTCGTCGCTGTTTGCCAGCTCGGCGCGCAGCTCTTTCACGACCAGCAACTTGGCAAAACCCGCGGGGCCACTACTGGACACCAGGTACACGTCGGCCATGCCGCCGCGCCCTACGGTTGCGATGTATCCGAACTTGCCAGCCGTGGTTTCTGAAGACGATCGCTCGTCGCTCCGCATCGTGACGCAGGTTATCACCGTGAGGAGCACGGGCGATCACGATGACTCTTTTCGCAGTGTTGCCGCCTAGAGTTCACGCATTGGACACAAATAACCTGTGGAGTTCATTGTGGACAAAGTAACAGAGTCGTTTCACGCACCTACCTGCGCGCAGCGCTAACCTGGGGGTCTGCGAAGCTAGTCAGGTTACTGATGAAGGCAGATTACGTACTGATATTCGAAGGGCGGGTGCTGGACGTGGCGGGTTCGGTCGTCGTCGGCCGTTCGGCACCGAGCGACGTCGTGGTCACGGGGTGCAACGACGTTTCACGGCAACACGCGCGCTTCTCGGTGGATGCAGGCGGCCTGTACGTCGAGGACCTGCACAGCACGAATGGTACGTTCGTCGGCTCGTCTCGGATCAATGCTCCACGTCGTTTGCGTGTAGACGAGATCGTGCGCATCGGCTCCAGTGTCTTTCGGGTCGACCTGGCCTCACGCAACCCAGGCGTGCCTCGCTGGGAAGCCGAGCAACCATCGTCGCTCGACCGCTGGGACGTGCCGCCGCGCGGCGTCGACGGAGAGCCATGTATTTCCGATGCCAGCCCTGCCTCATCGGGCAACGTGAGCGGGCGCACGCGGACGGCGAGCATCCTCGGCATGTTGCGACGCATCGCTGAAGACGCAGACACGAAGAGCGACGCGGAGACCGTCGCACGCGTCTCGGGCGCTCACCTGGAACAATTGCTGAGCGACGTTCGAACTGGGCAGTTCAACCTGTCAGATGTCGAGCATGCGTTGGTCATCGCCACCACGTTGCTGCGCAGTTCAGAAGCCGCACGCTGGGCAAACTACCTGATCGATCTCCACGGCGCCCTGTCGAACAACACGGAACGAACCGAGCAAAACATCAAAGACTGCGCTCGTGAACGCTTGTCTTGCCAGGTACTCGCCCTGATCGAACGGCCGCGGCGCGAAACGGGCACCCCCCGCGCAGCTCACGGCGGCTCTCGTTAATCCAATTCTGTAACGCCACCCCCTAGACCACTCATCGCCCGCCACGTTGGGGAATGGCGGGCGATGAACGGTGCGCAAGGTTGACCTGAGTTACGCGTCAGTCGAACGCGAGGCGAACTACGCTGGGGTCGTGATCGCTGACCTGATCGTGGAACTCCGAGTTGACGTGAACCACGTCGAACAAGAAGGCGTCACCACGACCCGCTTTGGGCGAGATCATGATGTGGTCGAGCGCCTGCGAGTTACCGTCGAAGATGTACGTGTAGCGTTCCTCCTTGGGCAAGCGCTTCATCGTGTTCTTCAGGCCAGCGTCTTCTAGGATCTGAAGGGGAGCCGAGAAGTGAAAGTCGTTCAGATCACCCATCACGACTACCCGCGAACGCTTGTCGACCTCCAGAATGTCGGAGACGAAGCTGGCCACCTCGGTCGCTTGAGCAACGCGCTGTACTTCCGATTGCAACTCGGGTGGCTGCAGCCGACCGAACAGTGGTTGATCACCGCCCTTCGAGTTCCAGTGATTGGCGACCACGAACACCGATTCTCCGCGAAACTCGAACTGCGCGGCCAGCGGCTTACGACTGTTGTCGAAAGCTGCGCTCGTCGGGTTGATGCGACCCGGGCTGAACTCGAGCTGCGGCTTCTTGCCATCGACGAAAACGGAGTTGGCGGTGGTTGCAGTCGCACCAGGCCTCTCCACCAGGTTCACACCACGCGCCGAGTTGTAGAGGAACGCGACGCGGATGTTGCCGCCAGGCTGTCCACCGTCTTGGCCATCTTCGGGCGCGATTTCCGCGTAGGAATAGCTCGGTCCGCCAGCGTCGACGATGGCCTGGGTGAGCATTTGCAAGGTCTGCGTGCCATCCACTACGCCGTCGTTGGTGGGGCCCGAGTTGTCTTGCACTTCTTCGAGCGTGAGGATGTCGGGCGAGAGCAGATGCTCCACGACGATCTGCGCCAGAGCGTCGAACTTCTCCGCCGAGTCGGCAGGCCTCAAGTTCTCGACATTGAACGTCGCGAGATCGAGCGCGCACTCGGTGGCTGGCCCCCCCTCGAACACCTCGCGATCGAGCGCCTCTGCGTCGGCAACCACGAGTGGCTCGCTGTTGTTCAGCTTGAAGTTACCAAAGGAGTAACCGATCACCCCCACCACGGGCTCGACGAAACGCGCCCCCACGTGAACCAGGGGCTCGTTGGGGATGATGTCGTCGTCGATCAAGATGCGTTCGGGGTTGAAGTCGCGCTTGCGCACCACGATGCCTCCTCGGGGAGTCATCAAGCCCGCGCGCTCTGCGTTGTCGCCGACGATGGCGATCTCGCCGAACCCCGTCGTGGGGGACACAGCCACCGCATCGTTGACGGCGACCAGCATGCCCTCGAGCGACTCGTAGAAGTCGATGCCGTCTTTGCGGGGATCGAACGTCGTCTCGAGCGGATTTTCGACGCTACCCGTAGTATCATCGTCGATGATGCGCTTCGGAGGTTTACGCCCACCCTTACCGATGATCGTCGCTTCGGGGATCGGGTTACCCGACGACAGCACCTCGACGCTGTTGGGCGTAGAGATCTCGGTAATGGTCAGGTTGTTGTACCCACTGTTGCTAGGCGGACAACCGTTACATCCCGGGCGAAACTCGACCACGGGACCTAGCACACTGACTTCGTCCCCAGGAGCGACCCCCGTGTTCGAACCCGTGTAGACGAAAAGGCCGTCGCTGGTCGCGCGGTTCCTATCGGGGTCCGCCGACTGCATGTAAAAGCCGAACGCCTGGGCAACCGTGACGATGCCTCGCACGTCGACCACGACACCCTCGAGCGGCGAGAGGTGTCCTTCACCCTGCACCTCGGCGATCGTGGCTGGAGTTGGAACGCTGAAGTCGATTTCGACGTCGAAGGACATTTGGTCGGGTGGATCGACATCGTCTTGATCGGTGATGTGTTCTGCGACGACACGCAGCGTGCACTCGTCGCCAGCCGCAAACGGCGCGTCGGGAGTCAGCTCGAACACCTCTGGGCCACCCGAGATGACGAACGGCTTGAACCCACCGCTGCATTGCAAGTCCAGCGCGTCTGCACCGATGTCGACAGCTTCGCTGAAGGTCAGCTCGAGGATCGAGTCTGCCGCGACGATGGCGCCATCGGTCGGCAGCGTGCTGACCAGGATTGGAGCAGCATCGCCCGAACCCCCGGCAAAGGTCTGCCCGACATTTGGCGCACCGAACGTCGCGCTGGTGAGCGTCCAGGTGAAGTCTTCGTAATACTGTCCAGTGCCCGTGAGCTGAAGCGACATGCCGACTGGCGTGTCCCCGTCTTCAGCCAGTCCAATGTCGACGCTCGTCATGCCGTCGGCGGGTCCGCCGACTGCAGCGAAGGCTCCCTCGTAGCTGAGGAATTGAAGGACTTGGTCACTTGGATCGACGAGCGCAAGCCCGTCGGGAGCTCCGTTTTGGATACCCGCGTGCGCGAAGTCGAGGGTGCCGACGCCTCCACCTTGGTTCGGGATCACTCCCGACAAAGCGATGGTCGCATAGGGGGCGCCACCGTTTCCGTTGTAGAGCACCACGCTGTAGCCATCGAGCGGCGTACTCGCAGGCCCGGCGATTTCGAAAGCTTCTCCAGAGTCCGCTCCCGCGTTGTCGTAGTGCAGCTCGTTGATGAACGTCGTCGAGCTCGTGCTCAGTGCCGCTCGGCTCGTCCGCGTCTCTGTTGGTCGTGAGTCTGGCGACTGCGAGACGTCGGCGTCGGTGCATCCGATTGGATGACAAAAGCAGACGACCGCGAGCCAACGAAATGCGGCCGATGGATTGATAGTCTTGCGCATCATGCAGTGCTCCTGTTTGGGTAAAAGCGGGCGTACGGTCGCGCCCAACCCACGGGTCGTCAACGCAGGGAGCCGATTGCGCACTAATCGTTGCGCGGAGTGAGAGACTCGTCACCCGCGCGTCAAACGCGCGCCACTGGTCGCCCCGTTCTGCGGAGAGCGAAGCGCAAGAGGAGCAAGAGGAGCAAGAGAGGTCGCTAGTTCTCAGGGCTCTCGGGCGGCCCAATCTCGACTGGTAGCGTTTGGTTGTCTTTGACGACGATCTTGTCGGCGCGGAAGAAGTCCTCGCGCCCCCAGAGGCTGATCGTGTGAATACCCGTTGTCGAGATATCGACCGGGCCAACGCTCACCCAAGCCCACGCGCCCCAGTTGTCAGGAAAGTCATGGAACGTGCTGAGCGGCGTACCGTCGACTCCCGCCCAGCAGGAATCACCTGTCGTCGCAGCGTCGTTGTTGGCGGCGTCGCCACGGATCAAGATCCAGAAGTCCCCAGTCGAAGTGAAGTTGACGTTGAAGTCCAAGCGCGGTGCCACGCCTGTGGGGTTGCCTGTCCACGAGTCACCGTTGTCGTAACTTCCAACCCGCATGGCCTTGCTCCCGGACACGAAGGAGACTTCGTCGATTTCTTCCCACGGGTCACTCGAGCCATTGCTGGCCCTGGCGTGGAAATTTTCTGCCTCCATCACAACCTGCCCGTTGCTCATCTGAAACGCAGGTGTGAAACACTCCGTTTCGTTGTCGTCGTCCGAGATTTGCCCCGGATCGCAACGCGTACACGCTCGATCCGTGGTCGAGCTGGGGGCCGTGCTTTGGTAAAAGTCGGGAGCTACGCACGTGCTCCACTCGACACAGCTCGACACATTTTCGTCAGTGGAGAACGTCCCGTTCGGACAGGCGTCACACCGACGATCAGTCGTGCTCGTACCCTGAGCAGCGACGTAGGTTCCTGGTTCGCACGCGTTCCACTCGTCGCAAAGGTCCTGATTGTTCTGATCGCTGTATCGTCCTGGCGCACAGGCAATACACGTACGATCGATCGTCGAACCTCCTGCATCTTCGATGCGTTGACCTGGGACACACGCAGTCTTCTCGACGCAAGGCGTCGCAGGGTCGGAATCGTCATCCCAATCATCCCCGCCGCAGCTGACCTCAGGAGCGCTCCCACCCGCGCAGTGCGCTCCTGGTGAACAGTCTTCGCACTCGGCGGGCGCTGACTCCGTAGCAGGTGTGGTCGTAACGGTCCCAGGGGGGCACGCGTCAGCTTCCAGACAGGCGCTGGCGTTGATGCTCGAGCTGTATTGCCCCTCGGGGCATTCCTCACAAACGCGATCGGACTCCGCAGAGCCGGGGTCTCGCACGAACTCACCGGGCTGGCAGTTGGTACGCGGTGCGCACTCGGTCGCGTTTGGCTCCGAACTGAAACTGCCTGAAGGACAACCGACGCAAGTCACGTCACTGGTTGAACTCCCCTCCGTCTCAACATAGGTTCCAGGAGAGCATTGCTGCCAACGCTGGCAGGTGAGTACGTTGGTGTCCGTGCTGAACTGCCCGTCAGGACACTCGGTGCACAGCCGGTCGGTCACCGCATCGCCCAGTTCCTCGATGTAGCCGCCAGGCAGACACTGCGTATGCTCAGCACAAGCCGTCGACGGATCGCTGTCGTGGTCCCAGGTTATGGTTCGGCATGTCTCGGCGGGAGTTTCTCCACCAACACAGAACTGACCGGGCTCGCACGGCTCACAGTCTGGGTCCGACGTATCCGTTCGGGGAGATGTCTGGATCGTGCCCGCGGGGCATGCCCCGTCTTCGAGGCAGGTCCGAGCGTTAACCTTCGTACTATCCTGACCATCGGGGCACACTTCGCAGCCTTGGTCTCGGGTCGAGCTCCCTTCGACGGCCACGAACTCTCCAGGTTCACACTGGGTCCATGAGGTACACTCGTTCTGGTTGGCCGCGTCCGTAAAGCTACCGGCTGCACACCCCTCGCAAACTCGATCAGTAACTGCGTCACCCGACGCCTCTACGAAGCTACCGGGTTCGCACGACGTCCATTCCTGACACGACTCTGCGTTTGTAGTTAGCGAGAAACTTCCACTCTCACACTCCTCACACTCTCTATCGCTGAGGGCATCGCCCGGGTCAGCCACATAGCTGCCCACCGCACATCTGGTCTTGTCGATGCAGTCGGTTGCTGGATCCGCATCGTGATCCCACTCGGTGTCTGGACAGGCGTGTTCGGCGGAAGTGCCACCCGCACAGAAGCTACCGCTATCGCAAGGCTCACACTCGGCTGGCTCGTCGTCCTCGGCAGGAGAGATCTGGACGGTACCGCTCGGACAAACATCGGCGGGCAAGCATGCCCCCGCGTTTTCGACAGTGGACGTCGTATCCTCAGCGCAGCGCTCACAGCGCTGGTCACGGGAAGCGCTTCCTGCGCGGCTGACGAACCACCCGACTGGGCATACGGACCACTCTTCGCACGAGGGAGAATCCTCTGTATCGCTGTAACTGCCAGAGGGACAGGCTTCGCATTCTCGATCGCGGTCTGCCGTACCTTCCTCGGAAACGAAGGTCCCCTCTGCACAAGTGCGCCACGGCCTACACTCACCGCTACTGATGAACGCTCCCCTCCCACAAGCACCAGCCCCGCCGTCTAGTCCAGCGTCCAGCCCGCTACCATCAGACGGGGAGGCGTCGTCAGTGATGCCAACGGCATTGCTCCAATTGTCTGACAGCTCAGTCTGACAGGCGAGCGGCGCCGCAGCGACGCACCAGAGAATGGCAACCGAACACCATGCTGTACTCGAGCGGCGTGCGCGTGCCGTCGAACGGTGTTGTCGATTCGAATGACGATTCAGCATGAGAACCCGCTAGGTCTTGGGTCACCAGTTAACACATGGTGAATGCCTGCGCGGGTTTTCGCAAACGCTACGGCTACGCAAACACGACGCAACTGCCTGACGCGCAAGCTTCTCATTTTCGCTCATCGAGTCCTCATCCAACTCGTCGCTCGAGTGTTCCAGAAAGAGCAGCCGCGCGGAAAATTACAGCTCGTCGCCTAAGTCGTGCGACGGCGAAACCCAAACCTCAGCGATCAGCGGTGTATGCCGATCAGATCGAGGAGAGATCCGCGTTCTTCTGGTCGTCGTCCAGCTCGCAACGGCGCGAAGTATCCCGGATACCAATCCATGTACATGGCGCATGACGTCCAAGCCCTCGAAGAGTCCCACGTCTCGGGTAGCTGCCCGAGGCGCGTCGGCGGTGCTGCCAGCGGCCATCTCCGAAGGCGTCGACGTGGACGGGCTACGCGGCGCGACTATCACGCGGCCTGATTCAGCTTCCACGAGTAAGTCGAGGCCCTCAACCTTGGTGCAACATTCTGCGACCACGCAGACGCGAGTGGCCGATGGCGTCGTGGCGGCTATCATTCGATCTGCAAACGGCACCCGGGCTGGGATTGCCGGGACTGCTGGGACCGCCGGGACTGAAGGTGAAACAATGACTCCCCCCTCTGCTCGTATCTCGAGATGCGTACCGCGGATAAACACGAGCGGTTGTCTGCCCGGTTTGGTGGCGAACGTACAACAGCGACGCCGTCGTCACGCCACGCTGACGACGAGACGCACCAGCAACACTGACGACCGCTGTAAGCCTCGCCCACAACCCCGTCGTGACCTTCAACAACGGAGTCGCGCTGTGGTGACAGTGCCTCGCACCCGCACTTGGATACGTAGGCCCGATCACGTCGAGAGCGATCCGAGTTCCGCGGCGGTGGGAAGGCTGAAGCCCAGCTGTTGCATCCCCCTTCTTGCTCCCAACCCACATGTGGGAGCAGGCTTGACACATAGAATGTTAGCGTTCACAATCCGACCATTCCAGCATCAAATCGATGTGCAGCCCCACCCGTGGAGCCTGAAATCATGACGATCCGCCCTCTTGTATCCCCCGTGACAGCACTGCTTGTTTCCCTCATGGTAACAGGCTGCAACGACGACACCGCTGACGGAAACGACAATCAAACGGTGCCCGTCGGTTCGACATCAACTTCGGCCGGGGGCACGACCACCACATCACCGTCGAACACGGCTACGGGCGGGACCACCACGTCCACCAGTGGCATGGGCACGGGAGCCCCCACGGGAGGCTCGACGACGGGAACCGCAACTGACGACTCGACGACCCCCACCGATGACTCGACGGCTGGAACTGACGACTCGACGACCCCCACCGATGACTCGACGGCTGGAACTGACGACTCGACGACCCCCACCGATGACTCGACGGCTGGAACTGACGATACGATGGCGCCGACGGATGACTCATCAGCGGCCATGGACGACATGATGGCCGCTGACGACATGATGGCCGCCGATGACATGATGGCTGCCGATGACATGATGGCCGCTGACGACATGATGGCCGCCGATGACATGATGGCCGCTGACGACATGATGGCCGCCGATGACATGGGCACGGGCGACACGGGTAAGAGCGAGGGCCCTTGCGACATCTACAATGCGGCAGGCAATGAGTGCGTCGCCGCCTACAGTACGATTCGCGTGCTCAGAGCCGAGTACGATGGGCCGCTCTACCAGGTGAGAAGTGGTAGCAACGCCATGAACACGGGCTCTGGCGGTGAGCTTCACGACATTCCCCAAACGGCCGACGGCTTCGCGGACGCCGCCGCACAAGACGCAGTTTGCGGCGGAACCGTGTGTACGATCTCTCTCATGTACGACCAGTCGGGGCGGGAGAATCACCTCCCTGTCGCCAAGCGTGGCCGTTCAGATGGCGGCGAGTGGGCCGATGACGACGACTTCGAGTCGATCGCAGACGCAGGCCCGATGGTAGTGGGCGGGCACAACGTCTACTCACTCTACATGGAGGCACGACAGGGCTACCGCCAAACCAGCCCAGGTAACGGGATGGCGCGGGGCCGCGAGCCGCAAGCCATCTACATGCTGGCGGACGGCACGCGCACTGGCTCGGCGTGCTGCTGGGACTTCGGTAACGTGACGCCCGACCCCACCGAGTATCACGAGATGAACACCCTCTTCTTCGGGCTAGCGTACTGGGGTAGAGGCGCAGGTGCTGGCCCCTGGTTCATGGCCGACTTCGAGGCTGGCGTTTGGGCTGGCGGCTCCAATCCAGGTGAACCTGGCTGGGGTGCACTGAGCGAGCCTGCTCCCGCAAACGAGAACAACCCGTCGCTGCGCGTTCCGTTTGCCATCGGCTTCCTGAAGACCGACACGAACTACGCGCTCAGAATGGCCGACCTGCTGACTGCCGACAGCTTGCACACCGCCTACGAAGGACCACTCCCCAAGCCCATGGACAACCAAGGTGCTGTCGTAATCGGCGTGGGTGGCGACAACAGCAACAACTCGTGGTCGACGTTCTTCGAAGGGGCAATCGTGCTTGGATACCCTGATCCAGAAACCGAAGAGGCAGTCTTGAGAAACGTTCAGGCAGTCGGCTACGGTCAATGAAAACACGGTTGAACACGACTTCGACCGAACCAGGAGATGCCATGAATTATCGATGCCTCGTCCCTCACACGTTCAGCGTGTTGACCTTCGCCCTGCTCACTGGATGCGGCGGCTACGACGACGAACCTGACACGAACTCGACAGCGGCCACGGGTACGGACACTTCGTCCACCAGTACGGCCACATCAACGACTGACACCACCACACCCGGCACTGGTTCCACCACTGCCAACACGTCTGACTCGACTCCCTCTGGTGACGCCACCCAGGGAGCGGCTTCGACCACACCGCCTGAAGCGTCGTGTGACAACGTGACAGCGTGCGGTGGGGATGTCGTCGGCACCTGGGCGGTCACGTCTTCCTGCGTCCCCGTCTCGGGCGAAACGGACATGATGGGATTCGGCCTGGGGTGTACATCTGCCCCAGTGACAGGGATGCTGAATATCACTGGAACTTGGACGCTCTCCGCCGACGGCATGATTACGGACGCCACGTCCACGTCAGGAGCCCAAGAAATCGAGCTGCCGCCAGAATGTCTGGATGTCTCCGGGACCGTGACCACATGCGATCGCGTAGGCGCGCCCCTCCAAGGACTAGGGTTCGCTAGCGTCACCTGCGCGGACAACGACACGGGTGGCTGCGACTGCCCAGCGACAATCGAGCAAAGCGGTGGGGCTGCGTATGTCTCCTTTAGCCCGGTGGCTACTGGAACGTACACGACGGCCGACAACAAGGTCATCATCACCAACGGACGAGAAGAGACCGAGTACACGTACTGTGTGACGAACGACGTGATGACGATGACCCCCACCAGCGTCAATAAGACGGGCGGCCTGGGTGGCACCATCGTCTTGCAGAAGCAGTAACCAGTCACGGCCCCCAGGGGGGCTGCAACCAAACAGCCCCTTGCCCCACTAGTGACGGCACAGGGCCCACCATACCCTGCTGAAACTCAGCACCCACGCGGGCAGCGTCCACCTGCCCCAACTCCTTCCGAGCGATACATGCAAACAAGGAAAGTCGCGATGACGCGCATCGGCACACTTGTAGTCACCCTACTCGTGAGCGTAAGTGTAATCTTGGCCCTAGCTCCCGCGTGCGGCGACTACGGGTGCCCCGACGGCGACTGTTCGTCAAACACGGGAACCGCCATCTCAGATGGGACTGGGGATGGAACCACCAACGGCACCGCGACGAACACCGGTGGCGAGCTACCGCCGAACACCGCTCCGCTCCCATGTGAAGTCTTCGAAGGCGCCGGTCACGAGTGCGTGTCGGCTCACAGCTCGGTGCGCGTGCTCGTACCTGGCTACACCGGCCCGCTCTACCAGGTGGAAGCACCCGACGGCACGACCCTCGATGTCGGTACAGTGGATGGCTACGCGGATGTCGCCGCGCAGAATGAACTGTGCGCGACCGGGGGCTGTTTGATCGAAATATTGTACGATCAATCGGGCAATGGCCTTCACATGACGCGGGCGCCACCAGGAAGCGCCAAACCAACGCCAGGCCTACCCGTAAACGCGGACGATCTACCGACCACCATCAATGGTCGACCAGCCTACGGAATGCTCTTCAGGCCTGGAATGGGTTACCGCACCAACTGCAACGACTGCCCACACCCCGAAGGTGGCATCTCTGGCGTAATCCCAGTCGATGACGAGCCAGAGTCGATGTACATGATCACCAGCCAAGAGGACACCATCAACGGATGTTGCTTCAACTACGGCAACGCTGAGGTAACCTCGAACAATGATGGTAACGGCACGATGGAGGCCGTCTACTTCGGCAATGGCGTGATTTGGGGAACCGGGAGTGGCTCCGGGCCGTGGGTGATGGCCGATCTCGAGAACGGCCTGTACCCGGGCTGGGAGAACGGACAGGACAGAAATATCTCGACGAACACCTCACTCCTGCACGACTACGTGACGGCGATAATCGTCGGCGACACACAAGATAAGAACGAGGGCCGCGGTAGGTTTGCGATCTACGGTGGCGATGCCCAAGCAGGCGAGCTTACGCAAATGTACGATGGCATTCGGCCTGAAAAGCCTGGCTACGTCCCCATGCAAAAGCAGGGGTCTGTCATTCTGGGCATTGGCGGCGACAACAGCGATGGGGATGGTGGGCGCTTCTACGAAGGAGTGCTGGTGACGGGTGCAGCTTCGAAAGCAACCGTTGATGCGCTACAGGCAGCCATCGTTGCGGCTGGGTACGGAAGATAGCTCAAAGCCATGTTCAGACTGATCCAGGCACTGATTCTTTCATCGGTGTGCGCGACAGCTTTGTCCGCCGCCGCACAACCGTCGGAAGCCGATGATTCAGCCCCGCCTGAAACGAATGAAGCGGCAGAGGGCGAGTCCGAACCGGAGTCGTTCGAAGAATCGGAAACTCCCGAGGACGGTTTTTCCGAAACAGACGACGTCGGCGCGGACACTGAGGAGCCTGCACCGCCCCCAACCACCGACGAGGGCTCGGCGGCATCCGCAAAAGTTGGCATTGGCGTAGCGGCTGAAGCAGGCGAACTCGAGGCGACGAGTGAGACGGAAGACTCGGCTCCTCAGGCTAGTCTCGACGACGCCGACGAGACCGCCGCCGACGAAACGACGGGCGACAAACCGGATGCGGACGGTTGGAACACGTTCGTCTCGGGGTACTTTCGCGCACCAGTGTCGATCGGCATCAGCCCGCGTACGGGCCCGGACAATCCCGATGGTGAACCCAGCCAGCAGTGGTCGTACGGCCCGAATCGAACCTTCGATTCCAACTACTTCAGTTTCGCGTACACGCGACTGCAAGAGCAGGAATGGGCTGAGCTGTTCATCCACGCCAAGAAGAAGCACGTCGAGGCTGTCGTGGGCTGGATGGGATACTGGTATCAATCAGCTGGGTTTCGCAACTACGACGCGAGTTGGGCCCCGGGCATGGCGTACCTGGTGCTCGATACCGACGTCGACGTGGGAGATCTCAAACCCAACGTCGCTTTGACTGCAGGCGCGTGGTGGCCGAAGTTCGGCATCCACCACAAGTACGACACCTATACTCTGGGGCTTTTTCGTCAGGTGGGAGAGCAGCTGAAGCTCACGGTCCCCTTCGGCGACTTCACGGCGACCCTCACGCAAGGTTTCGGCACCAGTCGTGACGGTAGCTTCAACATTCTTGCCCCTCCGCCCTACCAGGCCAAGGTCGGGCTGAACCTGCTGCATTACGAGAACATCGCGCTCGCGTACAAAGACTACGTAGAGGTGAGTGCTCACTACAACACACAGTGGACTCGCGATCCCAATCTCTTCCCAACGACCCAGCCAGGCAAAGCCTACTCGGATGCGGTAAAAGGAGAGCTCTCGACCCTCGGCGGCGAGATCACACTGCGCGCGCCGGTCGCTGGTAGCCTGTGGGTGTCCCCCTCGTACATCGAAGTGACGAACGGTTGGGCGTTGGCCGACGCAGGCATCGAGGTCATGCACTCGCTCAGCGCGGACGGCCTGGCCACGAACTATCTCGCGTGGAGTGGAAGTCTCTCCGATAGTACGGGCAGCGGTTCGATGCTCAACGTGGGATTCGTGTACGAAAACTCGCTGTCGAACGTGTTGGGCCAGCCACGAGGAACCGTGCCTGACTTGAAGTTCAGCGCATTCGGCTTGCTTGCAGACATCACGCTAGACCTGCCAGAAGAATCGATCATCACGCAGGAGCGAATCGGACAGTTCAAGTACGGCGCTGACCTGGAATACCAAGCACTAACCTGGCTCTCCGCGATGGTTCGTTGGGACGAGGTGAACTACAACATGGATCACCCGGGCTACAAGTTCTCCGCGATCACGGGACGCCTCACCTTCTCGTCTCATTTCATGTCAGGCGAAAGCTTTCACCTGCAATACTCGCGCTACCGCTACGGCGATGCGATGACGTTGGCTGGCAAGTGGCCATGGGGGACGCAGCTCGTCGCAGGCAGCGACATCATCCAGGGTGGCCCCTACGCTAACGAGAAGCCCGACATGGATGTCATAAACCTGATGGCCACCGCGCGTTTCTGAGCCCAAGCGCTCGAAGCGACGTTCACCTGTTAGAAACAATTCACTTTGGCGAGCGAGGGGGCGCGCTCGTCGACCCACGAACCACCAGCTCGGGAGCCACCACCACACGGTTGGGCCCGTCTTCCCCCTCGATCCTGTTGAGCAGAATGTGCAGGCAGCGCCGCCCCAGCTCAGCGAAATCTTGACGTACCGTGGTCAGAGACGGAGTGAAGTATGCGGCTTCAGGAATGTCGTCGAAACCCACCACGCTCAGGTCGCGCGGCACCTCTTTACCCGCTTCATGCAAACGACGAAAAATTCCCAGCGCCATCTGATCGTTGGCGACGAATACCGCCGTGAGCCTGGGAATTTCGAGGAGTTCTTGACCAACCTCGTAGCCCGAGCGCGGAGTCCAATCGCCACGAAGAAGGTTCGGAATCGGAGCTCCCGCAGCCTCGAGTACCGATCTCCATCCCGCGATGCGCTCCTCAGACTCCTTCCATTCAGCTGGACCTGCGACGTGCCAAACCGTGTGATGCCCGAGACTCAGGAGGTGTTTGGTAGCCGCGATGGCCCCCGCAACCTGGTCGACTGTCGCAACTGGAATCGACGCATCTGGACCTGCTTCTACAGCAACGACGGCAAAGTCGGCGCGAACGTGTCGCAGCGCATCCGCGCCCGCACCCGTCGGAGCTATCACTGCAACTCCGTCCACCCCCTGATCACGCAACTGCTGGATAGCTGCGAGCACGCTGTCGCGATTGAGAGCACGCAGGCTGGAAACGCTCACTGCGTAACCAGCATCGTGCGCGGCACGTTCGATGCCGAACAACGTAGAAGCCGGCCCATACAGCGTCGTGTCGAAACTCACCACGCCGAGCGTCTTGGATCGTCCCGTGACTAGTGCCCTGGCGGTGGAGCTCGGGCGGTAGTCGAGGCTGCGTATCGCTTCGAGCACGCGCTCCCGCGTATCTTTGCGAACGTTGGGACTATCGTTCAGGACGCGGGACACCGTCTGGTGCGAAACACCCGCGAGACGCGCCACGTCCGCCATCACTGCTGGCCGTTTCCTCCCAGGTCGAGTGCTCATGACGCCCTTCATACTACTAGCGCCCAACCTTGAACATCCTCGAGCGAACGGGGAAAAATCGAGTGAATGCCTAGATGCAGATGACGAGGCACCCAGCCGATACCTCGACGCGAGCGACCTTGACAGATCAAATGTTAGCGCTCACAATCCCTATATTGAAGGCGTTTTCGACACCGCAACAGCACCGAGGCCCAGGGCCGATTTCTCGCAAAGTAACAACGAATGAAGAAAGCTCAGAACACGACACCAGAGCTTTGGTTCCTCACGGGGAGCCAACACCTGTATGGCAGCGAAACTCTGGACCAGGTCGCAGCAAATTCACGGGAAGTCGCTAGCGGCTTGAACTCTTCGGGGCAACTACCAGCCAAGGTTGTGTGGAAGCCCGTATTGACGAGTCCCGACGCCATCCTCGAGTCATGCCGCGAAGCTAGTGCTAGCCCGGAATGCGTGGGAGTCATCACCTGGATGCACACCTTCTCGCCAGCGAAGATGTGGATTGCAGGGCTGACCCGACTGCAGAAGCCGCTCGCTCATCTGCACACCCAGTTCAACCGCGAACTGCCGTGGGATGAGATCGACATGGACTTCATGAACCTGAACCAGTCAGCTCATGGCGATCGGGAGTACGGGTTCATCGGCGCTCGGCTACGTCTCAACCGAAACATCGTGGTTGGTCACTGGCAAGACCCGGAAGTAACCAGCCAACTTGCTGGCTGGGCGCGTTCTGCAATTGCCCTAGCTGAATCGCGCGAACTCAAGATCGCGCGATTCGGCGGCATGAACATGCGAGAAGTAGCCGTCACTGGTGGCGATCGTGTGGAGGCACAGATTCAGCTCGGATGGTCCACCAACGGCTACGGCGTTGGTGATCTGGTGGCGCCCATCGCGGAAGTATCTGATGCCCAAGTGGAACGTTTGCTCGAACAGTACGAGGACGAGTACTCGCTGGCTGCGCCCCTGAAACGTAACGGCGAAAAACGCGAGAGTCTTCGCTACGCGGCGAGACAAGAGATCGCCATGCGCGCCTTCCTCGACGATGGCGGGTTCGGAGCATTCACCACGACGTTCGAAGACTTGCACGGACTCCGACAGCTCCCCGGCCTTGCCTGTCAGAGGTTAATGGCCTCGGGTTATGGGTTCGGAGCCGAGGGAGATTGGAAGACGGCCGCCTTGGTTCGCCTCGGTAAGGTAATGACGGGTGAACGACCCGGTGGCGTATCCTTCATGGAAGACTACACCTACCATCTGGTCCCTGGCCAAGAGCGGGTGCTTGGGGCTCACATGCTGGAGGTGTGCCCGTCAATCACCGCAGACAGGCCATCCCTCGAGATTCATCCCTTGGAAATCGGCGACCAAGAGGACCCACCACGTTTGGTGTTCGACGCGAAACCGGGACCTGCCGTGAACGCGACGCTGGTCGATATGGGCGGAAGAATGCGCATGATCCTAGCCGAACTGGACGTCGTTTCCCCCGAACGCGCCATGCCGAAACTACCAACTGCGCGTGCGACGTGGATCCCGCGCCCGGACTTCAAGCGCAGCGCAGCGGGGTGGATCGAAGCTGGTGGAGCCCACCACGCTGCCTTCTGCCAAGCGGTGACGTCGGACGAGTGGGAAGGGTTCGCTCGAATGGTTGGACTCGAGGTCATTCGCCTCGACAACGCCCTGGATCTTCGTGCCCTTCGCAACGAACTCCGCTGGAATGACGTCGCCTTCAGGCTTGGGGGATAATGCCCGTGGCATCGCCATACCTAGAGCTAAAAGAGCGCGCGTGGGCTGCAAACATGCAGATCCCGAAACATGGCCTGGCGATCTTCACCTTCGGGAATGTGTCGGCGTTTGATGCGGGCCGTGGGGTAATGGCGATCAAGCCTAGCGGAGTGCCGTACGACGAACTGAAGCCAGACGACATGGTCGTAGTCGATCTCTCGGGCAAGATCGTCGAAGGGCGTCTGCGGCCCTCGTCGGACACCAATACGCACTTGGTTCTGTACCGCGCTTGGGATGGCCTGGGTGGGATCGTTCACACGCACTCCAGCTACGCGACTGGGTGGGCGCAGGCGAGACTCCCCATTCCGCTATACGGAACCACTCATGCCGACCATCTGGCGGAAGACGTGCCCTGCACCGCGGTGATGTCGAGCGATGCAGTGGAAGGAGACTACGAGCTGGAGACGGGTAACCAGATTCTCGAGTGTTTCAAAGACCGCAACCCTCACCACACGCCGATGGTGCTCGTCTCAGGGCACGCGCCGTTCACGTGGGGTGCAACGCCCGAAAAAGCGGTGTACAACGCGACGGTGTTGGAGGAGTTGGCGAAAATGGCGTTCGTGACGCGGAGCATCTCCCCGTCCGCCGAACGATTGCCCGAACCCCTGATACGCAAACACTTCGAGCGCAAGCACGGCAAGAACGCGTATTACGGGCAGAAATGACAGCTCTTCGAGCACCTGCCACAACCAATCGACCCAGACGAAGCGGGGTCTGACCCGCGCGAGAGGTGAACGATGAACGAAGAGCAAAGTGCTGCTAGCCTGATCCAGTCGGGAGCTGCAGTCTTGGGGATTGAGTTTGGATCGTCACGGATCAAGGCCTCACTAATCGGACCGGACACGCGACAACTGGCTTCGGGTTCACACGCCTGGGAGAATCAGCTCCGCGAAGGCATCTGGACATACGACATGGAGGACGTTTGGCGAGGCCTGTCAGCTTGCTACGCCTCGCTGCTCGAAGACGTGAAAACGCGCTACTCCGTGGATCTGAAAGACCTTGCTGCACTCGGTTTCAGCGGAATGATGCATGGCTATGTGGCCCTCGACGAGAATGGGCAACTGTTGGTGCCGTTTCGCACCTGGCGCAACAACATCACGGGGCGCGCCTGCGAGGAACTGACCCAGTTGCTCGACTTCGCGATACCCCAGCGCTGGAGCGTAGCCCACCTCTACCAGTCGATACTCGAAGGGCAGTCACACGTAGGGCGGATCGCGCACTTGACTACGCTGGCCGGGTACATTCATTTCAAGCTATCTGGCGAGAAAAAGATGGGCATCGGTGAGGCCTCGGGCATGTTCCCCATTGACCCACACACCGGAGATTGGGATGAGGCCCGCATCCAAAAGTTCGACGAGCTGATTGCGCCCCACGAGTTCGGGTGGAAGTTGCGCGACATTCTCCCCCAGGTGCTGCGAGCGGGAGTCCCCGCGGGGCAGCTCAGCGCCGGCGGCGCGAAGGCGCTCGATCCATCAGGCAAGCTTTCAGCAGGGGTTCCCATGTGTCCCCCCGAGGGAGATGCTGGAACGGGGATGGTCGCGACGAACTCGGTGCGACCGCGTTCGGGTAACGTCTCTGCTGGCACGTCGGTATTCGCGATGATCGTGCTCGAGAAGAACCTGTCTCGCGCGTACGAAGAGATCGACATCGTGATGACCCCTGACGGAAAGCCCGTCGCCATGGCGCATTCCAACAACGGCTCGTCCGACCTCGACGCGTGGATGGGGCTGTTCGGTCAGGTCGCCAAGGCGCTCGGCGCGGACGTCACCCCCGACGAACTCTACGGCAGGCTCTTGCCGCTGGCGACAGCTGGGGATCCCGACGCAGGTGGTCTGCTGTCGATAAACTACGTTTCTGGTGAACATGTGACCGGTTTCACCGAAGGCCGACCGCTATTCGCGCGAAGCCAACACAGTAGCTTCACGATTCAGAACTTCATGCGTGCGATGTATTACGCTTCGCTATGCGCGATGCGCACGGGCATGAACATCCTCACGGAACGCGAGGGCGTGGCAATAGAAGAGATTCGAGGTCATGGAGGACTGTTCAAGGGTGGTGACACTGGCCAACGAATGATGGCAGCCGCTCTGGGGGTACCTGTGAGCATTCCCAACGTAGCGGGTGAAGGCGGCGCCTGGGGGATGGCAGTTCTTGCCGCGTATCTGGTGAACGCGAGTACTCAGCCATCACTTCCTGCGTTTCTCGACGAAAGAATCTCGGGCGTCGTTGGCGAACCCATTGCCCCCACATCAGAAGACGTCAGAGGCTTCGACGCGTTTTTCGCTCGACATGCAGCGGGCCTCGCGATCGAGCGAGAAGCCGTCCGGGTTCTCGAGTAGCGCGAAGCCTGAGTTGGGGCGACACCGCAGGTACCGCGTGCTTCTCAGGGTCGCTCTCGTCGTCGTTGCCTTGCATTGCAGCGTCGTTCACTTAGCGCAAGCACAAGCTCGAGAAGACGTCGTGATCGACGTCGACGCGACCTCGCCTGGAGATGCGCTTCGTCCCGTGTGGTCATACTTCGGTTATGACGAGGTCAACGTGACGACTACTCCCGAAGGAAGGAAGCTGCTCACTACCCTCGCGGAGATCAACGTGGCTCCAGTCTACGTGCGAACCCATTTCTTGTTCAACACAGGCGATGGCACCCCCACGCTGAAATGGGGGTCCACCAACTTGTATGATGAGGATGAAAGCGGGCACCCCGTTTACGACTACAGGTTAATCGACGGAGTCATGGACGCGACGACCGAGTCAGGCACCTATCCGCTGGTCGAACTCGCGTTCATGCCTCGTGCCCTCTCCACTCGCCCGGACCCGTACGAAAATTCCAATACGTACGTCCTCGACAGCGGCTCATTCTATCCACCTGACGATTACGAAAAGTGGGCGAACCTAATTTCGACGTGGGCAAGTCACGTCGTCGAACGTTACCCCGACGCCGCATCTACCTGGCAGTGGGAACTGTGGAACGAGCCCGACATCGGGTACTGGCGTGGCACGTTCGATGAGTACGCTGAGCTGTATGACCACACCGAGGCCGCTCTGCACGGCGTAATCCCGGAGGCATCCCTCGGTGCCCCAGCGGTGGCGCGTCCTAGCGGTGACTTCCTGAGACAGTTTCTGGAGCACTGCTCGAGCGGTACCAACTACGTCAGTGGCGAAACAGGAACCCGCCTCGACATGGTCAGCTTTCACGCGAAGGGCGGGGTGACCATTCAAGACGGGCATGTTCAGATGAACCTGGCGAACCAACTCGAGCTGCATCGCGCGGGATTCGCGACCATCGCAGCATCGGCTTTCCGCGACCGCCCCGTCGTGATCAGCGAAGCGGATCCAGATGGCTGTGCTGCGTGTCCCATCAGTACGGCTCCACACCATGCCTACCGCAATTCACCAGCCTATGGTGCCTACGTGGTCGCTACCATGAAGCGCACGCTGGACCTCGCGACGGAAGCCGGGATCAACTTGAAGGGAGTTCTGACTTGGGCGTTCACCTTCCCTGATACCCCCTACTTCGCGGGGTATCGCGCGCTGTCCACCAACGGCATCCACCTACCAGTACTGAACGCATTCGAGCTCTTGGGTCAACTCAACGGCCGTCGACTACCAGCAACCAGCAGTGGTTCGCTGACGATGACCGACGTTTTGGCCAATGGTGTTCGCGACGAGGTTGACGTCGACGCTCTGGCGACGCTCACGCCCGACGAAGTGCAAGTCTTGGTCTGGAGTTACCACGACGACATCGTGGAGGATGACCCAACACCCGTTACGCTGCGGGTCGCTCTTTCGCCCCACTTCGGTGAGCGCGCTGATGTGGTGCACATCCGCGTAGATGAGTCCCATGGCAACGCAGTTGCAGTCTGGGATCAACAAGGCCGTCCCGACGTACCCACGGCGGAGCAGCGATCTGCCCTGGAGGCGGCGATGGTGCCAGTGGAGCTTCCGACAGACCCCCCGAGGGTCGAGGCCGGGGTCGCGACGGTTTCGTTCGACTTGCCTCGCTTCGGGGTTTCACTGCTGACGTTTACGCGCGCGGAGGACGCTGCACCGCTCGCACCGAACGGTGCGAGCGACGCCAGCTGCGCCTGCCGACTGACTCTACTCACGCAGTCGCCGCCTATGACACTAGTCGCACACTGGTTCGTTTTGGGTCTCGCGATCTATTGGCGTCGAACGCGACGCAACTACAGCTACTAGGTGTACGTCAGATCCAAAAGCTGAAGTACACGTAGACGCCGAGCACCAGCAGCATCACACCGACACTCGCCGCAACATCGAGTGCGCCCCAACTGTCGTCGTTCTCTTCGCGCTGCTCGGGTGTCATGGATCCGTAGGTGAGGCCCACGATCTGCTCGGCGGGTTGCGCAGGTGCACTCAGCGACCCGAAAACGACCACAGCCACGCTCAGAAGAAAGAGCCAACCAGACGCATACAGAAAGTTCAGTTCACCGATCGCGCCCAGTAAGCCGCCACTAGCGATGACGCCGGCTCCGTGCAACGCCTGAACGGTCAGCTTCGTCATGCCCAAGACGAAGCCTACGCTCAATCCCAAGAGAGCGCCGCGCGCGTTGATTCGCTTGAAGAACAGCCCCAGTAGAAACACGGCCGTGATGGGCGGCGCCAGGTAACCCTGAACGCTCTGCAAGTACTGGTATAGCCCGCCTCCAGATATGAACTTCATCACTGGAATCCAAACCAGACCCAACACCACCACCACGACTGTCGCTACTCGACCCACGAACACCAAACGCTTCTCAGAAGCACCCGGATTGATCTTCTCGTAGATGTCGACCGTAAACAGCGTTGCACTGGAATTGAAAAGCGACGCCAGCGAGCTCATCAGAGCAGACAACACACCAGCAACGACGATACCGCGAAGCCCTGCGGGGAGCAGTGACGCAACCATCGTCGGGAACACCATGTCCCCCGTTACGTTTCCGTCGCTGTCGGAAGGTATCATGATGATTCCACGTTGGTGGAGCGCATACCCGATCATGCCCGGAACGAGAAAGATGAACACGGGTAGCACCTTGAGGAAGCCACCGAAAATCGCGCCACGACGTGCCTGAGTGAGATTCTTGGCCGCAAGCGTACGCTGCACGATGTATTGATCAGTGCACCAGTACCAGATCCCGATGATGGGGGACGCGATCATCACACCCAACCAAGGGAAGTCAGGATCGTCCAAGGGCCGCCAAAGGGCGAAAGTATCAGCCTTCGCTCCGACGATGGCTTTGAGTTCACCCCACCCACCCAACTCTTGCAAGCCGAAGATCGTGATGAACACGGAGCCGAACAGGAGCAGCCCTGTTTGCGCCACCTCCGTGTACACGACGGCGCGGAAGCCGCCCAACACGGTGTAGATGCCAGTGAGCACTACGGTGGTAATCGCACCGATCAGGAACGCGTTCTCAGGCGTGCCGAAGGTATCCGGAAGGAGCGTCTGAAAGACGAGTGCGCCAGCGAACACGGTCACGGATACTTTGGTGAACACGTACGCAACTAGTGAAACGCATGACAGAACCAGTCGTGTGCTCGAGTTGAATCGCCGCTCTAGAAACTCGGGCATCGTGAACACACCCGAGCGGTAGTAGAACGGCACGAAAACCCAGCCGAGAAGCAGCATGATCCATGCTTGAAGCTCCCAGTGAGCCATCGCCATGCCACTCGATGCGCCGTTCCCGGCTAACCCGACGATGTGTTCGGATCCGATGTTGGACGCGAGTAATGAACACCCGACAACGAACCAACCCAGGTCCCTGCCGGCCAAGAAGTAGTCTGCTGACGTCTCTTGCTGTCGAGACGAGTGCCACACGATACCGATAATCAACGCGAAATATGCGGCTACGACGAGCCAGTCGATGGTCTGCATTCCTAGAGAATCTCCAATTTTCGTTGAGCGTCAGTGGTCTGAGCCGCTCCAAGGGTCACCCTCACGCCTCGGATTGACCGCGGTCAGAGAGCTACGGGGATGATCAGTTGCGCGCACGGCGGAGGAGCGCGGCTCACTCGGTCGTAAAACGATGAACCATCGTGTGACTGTAGGTCTCGCCAGGTTCGAGCACGATGGCGTCCTTCCAGCGTTCGATGTTGATCGAGTTGGGATGGTTCTGGGTCTCGAGGCACAAGCCGCTGTACTGCGGGTACGTCGCTCCCTTCCCGGTCAAGGATCCATCCAGGAAGTTCCCCGAGTAGAATTGTAATCCGGGCTTGTCTGCGTGGAGCGTCATCACTCGCCCAGACGCGGGATGAGTCAAGCGAGCCACTTGGCGCATCTCGTTCGCTTCCCCATCTATGATCCAATTGTGGTCAAACCCAATTGGATCTCCTCCCGCGGCCTGAAGGTCCCGACCGATTACCTTCGGTGAACGGAAGTCGAAAGGAGTTCCCTCTACGGGCTTGACGGTCCCGTCTGGAACCAACCCGTTCGCTCCTGGGGTGTAGCTATCCGCGAAAATCTGCAGCTGGTGATCGGTGATCGTGCCCGAGTCGTATCCCCCGAGGTTCCAGTACGTGTGATGCGCCATACTGACGAGCGTCGTGGCGTCAGTGGTTGCGGTCATTTCCACGCGCAGCTCGTTCGTGTTGGTCAGAGTGTAGGTCGTCTGCGCAACGACGTTTCCGGGATACCCTTCCTCCCCATCCTTGGAAGTGTAGGTGAACACCAGTGCTGGCCCGGCAGGGGTCGCTTTCGTCACTGCGTTCCAGACCACCTTGTCCCAACCTTTCACACCACCGTGCAGGTGGTGTGGATCATCGTTGCTCGCGAGCTTGTAAGTTTGGCCTTTTAACTCGAACGTCGCGTTCGCGATGCGGTTGGCGACGCGCCCGATGGTAGCCCCGAAGTACGGAGGTTCATCGAGGTACTGCTCCAAGCGGTCGAATCCCAACACGACGTCGGCCCGCTCGCCGTTGCGGTCGGGAACGTGAAGCTTGGTGATGATCGCGCCGTAGTTGATCGCCTCGAGGACTAGTCCGCTCTCGTTGGTCAGGGTATACGAGTACACATCTTGGCCATCGACCTGTCCGAGTAGCACGGGTGCTTGCTCTCGGTTGGTGGTGGCGCTGTCAGCTGTCTGGTCATCTGCTGGAAGCAACGTTCGACCCGTGGCGGGTGCCGGGTCCGAGTCAGCTACGGGAACGTCCGCTGAAGGTGTCGCACTCGAGCAAGACACCGCCAGCAAACCAACGATGAGGCTCACTCGCCATTCGCGCGCTAGGGAGAACATGCGGGTGGTGGGTGTCAGTTGAAGAACTAGACGACGGTTCACGGATATCTCACTTTCTGAGTCGACGGGACTCACGATTGTCATTCGGCAACGTTGTGGTCGAAGTACGACGTGGCTGACGTGGCCGCTCGAGCTTCGCTCAGTGGGGCGGGCCCAAGCAAGGACCGGATCGCGCCTGCCCGGGCTAACAATGCGCGAGTAGCGGTCGTCGATCTCTGCGTCTAGTGTTTCGTCTCACGACTGAGAAAACTGCGCGCCCCGGTACGTGGTTGGAGTTGGCCCTCGCGCCACCGTGAACGCTTTTGTCGAAGGGATACGCGTGCGCGTGGTTTACGCTCGCAACTCGCGCTGCGGTGGCATTGATGGGCACGAACAGGCCCTCCCAATTGCCCCCAAGGCGATGCGCAATGTGCGCGGATGATTGGTACTCGGGCACCACCCCAAAGCGGCCGTACGTCGACTCATGAATGCTGCGAAGTTCGACCGCGTGAAAAAAGTGCACATCGTCTCATTATCTGGTGAAGGAACCCACGCTTCACACCATTGGCGTTGGCCTTGAAATTGCTACGACTTAGAGAACTGCATCAAAGCAGCATACCGCGCGGCACCCGGGGCGGAAACGCCTTCACTGTGGACTGGGTACCGTGTGCGGATGGCTCCAATGCGCTCTCGTCGGCCCAACCCCGTAGACGGCGTGGGCCGTCGTGATCCCTGGCTCGAACCCGAAACGGGTGTTTCGTGAGGCCGGCCCGATCGCAATCTGCCTGACGCTCGTGACGCTGATTGCGCTCAGCGTGCTCGACGTCATCAGCGCGCAGTGGCTCTTCGTCAAGACGACATACTACTTCTCGATGGCCGGCACCCTGATCTGGGTGGGGACGCACATCCACGCGGCGCGCGAGCCGCGATGGCAGTTCATCCGGGCATGGCTGCGCGACAACCTGCCGGGTCTATGCATCGCAGTTGCCGTGACACTGGTCGCCGCTGCCGCGGTCGAGCCAGCACTTCGCGTCCTATCCGATGAGGCTAACCTCGTCGGTACCTCGAAGAACCTCCACTCCCTGAAGAGTCCAACGTTCACGGTTTCGGGGAAACACTACTACGGAAGCTACTGGGACGTTGACGTAGCCATCGACCAGCGCCCTACGTTGTTCCCCTTTCTCGTCAGCCTCTTGCACTCTGTTCTTGGCTACACGCACGAGAACGCCTTCCTACTCAACCTGTTACTGCTACCTGCGTTCGTGCTCGTGGCCTATCGCTTGGCCAAGTCCCAAGCCGGGGAGCCCTTCGGAGTAGTCACCGCATTCTTCGTGGTCTCACACCCCATTTTGCTGCTCTCCGTTCGATCAGGTGGGTTCGACTTTTTAGCGACGTTGCTCGGGCTGCTCGTGGTCAAGAGCTGGTTCGACTTCGACCGATCACGAAGCCCCGCAACCTTGGCACTGCTGTGGGTCAACCTCTGCCTGTTCTCCCAGTCGCGCTACGAGTCTGCACTGTTCATCGTACCCACGGTGGCCCTGCTGCTCGCGTGGAAAATGGTGAACTGGAGCATTCTTCGTCCATATGTGTTCGTGTACGCGCTGACGCCCATCTTTCTAGCCCCGCGTCTTTGGCAGGCTCTGTTGCGCGGGAGCGTTCCCCCACAACCTGTTGGAACGGTCACACTGAGCGGCTCAAACTTCGTCAACAACGCTCTCGAGTACTTCGAGCCACTTCTTTCGCCCAGCAAGACGTTTCCAGCCCACTCCGCTGTCCTCATCGCACTAGGCTTGGTGGGCGTAGCCTTGTGGATTGGCCATGCCGTTCGGGCCGCGCGCCCCGCAGGTGTGAATCTCCGCATCGCTACGTTCGTCGGAACGTGGGTTACCCTGCAGGCCGTAGTCGTATTCGCGTACGTCTGGGGGCGCGCACAGTTTCCGTCCTCCGCTCGACTGGTATTGCCGATCGACTCGTTCTTTTCGTTGGCAGCGGCTTGGACGGTTACGCTCGTGCTCCGCAAGTGCAGGCCTCACCTGAGCACTCTGCTAGCGGCTGCGTTCTTTCTGGCCCAAGTGCCTGGTGAAGAGCAGTCACGGATGATGAACCGACTCACGCAGAGTCGTGAAAGTGCTGCTACTTGGGACTTCTTCGCTCGCCTGAACGACGAGCGCATCATCATCGTCACGGACCGACCCAACCATTTCACGATAATGAACTACGGCGCGATGAGCTTCGATGCAGCAAGGCGAGACCCGTATCTGCTGACTGCCCTGTCGCGTCGGCTGTTTCAAAACGTGTACGTCATTCAACAAGTCGAGCTCTCCACTGGCGACATTCTGCCGGGCTACGAGATCTGGCCCGAGCGCAGTTTCGAAACTGTGCTCGAGTTTCAGAACGATGCTGACGTGCTCGTTCGCGTATCTCGCGTTGCGCAGTAGGGATCCTCGACGGCAATTGCGGCTCAGGCGCACCTACTCGAAGTCGTAGAGCGAAAACGTTCCGTCCTTCAACGCGGCGTCGTCGGTGAGCGACGCAGGCCAACGTATTTTGCTGCCCCGCTGAATCACAAACCATCGTACGCCGTAGGCACGCGCCGTTGCCACCACCAACTTCGATTGCTCGAGGGACATCAATCGGTCTACGGCCGCCGATCGTCGTGCCACGGTTTCTGCGCGGAAAGGCATGTGCGTTAGCGTATGAGATACGAACGGGCGCCGTTCAGAAAGAGCCGCCAGCGCGTAGATCCTGTCGAACTGCGAGTCCTGAAACAGATCGGACGGGTCACCGTGCGTGCGCATGTGCTCGGCAACTCGCAACAGCGACGCGGGCACTCGAACTGGAGAAATCTGCGGCATCACCCACATCAGCTGCACACCGGGACCAAACGCAGCTGGAACCGCCAGCAGTAGCGTTGACAAGCCGACGACGACGGGCCTCGCGACACGCGCAAAGCGCGCTGCCCCCGTAAACACGAAGCCCAGCGCGCCGCCCACCCATGACACGAAGAAGAAGTAAACGAGCATGACAGGGCGGTGCGATAGCTCGTCAGGAGTGCTGCTCTCGAAGTCGAGAGCGAGCCCGAAGAACATGACGAGGAAGTTGACGACGAGCAGCCAGGGAAACACCACGTGCAGTACCTGCGTCCGTTTCGACAGTACGAACGCGAGGACGGCGCCAAGTGGCACGAAGACGCCCAGCGCCGCAAGTAAGACGTACGGCCCGCCCAAGCACAAGTTCCAGGTCCACGGTGCGTCGCGACCCACGCGCTGGATGACGGCATCGCGCAGCTCACCTGGCGTCGCGAACGACAGTACGAGGTGCAAGATCTCACCGATGCCGGATCCGTCTAGTCGGATCACAGGCACCCCCGGCACATGCTGCCCGAGCGACAACGCCGCGACGTAGAATGCAGACGCAAGCACGATCCACGACGCGCGCTGTCGCACGCGGAACCGTCCATGGAAGAACAGAGCGGGCACGATTAGCAGAGGCAGCGCACTCGCGACGACGTAGTGCAGCTTGTAGGCGACCACGACACCCGCCAGCAGCCACCCAGCGATCACTTGTCGCGGACTACCCCGCGTGCAGCCGACGACAACGAGCAGCCAAGCAACAGCAATCAGCGCTAGTCCGTAGGTGGCACTCGGTGAGATCTGAGTCAGCCAATGGTAGGACATGAACGGGTTATCGATGCCCTGCTGTGATCCATCTGGCAGAAGTAGCAGGGCAACGCAGGCAGTGAATCCGGACCAAGCCCCCCACAAGGACCCAAAAAAGGCGTAGGCAGCCAAGCCCGTGAAGAACACGCCGAGGGGCGCTAGTGCCCCCGCGAAAGCAGCGTACGAATGGACCCCCGACGCAGCCTTCAGGACCGCTGGCAGCATGTATACACCATAGTGATACAGGCGTGCGGGAACGCCAGCCAAGCGAAAGTCCTCGAGCGTCGCTACGCCCTCACTTGCAGCAAACATGCGGATGTGAACAGCGTGATAGAAGCTGTCTACCCAAGGCTTGAAGACGACGACCTCCCCCTGCTGAGAGATCGGATCTATCGAATCCTGACACCACAACGTCGTCGCGGCAGCCACGAGGCCTACCGCGAAGCAACTCGCCGCACTTCCTGGGCCTGCCCGGAGACGAGCAGCAAACCAGAGCGCACCCATGACTATGGCGCACAAGATCAGGAAGTTGACCAAGACGCCGAGCGGCGAAATCACCGCCAAGATGAGCAGCGCGGTGTTCACCAATGCGTAACCCGTCAGCAAGCGCAGCGGCAGATCGAACAACAGACCTGCAGATAGCGAGCTGTACGCCGCCACGAACGAGCCAACCGCGTACAACAGGAAGAACATCGCCTCGCAAGCCAGCAGCATGCGAAAGGAGAACGCGCCTCCAGCTGACGCGACCCATGCCGTCACTACCGCCGCGATCACAGTAACGCAAACCAGGTCTGTGAAGCTGTAGTCGATAGTTATCTTGCGCAATGACTCACCTCTAGCGCTTCAAGGTGTGAGGCGCTCGCTAAGGCACAGTACCGCTGGAGCAAGGTCACGAGCCACTCGTTCGGCGCCGCTTGCCTTCGAGTGTGTTTCTGCCTTGGAGAACACCAGGAAACAGTGAGCGACCGGCCCAGACACCAAGGAAAAGCGGCGCTGCTCTCCACGGATAGTAGAGACGAGTTCGTCGAGTCGTTGCAAACTCGGCAATCGCGCGAGCGGCGCAGTCGGGCGCCACGGACAAGCCGCTCCTCACTCTGGCCACCCAAGCGGGTAGCCTGTGGTCCACGGTGGTCATCGCCGTCGGAACAGGTCCGAGCAGTACCTGCTGAAAGAGCAGATCCGTGCCCCCGTACATTTTCGACCATACATCAAAGCACGCGGACAGGGCTCGCTTGCTAGTGTGGTACCCAAGCCCGTAAGGGCTACCGACGAACCCAGCCATCGAGCTGACAGCGATGATTCGACGAAAAACTCGCCGCCCCTCGGGTGAGCGAAGGCGCGTGAGGGGCGCGACGAAGTTCAGCACGCCGTACAGATTCGTAGCGAGAACGTCCTCGTACGCTGCCAGATCGAACGTCTCGTCATTGTCTACACGGTTGATCCCCGCGTTCAAGATGAACGTGTGCGGCAGTTGGTCGGCCGCTGCGAGCCGCCCCACGAGCGAGGCCACCGCATCCGCTGAGCGCACGTCAACCTGCTCGTGATGCACGGTGGAGTACGACGTACAGTCGACGAAACGGCGATTCACGGCGACTACGTGAACGTGTCGCCTGTCGTAGTACTCGACGAGGGCCCGACCGATCCCCGACGTCGTTCCGGTAACCAGTACACCTGCAGCGCTCATTGCTCCCCGGCCATGGCACGTCTTGTGGTACGACGGCGCTCTGACAGTGCTCGACGTTCACGTGAGAAGGCGTCGATGCCTTCGGCTGTCGTGATGTGTTCGTGTCCGCATCGCACCGCTTTTCTGATGAACTTGGGGCGTCGTTTGGTCTCCTCGAGCACCTTGATCAGGTACTCGCCCAGGACAGCCAATGCGAGAAGATTGAGGCTCCCGAAGAACGCAACCACGAAAGAGAGCATGGCAACTCCGTTCGGGGCGGCTTCCCCCAGCACAGCACTGAAGACCTGGTAGGCAAGTCCAACGCCGGAGATCGCCGTGCTCACCGCCGCCGTGTAACCAATCATCTCTACTGGCATGAAACTAAAGGAAAAAACCCCTTTCTTCGCCCACCACAGGTTCTTCATCCAGCTGTGGGTGGAGCGCCCGAAGGCACGCTTGGGACGCAAGTAATCAACGCCACTCTGTGTGAACCCTACCCACGCACGTAGTCCGCGAAGAAACTGGTCGGTTTCGGGAAGCGCGAGCAGCACGTCTACCACCCTGCGGTCCATCAATGCAAAGTCACCTGCATCCAGCGGCATCGGGGTGTCAGAGAGACGGCGAAACACTCGATAGAATCCCCGGGCCAGCCACGCCTGAATCGCGGAGCCTTCGCGCTTGCTTCTGCGGCCATAAACCACATCGGTACCCTTGCGCCACTCGGCGAAGAACGCCGGGATCAACTCGGGAGGATCTTGCAGGTCACCATCAAGCAACACGACGGCGTCCCCGATGGCGATCTGCATTCCACTGGTGAATGCGTTTTGCGAGCCGAAGTTTCGAGAGTGCTCGATGGCGAGCACGTGACCGTCTCGTGCCGTCAGCTTCTCGATGACGGAGTCCGTATCGTCGGGACTGCCGTCGTTCACGAAGATGATCTCGTAGTCGACTGGCAACGAGCTGAGCGCGCTCGTCAGCCGTTCGTGCATCTGCACGATCGCCTGCGCGTCTTTGTAACAGGTGACGACAGCCGATAAGGTCAGCCTATCCCGTGAGCCGCTCGGCGCACTACAGCGTTCGCAACGTTTCGGGCTATCCACGAATAGCCTCTTCTAGACGCCTGGCGAGTTCGGGGCCGGCGAGCCCGCTTTCCCGTTGATGCCAGCGCTGACTACCGTAGCTCTCTGATGGGTAACCCGCAGCACAAAGACTGACAAAGGAACGAGGGACGACGCCACTCGTCAGAAACGAGTGACTGACAGCCTCACCCAAGCCACAACCTCGATAGTGCTCCTCGACCGTGATCACGCCGCGCTTCTGCTGCACGCTGCTCACCAGCTCCGCAGGCAACTCGCCCAACGGGAACACGCCGACACTCCAAATCTCCAGCTCGTCCAACAGGCTTGCGTGTAGCTCGTACAGGCTCTGAACGATCGCCCCTGCGGCGATGACGACGAACTCACTTCCCGATTTGAGCTTGCGCCATGGCGCGAAGGGCGGAACTGCGTGTGGGAGCTCAGCAGACACGTTCAACCGCAGGTAGTTGGGAAGTGGGTCAGCCGCCATCATCTGCACTACCTGCGGAACATCTAGCGCCATGACGGGCAGGTACGTTCGCATGTTTGGCAGCGCCCGCATGACGCCCACGTCCTCCAACGCGTGATGAGTGGGGCCCATGATCCCGTAGCCATACCCACCACCGTTACCCACGAGCTTGACCGGAAGCTTGTGGAGACAAACGCAGTCGCGGATCTGGGCACACGGGCGCAATACGGCAAACGACGCGATGTTGTAAACCCAAGGAAGCCAACCGACCCGTGCCAAACCTGCTGCAACCGAAACGGCATTTTGCTCAGCCACGCCAACGTTGATGAATCGTTCACCATATGCCGTCGCCAACTCTTCGAGCGCCATGTAGCCGAGATCGAGAGTCAGGAAGACGACGTCAGCCCGCTGCTCGTTCAGAGCGACCATCGCCTCAGCGAATTCAGCCCGCACTGGTAGCACCACGTGCAACAGGGATCCGCGTTCGGAGCGCCTCGACGCGACTCCGATGCGCTCGAGAAAGCTCGTCCACGGCCTGTGCATACTGCAAGTCACTCATCGGCAGGTAGTGACAGTCTACGGTATCGCGCATGTAGCTGACGCCGTTGCCTTTGATCGTGTCGGCGATGATCGCGACGGGTCTGCCGTGAGTTCCGGCGGCTTTGCTGCACTCGTCCCGCGCCGAGGTCAGCGCCTCGAAGTCGTGTCCGTCCGTATGAATCACATGATAGCCGAACGCGGTCAGCTTGGCCCCCAGGGGTTCCAGCGCCAACACATCCTCAGTGCGGCCCGTCGCTTGTAGCCCATTGCGATCAATCAACCAGACGACGTTGTCGAGATTGTGGTGTGTGATGAACAGCGCCGCTTCCCAAACGCTACCTTCGTTGAGCTCTGCGTCTGACGTGACACAAAAGAATCGCTTTGAGTGACGTTGGGCCGAAGTACGCTGAAGCCGCGCCCCGAGAGCCATTCCCGCTGAGAGTGACAACCCGTACCCCAGGCTTCCCGTCGCAAACGGAATCTCCGAGATCGAGTTCAGCGGGGTCAACGCCGGGAGCTTCGTCCCATCCAGGTAGAACGTTTCCAGCTGCGAGGGAGTGATGCGCCCCGACTCGGCGAGCACTGAATACAAGGCGCCCGCAGCGTGTCCCTTGGACAATACGAACACATCTTGCGGTCGCATCCAGGCGAACTCGAGGAGCACCAGCATCTCTGCACAACTCAAGGAACTCCCGATGTGCCCTGCCTGCGCCCGCATGTACATGGCCAGGAAGCGCTTCTTCACGGAAAAAGCCAGCCGCTCTAGAGCCACACACTCAGTGATGTTCTCACGCTGCACCCGATACCACCTCGCGCGCCACGAAACCGCAGTCCGCAGCTACGCATCTTGCGGGCTATCGACTCATCCGTCCAGACCCTACTGACCGTATCCGGTCTCGACGATGTTCGCGTGAATGGCCTCGTCGGTTTCGTCCGAGGGATAACCCGAAACGATGGCACCTTCGTAGAACGTTCCCTCGCTGGCGTTGTTGTTGCTGTAGCAGCAATCGCCGCCCGCACCGAGAATCACAGCGCCCTCTTTGGCCATTGGGCGTTTCGAATTTGGTAGCGGGCCGCTCCACATGGTGTTCAGCGTGGGTTGGGTGGCGTCGCCACCCTTCAGGGCGAAGGTATCGGTCCCGTTGTTCTTCTCCATAGCCGTCACGTAAGGAAACGGCAAGCTCATGGAATTCGGATTCTGGGCGCCAGGTGTACCCCCAGACAACATTCCATCTTCCATGTCCGCCATCACCCACGGACCCTCCCCGGCTCCAGTTCCCCAGATCGTGTTGTTGCCGAAGTAAACCGCGTCCATCGTGGGTCCGCCGTGGTAGTTGCGATCCAGTTGAGCATTCCCGTAGTTGTAACAACAGCCGCCGTTATAGTGTTCGCCACTGGTGACCATGTAGATCCCCTGAGGCTCACTGCCGAGCGGCATCCCCGTTTGGGACCCATCATTCCAGTAGGCTTGACTGGGTCTGGTGAACAACGAGTAGACTTGGTGTCCACCGACCGTCAACTGCTCGGCTGAAGCGTTTGCGGGGGCCATGCCATTGTTACCACCAACGCTGCTGTCGGGAGTTTGGGCTTCGAGGAAGTTGCCATTTCCAGTTTGATCGTAGAGTCGCCAGATGGTGCACATGCTGCCACTGCAGAATGAGTCTTGTTGCGCGGAATCCGCGAAGCCCCCCGGACTCAACACGCCGATGTCTTGCATCATTCCGTCAGCGCGCCTGACCTGGTACAGCGCGCCGTCATACGCGGCGTACAGCGCTCGCACGGTGCTGTGAGCGGCCACGCACGGGTTACCTGCAGCTTCGTAGATGTCGCACGGAGCCTCAGTGGTTACCGCTCCGTCGTTTCCGCCCATGCCTCCCATGCCTGCATTGGCTTCGCCGCCAGAACCCTCACCGCCCATACCCCCGGAGCCCTCGGAGCTCATACCGCCAGCGCCGTCACCAGACATGCCTCCAGTTCCGTCGCCGTTCATCCCACCCATACCCCTGGTATCAGCGCCGCCAGAACCGTCCATGCTGGTCATACCGCCAGCGCCATCGCCACTCATGCCCCCCGCCCCATCGGCGCTGGCCGCTCCTTCGCGTAGCAGTTCGACGCTACCCACCAAGCTATCCATCTGAGGCGTGAGCGTGAGGTTGTCGCCCGAAGCGCAGTACGAGTAGGTTGCGTTCGACACCGTGAGCTCGTCACCTGACGTCGAGTACGCGCCGGTAGGCTCCGTGTACGGGAGCACGACACCCAAACCCGCCTGCTGCTCGGTTTGGAGCTCACAGTTGCACTCTCCCCCGGCCCCAGTGCACGCGGCCGTGTTCCAACCAATCGCAGAAAAGATCGCACCAACCCTGTCGCACTCGACGTCGACCCCCGAGATCGCGAGGCACGAAGCATCCAAAGGAAATGTTACCTTACCAGTGGTCGTCGTTTCGTCTGCGTACGAGCCATCCTCGTAAAAGGTTAATTTTCCACTCGTCTGAAGATAGCCTGTGACGGGAACCGTGGCGCAGGCCAAACTCGTCAAGAACACGTCCATCTCGCCAGATAGCTCCAGGCAGGATGAAGCGACGGTCCAGCTCCCCACGACGGCGCCACCGCATCCGGGCGCACTCACGCAGTCCGCAGGCAGCTCGGCCTCACCACCTGGAACCGTCGAGTCACTGGTTCCCGTGCCGACGGGTTGACCGCCACTGCCTTGTCCGTCAGTGGTTTGTGAGCCGTTGGTCGAGCTGGAGGTGTTCTGCCCGCTGCTGGAGCCATCGGTTGAGTTCGCATCCGCGCTCCCCGTCTGATTCACCGCCGAGTCGTCGCGTCGGGCGTCATTGCTGTAGTCGCAGCCAGTGCCTACTACGGTTAGTGCGAGCAGCAGTGTGATTGGTGGGTTGGTAACTTGTTGCATGAGAGACCTTCGGAAAAGCGCTTGATTCGTGGCGTTCGCGAAACTTCATCCAGATTCAGAACCTGCGAACGAGCAGCACCAAACACTGATGCTGGCGTTCATGTGTCCGCGCGCTGGGTAATGGCCCGAATGACGGAACACTTCGTACTCAAGAAAATTCGCGCGCAGATTTTTCGAACCGTTTCCAGAAAGGGGGTTTGGTCGTCATCCGACTAGAACTGTGGCGCGTTCACGTTGCAGGCTTCCCAGATGACGGTGGACAAGAAACCTCGCGTGCTCGTATTCGTGGCCGCCTATCAAGCCGAGTGCACGTTGGAGGGAGTGCTCGCTCGGATACCTCGAGCGCTGTTCAGCGACTACGATTGCTCTGTCTTGGTCATCGACGACGCGTCGAGCGATCGCACGGTAGAAGTGGGGAAGAACTACCAGCTGCGGCACCCCGAGCTACCACTCACGGTGCTGAGCAACGCGAACAACTTGGGTTATGGTGGCAACCAGAAAGTTGGCTATGCGCACGCGATCGCGAGTCAAGCTGATGCAGTCGTGTTGCTGCACGGCGATGGTCAGTACGCCCCTGAAGAACTTCCGTACTTGCTCAATCCCGTTTGCACGGGAGATGCCGACGCCGTCTTCGGTAGTCGAATGCTGGAACCCTTTGCGGCGCTGCGCGGTGGGATGCCTCTGCACAAGTTCATCGGCAACAAGGTGCTCACGTGTTTGCAAAACCACTTGCTTGGTTCGAAGCTGTCCGAGTTTCACAGCGGCTACCGGGTTTATTCCGTAGCATTCCTGAAGCAGCTTCGTTTCGAGTCGAACGCGAACGAATTCCATTTCGACAGCGAGATCATCATCCAGATACTCAACGCTGGCGGGCGCATCCTCGAGCTCCCCATTTCGACCCACTACGGTGACGAAGTCTGTCGAGTCGAAGGGCTCAAGTACGCGAGGGATGTGCTGCGAGTGACCTTGCAGAACGTCGCACACCGCGCCGGCCTGTTCCCGCAGCACAGGTTCAGCCCGACGACGGACCGCCGCCTACCAGAAGCGCAGAAGACGCCCACACTGTATGTCCACGCTGAGAACGAACGATCACCAAACTGGGTAGACGCCTGACCGTTCGGCGTGATGCGCTGTTTCCACAGGTCCTTTTTGGCGAAGGGTCGTGGTACTCGTCCCGCTGGCGAGACCGCGACCGCCAACTACGACGTTATGGCCTGGCTTGAATTCGGTCGAGGGTAGCGCCACACTGAACAGCCTGCACGATTCCAAAAAGCCATGGCGTCTACTCCCTGGGACGGGTTCGCACGCCAAGCTCGAGCCGACGGGCGGGCACCCTCGAGAACCACGATGACGGCAGCTAGAGAAACAGCTAGGGGGCCAGCGAAACGCTCGAAACAGGTCGCGGGGTTGGCGCTACTGGCCACGGTTGTGGTGTGCTGCAAGGGAACGCTGGACGCAGGTCACGATAACCCGCCACCACCCGTGACGGTTCCCGTAACAGTTGCTCCGTCGGCTACCGTGAGCGGCGCGGATGCCAGCGTGCCTGCACCAACGCTCGAAGAAGACGCCAGTGTCCCAGCTACGCCCGTCGTGGATGCAGGCCCCCTCGCTCCCACGAGCACGGTCGAAGCGAGCGCGCCAACAGTCGTCCCAGAAGCATCAACTTCGCTCGATGCGGGAACGCGCGAAAACGGGCCACTGCCAGTCGACGAACGAAATCCGATCGTTTTGGTCAACGACTACCCAAGCGACAATTGGTGCGGCGAACTCGCACTGCTCGCCGCCAGCGCGGAACTCATCAACCTCGTTGGAATCGTCGTCAACACCAGTGAGTACTGGCCGGATCTAGACCTGAACCGCGAGAGCTGGCAGTCGTTGCTCGAAGCCGCGCGGGCGAGCGGACTGCAAAACGTTCCTGACATGGTCGTCGGGCCCAGCCCACGCCTTTCATCACCCGGCGATGAGGAGGTGGGGTCAACCCAACCCAACGACTCGATGGGCGCGAGGTTCATCGTCGACGCCGCCAACTACTTTGGCACACCCGACGTACCCCTGGTGGTAGTCAACGGCGGTACGTTGACCGACGTCGCGGACGCCTACCTGCTCGACCCTACTATCGCGGAACGTATTGTCGTCGTGGCCGCGATGGGTTGGGAGTCCGACGAAGGCGGCGCAGTACTCGGCGGCCCCAACGGGGAACTTGACACCTGGGCTGGTCAGATCGTCGCGCAGCGGATGAGCTTCATACAGGTCAGCGGCTTCTACTCACACTCAGAAGACGTCCCGGACACGCGCGCCAGTGAGCTTCCAGACAATGCTTTCGGAGTCTGGATGGCGGACAAGATCGATCAGATCAGCAACCCCGCGGCGGCGGATCAGGTTGCGCTGCTCAGCGTGCTCGTACCCAGCTTTCCGCAGAACGTGAGGCGCATGGCCTACGCAGGCTCGAACCCGCAGGGTGAAGCCTTGCTTGGCCCTATGGATGACGGGCGCTGCTGGTTCGTGCCGACGATCGACGGCTCACTAGCCGCGGATTTTCTGTGGGAAATGCTGGAATCCCCGAGCGCGTTCTCCCCGTGAAGCGCCGGCCGCCGCGAGACGCACGTCGCTCGTGACTCGACGGGGTCTGCGACCCTCCTACACCGACGCCTAGAACTTTGTATCGCGAGGAACTTTGTATCGCGAGCGCAAACAGTAGTCGTCGGTGGCTTACAGGCGAAGGGATCGGAAGCCCCGTACCATTGACCTATTGGTGTCGACAATAAACCAAACACGTCTACTCGGTTACGTTGCCTCGCTCGCCTCGGTGTTGGCCTGTTCAGGTGAGATAGGGTCACCCTCGAGCAACTCCGACATGCCGATCGGGGACTCGGAATTTTCTGATCCCACTGGCGAGGGAACCAGTGCGGGTGATGCGACCGACACAGGGCAACCAGGCGGCTCGTCAGCAACGGGCTCATCAACCCAAGGCTCCGCCCAGGATTCTCCGAATGCGTCGCCAACGACCACATCGACGAGCGGAGTGTCCCCCTCCGACTCGATAATCGATGCCATCGGAAACGCGAGTGCGCTGCCGATGGTACTCGATGGCCATCCCCTGTACTCCCGCGTGATTCGCCTGACCCATGAGCAGTGGGAGAACTCAGTGCGATACTTGCTCAATGTTGCTGACACGGGACAACAGCAGAATCTGGCCGCTGACGTGTCCGCCGTCTACGACTTCACCAACAACGAAGAGTTGCTCTTCATGAACGCGAACCTGTACCGCGACTACCAGATGGCCGCGGAAGAGCTCTCCCTGATGCTCGCTTCCGACGAAGGTGCAGTCAGCGCCATCGCACCCGGTCAGGATGCTGGATCCTTCATCGAGACGGTGGGACGTCGAGCGTATCGGCGGGCGCTCACGCCTGACGAGGTGCAACGCCTACAGGCTCGGTACGACGAAGCCGCGGCCTCGGCCAATGGCGACGGCACGCCGCACGCTCACGGCGTGGCTTCCGTGATGCTGGCGTTGCTTCAGTCTCCGCACTTTCTCTATCGCACGGAGTTCGCCCGGGCCGGTGAACGCCTGTCCGGCTACGAAATCGCAGCGAAGCTATCGCTACTGCTGAAGCGCGTCACACCAGACGATGCTCTCCTAGACGCGGCGCGTGATGGTCGCCTGGATAGCGATCAGGGCGTCCGCGAAGTGGCCGCAAACATGCTGAACGACTCCGACGCGACCGAAGCGATGCGCCAGTTTCACGGTGAGCTTTTCGGCTTCGACAACTATCTCACGATCATCAAAGACCCTGACGAGGTACCAGAGTACACCCCCGAGTTGAACGCAGAGCTGGAGGAAGCCGCGTACCTGTTCTTCGATCGCATCTACGAGCAGTCACTCGGACTCACCGACATTCTCACGTCGACCGTCGGTTTTGTGGGACCAACCATGGCTCCGTTCTACGGAGTGGACGTCAGCGGCGGAATGCAGGAGTTGGATCTCGGGCCCGAGCGCCCTGGCTTTTTCACACAGTTGCCGTTCCTGGTGCAGAACTCGCAAAACCTCGTGCCCGATCCCATCCACCGCGGCGTAACGCTCAACTTGGATGTGTTGTGTAGCGAGGTACCGTTGCCAGGCATGGTCGAAACGAAGCTTCCCCCGTTCGACCCGGCACAGACCAACCGTGAGCGCGTGTCCGCGGGAACAGGGCCAGGCACCTGTGGAGCCACGTGCCACGCGCCATACATCAACCCCCTCGGGTTCGCGTTCGAAAACTTCGATGGCCTAGGCAGGCTGCGCGAGACAGACAACGGCAAGACCATCGATACTCGAGCAGAATATCCGTTCAAGGAGGGGTCGAGAGAGTTTTCTGGAGCCCCCGAACTCATGCAGATAATTTCCGAAGGTGAACAAGCCCATGCCTGTTACTCGAAGCACCTCGCGAGTTTCGTCTTACAGCGAGAGCTTTCGAGTAGTGACAGCGACCTCGTCGACGCCCTGATGCTGGAGAGTCACTCAGGGGCTTCGATCAAGGAGCTGCTGCAGACGCTCGTCTCGAGCGAGGCGTTCACGACGCGTGTGGATGGAGGTGTCCAGTGAAAGTCGGATTAGGTCGCGGAAAGCGCAGTGTCGTCAATCGCCGAGCGTTCTTGCGCGGCGCTGGGTCACTGGCGATTGGCTTACCGTTCCTCGAGAGCTTGCCGAGCCGATCGGCGTGGGCGCAGTCTGAAGAACCCATCTTCAGTTTCTTCATGTGCCACTCCTGTGGCGTCGTCGACGAGGACTTCTGGCCGGGGGCAGGCGCCATCACGAGCGACAGCCTTGCGGGGAAAGCCGTTGCCGCGCTGGCACCGTATTCGGATCGACTGCTGATGGTCCGCGGCATCAACTTCCCGGGCGGCGGCGGCGGCTGTGGCCACGCTGACGGCCTGTGTAAGGCACTGACGGGTGTGACGCCCACGGGAGGTGGTAACCGAGCGACCGGGGGAGGGCCGTCGATCGACACGGACATTGCCAACGCCTTGAACCCGAGCGGAACGCCCCCACTAACCATGTATGCTGGCCTCAAGCATGGCTACATCGACGACCGACTGTCGTTCGTCTCAGCCGGCCAGGTGCGTGCAGCGGAAGGCAACCCCTACCAAGTTTACCGCGACCTGCTTGGGTTGGCGCCCCAAGCAACCAGCGGTGGGACTTCCGCTCCTGCACCCCAGGACATGGCCGACGCGCCGATGATGCAGGATACCCAGGCAGTCTTGGATGAACTCTCCGCACGTCGCAACAGCGTCAACGACTACGTGCGCGAGGAGCTCAACAATCTCAAAGCGCAGTCCGTGCTCAGCCAGGCCGACCGTGACCGGCTGGACCTACACCTCGAGTTGATCCGCGATGTGGAAACGACGATGGCAGACATGGGTATGGTCGGCACACCCAGTGGTGGAGGGCCCCTGACAGGGTGTACGACCGATGGGTTGAATCAGGCGGACTTCGACGCTTTCAGCGATGGCCGCGCACACCGAGCCAACGGTAGCCAAGAGGAAGTGTCGCTGCTGCACATGTCACTGACGGCATTCGCATTCGCGTGCAACCTCAACCGCACGGCTACATTGCAGGTGGGAGACGGAACCGACGCCACCGTCTACGATGTGCCGAACAACGCGCGCGGCTGGCGATTTCACCACATCAGCCATCGCATCGAAAACGACGGCGCCGTGGGCAACGACCAAACCGCTGTGGTCGCCCACCGCGAAATTGACGTGCTGCGCATGGAGACGTTCAAACGCGGGCTCGACAAGTTCGCTGAGTACACGGTCGCAGCGGGCACCTTGTTCGATAACTCCGTGCTCATGTGGACCAACCACGTCGCCGACGGGCCGTCCCACTCGCAGAACAACGTGCCGACCATCCTGGTCGGCAATGCGGGCGGTTACCTGAAGCAGGGCGAGATCATCCAGCTCGGGGACGGCGGCTTCCGCAGCGGTGTCACCAACGACCAACTGCTGAACACGCTCAAGGCGGCAGTTGGCGCTCCGAGTGGCGGCGCCACAATCTCCGAAATTCTTGCGTGAGGTTCGCGAGTCGGGGACTCAGTGAGTCCCCGTTCGCTCGACCTCTGCCCCGAGTTCCGCACTCGCAAGCGCGAAGTGCCAGCCTAGTACGCGTGACAAGTGTCGCAACATGACGTGACCGCGCACACTGCCGCCCTTGTCGTTGAGCCGCGGACTGCTGACGGCGATACCCGCCACGCCCGGACTCACGGCAACGATTACGCCGCTCACGCCACTCTTCGCTGGGAGCCCGGTGGCGAGCAGGTAGTTGCCGCTTTCGTTGTACATGCCGCAGGTTGCCATGATGGAAACGACGATGGCCACGGTCGCAGGAGACAACACACGTTCACCACTGCCTGGTTTGAGTCCACCATTGGCCAGGGTTGCGGGCAAGTGTGCGGCATCGGCAACTCCACCTTCCAGAGAGCACAACGCAAAGTAACCAGCGAGGGTCTGTTCGACGTCACCTTTCAGAACGTCGTTGTGTTTGAGCAAGTACGCGATCGCGCGATTGCGATCGGCCGTGCGAGCTTCGGACGCGCACACGGTTTGGTCGACTTGCAGTGGGCTGCCGTAGAGCTTCTCGGCCCAGCGCAGAATCCAACCGATTCGACTTTCGACACTGCCAGTGAGCTGACCGGCTAGAGCAATGGCCCCCGCGTTTACCAGTGGGTTGGCTGGCAAAGGCCCATGGGTTTCGAGACGCGCCAAGGAAGCGAACTCCTGACCTGATGGTTCGGCTCCGACGGTCTTGAACACCTCGACGGGTCCGCGCTCCTCTAGCAAACCCGCAAGTAGCAACAGCTTGGCCGAGCTTTGGAAGGTAAACCGATGAGACGCCGCATCCCCAGCGATGAGCGTCGTGCCGTCGATGCAGGTGATTGCGGCGCTCGTGCTTTCTTTGGGAACCCGCGCCAATTCTGGAATGTAGCTGGCACACTCTCCCTGCGAGTTGCGACGAGCCTTCTCGACCGCATCTCGTAGCGCCTGTTGGATTTGAGCGTGGTGGGACGAAAGCATGAGATCTCGGCCATCCTCTCGCCGAACGCGAAGTGCCGTCAACCTGCAGCGACGTTCTCCGCGAACCTCGTCGTGCACGACAGCGTTTGCCTCCACCTCGACGCGCCGTTTTGGTGTGCTTCGTTCCCTTCGACCTCGGAATCCCGGCAGCGCGAGGTGCCCGTCTCTACGTCACGTCAGAATCTCGAATTCTCTGACTCTAGCGAGTTCGAGTCACTCGAGCTGCCTGCCCGGCGAGTTGGCGCGGAGATTCGAGCCCCCATCGTCAAGTAGCTCTCACTCGTCTTCGGTGGCCGGCATTTGAGGAGAGAGCACGCTCTTCGGAAAACGCTCACGGAACTCGCTCGCCGCCTTGCGCGCATCCTGCTCGCGCCCCATGCCGCGCAGCGCTTTCACACGAAGCGCTTCACGCTCCTCTGCGAGTTGACCCGCGGGAAACTGCCGCTTGTGCTTTTGTGTCAACGCCAGCGCAGACTCGTTGTTGCCCGCGGCAATTTCCTGACGAGCGCGGCTGAGCAGTCGTAACTCGCCAAGCCTTGTATGTTGCTCAGAACGCGTCGGAGGTCGCCCCGCGCGGGAAACCTCAGCCGAGCGTTGACCGAGCGGTCGCGCTTCGTTTACCTCTGACAATGACTCGTCACCCGCACGTCCGTCTTCGCCAATGTCGTCCCCGACGTTCGTCGGTGGTTCGGTGGTATCGAGCGGCTCGACAGGAGCCTCGGTACCCCCCTCGTGACGTAGCGTCACACTCTCATTGGTCGCGATCAGCGAAGCTCCCGCAACCAACGACAATGCGGTCGTTTGCGTCGGCACTTCGACCGCCACCTCTCCGCGCTGAACGACCACCTCGAAACTGCCAGCGGGGTCATAAAGCACGCTGAAGCGAGTGCCTACGACAGTAACCCCGTAGTCACCTGCGCTGACGCGCCAGAGGCGTTGCCGCTCAGGAACCACGTCGAACGTCGCCAGCCCCTGATGCAGGGCAAAGTGCACAGTCTCGTCACCCTGGTTGAGCTGACCAGCAGCACCAGCACTCAGCTCGATGGAGCTACCGTCATCCAAACGATGCTGCAGGATCTGCTGTTCCGCTGCCAACCACTGGCTCGACGAAAGAGGCCCACTAGATCCGACCGCCAACCAAACGGCAACCCCGGCCGCAGCAGAGGCCACGACGCCCAACGCGATGCGCGCCCGCAAAGACGACCAAAACAGTTCGAAACGCCGCCAAACCCAAGGCGAGCCAGGCAGGTCGGCGATCTCCCCCAAACGCTGAGCTTCTCGCTCACTGAGCCCGTTCGCCAACGCAGCTTGCAAACGCATTTGAGTGCGCTCCACGCGGAAACCTGGCGGAACGGTCGCCGTGAACGTGGCGATGTCGCTTGCCGCCAGCTCACGAGCCAGCTCATCCCGAATGGGAATATGTTCAACTCCCATGGGTTATGCCCTTCTTTCCAAGCTTGTCGTAAGCCTTCGCAAAACGTTTCCTCGCCTTGTGTAGTCGCGAGTAGACGGTCCCTACAGGCACACTGAGCGAATCCGCTACTTCGACACACGACGCACCGTCAAAATCCACGAGGATTAGAACAGCTCGAGATCGCTCGTCGATTTCTTCGAGGGCTGAGCGAACACGCAAGAGACTTTCCGACGTTGCCAACGCTTCGGCGGGCGTCGGCCCCGTCGCTTGAGCTCGCGCCAACGCGCCATCGTTCGAGAGCTCCGAGTGACGCCTGAACCTGCGGCGTTCACTGCTCCACACCCGAAACGCAATGGACGCAAGCCAGGTCGTGGCCTTGGCGCGATCTTCGATGAACCCACCACGCATATGCGCGACCAGGAACACGTCTTGGACCAAATCCTCTACCTCGTGCTCTGGCGCCCCCATGCGCCAGAGAAAGCGCGCCACGAACGTCGCATGTTCTGCGAACAACTCGCTTGCGCTTTGGTGCTGTGGCACGGGCGACGCCTCCGCGGGTTCGGAGGGTGAGGGTTTCACGAACTTCTCCAACAGTCGAACGTCCGGGGCGAGGGAACGAGCGTAGCCAGCATTCTCTGAACGAAGGAACCTTCGCGCAGCATGACTCAAAGCGATCGACCCGCCACCGCTGAGCGGGAGGAAACCGATCCTGGCAAACGATGCTTCCACTATGATTCACCCACGCCGATTACACCAGCCCACAGTTGTCGTCGCTGTACCGCTTTGCACATGACTCGGGCGTGCTTCGGGCCCTCGGATGAATGGGATGAGGTGGTCACCCCTTCGTCGGAGCGAGGAGTTGCGCCCTGGGGGAGGCGCTATGTGGCCTAATTTCCGCCTTCCTCAAAGTTCGCCCGGATTCAGAAATCCGTGAAGGAATCGCCCACCACAGGCCATGCCTCTAGACGAGAGTCACTGGTCGATGGGGATCGGCAGGGCGACGTCGAGCCCAAACTGGACATTGGTCTCGGGAGAGGTCCACACGCCTTCACCGTCAACTTCTACCGTCCACCCCGTGAACGACTGCAGTACTCCCAGATGAAGTGAACCGACGATCGGTCCGATCGGTTCGGAAACCCCGAGCCGCAAGCCAGCCTGCCCGACGAAACCGGAAGAAGATCTCGGCACGTCTACGCCAGTGCCTTCCACGTATAGCCTCCCCAGGTGCACTAGACCGCAGGCGCTGAGCTGTTTGAGCAAGACGCACGGTGAAAAACTGCCAAGCAGCACGTTGCTACGAAACCCTCTGGCGCCAGCGTCGCGCCACGTCGTCGGCCAACTCGCAGCGATCCCTGCTTCGAGCGCGAACGACTGAAGATGAAGCGCCGCGAAACCCCGCCCAAGCAAGCTCATGTCTGGCGCAAGACCGGACGCCACCCCGGGTCCGAGACCGACATAGAGCTGCGGAGCGCGCGTCACTTGGACCGATGTCGTGTCGGCGGTTTCGGGTGGGTCACGCGGCAGGTCGCTCACCACTTCGGGTTGGCTGACGTTGGTTGTCGTCTGTGGAGCGGGTTCATCTTCGATGACGGGGTCGCCTGAACTAGCTCCATCGAGCAGCTGGAGCTGGACGACCATCGCGAACACCATGCTACGCCCTAACTGAGCACAATCGTCGCGGCGCGCCTGAAGTAGTCGTTCCCCTTGCGGCCTACCACTCGCGTCGCTCCACATCAGACTTCCGCCGATACCAGCGTCGTTGGGCGTGGCGCGGACGAGCACGCGGTGCGTCGGCCGCTCTTCACTGAATGGATCGTACCCGAGCTGGCGGCGTACGCCGCTTTCGAACTCGAGGCGGGTTGGACAACCTTCGAGGTCCGGGTGTGTCTCGTACTTCAGGGCTACGCGGTGAGTTTGCTGGGCACTGACGTGCGAAACCAGCGTCAGAACGACGAACGCCACCGCCAACTCGAAGCGGCCGCGTAACCCGAGGCCCTGCCCACACCGAGCGCGAAAAAACGACCAGATCCGAACAACGACTGCGATGTGGGCAAAGTGCCGACTAGGCATCCATGGGCAGGGTAGCAGCCTGCTTCCGCCTTCAGAAACGATCAAACCGACACGCGAGCTTTTTTACTCCGAGGCACAACCTCGCAGCGCCTGTCCCCTTGGGTAGTGCAAGGTCTCCCGCAAAGACTGCCGCAGGACGACCCGTCCGCGAGGCTTCGAATGCCGCAAACCCAATGACGTAGCCCCTAGGGCGCAGAGTGAGGGTTGACCGGGGGCACGAGTCATCCGGGCGTACCATCAGGCCTTCGCCCGCGGGCAGAGTCTAGTTGGTCAGATCACACACCGTGACGCCTTCGGGGGCGTTGCAGGACTGCGACGCGGCGCTCCCTCGAAGCAACAGTGTCGACCCCGTCCAGGCGGCGTCGAAGAAGACCGGGTCGTTTTCGATCGCTGTCGCCCCCGTCGGGCAACTCGACCAAGCTCGCCCTGGGGTGCCCTCGCACTCGCTGGTGGTTTCACACTCGATGTTCCAGTCGTGTACTACAGGCAGGCATCAGCACCATACCGATGAGCGTCAAGTGAGAGTGGCTCGCCAGATCACTCAAGCTTCGTTTTCTTCATCGTCCTTGGGTTCCGTGACGTATTGCCCGAAGTAAAAGCAGGCTTCGATCTTCTCGGCCTCGTCGATTGGGTGCGCTTCGTTGTGAGCGAGCACGTCGTTCCATACCTGGTTGACCCGCTCGCGCACCTCTTGCAGCAAGGAGTAAACCTGCTGCCGGTGCGGGTGATGTGCCGACAGTTCGAACCGCAACGTCGCGCCACCCACGGCGTCACGTTCGCTGGCGCGCAGTTGCCCCGACTGCACCTTCTTGCCGACAGCCGTGGCCACTGCTTGGAACTGGTCCAGCACCTCAGCCTCCCATCCACCCGCAGCATCAACTGGCACGAGTAGTGTAGCCGCCCGTAACCCAGTCCACGTCACCGAATCGTCGGCAGTCACACGACCATCGGCGCGCAGAGTCTCGAGAGCGGCTCTCACATCGTCAACATCCCCGCTCACTCGACGCAAGAGTTGAGGTAGGTCGAGCGGACCGTCGTGAAAAATCGTCACCCATAACATCGGGATCAGCGACTGCACGCGATCCGCATCGAACAACTTGCGACGCTCTTCTTCGGTCGTCGCGCGATACAACGTGGCGTGCCCTTGACCGGATGCGAACACCAAGCCGCTGGTCACCAGGTCACGCAACACGGATGCCACGTCTTCCTCCACGTCACGCTCGAAGCGCTCGAACACGCGCTTGCGGGTCACACCGTCCTCATCACTGACGAACTCCAGCACCGCTTGCCACAGGCTCTTGTCCCGGGTGGTGGCGCTCTCCGAAAGGCGCTGCACCTTCTTTTGGTAGCCTCGCAACAACATGCCGAACATGTCGGCCACCACACGCTTGCCGAGTCCCTGCGCTTCGAGTTCTCGGGAGAGCTCTACGAACACTTGGTCGGCCACGTGCGCCAGCGGTGCCCGAATTCCCGCCGCCGTCGAGAGTTGCGCGATCAGGACGGTCGTCTGCCGAACAATCGCATCAATGAGTAGCTTGGTGTTCACAGCCCACAGAACAGGCTAGCAGCACCCGCTGCACTGCCCAGGTGTCCTGCTGGACAGGGGCGACGTTTTCGCTCGTGTCTGCCTCCGAGCACGCCTGATAACACACGTTGCACACCGCCGTCGCCCGTTTGGGCACAGCCATTCGATGGGGCACCGTGCTTGCTACTGAGCGACGACGTCGACGACGTCGAGCCTCAACACCTGACCGTCGAGTACCTCGGACGTAACGCCTTCGATCTGCTGGCGACGGTCCGCCAATCCTTCTTCAGCGTTGTCGATCTGACGGTCGTTACCGTCGACGACTCGCACGACGACGTCTGCCCCCCCAGCAACTGGGATCGTGACCTCGAAGTCTTCTTGGTAGATCGTGTGCGACGTCTGGGGGTAGTGATTGAGCCAATAGGTCTGGGCGGGCTCAGCCACTTCGATATGCCATTGGGAGTAGTCCACTGCAGTTATGACACCGCCCACCTTGAAGTAGGGGTGCTCTGGGTAGGGCGTTTCGCCGCCGCTGACCGTTGTGGGTTCGAACAAACCACGCACGCGCAACGTCACGTCGTAGATCGTTCCGGGTTCGCCCCCGAAGGAGAAACCCACTTCGTGCAACTGCTCGTGCAAACACGTGTCGGGCTGCGGAGGGTAGTCTGCAGTACATTCGTCGTGCAGGAACAGCTCGTGAAACCCCGCCGCGAATAGCGTCGCGTCTTCCGGCTCGCCAGCAGTGCCACCAGCACCGTCATCTGCTGAGCCTGCGCCACCCGCCGAAACGCCGCCTGCACCACCTGCAGCGCTGTTTTCACCTGCGGCCGAGTCCGCTCCACCTGCGCCGCCACCCCCTTCAGTCCCCATCGCGCCGCCGGCCCCCAGATCGCCTCCGTTACCCCCAGACCCGCCTGCTCCGTTCGCCTCAGTGGTCTGGCGTGGAGGTGTCGAACTAGCGCCACCACCTGCCCCGTCGCTCGCAGACGCATCGTCCGAACCAGACGGCTGAGCGGAGTTCGATCCGGTCGTCGTAGCCGCCCCTGCTTGCCCACCCTCCCCGCTGCCACTCCCCGAAGATGTCATCGCAGCGCTGCCGGCAGTGTCACCTGCCGACGCAGAGGAGGTGTTCGACCCAGATGGAACAGTATCGCTGCTGGTTCCAGTCGCGGCCGACGTGTTCGACGCAGAGCTGCTGGTCGTAGCATCGACGGAATCGCCGGTCGACTCGGACTCACCGCAGCCACCGAGTAGCAAGGTCAGCCCGAGCAAGCAACGCTCCAGGGGGGAGTTACCCAGCGAGAGCACCAGCGCCGATTGAGTCGAAACTCGCGAAAGGGATCTTTTTGTCACGCTCATTGGAGCGAATGAACATAGTCCAGAACGGCAAAAAATCGAAGACCCCGACCGATTCCGACTTTGCTGTGAGCTTGGAGCACGGACGGTACGGCGCTACTGACCCATCTGCGTCATTCGACACCCACTAACGTCAGCCCGGCTCGGTGTCCGCCGGCCCGTCGCGGGCAACACGTCGTCAAGGATTCCCAGTCCCGAGTCCCGAGGCTCGTCCGAACTGAATTTCGAGGGCTAGCGTCGATCGGCTGACGCACTCGGCGCGGGTGGCGGTCTGCTGTCGACGTCGACGGGAACACCCGCCTGTAACTGAGCGGCATTCAACAGATGAAGTAATTCGGGCAGAGGCTGACCGCGATCGGCCTCCAGCCAGCGTAGGGCGCTCCCGACGTCATCGAACGGCGCAATGCGGTACGGTTGCGACTGCTGCAGCCAGGTAAACACCTGGATGACGCCGCGAATGAGTGGGTTTCCACTTACGACGGCGAGATTCGGTCGATAGTCGGGATGACTGCTCAACTGCGCAATCTGCTGACGCTGTTGTGCGTTAGGTACGAACATCCCCCCCAGCACGTAGATCAGAACGCATGGACGCGAGGTCAGGTGTGTCCAGTCACACAACGCACGGACATCTTTGCAATGTTGATCCCACGCTTGCTGGCTAACTTTTTCCGATCCGAAACACCAAACCGCTAGCCCGCGTTGGACGTCTGTGCTGCAGCCGTACATCCTCGTCCCCGCTCCTGCTCGCAAGCCTAATCTCACTGACGCTCGCACACCAGCGGGCGAACCAATTTGATGCAGGCACTCACATCGCGCACGACAGCAAGAACGTCGACCTGCACATGCGTACCAATGCGGATCGACCGCGATGCGACTCGGTTCTCGCACGGACGCACTGCTTTCGCCGCAGCGCGTCTTCAACTACGCTCGTGGGCCTGAACTCGAGTTCGGTGGGACGGTTTGGGGGTCTGAAAGGGGTACGAACGAACGATGTCATGGGATCGAGCAAAGGGTCCGCGTCACTCGCGACGCGAGAATAGTGGGATTCGGCGGAAGCTCGCCGTCGCCGTGATTGCGCTGGGGGCGCTCGCCTGCGGCGCGCCGAGCGAGGATGGCGAAAACCCGAGCACCAGCGAGGGCGTAGAGCAAAACGCGCAGGCGCTCGGCGCGCACCACGCGCCGGGTCGGCAGCGTGTGGTGAAACGCTCTGTCGAGTTTTCAGTGAGGCTGTCCGACGACCAAGAGTACATGATCGCGGGCGAGCTGTATTACCAGCGCCCGCTCCCACGACGCACACTGCAGGTGCTCGTACACGGCGCAAGTTACGACGGCCGCTACTGGGACGTGCCCAAGATCGGTGGGGAACGCTACTCGTATGCTCAGTTCATGGCGCGAAAAGGCTACGCGGTGTTGGCGATTGATCAACTTGGGACGGGCGCCAGCAGCCAGCCTGATGGCGACTTTCTGAACCTCGCGGAGTCTACATTCGGTTTACAGCAGGTGCTGTCCGCTCTGCGGCATCCGAGTAACCCGACCCACGCACGTTTCCGCGATATCGTACTCGTGGGACACTCGAACGGTGCACTCACGGCGATTCGAACCCAAGCCGACTACGGCGTGGCGGACGGGTTGGTCGTCACGGGCTGGGTTCATGGCTCGGCCCCACCGATTGATCCAGCGGCGTTCGAGCCGTTACTCGCGACCCCTTACGTGTTCGTGCCGCCGCCGATTCGGACTGACCTTTTCTACTTTTCGCCAGCTACAGATCCCAACGTCATCGAGTTCGACAACACGGAGCTCAACTCGCCGATCGCGCGGGGACAGTTTCTCGATCTGTTGAACGCGCAGTTCGTCGATCCAACACAAACCCACTCGACTGCCGTCGACGTACCCGTTCTCGTACAAGTGGGACAGCAAGACTTTCTGATGGGCTTCGCGCCCCTTGCCGGCGAGGTGAGCAGCTACCCCGCAAGCCCGGATCTCACTCTGCAGTCAATCGAACAAGCGGGCCACTCATTGACCACGCATCTGTCCTATCGCGAAGGTTATCGCAAAGTTCATCAATGGATCCGCGCACGATTCTGATCACGTAGCGCGCCCGACTGGGCTCCCTCGTCGCGGCAACGGATGAGACCAACAACGCTCAGCAGGTGGAGCTGCGCATCGGTCTCGTTCGTTGCGTGACGACGCTCGCAGATCTCGGCGAGCGGGTTCCTGCCGAACCGGGCACGCAACCGCGATGCGGGTCTCCGAAGAGCATTCATCCGACACCAGCCCTGCCGTGGGTAACAATGGCGTCAACGGCTCAGCGAGTGAAGGCACGAGCGCGGCGCGCTGATACCCACATCAGGGCCCATCTGCTCTCGAGCGCACAATGGACCCCAACGTAAGGAGTCGATTCGACCCCAGGCTGGTCGTCATGACCGGCCACTGTACTTGCCATTGATTAACATCACACTTCAGCCTGCGAGGTAAGCACGTAATACCACGTGTCTTATGCAAGCGATCTCGCACCCGAAGACTTCGGCACGATGCTTGCTCTATCGATTGGCGAGAGGTGCGGACTCGAAATATGGTCTGCGAGGCGACGCTAAATGTTGGTAGACGAAGCAGCTGAAGGCACGGGGGTAGGCTACTTCGTTGCGTGCGCGGGGGGGCGTCGGACAGGAGGTGTGCGGATTTCGGCGAGAGGGGCAAGTGTCGATGATCCGCAGGGGGGCACCAATCGTCGTCGCCGCGGTGGAGTTCTGCTCTCGAAGGCCCCGCAGCATCATGGCGATCACGGGGGGTGATCGTCATGATGCTGTACTTATTTCGATGGAAGGGGCGCGAGCAGGGCGCCGATGACACTCGCCCCGCCGCACATTCCGAGGAGAGCGTCGGGGATATCCTGCGAGTCGGGCGATGAAACCCACGGCGATGATTGTCGATGGTGACGTCCGCGCGCAGCACACGCTGCGCAGCGTGTTTCAGCAGTTGCAAGTGCACGCACTGGTCGCCAGCGACGCGTTACACGCGCTCAGTTTGATCCAAGACTCTCGCGTCGACGTAGTCTTGGCGGACGCCATGTTGCCCGGGCTGGACGGCTGCAGTCTACTGGAGATCGTGCGCAGGCGACACCCAGGTGTGATTCGCATCTTGGTGAGCCAACATCCAACCGCCGACATGTTAATCAAAGCAATCAATCGCGCGGCAGTACATCGCGTATTGCACAAGGAGCTCGACCACGCCTCGTTGCGTCATGAGCTAAGCAACACGATCCACGAGTATCTCACGGTTCGCCCGCTGGTTGACGCGATCGCTCGCCCGAGAGCGCCAAGCCCCCTCGGGGAATCGTCCAACGACGACTGAGCCGGCGGAGTGCTTTTACTCGGCGATTCCACCGCCGAACGAGTCATGAGGGGGTTTTGGGGATCTCGAACCAAAACGTCGAGCCGAGCCCTTCCGTGCTCTCGACCCCTATCGTTCCGCCATGGGCCTCAATCGCCAACTTGCAGAACGCGAGACCCAGGCCACTCGCGGGGGTTTCTCGACCGCTCTGGCGGAGCTCGGCTTGTACGAACTTGTCGAAGATGCTGCCTCGCATTTCCTGAGGAATTCCTGGACCACGATCTTCGACGAGCACGCGGAGCTGTGTAGCTCTCGTGACGGAAACTCGAACTGCTTCACTACTAGGCGAGAACTTGAGGGCGTTGTGGAGCAGGTTCCCCAGTACCCGCACGAGCAAGCCATCATCGCACACGAGCACGAGTGACGCGTCTACACCCGACAGATCCACGACGCGCCCTCGACTGTGTCCCGCCAGAGAGTTCACGGCCTCCTGACAAATCTCGCGCAGACTGTGCTGCCGAAGTTTGACGGGCATCTGCCCAGACTCGAGGCGAGAAACGTCGAGCATGTCGTTCAACATGTGAACCAGCCGCCGAACGCTTTGCAGGCCGTACTCCAAGTCCAACAGGCTATCACTCGGAATGGCATCGCCTAGATCGCTGCGTAGGAACTGCAGCGTCCCCATGATTCCCGTCAGCGGAGAACGCATGTCGTGCGCAATCATGTGGGCCAACGCGTCTCGCAAGCGCTCGAGTTCCGAGAGCCGTCGGTAGCTCTCCACCAAGTCTTGGTTCTTTTGATGAAGCTCCACTTGCGCTCGCCGCAATCGCACGTGAGTTTGCACGCGCGCCAGCACTTCATCGACGTCGAACGGTTTGGTCACGAAATCCACCCCGCCCGCGCGAAACGCCGCCACTTTATCCACGGCTTCGGACAGTGCTGAAATGAACAGCACGGGTACGTCGCGCAATTCATCGTCCTGTTTCAGACGGCGACAGACCTCATACCCGTCCATCTCTGGCATGTTGATGTCCAGCAATACGAGATCGGGTGGACGAGAACCTGCAGCACGCAGCGCCATCGACCCGTTCGTCACGGGTCTTGCCTTGTATCCGTTCTGTTCGAGCAGAGTTGCCAGTAGCTGCAAGTTGGCGGGGGTATCGTCTACGATCAGCACCTCGGGCATGGCAGTAGACTCAGGTGACTCGACGGCTAGCCCCGTCCCTCCCTCGAGCGCGTTCATCGGTCGAATACTAGACGAGCGTGGTGGCTCATCGTCACCCGAAGAGTGCTCGTCGTTCCAGTTTGGCGAAAAATTGTTCAGTCACTAGCGCTTTTTCCGCCCATCGCCCGCAGAGCAGAGCATGCTCAGGGATACGCGGGGGCACTGCAGCGGAGACTAGTTTGAACGGATCGGCGTGGGATAACCAGGTTACCCCTTCGGATAGGGTTGTCTTCGTCGTGGATGACGAGGAGTTCCCTCGTGATCTCTTGGTTCGGGCGACTCGTCGAGCTGGCTTCGAAGCCCGAGGGTTCGGCTCGGCAAAAGCCGCCCTCGAAGCCTTGGAGGAGCACGGCGACGACGTATCGCTGCTGTTGACTGACCTCGATATGCCCAAGATCACGGGCCACGAACTGCTCGCACAGCTGCGCAGCAACTGGCCGAACATCGTGCCCATCGTGATCACGGGGGCGAGCGACGTTTCGAACGCAGTTCGCGCCATGCGTTCGGGGGCGTACGACTATTTGGTCAAACCCATCGACCCTGAACACACGCTGCTACCGAGCATGACCCGCGCTATCGAACATCGGCGTTTGGTCGAACAGAACCGCAACTTACGCCTGCAGCTGGGTAATCTGGAGCGCGATCCCGGGCTGGTTGGTGACTCGGAAGCGCTGCGCAGCGTACATTCCGTAATCGCCGCCGTTGCACCGACCGACGCGACGGTGCTGGTGTGCGGTGAAACGGGCACGGGCAAAGAGCTAGTCGCAAGAGCCGTTCATCGGCATAGCCGTCGCAACGGACGACCATTCGTCGCCGTAAATTGTGGAGCGCTGACGGAAAATCTGCTGGAGAGTGAGCTATTCGGTCACGCGCGCGGCGCGTTCACCAGCGCCGTGGGCAGCCGACGCGGCCTGTTCGAAGAAGCGTCAGGTGGCACGCTGTTTCTCGACGAGGTCGGAGAGCTGACCCAAGCCACCCAAGTGCGGCTACTGCGGGTGCTTCAAGAACGACAAGTACGCCCCGTCGGCTCGAACAAGTCGATTCCCGTCGACGTGCGTATCGTGGCGGCAACCAACCGCGACCTCGCGGAGGAAGTCGCACGCGGCTCGTTCCGAGAAGACCTCTACTACCGCCTCGACGTGATGCGCGTGCAGCTCCCGCCATTGCGCGATCGAAGAGAGGACATCCCCGCGCTGGTTCACCACCTGCTCGGTAAACGCAGTGCGCAGCTGAACAAGCTCGTGCCGTACATAGAAGACGGTGTGCTCGAACACTTTTGTCGGCACCCTTGGCCAGGCAACGTTCGGGAGCTCGAAAACACCATCGATCGTGCGATTGTGTTGGCCCGCACGGATACGATTACGTCCGACCTACTCGGAGCCGTGCTACGAGACTCGCACCGCAGCTCCGCAGAGGAGCCGAGCCCTACGCAGCACCTGCCGCTAGCCGAAGCTCGAATGGCGTTCGAGGTGGAGTATGTCAGCCGGCTGTTGCAGCAAACGGAGGGTAAGGCGTCGCAAGCCGCGCGTCTCGCTGGCATGGATCCGTCGAACTTCCGACGCCTGCTCAAGCGTCTGGGGCTCAGCGCGGACGATTGAGAACCAACGTCCCACAAGCACGAACCAGATCGACTCGGAAAAGGACTACCTGTGCGGAATCGACGCCGAGGGCGTGAAGTCATCCCCAGACCACAAGGTCGACTGCGACACGCCTGGTCAGGCGCTAATCCGTTTCGGACGAGCCGATCGCCGAGTACGAGTCTCGGGGCGTGCGAACTCCTGTGGCTGGGGATGATCGTCGGTGGGGTGGCGCTCGGTTGCGGTGCCGACAGCGGCGCCGACGTAGAGACGACGCGTGACGTTGGGTCCGGGCGCGACGCGGGGCACCTGCCTCAGGCTGTAGTGGACGCCGGCAGTGAATACGGCAGTGTGCAAGGCGATGGCGGTGCGGCGCCGAGTGAACGCGACAGAGACCCGGCGTCCAGCGATGCTGGCGTTCGTGGTTCAGCCGCGACTGACGGCGACGTCGATCATGACGCTGACACCGATCCGTCGAACGATGATGAGGCGGACGGCGCCGTGCGTGAAGACTCGCAAGGCGACCAGCCCCGAGACGGTGGTGCGATGGCAACTGCGAGCGACCCGGACGCGGCGAACATGGCAGAGCCGTTGGTGGCGTTTTGCGCCGCTTGGCAAAACGCCGTGTGTGAAATCGAGGTCGATTGTTGCGCGTCACGGGGTTACGAAGTGTCGCTCGAGGTGTGCACTTTGCCCAATCGGGCTGAGTACTTGTTGCAGCAGCCGATTTGCAGCGGCTGGTTACAGACACCAGAAAACTTCGATGCGGACGCCGCAAGCCGCTGCGTCGAACTGGTGCCTGAGTTTTACGCCGATTGCCGTCCAGCAGCGCGGGACACGGAGGTTTTCGAACAGGTGACGGCGAGCTGCGAGATGATCGCTCCGCAGCCGTATCCAGAACCAGGTCAAGTGTGTTCCGCATTACCGTGTCAGGCGCCATCGGGTATGGTGTCCGTCTGCGACTACACTCCCGGATCGGGTGGGATCTCCGAGTGTTTCCCTCCCGTGCCTGCTCAACCCATGGGGGCTGAGTGCGGGTTTGATGTGTACTGCGACGTCGACCTCGTCTGTGTCGACGGAACGTGCGTGAGGCCGCTGGCCCGGGACGCTGCCTGCAGCGTCGACGCGCACTGTGAGTCGGGGTACTGTGATGGTGTTTGCACCGACGCTCCTCCAATCGGAGACGCGCGCTGCGAGCTGATGCAGCACCTCGAGCGCCACGCGCTGTACGTCGAAGAGGGGGTGGGCCAAACGCTTGCGGTCAACTCAGACCGAGTCGTGTGGCCAGGCTACTATGGACCTCGGGGTGAGAAGCTCCACCACGCCCCCAAAGATGGCACTGGCCCCATCGTTCATCTGACGCCTGAGGGCTCGTACCTTTCGCCGACCTTTCCTTTGGTTGACGAGTCATACGCGTACGAAATCACCGACGGCATCGTCGACCGAACGGACCTGGACGACGGCTCACGCGAGGTGCTTGCGGACGTAGGCTTCACCCACTCGCAACTGGTGGAGTTTTGGGGCGACGAGTTACTCCTGGTGGACGGCATGTGCAGTCGCGTGAGCTGGCTGTCGACGCGCACGGGCGAACTGCGCGAACACCCCGAAAGCCGCGACGACGTCGGCTCCAGTAACTACGCGTACGCCGCGGTGGACGATGTCGCCGCGTATTGCGCGAGGGATCGCCGCATCGTTCGCTTCGATCACGACGGGCACTTCGCGACCATCACGGAAGAAGCGGTGGAGCCACGAGGCTGGGTGTGGAAGCTCGTCGCCGTCGATGGGCTGCTCTACTACATGGTGGCGGGTGACCCGATCGAAGACCGCGATCAACCGCGTGTGATCGATCCGAATACGGGTGAGGTGACGAAACTCACGCCGCCCACGCCGTTGACCTCGATGTTTGCGGACCAAACGACTGCCGAGCTGTTCTGGACCGCAGAACGAAGCATCGTGCGTTATTCGGTCCGCACGGACAGCTTCGATACGATAGAACTGCCTGCGCCCACATCCACCAACCTGGCGTTCGACAGCGATCACTTCTACTGGCGCTTCGAGCAGGGCATCTACCGCTGGCCGCGCCCGTAGAACCAGGCAGGCGTCCCTCCGCTGCGCCCTCTCACCGCAACGAATGAACGGTCCCGGGTTTGAGACGCGACCGCTCGCGCTAGTGATTGTGGCGCGGGGTCTTGTCTGCGACGCCGCGGTATTTCACCGCGAGCTCGATCACAGCACCCGAGTCGAGTTGGCTGACCGTCGAGCGATAGATCTCTTGCCAGGGAGTTGCGCTATCGACGATCGGCGGCGGGGCTTCGGCCTTGCGCCGTTCGATCTCCTCGTCGCTGACCAATGCGTCACAACGCCCGGAATCCAAGTCGATGCGTATCGTGTCACCCGTTCGCAACCACGCCAAGCCACCCCCGACGGCACTTTCGGGTGCCGCGTTGAGGATCGAGGGACTGTCCGAGGTGCCCGACTGGCGGCCGTCGCCGAGCGTGGGCAGGCTGGCTACCCCCCGCTTCAGCAGCGCGTCCGGGGGCTGCATGTTGACGACCTCCGCAGACCCAGGCCAACCGACGGGACCAGAACCTCGGATGACGAGGATGGTGCGTTCGTCGATCTGAAGCGCGGGGTCGTTGATGCGTTCATGGTAGTCCGTGGAGCCGTCGAACACGACGGCTCGTGCTTCGAAGATGTTACCCTCCTGCAAGAATCGCGAGCGGAACTCTTCGGAAATGACGCTCGCCTTCATGATCGCGAAGTCGAACAGGTTGCCGTGCATCACCAGAAAACCCGCGTCTTGTTGCAGTGGCTCGTCGAAGGTCTTGATCACTTCGCGGTCCGAAGTGTCGCAACCCGAGATGTTCTCGGCAAGTGATCTGCCCGTCACCGTGGGTACGTCGCCGCGCAAACGCCCTGCGCGCTCCAGTTCCCGAAGCAGCGCGGGCACGCCGCCAGCACGATGAAAACGCTCTCCCAGATACTTGCCTGCGGGCTGCATGTTCACGATCAACGGCACATTTCGGCCATGCTCCACCCAGTCTCGAGGGGTTATCTCGACGCCCGCGTGACGCGCCATTGCGGTCAGATGTGGCTGCGCGTTGGTCGAACCGCCCATCGCGGCAATTGCCGTGATGCCGTTGATGAACGAGTCTTTGGTGAGGATCTTGGACGGACGTAGATCCGCGTATGCCATCTCGACGATGCGACGCCCGGTTTCGTATGAGATTTGTCCGCGCTCGCGGTAGGGCGCCGGGATCGCCGCGCACCCCGGGAGCGACAAGCCGAGGACTTCCGCCAGAGCGTTCATGGTGGAAGCCGTGCCCATCGTGTTGCAGTGTCCTGCTGACGGCGCTGATGCGGCCGCTGCTTCGAGGAACTGGCGCTCGTTGATCTCGCCTTTGGCCAACTTGCGGCGTGACCGCCAAATCACCGTACCCGAGCCGACCAAGTCTCCTTCGTGCCAGCCGTCGAGCATGGGACCACCCGAGAGTACTATGGCTGGGATGTCGACGGTCGACGCGGCCATCACTTGCGCGGGCGTCGTCTTGTCGCAGCCCGTCGTCAGCACGACGGCGTCTATCGGGTAACCATGCAGAACTTCGACCAGCCCGAGGTACGCGAGATTGCGGTCGAGCGCAGCAGTTGGTCTACGACAGTTTTCGAAGATCGGGTGCAGGGGGAACTCCATGGCGATGCCCCCGGCTTCACGCACACCCTCGCGTACACGCTTGACGGTCTCGAGGTGAATGCGGTTACACGGGCTCAGATCGCTCCCCGACTGAACGATGCCGATGATCGGTTTGCCTGAGAGTAACTCTTGGGCGGTCAGGCCGTAGTTCATGAACCGCTCGAGGTAGATTGCCACCATGTCGATGTGCGCGGGATCGTCGAACCAATCGCGCGAGCGGAAGCGGCGTTTTCGTTGGGGCGGCGCTGTGTCGGATGCCATGGTAGTCCAGAGTGTTGTGACTTTGGCCACGCGGCGAACCCCTGAGGCTCAGCGCGCGTGGCTCGGGTTAGCCTAGGCTATACGCAACACCGCCCCCGTCGCAGGTAAGAATCTGCGCGAACGCCGAGATTTCTAGGTGGCAGCGCGTCGCGTTTGCGCGGGGGCTGTGCGCGGGGATGCCTGGCCCTGAAAGGAGCGCTCGAGCTAGAGCGGTCGAAAAAAAGCGGGGCTGGCGCGCTCGTTCGCTCGCCAGCCCCAAAGAAAACGAACATCCGCCGCAGCTCGGTTCAGCTGCTGCCGATGTCACTTCGTCACTTACCGTCGAGGGCGCCGCACACGACGTCGACGTGACTCTTGCTCTCACGGATCACGCCGCTGACCTGTTTGAAGGTGGTGGCGAGGGTGCGCTGGACGGCGGCTTCGAGCCCGTCGGTCCCTCCAGCCTTCTCGAGGTCTTTGCCGAGATCGCCGTCGAGCGGCAACTGCTGCGCAATGGTTGCAGTCGCTGCACCCAACGCGGCACGCTGGATGAAGTCGATGGGCACGGCACTTCGGGCCATGGTCTGAGTGAACGATTGTTGAGCACTCGGGCGAAGCAACGCAGCCAGCTTTTCGTCGTGCACGTCAACCAGGTCTTCTTCGAGCGCCGCCAGCGCCGCAGGTGTGAAGAACCGCGCCAGGGTAGTGCGCACTTCTTGCCCCAACTCACCCGCGGCACGCACGTCTTTGAACGGGTCGCCGGGGGGAATCGGGATGATCTCACGCAGCGGATACAATTCGAGGGCCTTTCGCAGAAGAGGCCAACGCAAGCAGCGGCGACGCTTCCTGGGCATCAACCACTCCGCGGTGTTGCGGAAATAGGTGTGGACGCGATCGAGAACGTCAGGATCGGCGGCAAGGCCTGGGCCTGCCGAACTCGCGATGAGATTGACGTTGATGAAGTGATGCCAGGTCGCGTCGACCGTGGCACGCCCAACTTTGGCAGCGTGTCCATCGTACGCGCCGATCGCCCCGAAGCTGCGGGGCACTAGCGGTTGCTTTCCAGGGAACCCGCCACCCGCCGACATCGAGAGTGCTACCAACTCCGGCACGACCTGGTTGCCCAGCGTGTCGTTTGGCCATTCGGGCACAGACGCTCCATTGACGGTGAACGTCGTCGCCAGGTTCGTCGGCACCACGCACTCCCCCTCGTGCGGGTGATCAGGAAACACTTCGATGATCTTCTTCGTAGGATGCTGCAGCAGGTAGTGCGGCTTACTATCCGCAGGAGTGGCCCCAGGATAATAGCGTGGGTAGATGCGCTGCGGAATCGAGTCGGATTGGTCACCGAACGAATACACGTTGTCTGGACCTGGCAAGTTCGTCGAGATGCGATCGATTCCGCCAGCACTCGGCACGTCTGGATTGCTCCAATAGCGCATGTTGCGAATGCGGGGAATGCCGTTACACAGCGCCTTCCCGAGTTCGGCATGGTCACCCGTCGCAAACACGCCGCCGCCTGCCTGCATGAATTGGGCGATCACATCGACCTCGGCAGCGGGCAACGCAGGCGCCGAAGCGATGCCGAACAAGAAGAGCACATCGTAGGTCTTGATGTTCAAACTGGAAGAGGTGAACGTGAAGTTCGTGATATCTGCAGCAGTGGACCCAGTGTGCGCGGTCTTGACGATCGGTGTCATGCCGTGAATCGTCGTGGCTTTGAGGGTGTTTACGAAGTCGCTCAGCCCGAACTCCGCGCCGTCGAACGAAAGGCCGTCGCTGACGACCAAGATACGCGGCGTACACTCCTTGAACAGCGTGGTGAATATGTCTCTCCCCGGAAAAGGTATGGGTACAGGGAGCGCTTTGCCTTCGAATTTCTGATCTACCATGATTGGTCTCCTCGTCGATTTGACGCAGGAGACTCCGTGCGAACGACCCCGCACCCACGCCCCCGCGCCGTGTGTAGACATCGTGGTAGCCGACCTTCGAAGCAAAAGGTAGCGTTCACCTGAAGTCTTCACCTGCGATTGAAGTGTGAGCTCAAATCGCGCTCGGCATGGGGGCTTTCACAGCAACCCTTCCCAACACCGAACCTCTCGAGCGCATGATTCTTTCGACAACATAACCGCAAAGAGTGAACACTCTTGCAGCTGACGGCAGCAGCGTGAGTTCCGCGCGCGCGGCCGACCTCAGACGTCCGTCACTTCTTCAGTGTGCTACGCGGAGGGATGGCCCAGTCTTCTGCAGACTCTCCCAAATGAGGGGTTACCTCTCGAACCTTCAGGCCCGTTTCCGTCAAGCTGGGCAACCGTTGATCGACGCGTTTGGAGCGCATCTTCGACTCACGAAACTGGGGGCGTTCGAAGCGCCTGGCGTCACTTTGCGGCTCGCGACTCAGCAAGTCGGACCACGCGCTGTTGATGGCCGCGGGGAGATGTTCGGGCGGAATCGAATCGATACACGGGTTGGCGTGGTTCTCAGCCACTCCGAGCGCCAAACCCAGCTGAACCTGCAACGAGTAATCGAGTGAGTACATCGGGGGCGAGGACAGCGGCGGTGACGTGAGAGCGCAGAAATTGTTGCCCGTGGTGCGTCCGAAAGGTTCGGAGCCCGGGATGTTGCGAAACCACTGCTGCTTTTGCTCTGAAGTGCAGTCATCGTCGGGGACGAACCCAACGGCCTTGTACGAGCCGAAACTGTTGCCTGAGGTCCACACCTGAGCGGTGGAGTGGCAGCTCATGCAAGCGGAAGCGGGATTGTCGACCGGCCCGTTGAGACGACCGTGCAGCCCCACCTGCCCCGTGAACGGTGCGGGCACGGCGGGGTTGATCCACGATTCGTCCAAGTTGGGGCTACCTGGAGCGGTGACGTCGGGGTCGTTACCCCACTGCAAACCCACGGGTGTGAGATTGTGCCAACGCTGCGCGGGCGTCGCCGCGGGCAGCGACTTGTCGTAAACGTAGGTAGCGAACACCCAGCCCGTGACCGTCGAACGTGGATCTTTGACGGCAATGTCTAGCTGCAGAAAGCGAACGGGGAATGTGGCGTTGCTAGCCGAGCCCGGATCCTGAATTTGCCATTCAGGCGCGTTTTCGAGCGGATTGTTGCCGGGAACGATGGCTGCGGGCACGTACTCCGCAAACAGGATCTTGAAGACCACTGTCCCGTCGATGAACTGCGACTTGCTGGGATCGCTGTTGCTGGGCTCGGGATCCTCGAACACCTGCCCGATCGTGTACCCGCCGAGATGGTTGTACATGCCGATGCCGTATGCGGACACGTCGGCATTGAGCCATGACTGTTCACTCGCACGCAGCGCGCGTTCGGCAGTAACCCCGTGGCGTGGCTCACGCGGGTTGAAGCCCGACGTCATCATCGGCACGTGGTACCAGCGGCGCTTGTTGAGCGTGTGATTTTGCGGCACAAAGTCGTAGGGGACCAAGTCTTGCAGAACGTAGTTCTTGAGCGCCTCGAGGTACTGAAGACGCTGCGCAGGGTTGTGGAAGTCGAACGCGAGCCAAGGCGCGTTCGTGTACGGACTGGGCGGGCCCCAATGATCGAACGTGGTGCCATCGGGACTCATCACGGGCACACCCAGTGGGTAGTTTTGAGCCAACTTGAAGTTGGCAGCGTTGGCTGGGGGTGCTGCGCGCGCAATCCAATCTGGAAACCACCCCGAACACTGCACGGTGTAGTCGTTTCCTCCTGGGTCTCCGTCTGGGCCCACGGGCTTCTGAACGCTCGGCTCGTAGGTTGGCCGACAGCTCGCGGCCATCATGGACACGCACAACAACGACCAAGGCACGACACTATGCAACGATAGACCCACTCGACTGAGCATGCTCCCTCCATGAGTGTCACCCCACCGCGCACGTCGCGGCCCCCGACACCTCGCACAACCTAGCAGCGACGGCTCGTCAGCGTCAACGGCGGCGGCTGAATGCTACGGATGCATGGGAGCAAGTACGAACGAACCTCATACGCCGCGGCGGGTGATCAAGCGTTGCGGTAATACAACGCCCATCTCACGCCGCCGAGGCAGAAGTATGAGGCGCGACGGGTCAACCTGCGTCGGGATCTTCGAGCGGCGCTGCATCGGGTGGATTCACTCCCATGGGAGCTCCAGCATCGCCGCTCGGACTGACTTCGCGTACGCCCGCGTCAGTGTCTTCCGATCCATCCTCAGGGGACGAGTCCTCGAAGTAGCGCTCCCAGCCCGGGAGTAGACAGGCTTCAGGGGCCGTCCCGCCAGGCATCGCGGATGGACCGGGCTCGGGTGCTGCGCTGGTCTCGCCGCCGCTTGGCGGCGGTGCATCTGCTTGCATGCCGTCGTTGGCGTTTTGCTGAGCCTTCTGCTCCGCCTGGTGCGCTTCGCTCTGTTCGGCGTGACGCATGCGGCACTCTGGTTCAGAGAGCTCGGCGAGCGTCTCCGTACGCAGTGCCCCCGCCCAGAAGAAGCTCACATCGCTTTCGTCCAAGGGTGCGAGTCGCAAGGTGCCAGTCATCTGCTCTTGTTCGGGAGTCAGCTTGTCGCACACCTGTCGGGTGTCTTCGACGCACTGGCCGTCACAGCGATCCCATTCGCTGATGTCCGCCTCACCGTCGGGCTGCTCGCCACAGAGTTCTTCCGTGCAAGCCTGGTACTCCGGGCAGTCCAGGTACGACTCGTAGTGCTGTTGGTAGACCGCCAAGACTTGGTCGCCCTCGGCGTACTCGTGAGTGTCGCCTCCCGGGCACAGCGGCTCCACGCTGCCGCCAATCACATCACCCACGTCGATTCCCCAGATCTCCGCCAACGCTTCCTCGACGCGCAGTTCGGCGCAGGTCCCCTCGATGCGCACGACGCTGGCCCGTACTGCAACTGGCGTGGAATCGTCTTGAAGGAACGTGTCCAAACACGCACAGACCAGGTCCGTCGCTGGACGTTCCGCCGCGCCACTGCCTTCGCTCTCGCCGCCAGACTGGCCGCCAGCCACGGCAGAAGCGCCGCCAGATTGTTCCGCAGGCTGCCCGTCCACGGCCGCTCCCGCGCCGTCGTCTTGTTCGCGCATCGAGTCCGGGCTTTCACCAGCTGAGTCATCGGCGGTGGTCGAGTCGTCGGTGCCGCCAGCCGTGGCATCCGTCGCTGCCGAAGTCGAATCGTCTGATTCTGACGACGCGCAGCTGGCCAGCGCGAGCAGGCCCAACGACGAGAGAACGAGGCGGCGAGCAGTAAGACTGAAAGAGCGGGGTTTGAGCGAGAGCATGCTCAAAGGCTGCCAGGCAGCTCGCCTCCGAACCAGGTCTAAATACCGCAACAATGAACGTTTCGTATCCCACCGAGTCCCCACATAGTGCATAACTGGGAAACTACGATGCACCCCTCAGGTCAGAAACCCGCACTCCGCGAGCGGGATGCGGAGCTGTATCGCCGCGCAGCCGTGGAGGTTTTGCGCGCGATTCGCGGCAAACGCTCTCAGATCGCCTTCGCTCGCCGCCTGGGCTATCGCTCGAACCCCATCACAGACTGGGAGCACGGGCGGCGTCACCCAACCGTGAACGAAGTGCTGCGGGCGGCGCAGCTCTCGCGACTGCCCGTGCGCCAGGCGTTTGCCAACTTTCATCCGAGCACACCCCCCGACGACGCCGATGGGAAGTGGGCGATCGACGAGTGGCTTCGGGGACTGCGCGGGCGAACATCCATCGTCGAGCTGGCGCAGCGCGTGAATCGTTCACGTTACAGCGTCAGTCGTTGGCTTGCAGGGCACACCACGCCAAAGCTGCACGAGTTCCTAGAGCTCGTGGACGCCCTGACAGGACGCGCGCCAGACTGGGTCGCAGAGCTCGTGCCGATCGCCCAGGTTCCGAGCCTCCAGACCATTCATCGCCAAACCGAAGCGGCAAAGACGTTAGCCTTCGAGCTCCCCTGGACGGAGGCGATTCTACGCGTCTTGGAAACGACCGCGTACCAAACGCACCCAGACCTGACGCATGAAGCGCTCGCGGCGTGGCTCGGCATCGACGTGGCCGAGTTCGATGTTGCGCTCCGAGGGTTGCTCGATGCTGGGGTGATACGTCGCGAGGGCCCCGGCTACCGTGTCGTCAGCACGCTCAGCGTCGACACGCGGGTCGCACCGCAGGGCATGCGTCAGCTGCGAACCCACTGGCTCAGGCTTGCGTTGGAGCGCGCAGAGCGAGGTGAGCGAGACTGGTTCGCTTACAACTTGCTCAGCGTGTCGCGTGCCGATCTGCAGTTGATTCAAGAACGCTTGCGGCAGGCGTTCCGCGAAACACGCGGAATCGTCGCGGCCTCGGAACCAAGCGAGTGTGCCGCGTTGGTATTGATGCAGCTGGTGCACTTCGAAGAGCCGAAGACGTAGCCGTACGCTACCTCACCTGCGCATGGGGGAGATGAGCGCACTGGAGTGCGGGGCGCTGCCCTCTTTGCCGCTGCAAGCGACGCCATCTCAGGGTACGTACGGGTAGTCGGGAACGGAGAACGAATTCCCCGCCTCGCCGTCCAACCACGCCGCGCGCTGCAACAACCACTCGCGCAGCGCAGTGACTTGGGCCTGCCAAGTATCGCCCTCGGGGATCTCGACGACGCTGTATTGTGTGCGCACGGTGCTAACGCTCCAGATCTCATGATCGCGTGCTGCTGCAGCGGTGAGCGGCGTGCTGATCGACTCGATGAGCTCCGTGATGTTGGCGTCAGACAGCGCCCCCTGACGCAACTCCGCCCAACGCGCACCGACGAGATCGATGAACGCCTGATCTCGAGTGAGCACGATGAACCAGTCGTGAACGATTCGGCGATTGGCGACCTGCCAACCATCGGCCTGCGTGTTCTCGAAGAAGCCGCCCGCACCCATCGACAGATCGAAGTCCCAAAGCGGCCCCGCCAACAGCTTGCCGTCGCGCTCCTTGTGAAAGTACGCGCTACGGATGTACGCATCCATGTCGCGAGTGAGCTCGGTGATCAGGAAGAAATCGACGAACGAGGGAACGTCGATCAGCTCGTCGTATGCGCCGATGGGCTCTGTGTGCAGAACATCGTGAAACTGCTGAATGTAGTCGGTGACCCACTCGAGTTGCTCGGGGTTCGCTGGATCGGGGTCGCGAAGCTCCAGGTGATCCCAGCAGAATCCTTCGGTCACGGGGATCGGGTTGAACGAACCTGGTGCGCTTCGACTGAATAGGTCGGACCCCGAACATTCGATGGTCGTTCCTTCTGTCGCCTCGTACTCGAACGACATGATGTAGCCGCCAGACAACTGGTCGGGAGCGATGTCGCCGTCGTCGAGCTGCTCGAGGTTGAGTCGATCTTTCTGATTCTTGATCGTCTCGGTGATGTTGTAGACGCCTTCGTAGTGGGACTCGCTGACCACTCCCGAGTCGTGGTTGATGTACACTTCCGCGAACGCTTGTCGCGGTGCGGTCAAGCCGATCTCTCGCCCCAGTTCGTAAGCGAAAGCATTGCGGACGAGGGAACGGTCCACGTAGAGGTTAATCAACGCCCAGTCCGCTTCTGGGGGCATCCCCGCGATCGGGTAGTCAGCGTCTTGGCCGTCGTTGTCCCACAACTCGACACGATACGGGGTCTTGGGGTGTGACTGCGAAGACTGCCCGCGTAGGTGATGACCCGAACGAGTGGCGACCGTGGGCAGGTTCGCGAGCGATGCTTCGCCCCCTTCGGGCTCGAACAGCATGAAGGCCGCTCGTCGAAAAACTTCCTTGTCCGTGGGCTTTCCGCCCATGAACCCGTCGATGATCAACAGCGGGATATCCGACGTCACATCGAAGTCTCTGGCGACGTACAGCGCGGTGCTGGGTAACCCCTGAGGCGCACCATCGGCGTAAACCATCGCTCGCAGCTCGGTGCTCGTCTCGAGTTGCAGCGCCGACTCGTACAGCAGCGAGCTCGAACTCGGTAGTGTGCCGTCCGTGGTGTAATGGATGTCGCCTTCACGCTCGCTGGCCAGCTCGACCGTGAGCGTGCCTTGGAAGGACTGGCTCGGTTCCGAGAACGTCACCGCCCCGATCAACGTCGGTGGTGAATCTTCTGCCCCAGCGCTAGCCGGATCGTCCGCTGCGGCTCCGTCGTCCACTGCGGCCGCGTCGTCTGCGCTGGCCCCGTCGTCTGGCTGAGCCGAATCATCCGTCGCACCCGGATCATCCAGATCACCCATGTCGTCAGCGCCACCTGTCGAGTCCGTGTCGTCAGCGGCGCCATCATCCGCCAGCGCAGCGTCATCCGCCAGCGCAGCGTCATCCGCCAGCGCAGCGTCATCCGCCAGCGCAGCGTCATCCGTGGTTCCCATCCCAGGGGGATTGGACGAGTCGTCACCTGACGTACCGTCTGCAGTTCCTTGCGGTGGAGCGGTGCCAGACGACATACCTGCATTACCAGGCTGTTCGGTCCCACCCGGCGCAGCTCCATTAGAAGCGGACGTGTTTGCAGTCGACTGAGCAGTTTGGGAGGGCTCCGTCGACGTCATTGCGCCCGCTGCAGCACCATCTGCGGTGTCGTCACTGTTGCACGACTGTAACAACGTGATCACCGCGATGGCGGCGCAAATTTTGGAGCTACTTTCGAGTCGATTCATAGATACCACCTGAAAAACGGGCGGCACCCTACGGGTTATCATCAGCGATGACAACGCCAATCGTCACAGAGTTGTAACACGAGTTGCAACAACGAGCCTCGACGAGACACACGTCGCGCGCCGTCCAGTTGCAGCGCAACGCACATGTTTCGACGCCTCATCCAAGCTGCTTTCGTCGAAACGTCGAAGTCACTTCGGGCATTGACGCGCGCGGTGGCTTGCAGAGTAGCAAGCGGAGCGGGCAGCTGATGAACGGTGCGCCAAAGCTCACGCAGTGACCGCGAGCGATTTTCCCAAGGCCCGTCGGAGCGAGGGCTTTCAGAACCCGCCACTCCCCCTGGAAACAGCAATCGACGCGGTATCACCCAGGTGGTCGCTTCGATGGCTACGCGCCTAGCTCATCGCAAGTAGAGGCTCACTCGCGCTTCTGCTCCGCAGGGTCGAGCGAGAACAACTGCATGTTCGCAATCACGACGCGTTCCGCGGGCTGAGAGTCTTTGATGATGGCGCGCAGTTGTTTGAAGTAGTCGCGCTGGAGTTCGCGGAGCTTCTCCAAGTCTTGTTCGGAGATCGAAAACAAGTTGAACGCGAAGTTGCCCGCGAGCCCCTGCTCCAAATGCTCGCGACCACGCTCTGCACACCAGCTCGCCAGCTTGCGCGCGGCGTCGGGCTCGTGGCGTATGTCGACCGTAGCCACGCCGCGCGGCACCCAGCGCCCCTTGACGAACCTGATCTGCTCCGATCGCGACAACAGCGAAATACAGCGCTGTTCTTCCTCGGCGGAAATACCGATGCGATTCGCGATCCAACCCGGCTGATGTCGCGGCAGCGCGTGGTAATCCGAAAGCTCGAGCGCGCGCAGTACCGCGTGCGACCACGGCGCGTCGTTGACCGTCGCGCGCGACGCCATCAGCGCGCGCCACTGCCGTCGAACGGCCGGCAAGCTCAGTGGATCGACGAAACACGCGAGCAAGTCGGGCAGGCGTAAGGTGCACACGTCCACGAAGTGCAAGAACTCGGGCAAGCGAGGCTGGGTCGCACCACTGAGCCAACGCGTGATGGCGTAACGATCACGACCCATGTTGCGCGACAGCTCCGCGATCGTCGCGCGCCCACGCAAGTCCGTCAGCAGTCGCGCGATTCCACCGCGCGTGCCGAAGTCCGTCGCATCGAGCCACTGCCCGGGCTTGCGGAAGAAGCGCCGCAACGCCACTCGCGGATCGACGCCCACGCGTTCGGCGAGGGCCATGGTCTTGGCCGCCGTCGGGAACGAGCGCCCCGCCTCCCACAGATAGACGACGTTGCTGCTGTAGCCTAAACGACGACTCAACGCGGGTTGGGATCGCTTACCCCTGAGTGCTCGAACTAGCTGCGAAGCTGCGGCTTCGTAATCCATGTATGAATGTTATGCACACAATACGGCGATTGTCGCCTATGGAATATGCAGTTCATCACTAGCGACGGTCCGCGTCGCGTGCTCATATTGCATCATCGCAGGGCCGCGCTCTGCCCACCGAAAAGGACCGCACCATGTTTCGCTCATCGACCGCCTCCCTCTCGCTCGCACTCGTGATCGGCCTGATTGGCTGCCGTACCCAATCAGACTCCAGCGGCGGCAGCGCCGACGAGCTTTCGAGCAGTGACCTCGAGTCCGCGGGGCAAACGGGCGGCGAAGTGACAGGGCCAGGTATCGGAAATGGCTCCGAAGGAGACCCGTCGAACGGTGGCGCGCTCGGGGGCAACAACGGCGGCAATTGCGACGAAGATCCACAAACGATTGACGACCTCGACGCCGAAACGACGCTCGGCTTCGCGCCGTCAGAGGTAATCGCGTTTGCCACGGGCAACAAGCAAGCGCCCCTCGAGTGGCTGGAGCCGATGGCGTTCAGCCGCGGCGGGGCCGTGCCCGCGCTCGTGACTCCCGAAAGTGGAACGAGTGAGATCACGATGGTGATCACCCCTACTTCAGACGGCGTGCGTTACATCACGTCGCAAGCCAGCTCTTCTTCGGCGACCAACGGCAACTTGCTGGCGGGACCCGCTCTTCTCGGTGGCTGCTCAGATCGCCTCGAAATCGACGTCCAGGTAACCCTGAACACGGCAGGCGGCGCGTTCGCCGAAAGCTTCCAAGGCACGTTGCACGCCAGCACCCCCTACTTGGCAACGCTCTCCCTGCCCTTCGAACTCACGGAGCTGATGGGCGATTTGAGCGTTTCCGTACCTGAGCTGGAGAACGTAAACCTGCGACAGTTCAGCATCGAAACCCAACTCGGTCCAGGCGATCTGTTCGCGGGCACGATCGGAGGAATCGTCGAACAAAACGACGGCCAAGTGGCGTCCGCGGGGCAGCTCGAGCTCGCGACCTGGGGCGAAAATCCGTGCGAAGTTTACGAAATCCCCGTGGCCATCGACGCCAACCTGGGCGAGTTCACTCCCGACGACCTGCTCTCGACGGTCAACACCGAGGACGCGTTGACGATGACCTGGAACGACCAGAGCCAAACCGAGCTGAGCATCGAAGTGACGCGCCTCGAAGACGCTGACGGCAAGAGCTTCGGCTGCCTCATGCCCGACAACTTCCCGCCAACCCTGCTCTTGCCCGCGATGGCCCACACCACGACCACCGACGGGCGCATCGACAGCACCCTCGAAGTCGATCTGTTCGGACAGCTCGGCGACAGCGGCGAACTGTCCACGGTGGAGCTCATCTTCAACGAGTACATGGTTCGCGACGTGCCGATTGCCGACTTCGAAACTCAGTTCGGCATCACGGGCGTCGACTTGACGGGTTACGACAGCGCCACGATCAGCTTCACCTCGACCTACGACGTAGCCGGCAGCACCGACGTAACGGGCGCCCTCGAGGTGATCGGTATCCAACCGCCCGCCCCCGTCGAGCCGCCCCCAGAGTCCAGCAGCTCGGGTGGCAGCGCACCCGGCAGCCCAGGCTCCTCGATCACCGTGCTCGATTCCGCAACCTGGTGATCGCGAGGTCCGCCTTGGTTGGATGGGCCACCGAGGTAACGAGCGCGCCGCCAGACCCCTGACGTCGATCACGCACGCTTCCCCGTCCGCGCGCCCCGATCCCCCCGCGCAGGGGCCACACCTCGCTCACCCCCGCAACACGCGGGCGTCTGCCGAAAAAAACGAAGCCCGACCGTTTGGGATGGCCGGGCTTCTCGTCTCTAGTTGCTGCTCAGCTCGCCTGCGAGAATGCGGATCACTGAAGCACAGTGTTCATGTCCCAATCGATCCACATGCCTTCCCATTCACCTTGGGGTTGCTGCAGACGGCTGTCTTGGATGAACACCCCCCCCGTGTCGGCGTTGGCGTTCCCGCCGAAGGCGCGGTCGAACATGGCGGCCGCGATGCCAGTGTCTCCAGCCGAGCAATGGTTGCCGCTGTAGATCTCAAACGCCATTCGTTCCGGAACTCCCAACGCATTCCAGACAGGTGCGGCTGCCCACGCAGAGAGCGCTTCGCAGGTTCCGCCGAGGTGGCACCAGGAGTCCGTACCATTGTCGTTCGAGAAGTGTACCAGGTAACGCGGAGCCATGGTGGCGAGCAGCAAATGCTGATCGAAGGGCAGGTGGTTCACTAGATCCGGTTGACTGCGAAGCGGTTGCGCGACACTGGTCACCCACGGACCACAGATCCCATTTTCTTCGAGGTTATCGATGCTCTGGGGAGGGGTGCCGGAACACTGCCACGACGACCTACCGTCACCGTTTCTGAACCACTCTGCCTGGCGCAGGTTAGCAGCGCCGCCGCCACCCGACTCGACGATGACCGTCATCGGGATGCGACTGAACACGCCGACCAGGAACGCTCCCTTGCCGCAACCGGAACATCCCGAGACCACCAGCTTGGTCGGATCGTGACCGCTGTCCGGGTTCTGCTCGAGTACCTCAATCAGTCGATCTACCATCCAGCCCGTCGCCACGTTGGTGTTCATCTGTCCGGAGAGACCGAACAGGCTGCTGATCTTGCCTTCGAAGCCGCCACCGAACGACAGGTTCTTGCCTTGGGGCAACATCCCCGACCCCATGTTCAAGCGAATCACGTCACCGTTACCGCTGATGCTGGCCGTGAACGTTTCGGAGTTGCCACCCTCCGTAGCTACGATCGTGACTTCGCCACCGTTGACTGTTCCCGTGGTCTCGTCTGGCTCGAAGGGGTACGGGCCGTAGATGTACGTTGCGGCCATGTGCTGAATCTCCCTGCGACGGCACTCCCACTGTGCTTTGGTCGTAACGGGCGTTCCGTCGAAGAAGGTGAACGGATCGGGAAGCTTCTCGTTTCGCGGCAGTTCGCCGACTGGAGGCAGGTCGGGCAGAACACAGTCGCTCAGATCGACGGGAGCGGCAACTTCACCACCATCGTCGGTCTCGCCACCATCGTCGGCCTCACTAGTGTCGTCGGCTTCACTCATGTCGTCGGTGGCGCCGGAGTCGTCGATCATCCCACCGCCTGGATCCTCGTCAACCTGACCATCACCACCGCCAGCGCCGCCGCCCGCTCCCGCACCTGGACCGCCGCCCGCTCCGGGATCACCGACCGCGCTTCCATCGTCAGTGCCTCCGCCACCTGCGCCGCCCGTCATCGGAGGAGTGGGGTTCGCGCCGCCGCCCGCGCCCGGAGATGCGCTGGTGCCAGTTGCGCCCGTGTTGGTTGTGGTTCCACTGCCAGTACCGGTTCCAGTGGTCATGCTGGTACCGGTTCCACTTCCAGCCGTCATCGACCCGGCGCCCATGGTCCCAGTCCCTGGGGCTGAGCCCGTAGCGCTGGTGGTCGTGCTCGGGGATCCGCTGACGGCGCCCGTGTCCGTGTCTGAGCCCGAGGAATCTTCACCGCACGCGGCGAGACCGAGGCTGCACGACAATGAGAGAAGCGGTGCAACGAGAAGTTTGGTTCGTTTGATCATAGGGTTCACTAACTTGTTGGGAGGAGCAGGCTGTTGGGGAGCTCTCGAGAGCGATCCGCCGAGGCGCGAAGCGAGCACGAGACCACTTGGTCATGAGGCGGTCTTCGATCGTTGGTCGCGAACGCCCGACTGGGTCGTGAGTGGACGGTGTGCTGCGCTCTGATGCCTCAGCCCACCCTCCCAATCCCCAGCTAACCGCTCGCGGATTTAGGCAATCAGGGCGTCGCGCGATTCTTCCGCGAAGCTTTTCGCAACGCGCGGCATGCGCACTAAATTTACAACAATATCAATATCCTACCGTCATTCTAGCGGCGCCACATTGATCCGCGCGTAGCGGTGTGAAGTGTACCGTTGCTAACTCGGCGTGAGAGGTTTCTCAGTGAGCTACACAAATCCAGTGTGGCTCGGTTCGAGCGCACTCAGGGGCGGGCCTAACGAGCCGTTCCCACCGCCCGCGTTCGCTGACTCCACCCGTGTGCTTCGGCAATATTCGGCAACAGCCCCCGTCCGCGTGCGACCCGTCTACGAACGGCACGAGTTTACGCGTCGCGTCATCAAGCCACCAAAACGGCTTAACAACCCGCTGCGATTGGCGCACAACGGCGACCAATGTTGGTCGCCGTTTACAGCAGCAAGCCGTACGACGAGGAGCACCTCCTCGCCGCCAACACGCGCCACGGTCACGAACTACGATTCTTTCGAACACATCTGGACGAACAAACCGCAACACTCGCCGAGGGCGCTCGAGCTGTCTGCGTCTTCGTGAACGATCAGCTGACACAACCCGTGTTGCGTCGCCTCCGCGAACTCGGTGTGCGTCTCATCGCGCTGCGCTGCGCGGGTTTCAACAACGTCGACGTCGCGGCGGCCGCGAGCTTGGGGCTGACGGTTGCGCGCGTGCCCGCGTATTCACCTGATGCCGTCGCCGAGCACGCTGTCGGTTTGATCTTGAGCCTGAACCGCAAGCTGCACCGCGCGTACGCTCGGGTTCGGGAAGGTAACTTCTCGCTCGACGGACTGTGCGGCTTCGACGTGCGCGGCAAGGTCGTCGGAATCGTCGGGACGGGGACGATCGGTGTGTGCTTCGCGCGCATCATGGCTGGCTTCGGGTGCCGCTTGCTCGCGTTCGACCCCAAACCCAACCCGGATTGCATCGCCCTCGGCGCCGAGTACGTGTCACTTTCCGAACTGCTCGCCCACTCAGACATCATCAGTCTGCACTGTCCACTGCTGCCCGCGACACGCCACATCATCGACGAACGAGCGCTTGCGGCGATGAAACCCGGCGCGATGTTGATCAACACGGGCCGCGGCGGACTGGTCGACACCGCCGCACTCATCCGCGCCCTGAAATCGCGCCACTTGGGATGCTTGGGTCTCGACGTTTACGAAGAGGAGGAGTCACTGTTCTTCGACGACCACTCGAGCGACATCATCGACGACGACGTGTTTGCCCGTTTGCTCACGTTCCCCAACGTGCTCATCACCGCGCACCAAGGCTTCCTGACCAACGAAGCACTGGACAACATTTCGAGAACGACGCTGAGCAACATCACCAACTTCGAGCAAGGCACCGAACCCGTATTTCGAGTCGCGAGCGCCGAGGGTTGAGCGTACGTCGGACTGCAACCCCGACGAACGTCAGGCGAGGCCCACGGCCGAGCCTTCCACCGACGACGACTCGACGGGCCGAAGCACTCGTGTGGAGTCAGCGAACGCGGGCGGTGGGAACGCTGCGTTAGGCCCGCCCCTGAAACACGAAAGATGTGCGCGAAGAGCTTCCGCGAGTGTCGTGGAAAGCGCAGTTACCCGACGACTGAAACTATGAATAGGGTGGGACTTGGTCTAGGCTCGGCGGTGTTTTCTCCGGGTGCGGAGCGCTCGAGCGGCGTCTCGCGTCGGGTGAGACGGCGGCGGGCTGCAACCCGGATTCGAACGTGCGCGGGTCCGCGCAGATTTGGCGTTTGCGAGTATGAGTGTAAGCCGAGGTCGCCGTAGGGCGCCGCGTCGTGTTCGACCCCACTCTGTGCGCTTGCCGCCCGGGTGTCTGTAGTATACGCAGGCCAGCCTGCCACGCGCTCAGCGTGGTGGGGTCGAATGGGTGACATGAAAGAGTTCAATATCGATCGGTTCTTGGAACTGGCAGGTGGCGTCCAAATTGACGATCTGGATTGGGAGTTGTGCCGACGCATCGGCCTCTCGGAAGTCGAGGCCAAAGTGCTGCGCTACATGGCGGACACGGAGTCCCACACGATCCTCTACATGCGCGACCTGCTCGCCGGACACAGCACGAAAGATCCGGAGATCGTCAACTTCTTGTCTGTATGGGTTTACGAAGAGCTGTGCCACGGGCGCGCGATCACGAAGTTGCTGACGGAAGCGGGTTACCCCGAAACGCCCGATCACTACACCGAGACCACGACGGGCTCGGGCATCCGCGAATTCGTGGAAGCAGCGCTGTCTCACATGGCCGCGATGCTGACGCCGCGTTTCATCGCAGTGCACATGGCGTGGGGCGCGATCAACGAAGCCACGGCGGCAGCCGCCTACCAAGTGATCGAACGACGCACGGCCAATCCCGTGGTCGCCACCTTGTGCAATCGCATGGCGCGGCAAGAGCGTCGTCACATGGCGTTCTATTATCACCAAGCGCAAAAGCGCATGACGGGTGACAAGATCGCCCAGCGTTTCGTGCGCTTCGCTCTGCAACGCTTCTGGACGCTGGTGGGCTCGGGCGTGGGTGGTGAGAACAACCTCGACTTCGTCGCGGCGCACTTGTTCGGCGACGAAGAAGCACGCAGGCCGCTGCGGCAAGCCGATGCGCACATTCGTCAGCTCCCCGGGCTGCAGTGGTTCGACATGATCTCCGCGCAAACCAAAGAGTGTGCGGATCGGTACGCCCGCACTTACGGGCCTGGTGTTTACACCACGAACTCCGAGCGCGCGCGTTCGGTTCAGCTCGCGCAAAGTGCCGAATAGCGACGTGATCGGTGAGGCGCAGGCTCCGCGGCAAGTGCCGCCTGCCCTGCGTCACAGTTTCGTGTTGCACTTCGTCGCGGACTGGCTGTTCGCGATCCCATTGTTCTTTTTTCCCGAAGCCTTCTTGGGCGCGCTGGGCTGGGAGAGCGTGGACACGGTCACTTCGCGCATCGTTGCTGCAGCGTTGGTCGGCATCGGAACACAATCGTTGCTCGAACGTCACTCGCCGCTCGAGCGTTATGAAAACCTGCTGAGCCTCAAGTGCATGTGGTCTGCCACCGCGTGTGCGGGGCTTTTGTGGGATGTGCTGTTGGGCGCGCCCGTGGCCGTCGCTGGTTTCCTGGGGATCTTCATTTGCTTCAACGTGTTGTGGACGTACTGGCTGCTGCGCGTTCGTAAGTTGCTGCGCACATAGCTCTCGTCGCTGCGTCCACTAGAACGTCAAGCTGATCGAGTTCATCATTTGCACATCGTCCTGCTCGACCCCCGCAGGCACGACGTTCTCCCGACGATAAATCAGATCGATTCCCGTCGAGAGCGTGGATGTGACACTGAACTTCGCGCCGAAGATACTGAGCAAGAAGTAGTCGCTGACGCGATCGAAACGCGGCTGAAAGTAAACCGTTTCGCTGAGCTCCACGTTCGGGTGTGGCGTGTAGTTGACCGTTGCGTAGTTGTTCAGGCGATGGCGCGCGACATACTCACCCGCCGCAGCCCCCACGCGGCGTTTGGTCAACTCCAACATGTACGACATCCCGCCGTGAAGCCTCCACTGCTCCCAATCGAACTCGAGACGTGGACCGCTACCGAACAACTCGCGCGTATCCAGCTCGCGGAACGGGTCGTGTTCGAACTGGACGAACACCTCGCCGTGAAGGGCTCGCACGAGTCGACGGTCGAAACGCGCGTGAGCAAACACTTTCGTCACGTTAGCCTCGTAGTTCGATTCGGCGTAGTCGACGGTAGCGTTCAAGTAGCCGAGATAAGGCCCCGTGCTCCACCCCGTGAGGGCACCTGCTGACGCTGCGGAGGCGTTGGTGTTGCCCTGATGCATCGAGAGGGCGCCACGAAAGTGATACGTCGCGCCCCCGTCCTTCAGCTTGGCACGAAGCGGCTCGACGTTGACCTGTGCGGCGAGCGACGGAACATACAGACAGGCAGCGATAAATAGCGCGATACGGGCGAGATGAAGCCATCGAACCATCGCCCGACGCTTACACCGCGAGGCGCGGAACGCCAAGAGTCGGGACCGCCAAGTCCCAGTCAGGGCACCTGCCACGCTCGGCAGCTACGCTGCCGAGCACCTATCAAACGGCGTCAACTGCGCATCACGCGGCGCGCGCTGCCTCACGCCACAGGTTTGCTTCGAGATCATCGAGCAACGCCAGCGCCGCTGCCGAGCCGGGAACGCCAGCCAACGACTGCACCCGCTCGGGTACGGGCGCGAGCGATTCGTCGCGCAGTTTCGCCACGGCGTCGCGCATTGCAGATTGCAGTGACGCGATCTGCTCGACTGTCAAACGCGGGAGCACCCAGGCATGAATACACCACGACAGCTCCGCGTGACGAGTCTCGTCGAGCGCGATACTGCGCAACGCGAAACGTACGGCGGGATCCTTTGCGACCACCGCCTGGTGAGCGGCGTAGGCCGCGCCGAAAGTCTCGCGAACGCACCCTTCGATCACGTTTTCGAGGGCGAACGCATAGAGATCGCGCTCTTGGGGACTCGGGCCACGAGGCGTGCTCGGCTGCACGCCATAACGCCGTGCCAGTGTCGCGGTGACGCGAGCATGACGCTGCTCATCGCTGCGAGCGCGTGCCGCAGCGTCAATCAGACCAGTTGGCGCGCCGAAACGGCGAAGCTCGTCCATCATGTGTGAGAAAGCTTCCACCGCGGCAGCTTCGAGAGCCGCCACCTCAGCGAAGTATTCTCCTACCTCGTCGGCAACTGCGTCTGGGTTCGAACAATCATGATCGATACCGCTCATCGTAGATGGCCGACGCCCGATACACACGTTCGTTTCTGGCTGAAGCTCACGTGACGTCTCGTCGATGGTGCCGTCGGGCAACACGTTGAAGGTGACGTCCGCCATTTGTACGGGACAATCGCTCACCTGCTCCTCGGTGGCGAAACGGAAACCAACTTCGGCGGCTTGAACCTGCGAATACCCGCAGGTGATCGTATAGCCGTTAGCTTGCCCCCACAACACGGCCTCTTCGAGCGTATCTATGTCACCCAGGATCGCAAAAATGGCGTCCAGCGTCTGCGCCAACTCGACGTCGTCGCCAAGGTTTACGACTAGGCCCGTATACGAACAGCCGACTTGCTCACAACGAAACCACTCGCCATCACTGTCGGGCCAAGCGTCCGCCATCGCGAGGTTACACGCCTCTTCGTCACTCGCGGTGGCGCAGGCCGTGCCGTGAGAGTCGTCGATCGTGTCAGAGAGTGACACTCCTGAAGGGAGACTGGGCCAAGCTGTTCGCCGTTCAATCACGTCGTAGTCGGTCGTGAGGTTCATGTCTTCGAACGCTGACGTCCCCTCCGCTGGACACTCGAGCGTTTCCCACTGCGGCGGCTCGGAGCTGTCATCGTCATCCGAGGCGTCGTCACTTGCAGCATCGTCGGACACGTCGTCGTCGTCAGAGGAAGCGTCGTCGCTCGCTACGTCGTCGTCACCCGAGCCGTCGTCGCTCGCTGCGTCGTCATCATCACCCGAAGCATCGTCGCTCGCTACATCGTCATCATCACCCGAAGCATCGTCGCTCGCTGAGCCGTCGTCACCCGAGCCGTCGTCGCTCGCTACGTCGTCGTCGTCCCCCGAGGCGTCGTCCCCCGAGCTGTCGTCACTCGCGTCGTCGTCGTCCCCCGAGCCGTCATCCCCCGAGCCGTCGTCACTCGTCTCGTCATCGTCCCCCGAAGTATCGTCACTCGCTGCGTCGTCGTCATCATCGCCCGAAGTCTCATCGCTCGAACTATCGTCATCAGCGCTACTGGACGTGTCGTCGCTCGCCTCGTCATCAGCGTTGGACGCGCCGGTCGTCCGCGCAGTATCGTCCGTGTCGGAGTCTGCAGACTGCGTGCCGCAACCTACCGCAGCGCTGAGCAGCGCGTATTGAATGGCGTGTCCGATGAGGCTTTGAAGTTTGATGGTGCGCATAGATCGTTCCGAGGCTAGTGAACCCGATAGGTTCACGGGTGAAGGTGATGTGCGTGTTGCGAAAGCGAGCCGCAAATCAGGTCTTGGGGCTGAACTCGTAAGTGAGCGGTCGGTGCGGTAGGCAGAAGTGCCACCCCAGAGGCTCGTGAGCAATCAAGTCCAAGCGAGTCGGTCTTTGAAACCGACCCCGTTTCAGGTCAGTGTGCTGGCGCTGGCGTGGGGCGTCAAGCCAGCACGAGCACACAACGCGAGTCGATCGCGTCGCACGAGTGCATGGTACTCTAGCCACTTCGCACATCACCATCGCAACACGGTCGATGCTGGGTTGACGTGATGGGCGAACACAACACGGCTACCCATCGCGCAAGTCGAACGCAGGTTCATGTGGGCTCCGAGGCAGCCAGCGCGCTGTCTCACCTGTGCACCCGCGAGCCCGCGCCTCGCCGCTCAGTCCGCAGAGCTGAACATTGGTCTGATCGTCGCCCCATATCGTCGCTGCATTGCCTGGCATGGCAGCAAACCCGCCCGTCAAGCTCGGTGGCTGAGGCTGTTTTCACGAGAACCGTAGCGGAGCAGCCTTCTGGCTTCGAGCAACCCCAAGCCTCATTTACCCACGCGGCGTGCCGCCGCGCGGGACCCGTTCGTTTGGGACCCCGCAGGGGAAACAGCCTCAGGCGCCGAGATCGGCGGGCGTCCTCACAGAATGAAATGAGACCAATGCTCAGTCCGCAGAGGGAGCCGCGCAGGGCCCGCGCCTCCACGTCCCGAGGCAACAGTCAATCGAGCAGGTTCGACGTATCACACGCCGTCAACGCGATCGATTCATCCGACGCGGTAACTCGTCGCGAGTCACGTTGGTGCCGCAACTACTTGCGCCCGCGGGGGGTGTTCCATCTGGGCTTGATGTGCACCTGCAGCACATCCCGAAAGAGACCGATGTGTGCACAGTGGTCGAGCGTGTCGTTACCAGCGTAGCCTCGCACGTGGAACGCGCCGCGCGTGTACCTGGAGATCAGGTCGAGACCCATGGGATCACCTCGGCGCTTACCCACGGCGTTGGGCTTACCGCCCAACTTGTGAATGAGAAAGTTCGCCGTTTCCGTGGTCGACGCGTAGCCCGGCGGAATGATCGACGAGTGGCTGACGAACATGAAACGCTCACCTCTTGCGGCACGGCGTGCAAAGTCGACGAAGGGGCTCAGCTTCCCGTCGTCCAATAGACGGCCGTGGTATCCCGTGTGCAGCCCGTCCAACAACACTACGCTATCGACCAGCCGCTTGCCATAGCTGCTACGAAGAATCGCCTCGATGGCGCCGTACCCTGCGCTCCACGCGCTCAGACCTACTTTGCGCACCCGTACTCGCTTGCGCCCCGTTTCTTTGGCGACTTCGGTTTCAATCTCGTCGATCAGCTTCTCGAAGGCGCCGGGCGCGCGAAAGTTCTGTTCGTATGGACCAGAGCCCGTGCCTAGGGTCATGCCGACCAACACAGCGCCGTTCATCATCTGCACCCACTCCTTGCGCACGGCTTCGTGACCATGAAAATGCACCATCACGTCGAAGCCACCGCTCGAGGTGAACCCGCCACGCTGAGGGACGATGAACTGCCCCTTGCGCAGGGTACGATTCCATTTTCGGTAGATGCCGAAACCTGGGTCGGGTGTGTCACACGGGTGTACACCTCGCTCCTTGGACGACTTTTGAACTTGAGTCTTCGAGGGAGGCTTACTCGGTACGAAGCGCTCAGCGCCGCCTTTGGCTCGGGTTGTTGACGCGTGCAGCGCGACGCCGAGAAACCCGATAAATAGCGCGCGCCTGGCGCTCGTGAGGACTGCCCGCATGGCGCCCCAACCTGCAGCGAACGCCCCGTGGATGCAACTTCGCTGCGCCAATCCGAGTGCAAAAACTCGAAATAGCTCGGGTTTTTCGCAAACAGAGCCCGCCCATGCTCGCTGCCTGCTGCGACCATGGCCCTTCAACGGCGTTTGGGGCGCGGGACTCTAACTCGAAGCCAGCGGCCTAGGACGCCGACTTCCCGGACAGTGGACCCGGTCCCGTCGGCGGCTGGTCATGACCGTCGCGAGAGGCGCGTTGCAGGTGTCCAAGTCAGATGGAATGACTGGTACGTTGTTGGGGCGTGAGAGGCCGAAAGCCCGGCGGGTCCGTAGAGCGCATCACTCTCTGGGGGATGACCTGTGGCGAGTACGAGTAGATTGCGTGCATGACGACCCAGTTGCTCTTCACTGTGCTCCTGATGGCGGCAGCCGTCGGATACACCGTCTACGTTCGGCGCAAGACCACGGCTGGAATGCCCGCCGCGTTTCGTGTGTTCTTCGAACGCACTGGCTATCGCTACGCGGACATCCTCGATCAACCGCTGGAAGCGCACATCATGCACGGTCAGAACTTGGTATCCACCCCGGGTGGCTATCACATTCACATGGTTCGCGACTTTCACGGAATTCAAGTTCACTCGGAACAGTCCTTCAAAACCACGCGTGAAGGCAGAACGACGACGATCACTCGTAGTGGTTCATGGTGGACGCCGCTGGCTGCCCCACCACGCCTGCGCGTGCAGTTCGCCGAGCGGAGTCTGAGCAGTACCATGAAGGCCGTGCGAGAGATCTTCGGCAACTCCGAGCGTCACTGGCAGCAACAGTACCCGGTGACTGTAGCGTCAGGAGATCCCGAGCTGGATGCGCGGTTCTTGCTCTGTGGCGACAGCGAAGCCTCGGTGCGTCATGTGCTGGCGACACCCGGGCTACGGGAACTACTACTCGGCTGCGCGGAACTGGACCTGTGTGTCTACGATGATCGCATCGTGTGTGCGGATCCCACCCAGAAGAACCTGACCGCGGCGATGGGCGGGCAGATCGGCAACATGGCCATCGGCCTCGACATGACGAAGCGAATGGAGCTGACGATCCCCGTGCACGATCGCATGGCGCAACTTCTTGGAGTCGTAGCCTCTGCCATCAGGTGAACGGCTACCGTGGCGACGACACACTTTGGAGTCGAAAATCTCGTGTTTGGCCAAGAGCAAACCCCAGTGTTGTGTTCCGAGTGCTTGGGTCCCGCACACGCGGCGTTGGACGGGACCGTAACCTGCGGCTACTGCAGACACGTGGGTCGGCTTCCAGACGACCAACTCCAGCGCGCAATGGAGCTGTCTCGTCGCGTGCGTCAAGCTGCCGTGAGCGTCGCCCAACTGGAAGGGACGGAAAGAGCGCTGGGGCACATCTACGAGAGCCGCTGGGCGTTCGTCAGAGTAGCGGGGCCTTTCGCGGTGGCTGCTGTGTTCTTTCTAGTGCAGGCGGTGATCAGTTCATGGGACGGCATTGCCAACGCACCCCCAAACCTGCGACCGATGCTGATCGTCAATGCTGCGTTCGGCCCCATCATGATCGGTGGGCTCGCCGTTTCGTTGTGTCTTGCACTGGCCATTGCGAGGCGGGGTTATCGTCGCAACGTGCGTCCACTGTTATTCGCGCGCGCACCGCAGCAGCCTGGCCTTCCCGCGCGCTGTCGCGCCTGCGGAGCGCCGCTGCACGACCCGAACGCACACCATGACACCCGTGCTGATCGCGGAGCAATAGACGCTTGCCGATACTGTGGGACACAGAACCTGGTGACCGCGGAGCTAGAGCGAGATCGAAGCCGCTTGCTCGAACAGGAGCGACGATTCCACGCCAATCGTGGGCATCAGATCATCGGAGCGACCGCGCGGAAAATGCCCAACACCCAGTACATCTTCGTAGGTTCGTGTATCGCGGTGTATCTCGTCTTGATGGGCCTAGCGTACGCCACGCAAAGCACACTGTCGTGACTTCACCCACTCCACGACATGCACTCAGCGCTTTGCCGCTTGCGCATTTGTTTGGCAGCGGGGAGAATCCGCCGAACCTGACGTAGCGGGGAGAGGAGCCGTGGTAGTCGTGGAGATGCGCCGTATTGTCAGCTTCGTTTGCAGCGTGCAGCTGTGCGGGTTCGTGGGAGCCTGCGCGACGTCGAACGCCGCTGAGCCCGAGGCGCGAACGGCAACTGACGTTCAACCTGCCGCGGCCTCGCCAGACGCAGACACTCAGACTCCTACGGACAGTACGACACAAGAAGCGACGTCACCTGGCGCAAGCGATGCAGCGAGCACGTCGTCCACTGACGCGTCGAACGCTGACCACTGCAAGACGAAGCAAGACGAGTGCACCGACGGATGCAAAGCCAGTACCGTGGACACCGCGTCTCGCCAAAGCTGTTACACCCATTGTCTCAAGCAAGCTGACCGTTGCCGTGAGCAGCAGTAGCTTGCGGACGCAGTCGCAAGTGATCCCTTCGAGTTCCAAGCTCGAAGTCAATTAACCTGAGAGGAACAGACCAATGAAGACCAATTCTACCATCGCTTTGCTGAGCACCCTGGCACTGGCACTGACCGCGTGTGGCGGCTCGACCCCAGAGCCCGAAACCCCAGCGGCTAGCGCCGAAATGGAGGAGGAAGCAGCCCCCGAAGAGGACGAGGGCATGGACGAGGCCATGGATGAGGTCGATGAAGAGGCGGAAGAAGAATCTGCGGAAGAGGGCGGCGAAGAAGAAGGCGCCGAGGAGGACGGGGACGAGAGTGAAGACGAGGGGGATGGCGAGGAGGCGTCAGGCGGCAAGAAGTCGCTCAAAGCGATGAAGGGCAACCGCATGGAAAAGGCTGACGCCGAAGAGTGATCGCCGCCTCGCAGTGGCACGTGTCCGTCGACGACCGTGCCACTGCCCCTCGCTTGCGATGTCTCAGTGAATTCCTGGGTTCCCATGGAATCGCTGGGTCGCAATCGAATCGTAGCGCCCCCAACTGGAATGGAGTGAAGACATGAAGCGATGGATCGCAACGTTCGGGCTGGCAGCCGTGCTCAGTCACGCTGGCTTGGTCCAGGCCGAACCAACGAAGGAACTTCGTGGGCAGATCGAAGTGATGCTCACGGCTCCCGAGTACGCCCCCACCAAGGCCGAGTGGCTGTCACTGGGACCCGATGCAGCTCGAGTGCTGCGTGAGGTCGCCAGCGACCACAAGCAGCTGGCAGTCAAACGTGGCCGCGCGGCGACTGCGCTCAGTCACTTCAAGTCGACCGAGAATCAGCAACTGCTCGCTCAGTTGATCACGCAGAGAAGCGAGGGCTGGTTGCTCAGAGGCAAGGCCGCTCGTTCACTCTCCGCGGCCTATGGCGAGCAAAGCTTGGAAGCCGTTCGCTCGCTGCTGTTGGACACGAATACGCGCTTGCGCGAAGCAGCCGTTCGAGCGATCGCCAGCGTCGCCGTGCCCGAAAGTCGACGCATCTTGCGGGCGCACTTGGACGTCGAAACGAACACACCCCTGCGACTGAAGATCGAACGCGCGGTCATCGAGATCTCCAAACAGTTGCCGAAGGATCCCGAGCGCGCCCCGCAGCGTGAAGGAGCGGACCAATGAGTCTGCGCATGAACACTCGCCACGCTGGCTCACTGAGTGCGTGTTGGCTTGTCGGGCTGAGCGGCTGCCTACTGCTCGCGAGCTGTTCGGTCAGTGAGGGGGAACCCAGCGACTCCGAAGGGGGAACACCGTTGTTCGACTTCGATTCGGAAGACGAAGACGAAGACGAAGACGCCGTGGAAGCGGGTACGACCGACGACACAGACGACACCGCGACCGACGACGACGATGACAGCGTCGATGACGCGGACGACGACGCTGGCGCAGCCCCCGCTGCGGAAGCGGGAGCTGACGACGCGACCGACGACGACTCCTCGACAGACGACGCGCCCGGCGAACTCCCCGAACAAACGGGTCCGTTCTCGGTGTTCGATCTCGGAGCCTATCCACTTTCGGAAGACGGCGTCGACGTGGTCGTCAACGTGGCGGAAGGTACCGAGTCGTTCGCACTGGTGGTCGATGGCAGCGCGATGCCCGACGACCTGATGATCGCCGAACGTCTCACCTCGCCGAGCGGCGAAGTGTTCTTCGACTTCGAGGAGGATATTTCCATCAACCGCACGGACGCGACGTTCGGATTCTACACACTGCTAGTACCGACAAACCCCGACGTCAGCGTGGAGCCCGGGCAGTGGACGGTGCGCCTGCGCTCGGGATCCGAGAGCTTCGACGCTGACGTCCAGCTCGTCACCAAGAACGAGCCCGCGGCCGACAACGCGCTGGACTTGAACCTATACTTCGTCGGGCTCGACGGTTTCGACGCGACGCAGGCCATCGATGATGAAAACTTCGTCGACGTCTTGGAAGCGGTCGGCGACGTCTACGCGTCGATCGGCATCAGCCTGGGCGAGATCACCTACAACGCGATCGAAGGAGATGACGCGGATACTTACGGCGTGATCGACAGCGAGGAGGAGCTGGGCGGTCTTTTCCAACTGGCGCCTCCCGAAGCGTCACAGGCGCTCAATTTGTTCTTCGTCGCCGACATTGCGATGGGTGACGCTGGGCTGTCGACGCTTGGTCTGGCGGGTGGTGTTCCAGGACCACCAACGTTGCAAGGCACGAGTCGGTCTGGTGTGGCCGTCAACATGGGCAGCTTTCTCGCAGCACGCGGCGATAGCGACGCGGACTTGCTGGTGGCCGCTACTGATGAACTCGAGATCATCATCGCGCACGAGTCGGGCCACTTCTTGGGCTTGTTCCACACAGTCGAACGCAACGGTTTGGACCTGGAAGGCGACATCTGGGGACAAGACCCGCTCTCGGACACGGCGCTCTGCCCCGACTCAGCCGACGCAGACGGGAACAATCGCTTGTCGCCGAGCGAGTGTGAGGGTCAAGGAGCAGACAATTTGATGTTCTGGAGCCCGCCCAACGATGCGCGGAACCTGACCGAGCAGCAAGGGCAAGTGGTGCGTTCGAACCCAGCGATCCGCTGAGCAACAACGTGGGCGCGTGTCGTAGCGTTAGTCTGCGACGCGCGCTTGGAGATTCCGAATGAATCAGCAAGCGCCCAAGCGGGGCGACGTCAAGCGTGGCAGTTCACTGCGACAGCTAGTGGTGCGGCCGTTGATGGCAGTGTTCGTGGTCAGCCTGCTGATGCTGCTCAATTACGCGTTCGACGCACAATCTCAGGCCGCTCCTTCTGCGCCTTCAGCCAGCGCTCCGGCGCCACGACCCATCGCACCAGAAAAACCTGACGACCCGGTCATCTTGGACGAAGCGGGCATCGCCAGCGTGCAAGACCCCATCACGCTGCGCCGTATGGGCGACTACTGGTACAAGCAGGGCAACCAGAAGCTTGCTGACCTGATTTACGCTGCCGCCATCAAAGCCAACGAAGCGAATCTATACTCGCGGCTGGCTGGAGAGCCGTGGGCCGATGCGATCGTGCTGGAGTGGAAGGGCGAGTTCGACGCGGCCACGAAGATCTGGCGAGGTAGCTTCCGAAGCGACCCGCAGTACACCGCCTACTTTCTGGCGCACTTCTCCGAACACCCAGAGCGCGACGCACTCCTCGCGGAACTGCAAAAATACGTGCGTTCGTTGGTCGAACAAGCGAAAGCTGGTCAGCAAGCGTTAATCTACGTCACCACCAAGGGGGACAACCGCTACCTGGAACCCAAAACCCAGGAAGAGGCATTCGCAGCCTTCGAGGCAGGTGAACGCCTGAGTTACGTCTACATCGACAAGCTCGACTTGACTGGGCGCACCTGGCCCAAACGCGTGGGCTGTCAACGCTGTGTGGTGGGAACGATCCATGGCTTCGATGCGTCCTTCGACGATCAGTTCGATTTCAACGGCTTCATCCTCGACGAACTGCACTTGGGCAAGCGCTGGAAGGGCGAAGTCAACATGTCCGCCATCATTCCTGGCGCCAAGTTCAACCGCCTCTACCTCGACCACGCCGTGATCTTCGGTCCCGCCAACCTCGAAGGTATCGAAGTCACGGGACGCGTCGCCAATCTACCCTTCGCTTCGTTTCTCAGTGACACCAACTTCCGCAACGCGCACATTCATCACACCGCCGAGATGCGCTTCGTACACTTCGAGAAGGATGCGAGCCTCAAGGGTTCCCGCTTCGACGGCTCCGTTTACATGGCGTACGGTAGCTTCGGCGGCCTGGATTTGTCGCGCACCCAAACTACCAAACGTCCGCTGCACCTGGCATCGGCTCACATCAAGGGTGACCTACTGATCGAAGATGCGAAGTTCGAACAGGGCTTCAGTTTCGAGAACGCGAAAATCGACGGCAACACGACGATTCGACGCATCAAGGTTCTCGAACGCACCAACTTCAGCCGTCTGGAGTCGGTCGGTAACTTCACGTTCAGCCGCAACGAACTCAAAGACCTGATCTTCTATGGCGTGCGCGTTCACGGCGACTTGGTGTTCGAGAACAACATCGTCGATGGGCGCAGCCACTTCGCGTTGGATGGCCTGACGTATCGCGTCTACCAGAACGACCCCACCGAATTGCACAAGCGCTACAAGCTTTATCAGGGAGACGACGACGCCGAAGACGACTTGACCCATGGCAACCAGTACGGCGTCACGCACGTGCGCGACTTCACGAGTCGTTTCTTCGGCAGTGCGTCGTTTGCCAACACGAACTTCGATCAATTCGTCGGCTTCGAACGCGTGCAATTCGGCACGGCAGCGGACGACTACACGAGCTTCTACAACACCCATTTTGGCGCCGAAGCGCACTTCGAGCGCGCCGAGTTCGCAGGTTTTGCGGACTTTCGTACGATCGGCGGACGTGAGCTGAGCTTCAATCACGCGCGCTTTCACGGCGATTGGATGCTCGACGACGCCAACGTGCCTGGACGCTTGGCCGCCACCGAAACGAAGATGGTAGGGGACGCGGCCATCTCGCTGGCGGGCTCGGACATACGGTCGTTCGGCATCGACTTCAACCACCTGCTCGTCGACCTCGACGAAACCTGGGGAGCGAAGAAGCATCGCTTGTTCTTCGAACGCTGCGTCGACGACGTGAGAACAGGCCGCGGCATCGAGCCGTACCTGGACGATCCGCGGCTGCGCGACGCCAAGTGGGACGACTTGGGGCTAAATCGCGTCACCGACCCGGAAGAGGTCAAACGCCGCGCGCGCGACATCTGCATCTCGAGCACAGTCGACGAATTCATTCGTCTGCGAGATTCGTTCGATGGCCGCTCGATGAGCGACGAGTCGGATTGGGCGTATTGGCACCTGCGGCACTACAACAATTACCGCCAGTTCGCGATGGGAACTCCGCTGGACAAGGGACGGGCAGTCGTCGATCGAGTGCTGTTCGAGAAGGCGTTCGGCTGGGGCGTACTGCTCGAAAACTTGATGGCGACCGCCCTGGTCGTCATCCTCGTGTTCGCCGTGTTGCTGCGCCTGACGTGCGGAGACATGGAAGTGAAATGGGATGAACAGCCAACGCTGTACAAGGACCTTCCGACCATCGCGCTCATCGTGATCAGCATGCACGCTTTCATGGGGGGCTTCGGCAACGCAGAGGCGCTCGTGACGAATTCCACGTCCAGATACAAGATGATGTTCACCGCCGAGATCATGGTCGGCATCATTTTGATCACGTTCTTCATCGGTGCGTACACGCGCCAGGTCGTCGGGTGATGAGGAGTAGCCCATGAACCTGCCGCGCTGTGAAACCTGCAACATCGACCTACACGGTCGTGATGTGACGTTCGACGGGAGTGACTTTCGCTGCCGCCAGTGTGACAACCCCGTGTTGCTCGACGATGCGCGACACCGCAAGCAACGCAGGTTCAAACGAAGCACTCAAGACGGCGTTCCGCCGGGCGTGAGCGTCGAACGCCTACCGACGGGTGATGGCAATACTTCGCTACGCCTGCGCGTTCCCTGGCACATGCAGCGCCCAGACGACGGTCTGCATCTGACGGGGTGGATACTGGTAGCTGTGGTGGTATTGGGCGGCCTCGAGCTCGGCTGGGGCAAGCCTTTGGCGTTTACCCTCGGCGCTTTCCTGATCTTCAGCTTCAGCGCCTTTCGCCGCATCAATCACACGACGATCCTGGTCGAACCCACGTCAATTCGAATCTCACACGGCCCGATTCCTTGGTTCTGGCGTCGTTTTGACCCAAGTCACATGGAACAGCTGTACGTGGCTCGTCGTCCGATCGCTCAACGAGTGTTCGACTACTGCGTACGTGCCCGTTTGAACACCGACCAAGATGTCTCGTTCTTCCGCGGACTGCGCGAACCTGCGGTGGCGTTTTACCTAGAGCGCTGCATCGAGGAGCACTTCGAGATCAAAGATCGCCGCGTCCGCGGCGAGTACGTCGAAGAGCCGAAGCCGTCCAAGCCAGAAAGCCCATACCTGGACTGAAGGCCTGCTCAACGCAACACGTTAGCGGTGGCTCGCTCAGACCCTCCAGCATCCGCACGCGCCCGGCCGTTTCGCTTCGCGCTGTACAGCCGTGCATCAGCCAGTTGCAGTAGGGAGGCGGGCTGGGCGCCAGGTTTGGGAACTTCGGAGACGACCCCGGCGCTGATGGTCACGATGGAAGACACTTGGGAGTGCGCATGGGGAATCGCAGCACCTTGCACTTGGCTCAGCAGATACTCTGCAGTGCGCAACGTTGCGGCGCCGTCCGAGTCGGGGATTAGACACACGAACTCCTCACCACCGTACCGAGCCACGAAGTCACGCGGACGACGCATGGCGCTGCGCAGCGCCTGAGCGACTGCCTGCAAGGCTTCATCATCCCCCTGATGCCCGTAGTGATCGTTGTATGCCTTGAAGTGGTCGATGTCGATCAGGATGAGGCCAAGCGGCACTCGGCTCCTGCGGCACGCTCGCCACTCCAATCCGAAACGTTCGTCGAAGTGACGTCGGTTCGCAACGCCTGTGAGACCGTCGACGAACACCATTTCGCGAAGGCGGTCCGACTGCGACTTCAGGGTAAGGTGCGTCTTGACGCGCGCACGCAACACCGCAGGGTTGATCGGTTTGCTGATGAAGTCCACCGCGCCAACCTCCAGTCCCCGCGTCTCGTCCTCGACTGAATCGCTGCTGGTCAAGAAAATCACGGGAATGTCCCGCGTCTCGCCAGTCGACTTCAACTGCTTGCAGACCTCGAAACCGTCGAGGTGCGGCATCTGAATGTCGAGCAAGACGAGATCGGGCGACTCGCGTCGGCAGAGGTCGAGTACATCTCGGCTATCCGTCGAAACGGAGACCTCGCAGTCTGGGTCGAGCACTTGATGCGCTACGTGCAGGTTCGTAGGTTGGTCGTCGACAATCAACACGCCTGGACGCCAAGGCTCCCCCGTTGCGGAAATGAGTCTCACGTCGCCACCCGCTCTCTCAGCTCTCGACACACGCGGCGCGCCGTAGAAAAGTCCAGCTGGTCCATCGCGACCTGCAGCTCGTGCCCTAGGTCTGGCGCCAGCGCTCGAATCTGCAGCTGGTACTCGGAGTGCTTACCTAAAGCACGCATGCTTTGCGCATCCAATAAGTCGGACAACATGTCGATTCCTTCCAAAATTTCGCCCGACGCCATCGCGGCACCAGCAGCGGGAGCAGTCGGTTGGAGTGCGTCGCTTGCCGAGAGTAGTTCGGCTTCCTGTCTCAACACTTCGATCGCCCGCTCGAGCTCTGATGTGAGACGCTCTACCAAAGCGGGCGCGCGCTGCTCCGCACCCGGCGTCTTCAGCAGTTGCTCGAGTTCACGGCATGCGCGCGCTAGAGCCAAAGCACCCAGCGTCCCCGCGAGTCCTCGGAGGGCGTGCAGCTCTCGCCCCGCGCGCTCGAATTCACCCGCATCGATAGCTCTCCCCACGGCGGCAGCGGCGCTCTCATAGGTATCGCAGAACGACTGCGCCTGGCTGGCGAACAACGCCTGATTCCCGCCGAGGCGCTCGATCGCGCGATCGAGTTCGAACTCTGCCATGGTCGCTGCCGGGGGCTTGGCAGGCTGGCGACTACGCTCGGTTCGACTCGAGTGCCTGCACACGACGTCAATTGCCGTCTTCACGTCGAATGGCTTGCCGATGTGCGCGTTCATGCCGGCGGCGATACAACGCTGCTTGTCCGATTCCATGGCGTTCGCCGTCATGGCGATGATGGGCAGTTGTTTCAGTCCTAGCTCTCGACGGATGCGTCGAGTCGCGTCGAACCCATCCAGCCTCGGCATCTGCAGGTCCATCAACACGATGTCGTAGGACTGAGGCGCGTCTCTCAGCAACTCCACTGCTTCCAACCCGTCGCTCGCGGTAGTTACCTCTGCCCCTTGCTCGCTGAGAAACGCCTGGGCGATGCGCTGATTGATCGCCACGTCTTCCACGACCAGCACGCGCACTCCCATCAGTCGTCCGATCGTCGCTGGAGGAATCGACGCCGCTGGCGCAAGGGGACGTGGCCGCCTCGCTGTAGCTACCGTATCGAACAACGTGGAGAGCGTGACAGGCTTGGTGATACCCGCGTCTGCGGACTCGAACCCATCAGCGCCCTCCCCCATGTGCGTTTGGCTGACGATTATCAGCGTCGTCTCGGGCCACTTTGCGCGAATGCGCGCACACAACGACGGGGTGCGGTCATCTATGAGCCGTGCGTCGAGTAGCACGACGTCGAACGCCGATGCGTCAACGTCTTCGAGTCTCGCGTCCAGTTCTTCGAGGCTGCCGATGGAATGGGGTCGCCAGGTGAGATTCTCCACCAGCTTCGAGGTCAGCTCTCCCGCGACCGGGTTCGACTCGACGACGAGCACTTCGAGTCGACTGAGGGCTGATGGCATCGGATCACACGGTCGCAACGACGAATGACTTCCCCCATCAACCCGCTTGAACTTGGCGTTGAAGCCAAACGTACTTCCCTCGCCCAGGGTGCTCTCCACGTCTACGCGGCCCCCCATCATCGAAACGATTTGACGGGTGATAGCCAACCCCAAGCCCGTTCCGCCATAGCGGCGGGTCGTGGACGACTCCGCTTGAGAGAACCCCTCGAAAATCTCCTCGAGCTGGTCGCTGGCGATGCCGATACCAGTATCGCTCACTTGAAAGACCAACTCCGTGTGGCTGGGCGTTTGCTTCTTCACTTGCGCGCGTACGATGACTTGGCCCGACTCCGTGAACTTGAGGGCGTTGGAGGTGAGGTTCAGCAATACCTGCTGAAGTCGAAGCGAGTCCCCCACCAGCGTCCCCGGAACGCCGGGATCGATGTCGAACAGAATGTCCACATTCTTGCTAGCAAGCGTGGCGCCGAGGATGCGTCCCAGCTCACGCAAGATGTCGTTCAGTTTGAAGACGTTGGACTCGAGTTCGAGCTTGCCTGCTTCGATCTTCGAGAAGTCGAGCACGTCATTCAGGATCCCCAGGAGCATCTGCGCAGCAGACTGCGCGCCGCTAGCGTAGTCGAGCTGCGTCGAGTCCAGTGCAGTGCGTCGCAGCAGTTGCAACATGCCCAGGATGGCATGCATGGGCGTGCGAATCTCGTGGCTCATGTTTGCGAGGAACTGACTCTTGGCCTTGCTCAAGGACTCCGCTTCGGACCGCGCCTGTGACAAGGCCCGCTCGCGTCGCATGTTCTCGCTGCGGTCGCTTGCAATCGTGAGGTAGCCGACGGTCTTTCCTCGTTCGTTGCGCAGCGCGCTGACGCTGGAGCGGACGGGTAAACGGGTGCCGTCCGAACGAACGTAGGTCCACTCACGCTCGTCCGCGGAGACCACTTCAGCTCGGCTGACGATCGCCTGGTAGTCGGGAGTGATCTGTCGCCCCAACTCATGACTGAGCTCGCGAGCTCGCAGCTCCAGCTCATTCGAATCGTGGTAGGCCAGGGGTGTGAGCTGCTCGACGGCGCTCAACGCTTCATAGCCGAGCATTCGCTCGGCAGCCGGGTTGAACAGCGTGATCCTGCCTTCTAGATCCGTTGCCACGATGGCGTAACCCGCGTTGTTCAGAATGGCTCGCTGGAGTCGCGAAGCGGAGGCCAACTCTGACGTGCGTTGCGCAACCTGCTGCTCGAGCGTGGCGTTCAGTTGCTCGATCTTCTTTTGGTACTCGCGCTGACGTCCAACGTCACGAATGATGGCAGCGGCGCCGATCAGCTTGCCGTCCGCATCCTCGAGCGGCGAAACCGTGGAGGAGACATGCACCAGGGTGCCATCCTTGCGGCGCCTCCTGCCATCTTCGGAAGGTGGTCCCGAGTTGGCGAGGGACGCCTGATTCGGGGAGCTGTCAGGCCAAATGAGCGAGTCGAGCGGACGCCCCAAGGCCTCCTTTTCAAGATACCCGAAGAGCTGTTCGGCAGCGTGATTCCAGCTCTCTACGTTGCCTTCCAGATCTAACCCGACGATCGCGTCGTTCGACCCGTCCACGATCGCCGCTAACCTCAAACGCTCCGCACGTGTCTCCAAACTGCGTTGGGTCCCCTCCCAGTAGAAGAACAACAACACCAACACGAAGGCACCGCCGACCCCGACGATCAGTCCGTCGCGAAGCATCCCCGCCAGGACGCCCTCGTAAACTAGTGGTTCGGGCAACGTCGCAGCGAGACGGATCCTTCGGCTGCCATCAGGAGCCAGTTGAACGTCGCGAGACATCACCCGAACGACGCCTTGTGCACTATCGAACGCGCGCGAACGTGAAGGAGTGCGCTCCAGGATCTCTTCGAACTCGGATCGCCAGCGACGTGAGTTCCCCAAGTCGAAACCGAATGTCCGGGATGGCTCTGGGTGAATGAGAAACTCACCATCCGTGTTCATGGCGTATACCGCGCCATCGAACTCCCAGGCCGCCTTTGGTCGTAGCCGACCTGCCATGTTCAGATTCAGCACCACCATACCGAACACGTCGCCAAATGCGTCGTAGACGGGCGTCGCAACCCGCAGCGTCGGAATGTGGGGAACGACCACACGTCCGTTCTCGCGGCTCAGCGTGATGTCGGAGACGTAAACCTCATCCCGCTCCAAGCGAGCCGTTTCTAGGAAGTAGTCGCGGTCCCCTAGGGGCTGCAACTCGTTCGCTGGCGCGATGCGCACCTTGTCCCCGCGGCGGTCGACTCTGACCAGCTCGCGCCCACCGTTCGCCACGCCCACGTAACGAAGGCGGTAAGCCTCGGGGTTGGTCTGCAGAAATCCCGTGAACATCTGCTCCAAGCGACGCTTCCAGAGTTCGACGGAGTCGCGCTGGTGATCGCTGTCATACTTGGCCCGAGCGATGTCGCTGATGGGTGTCACCTTGCTCAGAAATAGAATGGTCTCGCGCCAATGGCCGATGGTGCGTTCACTGTCGGCCGCGAGGTCATCGGTGATGAGCGCGAGACGTTGCTCTGCATCTCTCAGTGCCTGACGTCGTTCGACCGTCCAATCCACGGCAAGGGTGACGAGCACGACGAGCGCGACGCAAGATATCGCTGTGAGCGCCAGGCGACTCCGCAAAAACGCGCGGAAGCTGGAGTTGTGTGCTGGATGTATGCTCACGGAGAAAAACCGAATCGAGTCGAAAGTTCTCCGCGCAGGAGCAACGACCAAGTCGGTCTATCGTGAAACCGGAGACGCCCATTTCAAGCGACAATTCACGTCACCAGGGTGCCGCAGAACGGCAGCCATGATTGCGAGAAGTGAATGCCCGCCAAGATGGCGTCAAACCCAAGACGAAGTGTGACTCGCTCCTACCCGAGACCTCATCGGAGACCAGCACGCATGGTCAGGCGGACGCCTCAGTCTACCGCTGGCGATGCAATCGACGTCTCAGCGGAGTGCCCTGGAGCATGCGTCGCCGCCGCCTTCTGGCCCGACCCCGTCGAGGCGGGTTCACTACCCACGGAATGCAGCCATCGTTCGAGAGCGACCCCAGAAGCGCGCAAGCGCACGAGTTTGGCGTGTTGCAGCTGCAGCTCGAACCATAGGCGTTCGGCGACCAACTGTGCGTCCTCGTTTTGAACGGAAAGCAGCAAGGTTCGCTGCTTTTCGAGAGTTCGAATCACTTCGGTAAGTCGCGTCTCGGCGACCTTTCCGCTCTGAAGTTGAGAGCGCGCTTGATGAATCGCTCGACCGAGCGCTCCGCTCGCACGCTGTGCATGCAGAGCCGCCGCGCGAGAACGCGCCGCGGCGCTGCGCTCGTCTGCAGCACTCTGCCAAAGATATCCTGGACGAAAGGTCAGGTTCACCTGGCCGTACAGTGGCAAGCGCTGGGGCACGCCGATTATCTCGTCGTATCCCGCTTCGACGCTGAGCGCTAGCGCGCGATTTCGGCGCAGGCGTCCCTCGACCTGCTCGAGCGCCGCCACTGAGACGCGCAGTTCGTCGATCGCCATTTCGTCAACTGGTTTTGGGGAACGCTGGGCGGAGTATCTCGCCACCTGCTCGTCGGCCGTCGCCAAGGCTTGCCCCAGTCGATCGAAGTCGGACAATACTCGAAGGTGTTCGGTCACGGTCCGCTGCCCTCGTTCCAGTTCGACGGAACTTCGCTCGAGCAGACGCTGCCCCTCACTGACCGCCCCTCGCAAATGTTCAGCCTGAACCTTCCACGACTCGACCAGCACTGCGTCCAGGCTGGCACTCTCACCGCGTAAGCGTGTTTGGGCGCGGTAGACCCCGCAACGTCGCTCGGCGTACTCGTCGAGCAAGCTCGCGCGCATCCATTCGTCAACACTCATGCCAGCCCCCGCGCGAACTCGAACGTAGAGCGGGTCGTCGGGGCCAGTTGCGAACTCACCGCGTTGCAACGTCGAGCCCCGCGCAGCAACCCAAGGCGATCGGAGAATCGCGGACTCCGAATCACGTGCAGCTCGTTCATGCTCACATTGCGCCCGCACTTCGGCGTCCGCCAGCTCGTCGAGCCAAGCGTCCAACGACTCGACATCTACCGTTGGCCGACTGCTCTCCCCACGGCCACGACCAATGTCAGGGTTGGCGGACGCGGCCGAAACCCCAAACGCGGCAATCGCAAGAATGGATGAGAAACCCCAGCGAACGCTCGCACCAAACGCAAGCAGCGTGGAACGGAAGAAAGGTGAAGACGACATGCTCACTCGAAACACCAACGGAACCGCGCCCCGTCACAAGAAGAGTGGTGGGCGGTCGACGTGCAGCACGGGTTGCTTGGCCCAGGTTTCCTCGTCCAGCTCCAGGCGGACGAACTTGCCTCGCAGATCGCTACCGTAGATGGGATGTTTGGCCGTCACTTCGCCCTCGACTGCCTCGCCCACGCGCCCCACCACGCTGCAGCCCACGACGCGCGCCCAACAACCGTAGACAGGATCACCCGGGTTGACTCGTTCCAAGTTCTCGTAGGGCACGAAGGCGACCGTCAGTTCACCTGATGCAGCTAACAACAGCGGTGACTCTTTGATGATCGAGACCACGCTGTCGTACCCCTTGAGTGCCTCCTGCAAGGCGAGCTGAGCAGACTCCAGCGCCGTAGCTTCGTCTTTCGCTCGCGCGGCCTCGAGCACTGAAGTCATGTAACTACGCTTGAGCTGCAAGCCCTCGAAGGTAGCTGGCGCGCTTTGGGCGGCGCCTTTCGCAACGCTACCGAGCGCCGTGGCCTGCTGGGCGAGCTGTTGCAGTTGATTGTCCAGATCGGTCTTCTGCTGCTCGAGTTGAACCTTACGCGCGTGGAGCTCAGCCATTCTGAAGTCTTCAGTGGCCTTTTGCTGACGGTCGATCAGATTGGCGGCATACGCGGTGTCGACTGATTCCTTGTGGGTACTCGAGAATTCGGCGGTCGCGTTTCGCAGCTGCGCTTGCACCGACTCGAGTTCGGTCTCCAACTTGCGAAACGCCTTCATGCGTCCCCACTTGAAAGACGCACTCTTGCTCACCGCACTCTGGAAGGTCTCTTGGTACTGGGCTTCCATCGCGCTGGTACGTCGAGCGTGTTCCAAAGACGACTGTACCTGCGCCAACTCGGCCTCGACTTTCTGCCGATTCCACAACTCGTGGGCCAACTTGGCTCGCAGTTCGATAACCCGCAAGTCTGAAGGCGCGATGATTGAGGGCGCCACCCAACCATGGTGCAGAAAGAACAGTCCGTTGAGCGCCACGTACGCGAACAGCCCGAGCAGGATGATCGTCAGCAGCCCGAAACCCACGAACTTGTAAGCCGCAACCAGCGACTTGTTGAAAAAGTTGGTCAGGGCAGCCCCTGCACTCCCTCGCCCAGCTGCCTCGGCAGGGGGCACGCTCTCGTGTTCTTTCAAAGCGGTCAACTCACGGATATCCGAGGTTCGGGTTTCACGAAGCTTGGGCTGTGACATCAGCTCGCCTTCCTCACGGGAGCCGAGCGTGCCATCGCCAGTTCACCATCTACGGTGCTTTGGTGACCACGCGTCTCCCAGCTGCCAGAGTCCAACGTCCACAACGCGAGCACGTTGTGCACCAGGTAGGTGACGGGCATGAGCAGCCCGAGTCCCAAGAACCACAGCGGATGCACGCGCTGCTCTACGGGAATGTCGTTCGACTCGAAGAAGTACAGCAGGCCCAGTGCCGCTAGTACCGCCAGGTGCACGGCACACAGCTCGAAGAACGCGCCCGAAACCACGTTTTGCACCACCACGAACGGATAGATGAGCTGCAATGCAAACAGTGAATAGTAATGAACCGCAACGAAGGGGTTCAGCCGCCACACGTGGGTGACACCCATGAAGAAGTCGACGAGGTTGGAACGTCGCCACCTGAGCTGCTGTGCGAAGTACTTGCTCACCGTAGGTGGAGCAACCGTCCAGCATTGCGCGTCCATCGTGCACACGGTCTTGTATCCCGCCTTGACGATCTGGCGCGTGAGGAAGCGGTCCTCGCCGTACTTGATCGCGATGCCGAAGAGATTACGCGTCTCCAAAATGGGCTCGAGCTCGATCAAAACGTGCCGCCTGTATGCGGTGAGACACCCAGACAGGCACATCACACATGAAAACGCCCGCTCCAGGTTCTTCAGGTAGAAGTACCCGTAGTGGTATTTGATCGCCTGCATGCGTGTCAGCCAGTTGTCGTGCGGGTTCTTGACGTTGACCCGACCGCCGACCGCCGCGATCTCCTCGTCGGTGAAACGGGCGACGAGCTGGCGAACGGCGTCCTTGGCGACCACCACGTCCGAGTCGACGGAAACGATGATCTCGGCGGTGGCCTGGCGAACCGCGCGGTTGATGCCGCGGCGCTTCCCCATGTTCATTGGGTTCTGCAGAACCGTGACACGCCCCGGAAACAGTGCCGCAGCGCGTCGTGCCCAGGCGACGCTGTCGTCCTTGGAGCAGTCGTCGATCACGATGAGCGACAGTTTCTCAGCAGGGTAGTCCTGCTGCATCAGGCTTTTGACGGTGTCGTAGATCCCTCGCCCCTCGTTGAACATCGGTGTGACCACAGCCACCGTGGGCTCGTAGTCCGTCCGCGTCTTATCGAAGTCTTTCCCCCTCAGCAGCTTGAAGAACAGCCCCGCCAAGTAGCGGTTGGCGATGACCACTAGGACTATCAGATAGACGGGAAAGAGGAACATCTGAACACTCGTGTGTGCGGAAACTCGATCGAAGGCAGCGCAGCCTGTTGCAGACCCTGCGTCGTAGACACCGAGCCGTGGTAGCGGGGCACCATCCCTTGAAGGTACCTCTCGACCCACAGCGAGTGTTTCGCCGCGGCGGCCCCGTATAGCAGCGGTGATGCGCTGTGCTCAAGCTTCGAGCTGGCGCGCTCTCACGATCGCACCGCGTGGGAGTGAGACGTAACCCGCTGCACAGTGTCACGACAAAGACAGAGTCCCACGACCAACAATCGATTGAATACTTCTGCCCAATCGGGCGGCTGTGAAACACGAAGATGACGATCCCACTGAGTTCGGATAGCAAGCAGGTGTCTCGCCAAGCGTTGCCGCGTCAGCATCTCAGGCGCTTGTGACGCAGGTCTCACTCTGGCATAAGCCCCGCTCCAATGACTGAGGCAGGAGATATGGAAGTCGCAAAAGCGCTCGAAGAAAAGCTCAGGTCCCGAACAGCGACCGTAGGTGTGGTGGGCTTGGGCTACGTCGGGTTACCGCTCGCACTCGCCCTAGGCAGCTCGCGGCTACGCGTCACGGGGTTCGACGTAGATGAGCAAAAGATTGACCGCATTGCTCGCGGGGAGTCCTACCTGGAACACATTCCTTCGGAGCGAATTGCGGAAGCAGTCCAGACTCGCGGGCTGAGCGCCACGCTCGACTTCGACCAGCTGGCGCACATGGACGCCATCATCGTTGCGGTTCCCACACCGCTCACGCGCCACCGCGAGCCCGACATGCGCTTCGTCGAGAGCACGATGCGGCAAATCGCAAAACGTCTACGACGCGGACAGCTCGTGATCTTGGAGTCGACGACCTATCCGGGCACGACGGATGAGTTGGTGTTGGACATACTTACGGAGAGCGGACTCGAGGTCGGGGTCGATTTTTTCCTGGCGTTCTCCCCCGAACGAGAAGACCCCGGCAACGCTACGTTCCACACAGCAACCATCCCCAAGGTGGTCGGCGGGGTGGATGAGCCGAGTGGACGGCTGGCATGCGCTCTGTACGAGTGCGCGATCGAACGCGTCGTCCCAGTGGCTTCTGCCCGCACGGCAGAAGCCGTCAAGCTCACCGAGAACATCTTCCGCGCAGTGAACATCGCGTTGGTCAACGAATTGAAGGTGGTCTACGACGAGATGGGCGTGGACGTATGGGACGTCTTGGATGCCGCGGCGACCAAACCGTTCGGGTTCATGAAGTTCACCCCAGGGCCAGGTCTCGGCGGGCACTGTATCCCGATCGATCCGTTCTACCTGACGTGGAAGGCACGCGAGTATGGGCTGTCCACGCGTTTCATCGAGCTCGCTGGCGAGATCAACGTCAGCATGCCTCGATACGTCATCGACAAACTCCAAACAGCGCTCAACGAACGCGGCGCCCCCATCCAAAACGCCAAGGTGCTCGTGGTTGGCGTCGCGTACAAGAAGGACGTAGACGACTCGCGGGAGAGCCCAGCCTTCGTCTTGATCGACTTGTTGAAGAAGCGCGGCGCCAACGTCAGCTACCACGATCCTCACGTGCCGACTCTACCCAGCACGCGAGCGTGGCAGCACCTACTGCCGATGAGTAGCACGCCTCTCACGCCAGAAAACTTGCGCGCAGTGGATGCGGTGGTCATCGCGACGGACCATTCGAAAGTCGACTACGCAAGCCTGCGTGACCACGCACCGCTGATCGTGGATTCGCGCGGCGTCTACCGCGGCGCTTTTCCCAACGTCGTCAAGGCGTGAAGTGATGACGGGCAAGCGTGGCGGAACGCCGCAGCCGAGCTCGAGCAGTCGCACAAGTGCAAGGGCGGCTGCCCAAGTTCGGGGGCTGTCGCTGGCGTTTGCTTCGTTGGTCATGGCGTGCGGTAACCCAACGCAAGATGCAGAAACGCAAGCGACGACTTCCACTACAGACGGCGATTCGGGGATAGGGCCCATCGAGCTTCCTCCCCAAGTCAAAGCCGCCGACGTGCTGGGCGAAGCCGCCCCCGACGACGCGGTGATCGTGTCTCTCAGCTTCGACGACGGTTTTGCGTCCCAGGCGCGATTCTTCGAGCTGCTCGATGAGTATCAACTCGATTCGCTCAAAGCCACGTTCTATGTCAATAGCTCACGTCTCAACCTAGAGCTCAACGAGCGCGAATCCCGGGATCACCATCGTTTCGCACCGCTCGAGCTTTGGCTGGAAGCAGCACGTCAGGGACACGAAATCGGCTCCCATACGGTCAGCCACTTGGACCTGTCGTGTGATCACGCGCGCGCTGAAGCCAATCAGTGCCAAAACGGGCACGTCGCGATCGACGACGACGAACGCCGTCGTCAGGTTTGCGCCGACCGCCAGATGTTGATCTCGCTGGGCTTCGACGTCACGGGGTTTGCTTACCCATTCGGACGACACGAAGTTTCGGCCAACGGTCACGCCCTGCACGACATCGTCGCACGCTGCGGGTTCGACTACGCGCGCCGCGTGAGCGGTCTCAAGCGCGGCACGGACGAAGACGGCGACCTGCCCGTTGCCGAGACGTTCCCCCCTGAAAACCATCTTTCGATTCGCAGTTACACTTCGCTGACGGAAGACGTCACTTTCGAAGATCTGCGCGGATGGATTCTGGATGCCATCGACTCAGGTGGTGGCTGGGTGCCGCTCATTCTGCATCACGTTTCGCCTGACTGTCGCGATCCAGAAAATCCGGACGAACAGCTCGGCGTATGCACCCTCGAGGCAGAACTCGGCAAGCTGCTTCAGTGGCTGGGTCGAGTGAACAGCGACGACGCCGCTCCCGATCAGGTATTCGTGCGCACCATCGGGCAGGTCATGGCCGAAGTAGGCCCGTCCAACGTCAGCCTGGTCGCCAACGGCGACCTAGAAGACGAGCACAGCGGCAGCATCGAACGTCCCAACTGTTTCGATCGCTTCCAGGGCCGCCACGAGACGAATTTCGAATGGGTCGACGCGGAGACTGAGTCGGACACGACTAGCGAGTTCCGCGGCGCGAATGGCCGCTTCGAAAAGATGTTACCCTCCGACAGCCACCCGTCACCCCTACTGCAGATGACGACCCGCGACGATCGGTGTTACGCAGCGGTCTCGCCGTCACTAAGCTATCAAGCGCGAGTGCGGGCTCGCGCGGAACGCAGCGAAGCAGTGGGCATGCGCTTCATATTCCGCGTGCTCGAAATCGACACCAGCGACGCAGGCGCCGAACCGCTCTGGTCCGACTGGGAAGTGAACAGCTCCACCTTCGAGCTGACAGAAAGCTGGTCCACCTACACGCAGAACGTCCCCCCGCTAGACGCGGGTGTCGTCGCGCTCGCGTTCGGAGTACAATACGTCTCGCTCACGGATGACGACGCTGGCGAACTCTGGGTCGACGACTTCGAGCTGCGCGAGTTTCGAACGCCAAACTGACCTACGCTACCACTACTGCCAGAGACCTCAGAACGCCCGTGCGCAAAGCCCGGGGATCTACGCACGTCGCTCCAGCTGAATTTTCTGGCAGTAGAACTACTTTGGCGTTCTTTGTGGGGAGTCAGCCATCGTCAGTGCCCGGCTCCCTCTGGGCAATTGAGCATTGGTGTCGTTTCATCCCGTGAGGACACCCGCCGATCTCGGCGCCTGACGCCGTTTCCGCCGCGGGGTCCCAAACCAACCTGTGCATTGGTCTCATTTCATTCTGTGAAGGACACCCGCCGATCTCGGCGACTGGGGGCGTTTCCACTGCGCTTCCGTTGCTCGAAGCCAGCAGGCTGCTCCGCTACGGTTCTCGCGAAAACGCCCCCAGCCACCGAGCTTGACGGGCGGGTTTTCTGCCATGCTAGGCATGAAGCGACGACGCGCGACAACGATCAGACCAATGCTCAGAAACCAACGGGTCCCGCGCGGCGGCACGCCGCGTGGGCAAATGAGGCTTGGGGTTGCTCTTGGTGTGCAGCTCAGTCGCTCGCCTTTTTGGAAACAGGTTTACGCTTACGACGACGCCTACGACTACGTGTGCGTTGCGGATCTCCGCCGAGGGCGGACGAGGCCGTCAATACTTCGACCAAATCCGAGAACGACTCGACCTCGCGCACGCGATCGCACTCCCCCGCGGACAGAACACGCAACTGCACGATTTGCGTCTTGGCCAGCTCCAAGTGACACTGCAAACAATCCTCGGGCGCCCCGAATTCACAGCCCCACAAGTCCATTAGCGTGGGTGTGCCCGCTGCATCCAGCTCGAAACGCGAGGGCGCGAGGTCAGGCAACCGAGCCCCTGCGAGTGCTAGACACGAAGCGATTTCGCAAAGCTGTCGCGCCATCATCAACGTATGTGCTCGCGTCGGTGGACGCTCCACTTCCGAGAGCCGCGCGTTTCCGAGTCGTTCAATCACGAGGTGGGCGCGTTCACCCGTCTGCTCGACACGCAGCACCCTGGCGACCCGAGGCAACGCCAAACGAGAAACGCCGGACGCGTGTTCAGCCAGTACCTCGGCCTGCCCAACGCGTAGCCATACGTGTTGCATGGCTGCAAGATCAAACCCCGACTCCAGTTGCTGGCCTCCCTGATCGCCCAGCTTGGCAGACAGGCGGGCAACTCGCCCAACCCTTGGTACACCCAACGCGCGACTGAGGTCACGCGCAGGCTCGTGTCCGTCGAAACGAGAGGTGAACGACTTCAAGCGAGAAACAGCGCGCTTGTCGTGCCCTGCTTGCACCAGACGAACGATGTAGTCGAACGCGAGAGTCTGGAAGAGTGTGACGTCGTCATCGAGGGCATCGAGCATTCGCTCGATACACGGGGCGTGCTCGGTCAGAGTATTCCTCGCGGCGCGCAAGCTCAACTCCACCAACCGAACCTGCACTGCGCGCGGTCGTCGCGTGAAACCAGGCATGCCCGCACGCAGCAGCAAGTAAACCCCAGCCTCGACCTCCGCCGCGACAGGAGGCGGTTCATCAGGTCTGGGATGGAGCGCACGATGTAGCGCGCCCAATGGTGCGACGAGCCCCGCCAAGCCAGCAGGCAACTGCGTCACCGAGACATCAAACGCGACGCGAAACGTGCGACTCTCGAGCAAGCTGAGTAACAGCACCGCCCGTTCTGCGTCATCGAACAACGTGGCGATCAGATCGAGCAACCGCCCCATTTGTCCCGCGGAAATCTCGCCGAAGTCGATGTGCTCGAGTGCACTCTCGAGGGCCCCAGACGCACCCTCATGGGCACTGTCTTTGAGGCTCTCCAGGTACAACAGCACGTACGCGAGTTCAGTCTTGAAACGCAGCAAACCAGCGACGAACGCAGGTCGCTCCCCAGCTGGAATGCGTGACGTGACGGCTAGTACTTGAGAGTAGTCCACCTTGGCGAGCAAATGCTGAACGGCCCCCCGCGTCGGCTCGCGTTTACCATTGAGCAGCAAGTCTTCGTTGGCGTTCACCTTCAACTTGAGCAGCTTGCGATGGTCACGCAGAAACCGCAGATGCTCCTTGATCCGCTTGACCTCCGCCTCAGTCAGCGGCTCGTCGACGCTCTTGGCGGCAGGCACGTCTCGACCGCTCGTGGCCGCTTTGACGAGCGCTTGCGGCGCGGCTCCGCTGCGTTCGTCCGCTGCACGCCGCGGCTTGCGTCGACGACGCTTCGACGTCGGGGCGCCTTGGGATCCGTTTCTGGCGCCCCCGGCTCCTGACCCCACTGCTCGAGGCTTGCGCTGCGCGTTCATCGACGGCAGCAGAGCACCCACGCCGCTATCGCGCAATAGCGCGCATCAGCGTCGAACGCGCAAATTTCGAGGGTTGTGGCTCCCTCGCCTTGCGTTCCACCGCGAGCCGCTGCATACGAGGCTCATGCCGCTTGACGCACCGCCGCTCCGCGTTCCCAAGTCCACGCCCCAGCGCATGCTGGCTGGCCTGGCGACGCTGCTCGTCTGCGCCTGCGGCTCCAGTAATCCAACGCCTCAATCACCCGAGTCGGCGCCGGCCAAGCCAGCGCGGGAACTGGTCGAACGCCAATCAGCTGATGGGCAACCAACGGCATCCGAGTCCGCGGAGGTTCAGTTCTTCGTACAAACACTCGTCGCGGACGCCACCCTCGATGACTCGGAAGCGTGGGCTGGTGAGAGCCTAGAAATGATCGGCGCACTGCTCGCCGAGCGCGGGCAGTTGCGCTCGAGCAGCCATGTACTCGCGAGGCAAGGCGAGTCCGCAACAATAGACGTGGATACCAGCGGCGACGAATCCGCTCCCATACGCGTGTCGCGCGTCGTGCTCACACCACACTTGGGCGAAGCTGGCGACGCGTATTCTGGCGATCTCGAACACTCAGGCGATCTCGTGCGGCTCGTCCTGGAGGTGAACTTCAACGAAGGACAGGCGGCGCGTACGTCTCTCGTCCTGGCCAACGGGCAGCAAATCTTCGTTCCGCTCGAGAACGAGCAACTACTCGTCGTGCGCGGTGACATCGTGCGCTCACGAGCAGAACTCGCGACCATCTACGAGCGCAAGTCGGCGGCCGCACACGACGCCCATCACACGCGATAATCGCTCTTCGCAGGTAGCAAGGTACCGCGACTCCGACGCTTCGCCGAGCGTGACACCGCGTGGCACAGCCAACGTGGGTGCTTCTCTTGCAATGCCGTACAAGGCCGGCCGCGTGTCCCGTGACGCTGTGCAGGCGTTGCGGAATTGTTGAAGGTCGGGCATTGCGCTGTGTTCACGAGGCCCTATGCCGTGGGCTCGCGCGAAAAAGTGCGTCTGCCGTGGGTACTGCGGGCGGCGTGTCGCGCGGCCGAAGACTAACGCACGGAGCAAGAACCTACCGAGACAAGCCTTGCAGGCAGCCTCCGCTACGGACTACGCAAGCGCCCTATCCACTTCAGAGGGGCGGCGGCCAGCCGCGAAAAAACGAGGAATCCAAATGACTTTAGAAACCCGATCCAGTTCATCCGCTTCACGATCTACATTCGCTGTGCTCAGCTCACGCTGCGCCGTGGCGCTGGGCGCGCTCTCGCTGTCTGCCGCCTGCGCTAGTTCTCAGCCGCCACCCGCGCAGTCCCCGCAGCCCGCCCCAGCCGTCGAAATGCAGCCTGCTGCCGCTCCCGCTCCCGCCAAGCCGACGGTCGTGCAAACAGTCGTCACACGCATCGACCCGATCCCCAGCGCAGACATGATGAACTCGCTACCCGAACTCCCGCGCCCGAGTCCGAACGCGGAGGTCGCGCAAGACGTGGGCATCACCAAGGTGCGCGTCGAGTACAGCAGCCCGGGCGTCAAAGGCCGCACCGTTTGGGGTGATCTGGTCCCCTACGACCAACTGTGGCGCACGGGCGCCAACGCTCCCACGAAGGTGATCGTGAGCAGAGATTTTACGTTCGGCGGTGTGGCAGTGCCCGCGGGCAGCTACTCACTCATGACGATTCCCAAGCAGGGCGCTTGGACCGTCATCCTCAACCAAGACCCCTTGAATCAAGGCGCGTATGGTCGCGACACCGAAAAGGACGTCGCGGTGGTCGAGCTCACGCCCGTGCAGGCACCCGTGCGCGAACGCCTGACGTTCGGCTTCGAAGGAACGACCGACAATCAGACCGCACTGGTGATGGACTGGGCAGGTGTTCGCTTGGCGATGCCCATCGTCGTGGACACGGAAGCCCACGTGGCTGCGAGCATCAACGCAACGCTGGACGCCGCCTGGCGCCCACTGTTCAACGCTGGACGCCACGCCTTCTCGGGGGGCGACAACGCCCGCGCCATTCAACTCTTGACCCAGGCGAATGGCGTGCGTGAAACCTGGTGGAGCCACTGGTGGCTCGCGCAGGTGTACGCCAAGCAAGACCAGGTCCCACAAGCTCGCCAGCATGCGCAGAAGGCTGCAGAGCTCGGCGAAGGTGACGAGATCTTCCAACGAGCGTTTGCAGAAGAGGTGAAGAAGGCACTGGAAGGTTGGCCGCAGAGCTGAGCCCCCGCCTCAGCCGGCCATAACCTGCATGTCGGTCCAGAAAGCCATTCGACGCGCGCTCGTACCGCAACTGCAGCGAGAGCTGCAGCGCCAAAACTGCGAACACGGCGCGACCGCAGCGCGCGCGGGCTTCTTGGACCGACTAGGGGCTCCCGAGCTGGGAGTAGTCGTTACGGGACAACAGGTCGGGCTCTTCCTCGGGCCCGCCCTGGCATTCTACAAGGCGGCGACCGCAATCGAGCTGGCACGCCGCGCCAGCGCCGCGCAACCGACACTGCCAATCTTCTGGCTTCAATCGGAAGATCACGACGGGGACGAGGTGCAGTCCGCCCAAGTGCTGGACGAGAGTCACGACCTTCGTTGCGTCACCCTCGAACCCAGCGGCGATCCACGCGCATCCATGGCCGAACGTTCGCTGGGACCCAACGTGGTGGCTGCGCTCGACCAGTTTGCCGACGCTACCAGAGACGCACCATTCCGCGACGAGGCCGTGGACCTGTTGCGTGCCCACTATCGCCCCGAAGCGACGTGGGTCGAAGCGTTCGGGGGGGCTCTCGCCCAAGTGTTCAACGACGAGGGTTTGCTGACCTTCAATCCTCGCACGCAAGTCGTGGCCGAATGCGTGACTGAGATCCATCGACGGGCGCTGGAACGACACACCGAGGTGGATGCGGCACTGCTCGAAGGCACGGCCGCCCTCGAACGAGAGGGCCAGTCACCCGTCGTAAAACCACGTCCGGGCTGCTCGCTCAGCTTCTTTCACTCAGGCGGCAGGGCCGGCGCCCGTCACCGCTTGCAGCATTCGTCAGCGGGCTGGACAGACCCCGCGAGCGGGACGTGTTACTCGACTTCTGACTTGTTGACGCGCCTCGACCGTGAGCCGCTCGCGTTCTCGACGTCATCACTGCTGCGAGTGATCACTCAACAGTCCCTCTTGCCCGTCGTAGCTCAGGTCGCGGGACCGGCCGAAGCTCGGTATCTGCAGCAGATCCCACCCCTGCTGCAGCTCTTCGAATGCTCGGCGCTAGAGGTCGTCGCTCGTGCGAAGTTGGTCGTGAGCGACCCTCGCAGCCGAAAACGATTGTCACGCCTGGGACTGGACGCAGCGAGGTTCGACGGAGCCGATGCAGTCTTGCGACGCTTGGCAGCCGAGGATGGCGGCTTGTGCGGCGCCGACCTCAGAAGTTCGCTCGAAACGAAGCTCGCCCGCGAGCTCGACGCGCTGACCCCAGAGTTGACCGCGCTCGACCCGAACTTGAAGCGGGCGATCGAACGAACGAAACGACACGTCGCAAAAGGAATGGCGCGTCTGGGCGACCGCGTCGATCGAGCCCGCGAGCGTCACGACTCCGAACGCGTGGCGACTGTGGACAAGCTGGCGCGCGTGTTCACTCCTGGGGGACATCCGCAGGAACGCTGCCTCGGAACCGCTCATTTCATCGCGCAGTGGGGCCTTCCCCGGTTCAAGGCTGCAGTCTTCTGCGGAGTAAAACGACACCTGGACATGCTCGACAGCGGACAGCCCCCCCAACTGATCGAGGTAGTGCCGTGACTGGTAATCCAGAGTCCCGCCGCCTGCGCATAGGCCTCGTCGCCCACGCCGAACTGGGTGGCAGCGGCACGGTTGCCACGGATCTAGCGAGCGGCCTGGCAGAACGCGGGCACGAAGTTCACATGATGACTCCGCGGCGTCCGTTCCGCTTGCAGCATCCGAGTGGAGTCGTCGTGCATGAGCTGACGGCCGAGTCGCACGCGATGTGGAACTCACCGCCGTGGGGTTTGGCGCTTGCTGGAAGTATCGCCGCGATCTGCCGCGAGGCCTCGCTGGATGTCCTGCACGCGCACTTCGCGATCCCCTACGCAGCCTCGACGGAGCTCGCTACGCACATCTTGGGCAGCGGTGCTCCGCCGTGGGTTTCGACTTTGCATGGTTCTGACGTCGAGGCGCTCAGTGATGACGCGAGTTACGCCGAACTGCTGCGTCATGTGTTGAAGCGCGCGACGCGTACGACCGTACCCTCCAACTACCTGCGGCAACGTTTGGTCGAACGGAAGCTCGTCTGCGAACCTGCCGCCGAAGTGATCCCCAATTTCGTCGATCCCACGCGCTTCTATCCAGACCCGAATTTGCCCCCCCCGTCTGCGGGCCCAGTCCTGGTCCATGCATCGAGCTTTCGTCGAGTAAAACGGGTGGACGACGTCGTCAGCATCTTCTCCAAGGTGGCCGCCCAGGTTCCCGCGCGCCTAATACTCCTGGGTGACGGTCCAGAGCGTGAGCCCGCTTTGGCTCGGCTGTCCGCACTCGGACTCGCCGAGCGGGTTACGGCACCTGGCGCTGAGCCCGACGTGCAGCACTGGATGCGACAAGCGCACGTCGCGCTTTTACCGAGTGAACGTGAGAGCTTCGGCTTGGCAGCACTCGAAGCGCTGGCTTCGGGCGTCCCCGTGATTGGTACGAAAGTGGGCGGCCTGCCCGACGTCGTGCGCCAGGGCGAGATGGGTTATCTAGCGGCGGTGGGACAAATCGACGAGATGAGCAACGCGGCCCTCGCCTTGCTCCAGGACGACGCCGCATGGTCCCGCGCCCGCGACGCGGCGCGACGCCACGCGCAAGGGTTCTCACCCGAGCGCAGCTTCGACGCCTACGAACTGGTTTATCGACAAGCCGTTGCGCAGCATGAACCCAAAGCCGCCATCCAAAAATCCCAATGACGACCACAGTGCTCTTCGCCTTCCTGCTTTCCTTCAGCCACATGAGCGCAACTGAGATCCAGCAACGACTGGATCGCGTGTCTACCTTGGGGAGCGCACTGTACGTCGCGGCGCACCCCGACGACGAAAACACGCAGTTGCTGACGTACCTGACCCATCAGCAGGGCGCACGTACGGCCTATCTTTCACTCACGCGGGGAGATGGCGGCCAAAATCTGATCGGCAGTGAGCAGTCACCGCTGATGGGTGTAATGAGGACCTACGAGCTCCTCGAGGCACGAAAGCTCGACGCCGCCGAACAGCTGTTCACTCGCGCCCAAGACTTCGGCTACTCAAAGAGCGCCGACGAAGCTCTGCGGGTCTGGGGCAAAGACGCCACGTTGGCTGACACCGTCTGGGCGATTCGCAAGTTCCAGCCCGACGTCGTGATCACGCGTTTCCCCGAAACGGGTGACACCCACGGCCACCACCTGGCGTCGGCGATCTTGGCTCGCGAAGCGTTCGAAGCGGCCGCAGATCCCACGCGCTTCACCGAACAGCTCGAGCAAGTCAAACCCTGGCAAGCAACACGCCTAGTTTACAACGTGCCCAACCGCTTCATGCCCGAGGAGGCACGGGATGACGATCTGGTGGTCGACATCGGCGGCTACGACGCAGCAAGCGGCCTGTCCCACGGCGAGATCGCCGCGCTCAGCCGCAGCATGCACAAGAGTCAGGGATTCGGCGCCGCCCGTCGTTTTGGACCCGAGCCCGAGCGTTTTCGTCACCTCGGCGGCACCAAGGCCGAAAGCGACCTGTTCGATGGAGTGCAGCTGGAGTGGAGCAACCTGCGCGGCGGTGCAGCAGTTGGAGCGGCCTTGAGCGCCGCCCAACGCTCCTTCGATCCCAAGACTCCGGGAGCTATCGCACCCTCGCTCGCGAAAGCTCTAAACGCGCTGAACGCGCTCGACGACTCCGCGCACAAGCAATGGGCGATGCGGGAAGTGTCGGCGCTGCTGATCGGAGTCAGCGGTCTTTTGCTCGAAGCGCGCGCGGAGCAGGCCGCAACATTCCCGGGAGCCCAGCTCGAAACCAAGGTTACGGCCCTGTTGCGCAACGACGTGCCCGTGCGCTGGGTGAACATTCGGGCGGGTAGCGAGTTGGCAAACGTCGACGAAGTGCTCGACAAGCACGCACCCAACGAGCGAACCGCCGTGATCAAGCTGCCGAGCGATATCGCACTTTCGACGATGCCCTGGCTGGAGAAGAGCCCCGTTGGCGGACGTTACCAGGGCGGAGGAGACCCGTCTGAACCCCTCGCAAAACCTTCCGTCACAGTGACGCTCGGGCTCGAGATTGCAGGCGTTCCACTCAGCGTCGAGGTGCCCGTCCGCCACTATTGGGTGGATCGCGTGCTCGGAGAGCGGCATCGCGATGTGGAGATACTGCCACCAGTGACCGCGACCGCGGAGGCGAAAGCGCTGACCATTCCCTGCCCTCCGAACTCGCAACAGCCGTGCGCGTCCAAACTGCGCGTCAGCGTCGTCGCCCGCGAGGCCGGCAAGGTACGCATCGAGGTTCCACCTGGGTTCAGCGTTTCTCCAGCCGAGTTCGATGCCCCTAGGGATGGCGAACACGTACTTACCATCACGGGTAAACGAAACGCGGACGGCACGCTTCCAAGCGGTACTCTGCGACTCACTAGCCAACGCGGTAGCGCCAACTGGACCCTCTCGGAAGCCGCATTGAACCATCCTCACGTTCCGCAGCGAACGGTACTGCTCCCCGCCGAGGTCCAGCTCAACATGGTCGAGCTGGAGGTTCCGAGTATCGTGGTCGGGCACATCGCGGGACCAGGCGACGAGGTCGCCGACGGCTTGCGACGCGCGGGTTTCAAGATAATAGACCTGGACGACGACACCATCGCGCACGGTGATCTCGACGCGTACGACGCGATCCTCGTCGGCGTGCGCGCTTTCAACACGCACGAGGCGCTGCGCAAGAATGCCGAACGCCTGTACGCGTTCGCTGAACGCGGTGGTACGGTCGTCACCCAGTACGTGACCAAACCACGCCTCGAGCCCTTCGACGTACCACTACTGCCGTACTCGATGGACATCGGCCGCGGACGCGTCACCGACGAGACCGCCAAAGTAGAGCGGCTCGTCCCTGATCACCCGGTCCTTCAAACCCCGCATGTGCTGACCGACGACGACTTCGCCAACTGGGTGCAAGAGCGTGGCCTCTACTTCGGTGAAAAGTGGGACGAACAACACGTGGTCGCCGTGTTGGGCATGGCGGATCCGGGCGAGCCCGCCGAACGCGGGTCGTTGCTGGTCGCCGATCACGGCAAGGGCCGTGTGGCGTACGTTGGGCTTTCGCTGTTTCGCCAGCTACCCGCTGGCGTACCAGGAGCCTATCGACTGCTCGCCAACCTGCTGACGCCACGTTCTATGAAGGCTCCAGAGGGCGGACAAGTACCTGCAGTAGATGAACCACCACCCGTACTCGGCAGCTGGAACCGAATCTACATGCTGGTTGGCGGCGTGTTGTTCGTCGTGATCATCGCGCTGTACCTTCTACGCCGTCGGTACGGCTCGTGAGTGACGTCGACTGGATCGTCCTGTTCGGGACGCTGAGCGCCATCGTTCTGTTCGGCGTTTGGCGCACCCGCACGTCCGAAGTGGGCGAATACCTGCGTTCGGGAAACACGCTGTCATGGCCGACGATTGGACTGTCGGTGATGGCGACCCAGGCTAGTGCCATCACATTCTTGTCCGTCCCTGGGCTTGCTTTCGAAGAGGGCATGGGTTTCATTCAGTTCTACTTCGGACAGCCCCTGGCGTTGATCGTGGTGTGCGCGATCTTCGTGCCCATTTTTTATCGGCTCAATGTTTACACAGCGTACGAGTACCTAGAGCAGCGGTTCTCGGTGCGAGTGCGTCTGCTCGGCGCGCTGTTGTTCTTGACCCAGCGTGGTCTCGCTGCAGGCATCACCATCTACGCGCCTTCCATCATCCTGTCGACGATCCTTCAGATCCCCCTTCACCTCACCAACCTGGTGATCGGACTGAGCGTGATCGCGTACACGGTCAGCGGCGGAAGCAAGGCCGTAAGCCAAACCCAAAAGCTGCAAATGATCATCATCCTGCTCGGGATGTTCGCGGCTGCGGTGGTGTTGATGTGGCAGCTTCCATCGAACCTCACGCTCGACGACATCGCCGCGCTCGCTGGCGCTACGGGCCGCATGGAGGTCGTCGACACGGCCATCTCGTGGGACAGCCGCTACAACGTCTGGTCGGGGCTAGCAGGAGGTTTCTTCTTGGCCCTTTCCTACTTCGGCACCGACCAATCGCAGGTGCAACGCTACCTCGGCGGCACGTCCGCCACCGCAGGTCGCCTGGGACTACTGTTCAACGGCCTGTTCAAGATCCCGATGCAGTTCTCGATCCTGTTCATCGGGATCATGGTTTACGCGTTCTACGTCTTCAGCGCCGCGCCGTCGTTCTTCAACCCAACGACCCTGGAGCAGGCTCGAACCAACCAACCCGCACAAATGGCGGAAGCAGAGGGTGCGTTCGAAGCCAGCGCCGAGCGACGTCGAACCGCAGCGATGACCTACTTGGACGCGCGGCGCGACAGCGACGGCTCCAGCGCTGCGGAACAAACGGCCCGCGAAACCCTGGCCAAAGCAGATCAGGAAGTCAAACAGGCGCGCGCGGCGACCAAACAGGTGATCGCCGCCGCAGTCCCTGGGGCAGAAACCCAAGACGCTGACTTCGTGTTCATCAGCTTCGTGCTGTCCACACTTCCCCTCGGTCTAGTGGGCTTGCTGGTCGCCGTGATCTTGATGGCGGCGATGAGCTCAATCGCCAGTGAACTCAGCGCCCTCGCGACCACCAGTGCCGTGGATCTCTACAAGCGCTGCTTTCGTCCTACGGCCAGCGGTACTTCGTATGTACGCGCCACGAAACTGCTCACAGTGTTCTGGGGCTTGGTGGCGCTGGGTTTTGCGTCCGTGGCGAGTCTGTTCGACAACTTGATCGAAGCGGTGAACGTGTTGGGTTCACTCTTCTACGGCACGGTGTTGGGACTATTTCTCGTAGCTTTCTTCTTGAAGCGCGTTGGCTCCAGTGCCGTCTTCTGGGGCGCTATCTTCGCACAAGCGTTGGTGTTCCTCGCGTTCGTGGCCACGGATCTCGGGTTTCTTTGGTTCAACGTGATCGGCTGCTTCACGACGCTCATCGTCGCAGGAGCGCTCCAGTGGCTGCTACCCAGCGCACCGACGAGCGCGACGTGAGTTCAGCGCGCGTTGGTGTCAGGCGCGGCTCAACAGAATCTCACGCAGCGCAATCAGATCCTTTTCGTTGGCGCGCCTCATCGCCCTGACCATCAACGGCGCGGCGATTCGCGAAAACCCGCTAGGCTGACCGCGGTTCTGCAGTTTCATCAGCGTGTGCCCGTCAGCGGTCGCTTCCCAGCGGTAGGTCGTCTCCATCGGAAACGGACCTTCACTAGTGCGCATCACCAAGACTTCACCTGGCCGCCACTCGGTGATCTCGTACGTGTATTCGAGACGTTTACCCAAGAAGTGTGCAACGAACGTCACACGCGACCCGACATCGAGCGGCGGCGGCGTTTGCCACGCTGCGCTGTCGATGTTGGCGTACCACTCGGGCGCGTTCTCGGGATTGGCGGCGTATTCGCACACCACGCTCACGGGTCGCTCGATGACCAGCTCAGTCTCGGCGTCGACGCCCATTCGACGCAACTATCACGTCCCTCGAAGGACGGCAATCGTCAGACACACCACGCTTTGCGCGGAACATAGCCACGTCGTAACGATCGCCCACACGATACGACCGAAATAGGTCGGGCCCAACCCCGCAGCTGCAGGGTTGGGCCCGGTTACGAAGAGAGTCGGAACGCTCTTAGAACTCGAGCTCGACCTTCACGGGCGCAGCGTCAGGGCCGCTCACCGTGAGACCAACCTGACCGTCTACCGCATCATCCAGTTCGAACGAAGCACGACCGTCGGCACCCACGACGCCCCGGGCGATGACTTCCGCAGGGTTACCGTTATCGTCCAGGTAGTGCAACACGGCCACCAACTCGTCGAGCGGCGGACAGGTCTCGCACGTCACCTCGAACTCGATGAGTTCACGCGTGAGCACTGGAATTTCCAGTCCGATGTTGATTGGTGGACGGGTCTTGATCTCGACCGTGGGATCACCCAACACGTTGTAGATGGTGAGCTCCTGGCCCAAGGAGGCAGCGCTGTAACCTCGCGTGTGGAGGTAGCCCTTGGCGTGGTTCAAGACGTCGCCGACGCGCCGTTTGACCGTGTTGTTGCCGTAGCCCAAGTAACCCGGAAAAGTTGCGTCGAACAGGCCCTTGGCCATGTCGTTGTTGAGCACTGTCGAACTGGAGCGTGTGTCGCCGATGATCGCCAAAGCGCCGTCGGCCTTTCGCAAGAAGGTCTCCGACCACGACACGAAGCCGTTGCTGGTGCCGTAGCTCGCGTTGTCCGTCTCGTTGTCGAAAATACCGCTGGCGCAGTTGATGCTGAACACGACCGGGAACTCATTGTTGGTGATCGCGATTGAGCTCAGCGACGACGTGCTGAAGCCAGGGCTACCCCAGCCACTCCACCAGCCGTGATCGCGATGGTAGAGGATCGACGTACCCGCGTTGACCGCGTCGATGACGTCTGCCGTCGAACCATCCCACGGGAACGTCGGCTTGCGCAGGTACCACGGAATCACTCCACCTCCCTGCCACCAGGTCGGGTTGCTCGCCGACGGAGCCTTGTAGATGCGCAGCGGGGTGATGTCCTGCGTGAGCAAGTAGTCACGGATGTGCTCTGACGTTTCGGCGAACCAGCGCTCCGCCTGACCGTCGTTGTCGTCGTCTTGGAACTGCGCAGCAAATACTGGCTGGTCGTAGAACGAGTTGAGCAGTCCCGTCGGGGGTGACGTTTCGAATGCCTTGATCTTGTCGACGATCGTCTGCGCTTGCGCGTTGGTGTCGACGGGAAGACGCCCGATACCGAACAGCGGCAGTACCGTGTCAGCGACGATCAGTTGACCGTAATACTGGTCACCCGCGTTGTCGGCGTCGTCGTAGGAGTTGGCCGCGCCATAGTGTGTTGGAATGTACTCCGCGTCGCCCATCAGCAGCAACCACTTCGGCTTCACCGCCCAGTCGAACAGTGCCTCTAGCATGTAGGAGCGAATGTCCTGCTTGCTGACGGCGTTGCCCGACTGAATGGACGACGTCGGTACGACGACCGTGCTGATGCCGATCGAGCGCTTGTGTGCGGCCAGGTCGTTCGCTGCAGGCAAGAAGTCGTCATCGGCAACGATCACCAAACGAGCACCCAGAAACACGGGAGTGAAAATCTGGGGGCAGATTCGTTGAGCGACCAAATTGGAGTTGACCGCAAGCGACTCGATCAACGGCGCGTCCTGTCGAGCGACCAAACGTTCGACAGCATCTTCCTCGAAACGGCTATCGTCAGCCAATTGAGCAACGAAACGGAAGCAGTTGTCATCCGTGCGCGGCAAAGCCACCTCGACGAGAACCGATTCGGGGATCGAGAGGAAGGCTTGCGTCGGATCGTAGCTCACCACAGGGAAGCTGATGTTGAGCAGGTTTACGTCAGGATGGGCGAACTGACGCATCTCCAAAATGTCGCCAACGTCGAACTGTCCCTTCAAGTACACGTCCCGATCGAACATGAACGGGTTCGCGTCCTCGGGGTAGTCGTCCGACGGCTCCTCTTCCCCTTTGGCCGCAGGAGCGCGGGAGTGAGGCTGAATGGGGTAGAGAAGCACGTCGTTGATCTCTCGACTGTCTCCCTCTGCTCGAATCGCTACGTCGTCCGGGCTGTCTACGCCCATGGGTAACGCGATGAACGTCGAGAACACAGGCACCTCGGGGAACCCGACGAACTCCTGCGTGCTCAGTGGCGCCAACTGACCGGGCAGCTCGTTGCTGCCGAAACGTCGGAAGGACTGTCCATCCACGGCGGTCTCAGTCATCGCCAGAGCCCCCACGGCGACGCGGAAAATCAGGCGTTCTTCCGTCGACTCGACCAGCTGCACCGCGGACTCCAAGATCACAGTTGACGTAAACGTACCGAGACTTGGGTCGTTTGGATCTACATCGAACTCCGCATCAGCAACGCCGACCAGGTTCGCGCGAGAGCACCGAAGCGTGAGCGTTTCGACCGAAGGTGGAGCGTTGATGTCGACGTCTACGACACCGAAGTCGACAGCGCTGCTGCCACTGGAAGCGACCCCCAGCAGATTCGATCCGTCGTACACACGGCAGGTGGCCGCGGGGATGGGGTTCGACTGTGCGTCGACTATCTCGGCATGTAGACGGCGAGTGCTCTGCGTAGTGGTGCGAATTACGACCGACCCGGTGTTCCCTCCACCTCCAGCAGAAGCATTTAGGTCGATGTTGACGATGGTCACCTCGCCCTCGTTGATCTCGACCCCACCCGTACTACCGTACCAATTCGCGGACTCGAGATCTTCGTTACACTCGCCGTCAGAAAAGATCCCTAGCGACACGGTTCGGTCCGTTCCCACGGGGATGTTCGCGAGCACAGTCTCGATCACGACTGTGCCTGCAGAGTACACATCCTCGGAGAATATCGCGGGCGAGTAGTCGTCCCCCGCCGCTTCGATCCGAACGCAAAAGTCATCCTGAAAGTTCTCTGGTGCCCGCAGCGCGGCTTGCACGCTACCGAACCCATCTTCGGCCATTTCGTCATCCGTTGGTAGCGGCTTCTCTGGTGCACAGCCGGGCAATGTCGCGCCGACGCCCAATGTAGTCGCCAATGCGAATACGAACCGCAATGTTTTCTGCCTCATGGACAGCTCCCTTCTTGATTGTGTTGAGATGGAGCGTTCTCAGACGGCAACCGTTGGGCACCGTCCGTCGAACACCCCCATCACCATCCGAGTATTATCGTTCACCGAACGCAGCAAGTCGGAAGCGGACGTTCAAGGACAAGATGTGGGAAACCACAGCATCAACTCTCACGCACGGGAGCGATCACCAGACCCAACTCCCGCGCGCGGGAGCGCGCACTAGAAGATTCTCCTCAACAAGTGAACACCAAGACTGGAAAGCCCGACGCTGCGTCCTGGCCTGTTCATCAGCCAAGCACGCGCGCGCTCGGGGAATCGGCGGGTCATTCGTTTCTCCCCCCAGAACCCCTCGAGCTGGCATGGTCGAAATCCGACTCGACTCCGTGCACATTCGCCACACTGACCGAATTGCAAGGGTTATCGCACGGCCAAGCGTAATCTCACGTCGCCCCGCAGCGCCGCGAGGCGACGCAAGGTTCGGAGCAGCCCGTTACAAGCCTGCCCGGACGTCGGTGCCGCATCGAATGCCCCATCGTGCTTCGGCGGATTTTTTTTCGGAGCAAGGGCGCGCGACCCGATCGTGACTGTGAGGCGGGTCCCCACGGCATTTGATAGCTAGCGTTGATAAAAGGCAGTTGGCAGACTGACGTCAGTGGTGGGCAGGGACGGGTGGTGACGATGGCGGGTAGGGCAGACTGGCACGAGCTCACGAGGAAGCTCGACTGGCGATTCGACTACGTCGATGAACGCGACGTGTACCCTCGCGAGATGTGCGGAGTGCCGTGGTTACCTCACAGTGCCTGGGAGTCCTGGGACGAACCGTATCGCACGACTTACGCCGAGTACGTCCGAGGACAGCACCGCAAAGAAACGGCCTCGAGTGCCGTACGTGAGGCCATCGGCAAAATCGAGGATTTTGCTGCATGCGATCCTTGCTGGCTGAGCGCACTCAAGCTCCACATGGCAACGCTACCGCTTGCCGAGTTCGCCGCTACCGTGGGCAACTTGCGAGCCGCTCGTTTCGGACGAGACAGCGCTTGGCGCCGCGCCGCAACCTTCGGTGCGCTCGACGAGCTGCGTCACACGCAGCTACCGCTCGAGCTGATGCACGGACTGCTACCTTGGGATCGTCAGTTCGATTGGACACATCGCTTTTTTCACACCGACAACTGGATCGCGATCGCGGGGAGACATCTCGTAGACGAACTGCTTCTCACGGCTAACCCCATCGAGTTCGCGATCGGCACTAACTTCGTGTTCGAGTCGGGGTTCACGAATCTGCAGTTCATGGGTCTGTCTTCAGTGGCGCATGACGTGGGCGACCGCATGTTCGAGAACCTGCTCCGCAGCATTCAGACGGATGAGGCCCGCCACGCTCAAATTGGTGGGCCCGTGCTGCGAACGCTGATGGAGCACGACCCGAAGGCGGCCCAGTATCTAGTGGACAAGTGGTTCTGGCGCAGTTGGCTATTCTTCTCCGTCGTCACTGGCCTGGCCATGGATTACCTGACCCCGCTAGCGCAACGCAGTGAGTCGTTTCGTGAGTTCGTGCAGGAGTGGGTGATGACCCAATTCCAGCGAGCCCTCGACGAGTACGGACTCGAACGGCCCTGGTACTGGGACCAGTTCGAAAGTAGCGTGCTACGTTATCACCACCTCGTGTACGCGAGCGCATACACCCACCGCGCGACCGTTTGGTTCGACATGCCTCTGCCAGGCCCAAAGGAGCGCGCTTGGTTGCAGGAGAAGTACCCAGAGAGCTGGGAACAAATCGACCCCATTTGGCAGCGCGTGAGCGAGCGCTGGCAGCAGTCCGGGCCCGACGTCGAATGGTTTTCTCACGGAGCCACTCCAGTCGGTTTCTGTTGCTTGTGCCAGCTAGTGCTCTGCGGGGGCTCACCCGAAGCCAACAGCGCGCGAGTCGTGGACCACGACGGCACGCGTCGCATTTTCTGTAGCGAACCCTGTGAATGGATCTTTCGTCAGGAAACTGAGCGGTATGCCGAACACAAGGACGTGGTCGCTCGCATCCTCGCGGGTGAAGCCCCCGGGAATCTGATGGAACTGGTCAGAAAGTACTTCGGCCTCAGCTACCCCGAATGGGGCAAGGACGCAGCCCGAGGGAACTACCCCTGGTTGCATCACGACGCGGAGGAGCGCTGATGCTCGTTCCCGTCTACGGCTTCGTGCAGGGGGACTCGATGGGCGTGGTCGTGCTCGCCCAAGACACGGATACAGTGGAGCATCTTGGCTCGCTGCTAGCCCAGGCCTGCGAGATGCGTGTGGCCCCTACCGCAGACATGGTCGTTTCGATGCGCGGCATCGAGCTCGATGGCAGCGTCACCCTGGCCGAAGCTGGAATCGATCCGCTGTGCCGCGTGGATCTGCGTCGTCAAAGTGCACGGAGACCTCCCGCCCCGTTCACGGAGGACGATGTCGACGAGTAGTCATTTGATGCCCGCCGACGACCTCTGGATCGGCGAGATGCGTCGCTTCGACGTGCGGGGCACACCAGTCTTGGTGCTGCGCGTGGAGGCGGGAGTTTTCGCCTTCGAAGATCGTTGTGCCCACCTCGGTGTCCCACTCAGTGAAGGCACGCTCGACGACTGCACGCTCACCTGCCCCGCTCACCGCTACCAATACGACGCGCGTACTGGCGATGGCCTGAACCCACGAGGAATCAAGTTGCGTCCGCTTTGCGTGCGGGAAGTTGACGGGCAGTTGCTGCTCGAGCTGGAGGAACCATGACGAACTCACCAGACCCACGCAACTCGGTTGGTCCCGTGCTGATCGCCAACACGTTGGGACGTGCGGTGGCCTCGGCGATCGAACGACGCAACTCTGCCACGCAGGTCATCGACCGAGGCGCGTACTTGCGCGTCCTGGTTCCAGGTCGTTGCGAGCTGCATGCGCAAGACGTGGTGAGCTTGAGCGGCGAACCTTTCGAACTCCCAACCGATCTGGAAGCCGTGATGCCGTCGTTCCAAGGTCGCCTGCACCTGGGCGAGCAAGTTGCGGAGTGGACGTGACCCAAGCTGCTCTGAAGACTTACTGGCACTTGGCGCGAACCCGACGAAAGCCGTCGCGCTACGAGATCGGTAGCTCGGGTCTACTCTACTACCCAGACAAGAGTTTCGCGGTACGCACACCCGTGACCCAATGGTACGAGCGCTACCAGGGTGGTTCGGCAATTCCTCCCCAACGTTACGTGAGCTTCCGCGATCCTCGGGCAACGACCTACCAGAGTTACGTCGAGCTCAAGCACGAGCGCCAACTCATCCTGGCCCACGCTCACGAACACCTGGATACGCAGGAGCGCCGCACCCAGTTGCCCCACACATGGATCGATGAGCTCGAGTGCGTGCTGCCTGTATTGCGCTTCCCCTACCAGGGTATGCACATGGTCGCTGCGTACTGCGGACAAATGGCTCCGCAAAGTGAACTCGTGATCGCTTTCGCGCTGCAGGCTGCCGACGAACTGGGCCGCATCGAACAGTTCGCCATTCGCATGAGCGAGTTGCGCAAGATCAGACCAACCTTCGGCGAACTCTCGCGACAGACGTGGGAGGAGTCGGACGAGTGGCAACCGCTCCGCGCGCTGATGGAGCGCCTGCTAGTGACGTACGACTTTGGCGAAGCCTGGGTTGCGTGCAACCTGGTCACAAAGCCCGTGCTAGACCGGCTATTTCTCGATCAACTGTCGAACCGCGCAAGCGAAAACCAAGACCTACTGACCGCACAGGTGCTCGACTGTCTGATGCTGGACAGCTCCTGGCAGCAACTCTGGACGCGAGGCCTCGTCGAACTCGCGATCGATGGCGATGAGAGCTCGCGCTCGACCATCACCGAGTGGGTGAGCCGTTGGTGGAGTGAACTACGCCGCGCCCTACCACCTTTGTTGCAGCTGTGGCGCGTGCCTGAGGAGGAGAAACAACGACTCATGCAGGTGATCACGGCCGAACGCAAACATTGTTGGCATTCTCTAGCACTCGAAGTGACTACATGAACAGACACCCTCCCGTCCAAGTCGCCGCAGTTGAGGCCTTCGCGGAACAGAATCACGAACTAGGCGGTATCGATTCGCGGTTCCGCACCATGGCGGACCACGCCCCCGTTCTGCTGTGGATGACAGGCACTGATGGCATGTGCGATTTCTTCAATCAGACTTGGTTGCGTTTCACTGGTCGCAGCATGGCAGATGAAGTCGGACTAGGTTGGGCTGAAGGCGTTCACCCCGAGGACTTCCAGCACTGCGTGAACACGTTCATGGCGGCGTTCGTCAAGAGAGAACCGTTCTCGATGGAGTACCGCCTACGTCGCCACGACGGCGAGTACCGTTGGATACTCGACCGCGGCGCACCACACCTCGACGAAACCGCTCGATTTTGCGGCTTCATCGGGTCATGCGTGGATATCACGGAACAGCGTGACGCGCACAACGCCCTGCAGCTGCTCAACAGCGAGCTCGGGCGGCAGGTTCGTGAGCGCACTGCACTAGCCAAGGCACGGAAGGAGCTGCTGCGCGAGGTTCATCACCGCGTCAAGAACGACCTTCAGCTGGTATCCAGCATCCTGCGCATGCACGGCAGAGGGAATGTAAACGAGAATTCCGCCGAAGTCCTGAAGCAGTGCGAGCAGCGGATTCACAGCATAGCACGCGTACACGAGTACATGTACCAGTCCGATGACATGGCGCGACTCAACTTCTCCTCGCACTTGGATGACATACTCGACGAGCTTACATCGATGGCACCAACTAGGGTTCGGGTGGAGCGAGACATCGCACCTGACCTCACGCTCAAAGTCGACAAAGCAATCCCCATTTCGATGGTTCTCCACGAGCTCCTGACGAACGCAACGCGGCACGCGTTCCCAGACCGACAGGGAACGATTCGCATCACCTGCAAACCGATTGAGAACGGAGCGCGACTCATGCTGGCGGTGGATGACGACGGTATCGGTCTGAACGGCGCGCTCGAACGGGCGCCTCGAGGCACACTGGGTTGGACACTGATAAGGGCATTGACCGCGCAGGTAGCTGGCGAACTGCATGTCAGTTCGGACGGAGGAACCCACGTCACACTATGCGTCGACAAGACTCCGAACGAAGAAGAAGGAGGAACCTCACCGTGAACCGCGTAATGGTCGTAGAGGATGAACATCTGGTCGCGTACGACATCGCGGCGTCGCTTTCCTCGATGGGTTACGACGTCACAGCGACTGCCGCCTCGGCGGAAGAGTGTCTACGTCACGCGGCCACAGAACGTCCGGATCTCGTGCTGATGGACATTCACCTCAGCGGCGAGGCTGACGGGGTGGATGCCGCTGCATTGCTGAGGGAACGTTATGACGTCCCGGTGGTCTACCTTACCGCCTACGCAGACCAAGAAACGCTCAAGCGGGCGAAGCTGACCGTGCCTCTGGGCTACGTCGTCAAACCCTTTCGTGAGAGCGAGTTGCGGTCCGCCGTCGAGGTCGGAATCTTCCGACACCAGGTCGAGCGCCGACTACAGGAACGTGAGCGCTGGTTCGCTTCGACGATCAACGCGATCGGCGATGGTGTGCTCGCGATCGACGCAGACCAGAACATACTTCTGTTGAATCCCGCAGCGGAACGGCTGCTGCGGACGTCGGTTGGTGCACTTCAGGGGCGCCCCGCGGCACAAGTACTCCGCTTCATCGACGAAACGACCCTCACGGAGCTGCCAAGTCCGTTGAGCAGCGCAATGGAGAGCAGAGAGGTCGTACGCTTGCAGGAAGGAGTGCTACTCGACGTAGGGGGCGTCCGAATTCCCATCGAAGATTCGATCGCACCCATAGTGGATAAGCGTGGGCGATTACTGGGAGCGGTCATGATCTTTCAGGACCTGACGGAGAAGCGTCGCACGCGGGAACGTGTCTCACGGGCCGAACGCCTGGCGGCGCTGGGCACCCTCGCAGCGGGGGTAGGGCACGAGATCAACAATCCCCTCACCTACGTGATGGGCAATGTCACGTTCGCCACCCAGGGTCTGATGGACGTTCAGAAGTGGCTCGAGTCGAATGAAGCACGGCCCCGCGAACTAGTAGTGTCGCTACGCGAGTCGCTGGTCGCACTGCACGAGGTAAACGACGGAGCCGAGCGAATCGGACGCGTAATCAGCGAACTACGCGGCTTTGCGCGCCGAGAGACGGAAACGGTGGGAGACGTCAACGAAGCCGTGCGCTGGGCAATGCGTGTGGCCGAGCATCACCTGCCGAGCGGCGCGCGGACCGTCGTCGAGTTGGGCGCTGTGCCACGAGTGGCAGGCAGCGGGACGCGCATCGGGCAACTGGTGCTCAACCTCGCGATCAACGCCATGCATGCCATGCAGGCCAGACCCGACGTCGCACACGAGCTACGTGTGACCACCGAACATCACACGCAGGAGGACACGGTCGTCATCAGCGTACAAGACACTGGCTGCGGCATGGACAAAGCAACCTTGAGCCACGCGTTCGAACCCTTCTTCACTACCAAGGCGCAGGACGCCGGCACGGGTATGGGACTGTTCATCTGCAGCACAATAGCTCGGGAGATGGGAGGAAGAATCGACGTGGAGTCCGATCCGGGGCGGGGGACCAAGTTCGAAATCCGCCTCCCTGCCCAACGTGATCGCACGGACCCACTCAGCTGAACTTGGCCTGGCGCTAACGACGCCACAATCACAATAGCGTGGTAAAGCTGAACGCTTCCGGATCGCTGATACCCTCGAACGCTGCACCAGGTAAGCTCACGAATGCGCCTTCGTCCACGAGCACGTAATACTCGGTCAGCAGGGTCAGAGTGCTGTTCGGATTGACTGTGACCTGGCTGCCACTGATGCTCACTCGAGCGTCTCCAGCAGGGATGCTTTCGACGAGCGCGCTGTTCGAGGCGCGCCGAACCGTGATGTTGCCGACACCAGCCACGACGGCCTCACTGAACCCGAAAACCAGGTTCGTGGTCGCCGACACGCCAGCCGCGTCGTCTGACGGCTGGGTGCTGACGAGGGTCAGCGGCTGCAGGCAAACGTTGGTGCTCGGGTTGCACAAGTTGGTGAGGCAATCTTGCGAGGCCTCGCACGCGGCTCCGACTGGACCTGGCGCGCATTCGGACTGGTCACAATCATCGCTATGGCAGTCGTCGTCGGCTTCGCACGATGCTCCGAAGTAACCAGGCGTACACTGCCCCGCATCACAGCTCCCACTGTGACAGTCACCTCCCATTTCGCAGCCATCACCCGCGAAACCCATTTGGCAGACAGTGCCCGAACAATCCCCGCTGAAACAATCTGAGGAGCTTTGGCAAGTAGCGCCAGCACCACCAGCACTACAAGCCATGGCGGTGCAAGTAGCGTGGCAGTCTTGCGGCTCGTCACACGAAGCTCCTCGATAACCCTTGCCACAGCCCATCGCCAGGCATTCGTCACTCTGACAATCGGCGTCGCTCTCACAAGGGCTACCCGGATTGGCAACCTGACACTGCCCATCGATACAATTTTCGTTGGTGCAGTCAGCACCAGAACGACAGTCGGATCCCACCGCACCAGGTTCACAGACTACGCCGCACTCGCCCGTCAGGCAATCAGCGTTGGTGTCACACGCGTCACCAGCGCTTCCCAGACGCTTGCCACAGTCCGTACCGCGGGGCGCACATTGAGAGTTCGTGCAAACCCCCGAATGGCAGTCACGTGCGTCCGCACACTGCGCCCCGACGTTGCCCGCAGCGCACAGACCGTAGTCGCTGCAAACACAGGTCGCGCAGTCTTCGGCATCTGTGCACTCGGAGTTGATGCCACACGGTGAACAGTCGGCGCCACCACAGTCGACACCCGTTTCACCACCATTTATCCGCTGGTCCGAGCATGAAGTGGAACGTTCCGCGCACATGCCGTCGGTGCATACGTTGCTCTCACACTCGGAATCCACGACGCACCCCGCTCCGCTTTCTGCAGCGACCGAAGCTTCGACAGTGGTCGACGCGTCGGTTGGCGTCCCAGCTTCGGGTGGATCGTCCGGGCCCCCTGCGTCAACACCTGGCGCGACATCGTCGGGCGGAACTTCATCGAGCACCGCATCATCGGGCTGACCTTCGTCAGGCACTGAGTCGTCAGGCTTGGTGTCATCAGTCGCGGTATCATCGAAGGGCTCGTCGTCGGATGTGGCAGCGTCAGGCCGAGCGTCGTCGGAGTCGGCATCGTCAGGCTGGGTATCATCGGGGGGTGCGTCGTCGGGATCCGTATCATCGGGATCCGCATCGTCCGTTGCCGCGCCGTCAGGTGCGTCCACGACGTCATCACTCGGAGGATCATCGTTCGACGCATCGGTGTCCGTCGCGTCATCTCTTTCGTCGTCACCACTAACGCCAGCACCCGCTTCTGCGGCTGCCTGTCCCTCCACTGCCGCATCAGTCCACAGATCGCCGATCGTGGCGCGTTCGAGACACGCGCCCACGAACAGGAGCGAAAAACTCGCCACCCCCAGGCGAATCGCCAACGTCAAAATTCTCCGGAAACCCATAGTGCCGTTGGGCCCACGCGTAGCGCAGCCGCTTCCCCCGTCCCATCCTGATCTAGCAGTAATAGCGTGACCCCGCTTGCCGCGATCACACCTCCCGCAATCAACCCAACTCCCGATACCGTGCCCAGCGTGTTGTAACGATCCACGATGCTCGACTCCGTGGGTCGACAGCGCAGGTCCCGGCAGTCGGGGTTGGACTCTATCTCACCTCGAGTATCGAGTGCCATTCCCAAGCTCACCGAGCCCACGACCACACCTGCACCGCCAACCCCGATGAGTACCCACGGCAGCGTATCTGAAACGAAATCGCCTGGCTGCTCGTCACCCGTGGGCTGCGCGCGGGTGTCGTCCATCGCGGCATGGTCGACGACTGGCTGCTGCTCGGGTGGTGATTCTCGTGCCGCGGGTGGAACAACGATGGGCACTTGCTCGGGCGGTGGTGTCGAGAACTCGAGCACGACGAGCTGTTGTTCTCCTTCGCCAACGCTGAGTCGCTTTTCCAGTCGCTGGCTAGCAAAGCGCGCCTCGATGAGGTGAACACCTGGGTCGAGTTCTAGCGACTGCCCGAGCTTCGGCGTGGGCAGCGGGCGTCCATCGAGCTCCACTTCCGCTTCGGATTCGCCTGTTCCTATCACTTGGATCACGACGCGCGGGATCGAGGCTTCCAACTCTTGCAGGTCCGCCGCTGCGTCCTGTTGGGCTCGCTGCTGCACGTCGACCTCGACCGCTCCGAGTTCCAGCGACTTCACTTCACGGAGGCGCGCGGCCGCTTCCACAAGGCGTCCTTGCTTGCGCAACGCCCGCGCCGACCACAATCCCAACGAAGGAACACGTAACACCGAGTACGCTTTGTCCAACTGCTGCCCCGCTGTCTGGAAGTCCCCAGCTTCGTACGCTTCGATGCCCGCGTAACCCAGCGTGCGCGCAGCCACCCGTTCCGGGTCGTCTGTGTTTTCCGCTCGAACCTGCGAGGCCAACACTGAAACCAGTGCCAGAGTCGCCCATGAATTAATCCGAAACGCTAAGTTCACGACCATCCCCCAAACCTGAAAGACGAGAGACCGCGCGATTGCAACAATGCAACGCTCGGCTTGGAGGCCGGCGAATCGGGTACGGCAAAAACGCCAGCGGCAGCTCCACGGATCGCCCGACGTTGGTATCCTGCACAGGTGACCGACACGGACGAACCAGGCGTACTCGCAGGCAGATACCGCCTGATTCGAAGGCTTGGGCAAGGCTCCATGGGCGCGCTTTGGGAAGCCGAGCACGTGTCATTGCGTTCAACAGTCGCCATCAAACTCATTCACCAAGACGCTAGAGACGAAAATGACGCCACGACTCGCTTCCTGCGAGAAGCACGCGCCGCCGCCACCTTGCGCAGCCCCCACGTCGTCCAAGTGCTCGACTACGGTGTTCACCGCGGGACTCCATTCATCGCCATGGAGCTGCTCGAGGGGCAGACGTTGGCCGCGCGGATCCAGTACGAGGGCAAGCTGTCGCCAGAGTTCACCTCCAAGATTCTCACCCACGTCGCCAGAGCCCTCACACGCGCACACGAGGCTGGGATCATTCACCGTGATTTGAAACCAAGCAATGTTTTCCTGGTTTCCAACGACGACGAAGAGCTGGCGAAGGTGCTCGACTTCGGGATCGCCAAATCCCTCGACCCCTCTGACACCCTGAGTGGGGAGGGTACGAAAAGTGGCGTGATGGTGGGCACGCCCTACTACATGAGCCCAGAACAAGCAGCGGCCAGCGGCAAAGTCGACGCGAGTACCGACATCTGGGCGATGGGGATTTTGGCGTTCGAGTGCCTGCTCGGTCGGCTTCCATTTCTCGAGAACAGTCTCGGCGGACTGATACTGGCCATCTGCGCGCGCCCACTTCCCGTCCCCTCCGCCTGCGGCACCGTGCCCGATGGCTTTGATGCCTGGTTCGCTCGAGCCTGCGCGCGGGAGCCCGACCAACGTTTCTCCAGCGCGCGCGACGCAGCAAGCGCCTTTCGAGCGCTGCTCGACAAATCTCCTGTCGTCGACGACGAGACGACGCAAGCAGCGGTGCTCAATCGCAGTGATCAGCTCACGACCGCTCGCAAAGTGCGAAGAACCAAAGCCCCCACTCGCATCGTATGGCTCCTGGGTGCAGCCGCACTCACGCTCAGCGTGCTGTGGTGGTGGCGCGCGCCAGAGCCCTCCGCGTCGCTTCAGGAGCACACTGTCGTCCCCTTGTCGCCCCACCCTCTCGACCCACCCCCCATCAACTCGGAGCCGTCACACGACACCCCGACACCCGACCAGAACCCGACTGCTGAGGGTTCACTCGGCGAGAGTCGAGAGCGTGCGGCCCCCGAAGCAATCGACGCAGCGCCGCCCGTCGCGCGCCCTCCCATCCCGAGCAAGAAACCAGCTCCCGTTCGCAAGCCAGAGCCGCGCGCCAAAGAACCTACACCGCGCGACAAGCGACGCATCGATCTAGGTATCTGACGCCGTCCGTCGAGGCGTCGAGACACGAGGCGCTGACAGGACGAACCGCTCGACGTAGTGACTGTTGCCCAAGCGGCGCCGCGTGCAGTACACTTCCCGCCAGGAGGTGGAGATGGCAGCGAGTGAACGCGCGCCGTGGCGCGTCGATGCGATCGAGGGTATTGGGCAGAAAATCGCCACACGACTAATGGCGAAAGGGGTACATCAGGCAACCGACTTGTCGCGAATGCGCTTCGGTGACGTCGCCAGAGCAGCGGGCAAAGGGGTCAGCCGCCAGGAGATTCGCGCGTGGCGCAGCATGTCTCGACTGCTTTGGGTGGAACAAATGACGCCGCAGTGGGCCGAAGCACTGACGCGAGCAGGATTCGACTCCCTCGAAGCCCTCAGCGAACAACCGCTCTACGACTTGATCCTGATGTTTCGCAAGGCGCGCGCGGAATCCATCATTCCGTTCGAACCGAGTCTGGAACAAGTCGCCGCGATGATGCAGGACTCGATGCGTCTGCGATACACGGGCTGGTTGTATGGTCGCGTAGTGAACAAGCCAGCGGGCAAGCTTTCGGGCGTCATAGTGCGCTTCGGCAAGCAGAACACCGTCACGGACCTGCAAGGCCGTTTCACGCTGACACGGATCCCGCTCGGAACGTCGAAACAACTCGTGTTCACGCACCCTGACTTCGACACGCTCATCGTCGATGAGCCGCGAATTGCTACGGACGAACGCGCAGTCACGCTTCAAACCTTTCGCATGGAAAGAGCAGGTGATGAGAGCGCGCGCCCCGTCGTGCTCGACCAGTTCGCAGGTGACGAACTCCCGCCGATCGGCGGCCATCGCGTTCGAGCCGATAGCAAACCCCGCGAAGAGCTCCGCGACGGTGACATCCTCGTGCTCAACTCGACATACGCGAGCGGCGACGCCGTGAAGCTCGTGTCGCTCCATCGTACCTTTTGCGCAGGAGAGTTCGTAGTCCACCACTACCGCGTCAACTTCAGCGAACTTCCGCCGGGCGTCACGGAGCGGCAACACGTCGAGTATTCAAACGGCAAGTTCACTCAGATCGAGTTCGATCCAGACCGCCACCGATTGCAGCTCGCGAAACGTCGCTTCCGCGCGAAACACGGAACCATCAGTCGTCCCAAAAACAACGCAGAGTTCGATGAGCTGATCCGTCTGCAGGCTGAGTTCGTCGGGAAGAGGCGTACGTTGAAGGTACGCGAGGGCGGGACTAGCAAATGACTGCCCAAGAACGTTGGCGTTGGGAGAGTACTGGCGGCTGCGAAGCGTGTGATGCGCTGCAAGGTTACCATGAAGAACAACCTTGCAGACCTCACCCAGGTTGCACCTGCGAGCCAGAAGTGCTCGACCTTCCAGAGGCAGACTGTGGATACATGATCAGCGTCTGGCACCACGACAACCACCACACTGATCCGAATCCCAGCGAGAGTGACACTTTCACGATGGAGTGGGCATTCGAGATCGAGTGTTTCGACGGGGTCGGGGGCCTGTCTGGTACCGTCGAAGTCGAGGTCGAGTACGGCCCGTTCTGGCAAGACGATTTCGACGAGCCTTGGAACGAAGCGGAATCTCGAGCGCAAGAAATGGCGGAGGAACTCGCTGAGGAACTCTGCGGCTGCGATGACGAAGTAATGCCCACGGACGAACCCGTCAGCTGACGTTCGAGCGCCCGTCTCGGGCGCGCCGTGCTGAACAGACGTGTCCTGAAGCTCGAATCCGCGCGCGGAGGCGCGAGTTGATCGGCGCGCCGCTTCTTGCGAGACTGCGCCCATGCCGAACGTCACGCTCATCTCGGGCACGAGCCGCCCAGACAACTACACTTCTCGGGCGCTCGGCGTGGTCGACGACGCACTGAAGAGCCGCGGCGTAGCCACTCGCCTCTTCGACGCTCGAGAGTTGTCCCTCGAGTTTCCCGGCCATCCGGAAACGGAGGACGCGAAAACCCTTCAGCAAGGTGTGCGTGACGCGTCCGCGGTGGTCATCGCCACGCCAGAATATCACGGCACGTTCTGCGCGATGACCAAGTTGATCCTGGAGAACATGGGGTTTCCCTCGGCGTTCAAAGGCAAACCCGTGGCGCTGCTCGGCGTAGCACAAGGGCGGATCGGTGCGATCAAATCGCTCGAGCAGTTGCGCGGCGTGTGCTCCCACATGGGCGGCATCGTGCTGCCGGGAGCTGTGTCCATCGCAGGCGTCCAGAAGCTGTTCACCAAAGACGGGAAATGCAACGACGAGCCCACGAAACAAGCACTCGACGGTCTCGCAGAATCACTGATCGAGTTCTTGCGAACCTTCGTTTGTCCCAAGTACACGCTCGAGGCAATGGTACGCGAGAACGCCGAAGAGACTCAGGGTTGGACCTCACAGGTGTAAATCCCTAACCCTGATGCCCACTCTGCACTCACTCGGCACATCGATCAAACTCACGCTCGCGGCAGCGGCGAGCGATGACGATCATTGGACTCACATACGCAACGCCTGGAACGAAACGCTACGCTGGGCCGATCAGAAGCTGTTCACGATCAAGGGCATCGACGTCACACCGATCAGCGTTCTGCTGTTCTTCGGGATACTCGCCGTAGGACTGCTCGTCGGCCGCTTGGTCCGCGGCGCGCTCATCCGCATGCTGACGCGTTCGTCAGACAGCTCCACCACCGGGTCTGCATACGCCGTCGCACGCATCGTACAGTACGTGATCACCACTGCCGCGCTGGTGTTCGCCCTGGACAATGTGGGCGTCTCGATGACGTCACTGGCTGCACTGGGCGCCGTGTTCGCGGTCGGACTCGGCTTCGGGCTGCAGAACATCGCGCAGAACTTCGTCAGTGGCGTAACCTTGCTGTTCGAGCGCCCTGTCGCCAAAGGTGACGTCGTGATCGTGGACGGCAACTTCGGGATCGTCGACGAAATCTCGATTCGCGCGACCCGCATCATGACGTTCGACAACATCGCGATGATCGTGCCGAACAGCAAACTGATCAGCGGTGTCGTCGAGAATCGCAGCGGGCCAACGCGCACGTATCGCATTCGCATCGACGTGGGCGTCGCATACGGCTCCGACACACGCCACGTCGAGAGGGTGCTACTCGACGTGGCTGAACAGTCGGACGTCGTGTTGCAACATCCACCCCCGAGTGTCTTCTTCGTGAGCTTCGGCTCGAGCTCCCTCGACTTTCAGCTGTGCGTGTGGCTCGACGACCCCGAAGCTGCACTGCGCGTCGGCAGCGCGCTGCGGCACCAGATTATCGCGGCATTCTCCGAACACGACATCCAGATCCCGTTTCCCCAACGCGACGTACACGTCAAATCCATCCCCGCACCCATCAGCCGCGAAGCGGCCCCATCCGCGAGTTCGTGAGCGCTTCGCGCACGCCGCTGGGGCGTGCTAGATCCGTTTCGTGCCCGACGCCTCAGGACCCCAGCTCGGCAAATTTCTCGTGATCGCGGGAGTAGCCATTGCGGCTCTCGGCGTGCTGTTCATGCTTGGCGACAAGCTCGGGCTCGGACGCCTTCCTGGTGACATCAACGTCAAAGGCAAACACGGGAGCTTCCACTTTCCGCTGGTCACGTGCATCGTGCTCAGCTTGCTGGCGACCCTCTTGTTCAATCTCTTCGGCAAGAAGTAGTTCGCTTTTCCTCAGACCTGGGGGAGTCGAGGGACGGCTCTGCGCGGCTCCCTCTACGCGATTGAAGTCGAGGAGCGGGGTCGTGTCTGCACTCGTCTCACGGCGCGCTGGCTGCCGCGGCGCGCTCATCGATAAAGCGCAACGCACATGGATGATTGCCCGTGCAGTCCGAACCCTCTTCACGCTTGCCTAGGTGACGGATTCGGCAGACATTCGCCAGCCATGTTTCAAGTTCCCCCTGATCACGCGGCCGCCATCTGCAGCACGACGTCAATCTCTGAGCGTCATGTTCGCGCGGCGCTCGCACTCTTGGCAGACAAGGCGACGATCCCGTTCATTGCGCGCTACCGCAAGGAAGCCACGGGGGGCTTGGACGAAGTGCAGCTGCGCGAACTGGAGTCGCTGCACAAGTCACTTCAAGACCTGTGGGATCGCCGCGAGAGCGTGCTCGAGTCGATTCACAAGCAAGGCAAGCTGACGCCCGAGTTGCAGCGACGAATCGCCCACTGCCAGAGCAAAGCCGAACTCGAGGATCTATACCTGCCCTTCAAGCCGCGACGACGCACGCGAGCACAGGCCGCACGTGAACGCGGTCTCGAACCCCTAGCGGAACAGATCTCTGCTCAGCCGCGCGATGGTTCGCCCAAGCAAGCTGCCAGAGCCTTCGTCGATCCGAGCAAAGAGGTGCCCGACGTGGAAGCGGCGCTTGCTGGCGCGATGGACATCGTGGCGGAAGACATCGCCGAGCGGGCGGACGTGCGCGCACTGTGCCGTCGAACCTACGCCGAACGCGCTGTGGTGCGCTCGTCCGCGATCAAGAAGGTGACGGTGAAAGGCCCAACCAAGTTCGAACAGTACTACGACTTTTCGGAAGCCATCTCGAAAGTGCCGTCCCATCGCTACTTGGCGCTGAGGCGCGGCGAACAGGAGGGCGTGTTGCGGGTGAAGGTGCAAGTCGAACAGCCAGAAGCGCTGGTCGCTCGCATCACTCATTTGACGAAGTACGACAAGCGCTCGCCGTTCGCCAGCACCCTGCAAGCCGCGGTCGACGACAGCTTCAAGCGTTTGCTCGCCAGCGCTATGGACTCGGAGAGCTCCGCAGAGCTCAAGCAACGTTCGGACGCAGGCGCCATCGCCGTTTTTTCCGAGAACCTTCGTCACTTGTTATTGGCCCCGCCGCTGGGCGCCAAAGCCGTTCTGGGCATCGACCCTGGTTTTCGCACGGGTTGTAAGTGCGCGGCGATCGACGCGACGGGCAAGTTGCAACAGCACACTACCATCTACCCCACGGGAAGCGACGCGCAAAAGGCTGGAGCAGAGCGTACACTTCGTGAACTCGTGACCCGCCACAAGCCCGCGGCGATCGCCGTCGGCAATGGGACTGCTGGGCGCGAAACCTTGGCTTTCGTGCGCAGCGCTCTGCGCGACGTGACGGACGCAAAACCCGACGTGGTCTCCGTCAACGAGTCGGGTGCGAGCGTGTACAGCGCTTCGGAAGCCGCCCGAAAAGAGTTCCCAGATCTGGATCTCACGATTCGTGGCGCGGTGAGCATTGCGCGTCGTCTGCAAGATCCGCTGGCAGAGCTAGTCAAGATCGATCCCCAGGCGATCGGCGTCGGACAGTATCAACACGACGTCCCTGAAGCGCAGCTTCGCACCGAACTGTCGAAGGTCGTCGAGAGTTGCGTCAACCACGTCGGAGTCGAGTTGAACACCGCAAGCGCCGAGCTACTAGCCCACGTCGCGGGGCTGGGTGAGGCGTTGGCGCACGCCATCGTGAAGTATCGAGAAGCAGCCGGCCCGTTCAAGACTCGGCGCGACTTGCGCTCCGTACCCAAGCTCGGACCAAAGACGTTCGAACAAGCGGCGGGGTTCTTGCGCATCCGCGATGGCCAGCATCCACTCGACGCGTCCGCCGTACATCCAGAGCGCTACGCGGTCGTGGAGCGCATGGCAAACGACTTGGGCGTCGAGCTGGCACAGCTCATCCAAAATCGCGCGCAAGTCGAGCGACTGAACCTGGAACGCTATGTCGATGAGAGCCAGGGCCTCGGGCTTCCTACGCTGAAGGACATCACCGCGGAGCTGCTCAAGCCGGGGCGCGACCCACGCGCGAGCTTCGAACCGCCGAAGTTCCGAGACGACATTCAAGAAATGGCAGATCTGGTTGAGGGCATGCGCTTGGAAGGGGTCGTCACCAACGTGACGGCGTTCGGCGCTTTCGTCGACCTTGGTGTTCACCAAGACGGTCTAGTGCACGTCTCGCAGCTAGCGGATCGCTTCGTGAAAGATCCGTCAGAGGTCGTCAAGGTGGGCGATCGCCTGAACGTCCGTGTGCTCAGCGTCGACCTGCAGCGTAAACGCATCGCGCTCAGTGCGCGATCGGACACGAAAGCAACCTGAACGCAGGAGCGCACCGAACGCGAATGCGCAGGCCCCAGACGGGCAGAGCGCTGCTCCACCGCCCGCGTGCCTGCTCACAGGCGTCCGTCACGCAGCGCCTCGAGCCACCCCGAGCCGAAACGCGTATCGGGCTCGAGGTAGTGTCCCTCGCTCCACTCGTTCAGCGACGCGACGAAAACCAGGTTGTTCTCGTCGCCGAGCGAGTGCGTCCTCCCGAACGAGCACGCCCGACGAACAGCGGCTCGAAACTCGTCGGGATGTTCACCCACAACCACGGGTGACCAGGGATACTTGTCGGGACGCGCGCTGCCGAAGTCTGCTCCGCGCGGTGAAGCGTCCCAACCCGGCGCCACTGACGGGTGGTAGACGAGCCCCGACTGTGCGGCAAAGCTCGGCCACTGCTGCACGCGACGCGCAACACAGTTCGCGTAGTCCTGCAAGAACTCGCCTTTCCACTCGGGTAGCAACACGTAGTGCGTCACACTGTCGAACCCCACGCGAACCAGATCGCCTATCACCTCGGGTTGCGGATCGATGGCGGCGAGGTGTAGCGGTGGCAAGCCCTCCGCCTCGAGCATTTCACGCGCGGAAGAAACTGCTTGCGCGGCGGCCTCGGGACCCAACTCGCGCAGAAAGAACGTGGTATCGAAGATTGAGAAGTAACACTTGTTCTCCACTCGCACGTAGTTGTCCCGAACGAAGTAGCGCCGCGCGACGTAACGGATCAACTCCACGAAGTCGGCGACGTCCGCTGGTACGCGTCGATGCTCTTCAATCACGGGAGCGTCCGTACGGCGTACGGGCAACACGCGGCGCGGCATGCGGTTCGCCCACATCAGCGCGAACGGAAACTGCTGCCCGATGGAGCTCCCCAGGTAACCGAGGTCCAGCGCATCCTGAAACACGCGCTTCCCGCGGCACCAAAAGAACCCGTACACCAGCCCATCAACGCCGTGCGTTTCACACAGCTCGACGCGACGACCAACCGCAGCGGGGTCTCGGTCGTCATAACGACCCCACGCGGGCAAGCGCGGCTGAACGTGCCCCTCGAAACGAGGCCGCGATTGCTCGACGAGGTCCCACTCTGTAAACCCGGGATAAAACGAGGCATCTCGCTCGGCGATCGGATGCCAACCTGGGTAGACGTAAACCAAGACGCGCAAGGGCGCGGGAGAATGCACGAAAGTGCTGGGCTTCGCAACGCGGCCACCGAAGTCGAGCGCTGAATCGGCGAACGCGCCGCGCATGCCCCGTCGAGCTCGCGGCGTACACGTTCTTGTCAAACGCTGCCAGGCGTATGCTCGGCCTCGACCTGTGTATCATGGTGACACAACGCGCTCTGGCTCGCCCGCGGGCTGGTGTTGCAGGCGCACACGGGAGAAAATCCGAGTGAAGCTCCCACGCGTCGTGTATCCGCTAGCCGCAAGCCGAGAACACAGCGGGACTCCGCAACCCTGTGGAAACTGTTTGTCGAACGCATGGCGACTACATCACGTTCAGCCGCATAGACACAACTTGAATTGCCGCGATGGTTGCCGCACGATGAGCTCTGCCTGGGGGTACGGAATGAAAGACGCGCTGGACGCCAAGCTGCACGGGTTCACATTTGCGTTGGATTCGGAGACGTTTTTCGTCTTCAGTTTTCCAATCGTCGAACCCGAAGACGCACTTCAGTCACTCAGTCCGTCCGAACAACAGATCGTGCGATCGTTGCTTCGTGGTGCCTCGTACGCGCAAGTCGCTGGCGAGCGCCGTACTTCCGTGCGCACGGTGGCCAATCAGGTGGCAGCGCTGTACAAGAAGCTGGGTATCTCCTCGCGAAGTGAGCTGGAGCACCGTTTGCTCACGCTCAAGGAAAGTAAGGGTTCTCGATGAACTTGCGAACGGCGAAGACAGGCAAGTTCGACGTGGTTGACGTATTGGAGGCCGCGTATCGAATCGACTTGCACGACGAACCATGGCTCCGCTCGGTTGTAGACGCAGCTTGCCTGGATCGCGGTATGGGCACTCAAGCTTGTGTGATCGACACCAACCGCGTGGACGACGCTGGAGTGCCCGAGGTCACCAGGCGCCACTTCTGGGGTACGCCGCCGAGTTTCGACGAGTTGGTTCCGAAACTTCCTTCAACCTACTCGCCCGACGGCCTACGACGGATGTTCGCCGTGAGAGAGCCGTACACGTCGATTCGAAACATCCTGGGTAAACACTACGCGACGGCACTGCGCGTCGTGGGTTCGACGGGAATCGTCGACGCCGTCAGCATCGCCGCAAGTGATCAGAGTGGCCATCAGATCACCCTTCTCGGTCTGCGCGATCGACAGGTACAGGTCCAACGTCGTGACAGCGCAATGTGGAAGCGCTTGGCTCCACACATTGCCACGGCCCACAGACTCAGGCAGCGTATGAACAGCGACAGTCTCGACGCTCGTGAGGTGGACGCGGTACTCAGGCCCGACGGGCGATGCGTCGAAGCGCGTGGTGCAGCACGCTCACGAAGCGCTCTGGATGAACTGCGTGAAGCCGCCCTGCGCGTCGACCGCGCACGAAGCGCCGCGGGCAGAGCCTGTCCGGAAGAAGCGCTCGAACTGTGGCAGGGGCTGATCAGCGGCCGCTGGTCGCTCGTCGACCATTTCGACTCCGACGGGCGACGCTTCGTCGTCGCGCGACAAAACCGTCCCGATACCGTCGACCCTCGCAGGCTCACGACCCGAGAGGAGCAGATCGCACGCCACGCCATGAGCGGGGCGTCCCACAAGGAGATCGCGTTCGCCTTGCAAATCAGTCCGTCCGCGGTATCGATTCATCTCAAAGCAGCGCTTCGCAAACTGGGCATGAGCAGTGCGGGACCACTGCGTGCCTTGGGCGCCGCGGCGGGTGACGCCCTTCGCGCGATGCCCCGTGCGTCCAGCAACTGAGGCCATTAATCCGTAACAGTTTTTGGAGCTCTTCAGCGCACCCGGTCGATCAGTGGGATCAACTCGATGGGCTCGCGCAGGTAGTAGTCTGCAGCCTCGGCGACTTCCGCTGGTCGCATGCCCCATTCAACTCCGATCGCGACCATGCCTGCAGCTCGTGCGGTCTCTAGATCGAGGGCAGTGTCTCCAACCATGGCGCACTCATCGACCGCAACTCCCATGCGTTCCGCAACGAGGCGTGCGCCCACGGGACTTGGCTTCGGGGGCGTCTCTGCACCTGCTCCCCGAACGTCGCAAAAAAGACCGGGAGGCAAGCAACACTCGACCACGCGCTGCGTCACGCCGTGAGGTTTGTTGCTCAACACCCCCATCGCTCGCACTCGGCTGACGACGGCCTCGAGCATGGCGACTACACCTGGAAACGGCTGCGGAAGCCGATGTTCATTCGAACGGTACTCGTTCGCGAGACTCTGCAGAAGTTGCTTATGAAGCTCGGGCCGCTCGGGAACCAGGCGCTCCAGCAAGCGTTGTGGCCCCTCACCGACTACTGCTCGGTAGCGCTCTACCGAGTGGGTACACAGCCCGTGACGCGCGAGCACGCAGTTCGTCGTCGCGGCGATCGTCTGCAAACTGTCGACGAGCGTCCCATCGAGGTCGAAGATCAGTCCGCTCAATCTCTTCAAACGCCCCCCCATAGCGCGGCGACGAAGCTGCACACCTCAGACAGCTACCGCGGCTGGCTGAGCCTTGGGCTTCGGGACCACGCCGCAACTGATCATACTGTCCGCCATGTCGGTAACCATTCGCTCCACACTTCGCGGCTCGAACCCCAGCAGGTTGCGAGCGCGGTCACTCGACACGTCTTGGCGTTTGCCTAGTTCTGGTACGGTGAGTGCTGCAGTCTTGTCGAACAGGGCGACGAACTTCAGCACGAAGTCGGGGATTCGTCTCGTCGGGATTCGATATCCCTTGGGTTCCAGGTGTCGCTTCAAGATCATCGCTATCTCACGCAGCGGCGTGTGCTCGCTGGCTAGGATGAACCTTTTCCCTGCGGCTTCAGGATGGTGCAACGCGAGAATGTGAACATCTGCCACGTCACGCACGTCCACGAGTCCCCAGCCCAGGTCCGGGCAGCCCGGCAACTCCCTCGTCATCAGCTTGCGAATCACCTCACCTGAAATGCTGAAGTCTGCGTCCAACACGGGTCCCAAGACCACACCCGGATTGATCGCCACGAGTTCGAGACGTTGTGGTTCGACCAGGCTATCGACGTATTCCCACGCCGCACGTTCGGCCAGAGTCTTGCTGCGTTCGTATGGCCCGACCTCATCGGTGAGCAGCGACCAATCGCTCTCATCGTAAGTGCGTGAGCCGTCTCGTGGGTGTCCATAGAGAACGGCAGACGTCGACGAAGTGAGCACGACGCGTCGCACGCCCGCCATCACCGCTGCCCGCAAGACCCTCAGCGTGCCTTCACGTGCGGGAACGATTACGTCATCAGGATGTCGAGGCGCTTCGACGGGGACGGGAGAAGCAACGTGCATCACACGCGCGCAACCCTGAACCGCGGCATCCCACCCAGCGTCTCGGCTCAAGTCGGCTTCGACCAACTCCAGCTTATCGGTGCTCACGTACTTTTTCAGAACCTCCTCGACGTGCTTGCCGCGTGATCTCGAGCGTACCGTGCCACGAACACGTCGCCCAGCCTTCAACAACTCCAGAATGCAATGCATCGCGACGAACCCACTGGCTCCAGTTACCAGCACTAGCTCTTCATCGTTCATCTTTCGTTCCTCTTCGCTCGAGTATTCAGCTTCGCGCGGTTCAGCGCACACCAAGACGTGTGAGCGAACCTTCTGGGAAAACGCCATAGGCAGGCAATGCGCCGTTGCCCGCCGCGACATAGACATGCCCCCCCGCAACGACAGGACTCGATACCGCCCTGCCGTCGAAAACGATTCGTCGTAAGACGTCGCCGTTCAACGCGTCAAGTACGTACAGCGCCCACTTCGGCGAGTCGACCAACGGCTCGTCTTCCTCCACGGGCGATTGGAAATAGAGCAGTCGATTGGCAACTGCAAGCCCCCCCACCAGTGGCGAGCCTGCGATACCCAGCGACCACAACTCGTGCTCACCCGTAGCGGACAGCGCCATCACACGCCCTTCGAACCCCTCGAAAGCGCACGGGCCATATTCGCAATCTGTGGGTCCTTCATCAGTATGAATACCGTGCTGGAATACGCGACCGTACGCCACTGCGCCCCCCGTCTGAAAACCACCCAACGCGTTTCTCGGTTCGATGTGTTGCGTCGTTCGGACTAGTTCACCCGTGTCGCGATTGAGCACGTGATAGCGGCCGTCTTTCTGTCCCGCACCAACGACGCGCGTGCCGTCTGCCAACTCGTATAGTTTGGGCGCGTCCCCGACGTCCATGTCCAGCAGTCGCCCAGTGTCGGGATCGGGATTGGTGATACCCACGACCCAGATGTCGTCGGCAGTGAACTGATGTACCCAGCGTTCTTGACCCGTGTCGAAGTCAATCGCGATGATGGCATCGCTCGTCGATGTCGAGGCGCCACCATCATCAGGTGAGAAGTTCTGACCAGTACTGACGAAGACCGTACGAGTCTGACGATCAAACGTCGGCTGGGACCACACGTCTGCTCCCGAAGGGCCGAGCGTAAACGGCGCGAACTCTGGAGGGAGCGGCTGTGCTGCATTCGAAACTTCGTAGCGCCACTTCTCTTGCCCCGTGTTCAAGTCCAGGGCGACCAACGCGCCTTGATGCGTACAACACTCGAGTGGAACTCCACCCCCCTGCAACACCAACGCGAAGTTCTCGAGAGACGCCATCCCAACCAGCACCGTGTCGCCGACGATGCTGACGGAGTTACCTGCCACACCTCCAACCGGGTGCGGGTCCAAACCGCGTGCCGTCCATATTTCCTCACCAGTCCTGCGATGCCTTGCATAAACTTCTCCCGCGGCGTCGGCGAACACTACGTAAGGGCGTCGCTCCGCCAAAGCGGCTCCACCAATGATCGGCGCACCAGCGATCGGGCCCAGCTCGGGCGAAACCAGCGCCGCCAGCGCGGGCGGCGCTGCGTCCGTCTCTACTGCCCAACGTAACCGGCCCCGTCGATCGATTGCGAAGAACACTCCCGCCAAGTCACCGACGTAAGCGGTTCCATCTGCGGAGACCACGGGTGTTGCGTGAATCGGGCGCACGGCTCTCCCCGCACGCGAGGCGTCAAACGTCCAATCCACTGCGAGACGGTCGACGTTGCGGCGCTTTATCTTCCTCTCCTTCGCGTTGAATCCGCTTGCTGCGAGATCGTACCCTGCGAGCGGCCACTCCTTCTTGTTCGAAGCCGAACGATGATGCTTCAATTCGCTTCGCGTCTGCCCCAGCTTTTCTGAGTCAGACTGAGCATCACCGCAGGCTAGTGGCGAGCACACGAGTACCGCAGTAGCAAGCGCATTGGCGACTGGCTTCGAGTGGCATGCTGGAATCTTGGAGAGCTGGGGGTGGTTCATTTTCTTCCTGGTTGCTTCGGGTCTCGCCAGAGTGGGACTTCAAGTTGCGACTGCCGCTCGGCCGCGAGCGATGACCAGCTGCTTGAGCTGCCTCAGAGGTGACCTTTGCCGTCGTCTCATAGCCGCGCGCTGCGCGTCGGTTTCGATCTCACGATGTAGCGCTGCCACCTCGATTCGCGCCTCTTCCACGGCACGCTCGATCGGCATGACGGGCTCGAGACCGTAAATTCGTGCGATGGACCTCAACCGCTGTTCGATGGTGCCAGATACCACGTGAAACTTGATGCCAATCTCGGTCAACGTGTCGAGCAACAGCTTGTCCGAGAGTTTTCGAAAGTCTTCCGAGACGGGGCGGTGCCCGTCTTCCACGAGTGGAAACTCGACGGGCAAGTGGATGAACTCGTCATAGCTGCGCTGGGCGTGGCGCTTGACGACTTGACCGAACGCCTCGTTGACAGCAACGAACACGGGCTTGTACGGCGCCATCACGATGCGTTTACCCATTCGGCGCAGCGGACCGTCGTTAGGGTTGATGCCCACGCTGAGCCGTGCTTTGCCGTAGACCCACTCATGCAGTGATGATCCGTCTGAGAGAAAGCTCCCTTCGATCGAACTCTCGCGAACGGCGCGTTCCGTGAAGCGAATGATCCCGAGCTGGAATAGCTCGGCGGGATTACACTCCTCCAGCGCCTTGCCTGGAATCGCATCGGGCAAGATCTCACGCATGGTGCGGGCCTGCGTCCGCGGGATCCCCACCCAACGCGCGAGCGCCTCGGTGGTCGTGGTCTTACCTGTCGAGTAGGTGCCAGAGATGGCCAAGCGCAGTTTCGATGACATCACGATTCTCTCAAGGCAGTTCGTGGGCAACACAATAGTCGGCGGTGAGCGATGGAAACCCGAGCCCGAACTCCGCACTCCGCCACTTGCGTCCTTTGACCGGGACCAACGTCGTGCTCGTCACGCCCGTTTCGATCCAGAAATCTGGAGGTGTGACCATGGGCATCGGCGCGGTGATCGCGATGCGTCGCATCCAGAGATTGTTGCTCCGCTCTCGCACCAGCCCGTCCAAGCGATACATGACTATCTGCGCCAGCTGCGCGGTCGCCACGATCGCATGAATGGCGGAGATGAACGGATGGTAGTCCGCGGCCAGACCAGACTTCACCTGGGGCGCGTCAGCATTCAGGGAAGGCACGACCCTGGCTCGGGCCCGCTTCTCGTGGTCGTTTTGCAGTACGTTCTCGACCGCAACGTGAATGTCACGGTAGCGAGCTCCGTAGAATCGTTCGTCTTGGTCGAGGTAGTCCAAGTCCGCTACTCGTTCGACCATGTGGCGGGGTTTGACTCGAGGATGATCTATCGTGAGGCGCCCCACCATGGTGCCCACCTGCACGTCGAACTCGGACTGGTATCCGCACAGTGACTTTCGCTCCTTGCGCGTGCCGAGCAGGCTGACTTGCATGGGTACTGCGCCCAGGTCCAGCGTAGGAGACTGCCCAGCCTTCAATCCGATCTGACAGATCCAAGAACGCGCGATCTCCGCCGAGTCGAGACCGCACGCTTCGCGCAGAAACACCTCACACAACTGCGCGCCAAGCACCAATCCATCGATGCTGCTCAGATGCGGCTTGAGCTCTCGCTCCCTCTTTCGCGACCAGGTATCGGGGTACTTCACCTCGCTGATCGCCGACGCCGTTTGCGCTACGCTATCGACCCGCGCTTCGCGGATTTGCTGCACGACGTGGCGATACCCCGTACCAAAAAATCGCGATGCCTTCGGCCCGAGTATGTCATCGGCCGAGCAGTGTTGACTGCATGAGCTAGCGTGCTGAAGTTGCATGTGACCCCCTTCGGGCTGGATGCCAATCGTGGTGTCGAAGAAATCGACTCTGGCTGGGCGGGAGTCTAAGAACCGCGACATTCCACGCAATGGTCAATTGTTTAAGGCGTCCGAGCTTCGGGCTCGACGAGCCTGGCCCACAACCGAACGTGCGATTCACAAACTTCACACCTAGCCCTGAAGACGAACACGTACCCGCTGCAACAGACCCCTTCTGCAACAGATCACCACAGACGACTAACCCCAACGATCCGCCATGCGCGCAGAAGTTAACCCAAAAACAACACACCACAACACTCCGAACCCGCTAGCGCCGCTGATTGACCTCTACCCCCTGCGTTCGTGCAACTTTGTCTTGGGGAGTCGAAGTGCGGGCACTGCGCGGCTCCCGCTATGGGCTGAGCATTGGTCTCATTTCATTCTGTGAGGACGCCCGCCGATCTCGGGCGGGTTTGCTGCCATGCCAGGCAATGCAGCGACGACATGGGGCGACGATCAGACCAATGTTCAGCGCTATGGGCTGGACGTCCACTTGGCAGCTCGAGCCTGCAGTCGAAGCGCGGCGCGCTGGCCGCCGCGACGAGCCAGTTCGAAGGACCAAGGCGATGAAATTACGTACGAGTGCGGCCCCTGACTGAAGACGAGGTCGCAGATCAGAACGCGAGATTTCTCGATAGCTGCGACGAGCACTGCTCATCTGTGGGGCACACGCACGCCGCAGCAGGGGCATGCGGGAAGAAGCCGAGGGAATGTTCACCGCCTGGATCCAGTGCTTCTAGCGCAACGCCCGCGGCTTACGATGAGCAATTGCGCCCCGCAGAACAAACCATGCGAACCTCGGAGTGGGCAGCGGCTGAAGGGTTCTCGTCAAGTGGCGAAGATGTTACCCTGTGTTGGAGGGCAGTCACATGACATCGAAGCGAAACCAGGCAAGCGACACGACTTCACGAAGCCCTGCAGCGTATGGGGGCTACGCCGCGTCCGAGATTCGCGGAGGTGTACTCTTGACGCGCGATGTCGCTACGAGGCGCGATGTGGTTTCGAAGCGCGATGTCATCTCGAGGCGTAGCGTCTTGTCCGGGTTGTTCGTCAGCGCCGCGGCTGTCGGGTGTTCGAGTTTCATCGACGGGCCGGGCTCCGATGGTGACACGCCTTCGAGGCACGGCACTAGCCCGGACACGAGCCGAGCTGATAGTTTACCTGAAGCGCGCCCTCCAATCGAACGAGCGGCACCTGACGTGTCCCAGTCGCCGACAGCAGCCAGCTCAGGCGCGGGAAGTAGCGCAAGTCCCGAAGCCAGTGCAGACAGCACCACCAGGTCAGACGGCTCCACCAGCGCAGACAGCACCACCAGGTCAGACGGACCCAATAACGACGAACAGGAAGAAACGCCCGCGGACGAAGATCCGCGGATGTTCGAAGTCGAGGGTGATGGATCGGGGCAGATCGAGGTTACGGAAGAGGACGTCAGCGAAGCGCCAGACACGTTGCCCGACGAGCCCATCACGATGGGAAAGACGGCAGCCGATCGAGTGGTGCTCGGAGCGAGCGGCGTGGAGGTTTCACGCATGGCGATGGGCAGCGGAACCCGCGGCTACGACTACAGCTCAGATCAGGTCAAGTTGGGAGCCCAGTTTGGTCAGCTACTGGTAGACGCCTACGATCAGGGGATCACCTTCTTCGACTGCGCGGACACCTACGGCTCGCACTTCCTCGCAGCTGAAGCTGCTGCAAAAGTGGGTCGCGACAAGGTTCAAATCCTCACCAAGAGTCACGCGACGACGCGCGAAGAGATGCAAGCAGATCTCGATCGATTCTTGGAGGAGTTGGGCACGGACTACATCGACATCCTGTTACTGCACAACCGCAGCAGCTCGACGTGGACCGAAGACTTCGCCGACTGCATGGAGGTGCTCGCGGACGCCAAACGAGCGGGCAAGATTCGTGCGCACGGGGTTTCTTGTCACTCGATTGAAGCCACGCAGCTGGCGTGTCGCAGCGACTGGGTGGACGTCAATCTGATTCGAATCAACCCCTTCAACTTGCACATGGACGCCGACCCGGCCACGGTTCTATCGGCCATCGACCAGGCCAAAGCGGCCAATCACGGTGTGATCGGCATGAAGATCCTGGGCGCAGGTCAAGCCGTGAACCGTATGGACGAAGCCATCAATCACGCGATTCGCTTGGATTCCATCGACGCCTTCACGATTGGGTTCACCAGCCGCGCGCAGATGGACGAAGTCACGGCCAAGATCGCGGCCGTGACCCCAGCGTGAGGCTCACTTTTTCGGAGGGGAAGGCGGGGTAGACGGCTGAGCCGTGGGCGGCGGAGACGCGCCTGGAGGCTTCGTGAGCGCCTCCCCCTCTAGTGGATAACCCCTGTCACGCCACCACAAGATTCCTTCATCGAGCACGGCGGTGTTCTTGTAGCCGCGCTTGCGCAACGCATCGACAACCTCGCCCGACGCGTGATGTGGACACGCACAATAGGCCACCACCCAAGTGCCATCGTTTGGCACTCGCGTGAGTCGCTCCGTTTCGTAGTAGGCCACTGGCACCGAGCCCGGAATGTGGAATTGAATCCAGTCGGCTGGTGAACGGGCGTCGATGATCACGATGCGCCGCTTCTCCTTCAACGCTTGCGCAACCTGGGCCCCGCCCACGAACCGTCCGCTGCGCAACGTGAACTTGGGCGCTTCACCACTCGGGTTGATCACCATCGGCAGATCGGCGGGAACGGTGGAGCTCTTGACTGGAGCTGTTGGAGTAGTCGGCGCCATACTCTGCAAGAAGCTCACCAAGGCAGCGATCTCGGACTTCGACAACTTGCCTGCAAAGGGCAACATGGGGGTCGGGGGCCTTCCGTGCGTAATCGCGTACTCGATGAAAGCTGGTGAGGCAGCCGCCAAGAACTCGGGGTTGTGCAGCGAAGGCGCGGTACCGCGCTTACTTGCGTCGCCGTGGCATTCAACGCAGTGTCGATCGAAAAGTTGTGAGCCTAGTTTGCGATCACCCCCTGGCGTCGCACTCGGTAGCTGCCGCGCGGCAGGTCCGCGTGAACGCAGGTAGGCGACGATCGCGTCGATGTCCGTTTCTGCGAGCGGTCCGCCACGCGTCCGTCCGTACGCGGCCATGGCGGTATTCGGACGCCCCATGCGAATGCCGCGCGCGATGAACTCGTCAGTCGCGCTCTCGAGGAATGTCTTGCTGACGAGAGAAGGTGCGTTGTCTGCAGCGTAACCCGTGGCGGACGCGCCGTGACAAAGCGCACAATAGCGCGCGTATAGTTGCGCCCCCTGTTCGACCTCGGCGTGCGCTCCGCCGTGCTGCGTTTCCGAAGCCGCCGAGCTGGAGATCTTCGGGGATGAAGCTGACGGCGTGGACTGTTGCGCTTGGGCAGCGTTCTGCTCCCGCGAAACATCGGAGTCCGCGCCAGTCTTGGAACAGCCGAGGGCGAGGCCCGCGAGAGCGAAGATGACGGACCAGGGCTTGGGAACTTCCACCGCGCGGAAACTTTCAGCCCCGCTCCCGGACGTCAAGGGACGCCGAGTCGCAGACGGCGCGAACGTAGCACCACCCAGCCTGAAAGCCGCAAACTGGGCTCGAACCGCAGCGGACGTGCGCTGGCCCTCGCGACATGTAGGGCGAGGTGCGACAGAGATTCGCCGTTTCTAGCGCTGCTTCCATGGATGAGCCCCCGCTTCAGGGGCCTTCGGCGGCGCCGAACCATCAGCGCTGATTGGGCCGGGCCCCTGGGATCCCTGCCTTGAATAAGTCGTTTACTCGTCGCCAGCAATCGGGTTTCGCCCCCACCTGCCGCAACCACGACGTGGCCAGCGTGCTATACGGATCGCGTGAACATGCCCTCCCGATTGATGGTCGGCGCCCTGTGGGCGGTGACTCAAGTGGTGGGTTGCGGTTCGCGTTCCGACGCCGTGAGCAGACACTCTCACGGCGGCGACAAAACACGTGACGGCGGAACGACGTCAGCCACTTCGACAGGTGACGCCAGCTCATCCGATTCGGACGGTACTGCCCCAGACGCGTCGTACACTCCTGCGGAGTCGCCGAACCAACCAACGGAGGAAGCTGAGCCGCTGGAAGGGGGTGCGGCTCAGACGAACGATTTCTCGGCACCTGACTGCGAGTTCGTCAGCTTCGCTGAGCCTGCTCTGGCGCGTGCCGTGCGCAGTGCGCTATCCACCAGCGAAGACCCAGTTCCCGGCGAGCTCCTGGCCGAGCTCACGGAGTTGCGCCTGACCGCCGTGAAGCTCAGTAACATCCGTGGCCTGGAATGTGCCGTAAACCTGGAGACGCTAGACCTCTCAGCGACCGAGCTACCAGACATCAGTCCACTACGCGCACTGCGCAAGCTGCGCAACGTCGACCTGTCTGGCGCGAGGCTCGACGACCTGAGCCCCCTAGAAAATTCGGTAGGAATTCGTTTCCTCGACGTCCAGAGCACGAGACTGGAAAGCCTCGAAACCCTGCCGATGCTGCCCGAGCTGACGGAACTCGACATCGCCTACAACGCGATCACGTCTTTGGATGGACTGCCCTTGCTCGAACGATTGCGCGCACTAGCAGCTCAAGGGAACGACATCGCGAACCTGGGCCCGATCGGCGAACTGCCGCGTTTGGAAATGCTCGGCCTGTCCCAGAATCGCATCGATGACCTCAGCCCGCTTGCAGACGCACCAGCGCTTCAGTCGATCGATCTCTATGACAACCTAGTAAATGATCTCGAACCGTTGGCGAGCGTCGCGACGCTCGAACTGCTGCAGGCGAGTCGCAACTCAATCGCCGACCTGAGCCCCCTTTCCGGGTTGGCTGAGCTTCGCTCACTCAACGTCGGCGAGAACGCCATCACCTCTCTCGAGGGCGTCGAGGCACTGCCCTCTTTGGTCGAGCTACGCATCGGGAAGAACCCACTCCAGTCGCTCGACCATATCGAACACGTGACGGCCCTCGAACGCTTGGTGGTAGACCACGCAGGCGTCCGACGCTTGGATCCGCTCGCTCGGCTCTTACGACTCGAATCGCTGGTGGCGAACGCCAACGCCATCGAAGATCTCACGCCCCTCGCAGCGCTCAATCAGCTCACGAGTATCGATCTCGACGACAACCAGGTGGCGAGCGCCGACGGCCTCGAGGGACTGACGAACCTCACGTCGCTCTCCCTCGACGACAATACACTCGAAACCATCGATGCGTTGCAGACACTAGAAGCCCTCGAGTCGGTCTACCTATCCAACAACCGAATAACCAACCTCGCCCCGCTGAGAGATCTGCGCTGTGAACCCGCAACATTCTGCTTCGTCGATGTGACAGGTAACCCCCTCGATGGGATGTCCCTCGGCAGTCACGTCTACGAAATCTGCGATGCGGGGGTGACAGTGGTTTGGGACGATGATAGCTGCCAGCCATGACGTCGCCGACCGATGTGAGCCCCTGCGCACAGCGCATAGGCTCGGCGTTGGAAAATTCCCAGGACTAGCTCGTTAGACTCTTGCAGGGTACCCATTGCTCAGGCAGCTTGAAAACGTGCTCGGGAGACTGCAGCGGTGGTTTCAGTTCCAGGTCGAGCGTTTCCTGGTCCGTGGGGCTTACTATCGCCTGCTGCTGATCGTGCTGGCGATCGGGGGTATCAGCTTCGCTTCTGGCATCGCCCTCAACTGGGCAGAGGCTGACGCCAGTTCGGGGATCCTCGACCGCGTGTGGTGGGCTTTCTTGAGGCTGACCGATCCCGGCTACCTGGGCGATGACGAAGGAACCGTCAGACGCACGCTGTCCACGCTACTCACTGTTGCAGGTTACGTGTTGTTCATGGGCGCGCTGGTCGCCACGATGACTCAAGGTCTGAACGACCAGCTGCGTCGACTCGAACGCGGCTTCACGCCTGTAGCCATGAAGAACCACATCGTGGTGATCGGCTGGAACGCGTCGACACCCGAGCTACTCGCCGAGCTGACGCAGCCGAGCCATGGCGTCCAGCGTTTTCTCGAACAGTACGGCTTGAAGGGGCTTCGCATTGCCGTACTGGCCGAGGAGGTCGGCCCCGAGCTGGAGCAAGCGCTGCGGGAACGCTTGGGCGTGCGCTACCGCGCGGGAACGACCGTCCTGCGCTCTGGCTCCGCGCTGCAGTCCGCGCACCTGGAACGCGTGGACTATCGGAATGCGGCGGTGATCGTCTTTTCTATCCCCGAGCAGGGACGCAGTTCGGAAGAGGCGAGCGACGACGCGCAACTCGCGAAGTCCGTCGTTACCTTGGCAAGAGCGCTAGACCAAAGCGATCGCTTGCCAGTCGTCGTCGCTTCGGTTGCGGACCCACTGAAGCTGGAAGTGATCCGCGCCAGCTACCCCCAGGGCCGCGCCGAGCTGTTCGCCACGTCGCAAATCATCGGGCGCATGCTCGTGCGGTTCGTACGGGAACCCGGGTTGTTGCGCGTGATGGACGAAATATCGAGCCAACAGTTCGGCAGTGAGATCTACGTACACCGCGTCCCAGAGTTGGATGGCGTGGCCATGCGCGACATCATTTGGAAGTACGAGCGTGCGATTGTGATCGGTACTGTCGTCGGCGAAGGCAGAAGCGCGAAAGTCCGACTGGTACGCACGCTCGACGAGCGCGTCGAACGTGGCGCTAGCTTGGTGATGATTGCAGAGGACGGTGAGCTACCACTCTCGTCGCTCGGTCGCCCACAAGTCGAGCTGGTTGGCGAGCCGTTGACCGCTACCCGTGATGCACGACGTTCGCTGCTACTCGTAGGCTGGAACCATCAAGTGGCGTGGATGTTGCGCGAACTGGAAGCCTCACACGGCGAAACCTGGCGGGTGCTCGTCGCATCGAGCGTTCCTGTCGAAAATCGTCTGGAGGCGCTCAGACATGCGGGCATCGAGCTCACGCGGACCTACGTGGAACACGGTACGATCGATCCAACCGCCCCGAACGAGTTGGCCAAGCTCCCCCTGCTCGACTACGAGACGCTGGTCGTGCCCGCGAGCGATCGGCTGGAGAGTGCCGAAGACGCCGATGCGCGCAGCTTGCTCGTCTATCGACTGTTGCGAGCACGCCTCAACCAGCTGACTGACGTCGAGCGACGCATCCTGGTCGAGCTGCGAGATCCAGCAAACACGGGTTTGTTCGATGGTGTGGAGACCGAAGCCGTCCCCACCTCGTTGCTGGTCACACACATGTTGGCCCAGATCGCCCTGCGCCCCGAGGTAAGGCCAGTACTCGATGCACTGCTATCCTCGGACGGCCCGGAGTTCGCCATGATAGCGCCAGATGTACTCGGGGTCGCAGGGAACCGTCTCACCTTCGCAGACATCATGCTACGAGGCGCACAACGCGGAGTAGTCGTAATAGGATTACAGCTGGCAGACACGCGCAAGAACGGTGGAGTCATCGTCAACCCGCCGCGCGATCGCCAGTTCACGCTGAGTGACCGCGACCGCGTCATCGTGCTCGAACGGCAAGCGCGCGTTGATGGCGGAGAGTGATCTGGATGCATGATCACCGCGCACGCAACCACCGCACGGGGGCACAACCGGGGCACAACCCACCGTGTTTGACGACTCGGAACGGAACGTAACATCAGCGTGACGTGTCGACTCGACGACGAGATCTTCCTCGCGCGTCGCTGTGAGCTACGAATCAGGATACCGCGGGCCGTGGCATCAACACCTTAGTCATCCCGCGTCGCCGAAGCGGTCCGACCACTGGTCAGGTAATGAGATCTGAGGTTGAAGTACACCCTGCGGACGTTCCAACCTGCAACGGAGTACCTGATGTGCCATGGTGGAGAAAGCCTCGGGAGAGGCACTCCGTGACGTTTATAATGAGCTTTCAGGTGCGGCGCCACCTCATCCCAGAAGTACTGCCATGAATCGTGCGACCTGTTCCCCAACACGTTGTTCCCGTAGTGCCGACGATACACGCCCTGAAACTCGTCCACATACGATACGACGTGACCGTGGCATAGGCTGGCGCGCGTCAAGTACGAGTCCGCCGAGATGCGGAGGCTCTCGGGCACGGGCGCAATGCGCTCGAAAATCGCGCGCCGAATCGTAATGGCGCTCGTCGGCGCGAAGTATGGAAACACCTTGCGGTAGCGCCACATTTCCAGAAGGTCACCAGACGAGAGCGCAGGAATGCAAGCTTCGTCCGTAAGCTGGTCTCCGACCATGACTCTGAGGTTGTGCTGCATCAACCCGAAGTCTGGATACTTCGCAGCAACCTGCTCTACGAATCTCAGCTTGCTCGGTTGCCACACGTCGTCTGAGTCGAGGAAACAGATTAGCTCAGCACTGCTCGCCCGCACGGCACTGTTGAACCCAGCCCCCTGACCGCGGTTGCTCGAGTGCTGCACGAACCGCACCACCGACGGGTGCTGCCGCGCGAAAGCCTCAGCGATTGAACCAGAACGGTCCGTGGACGCATCGTCGACGACAACAATCTCATCCGCGGGGCGCTCTTGCTCGAGCACACTCTCGAGCGCAACGCGCAGATAGTCACCCCCATTGTAGTTGCAGATTACGGCGCTGATTCGCATCAAAGTACGTCTTCGAGAGTGGAGCAAGGCCATACGTCGAGCTTCGTGCTCCTAGAGACGTTCACTATGGCCCCACCTGTGGCTGAGTACTTCGCGTGAGCGAAAGCAAATTCTTCTCGCTGGCGATCCAGCTTCGGCAGCGTCCATCGTTCGCCAGCCTGCCGATAGTCTGGATGAAAGTGATTCTGCTCTCCCTGCGCGATGATCACCTGATTGCCCATCGACGACTCCCTCGAAGGTGTCGAGCGTACGTCGAAAGAGAAGTCCATCCCTAGAGCGTATACTTCTCTGATTCCCATCCAGAACGCCAACTCCAGGTCCCAGTATACGACGGAATGCCCAGTGCTCACTCCGTCGAGCAAATCCCAATTCTTTGCACGCTTGCTCCCTCGGGCGGGGTTGCAGAAGACGATGTCCTCCCGCTCGCGAAAGTGCTGGAAGGTCGCGTGACCAAATACCTTGGTTTGCGGTTGTGCTAGCAATGCACCTGCATGATCCCTCGCCACGATCTCGTCGGTGACGGTAAAGTAGGTTGGGCGCCAGCTAGTCTGCTCGTAGATCAGGTAGATCTTGTTCGACGCAAACGATATCTCACCAGCGATCAGATCGAGGTCAGCCGCCGTCAGACTTGGGCCGTTCCCTATGACGAAAGCACGGCGCCCCCGATGAACGTCGCGCAATGCTCGAAGCTTCGCGTCGTTGGCTGGGTTGGGCAGGGTCCGCCGCCGCAGCAACAAGCCAGCAAGGCGGTTCCTAACTGACCGAAGTCGCACCTAGTCTACCCCAGTGCACCCTTCCGAAGTGCGTGCGAATGTGGCTGGTGACGACCCATCGATAACCCACAGCCTATGCCACCACCACCAGCGGCACAAGCGCGCGCGTGCCACGACGACCGAGTTCGCGTTGCTGACGCCAGGGGCTGCGCGCGGGCCTGTCCTCTACCAGACTGTGGCAGAAGCCAGTCTGACGTAAACGCTATCGACCGCGTCGAAGGCATCGCGGCAGTGTTGTTCGCTTTGCAGCCAGGCTCGAATCTGTCGGATCGCATGAGTTACAGCGCCCCGTTCCCCTGCGTTTGGTGCGGTTTGCCAAGCAACCGTACTCAAAAGCGTGTCGGCGGCTTCCGCGTGCGAGCGTTGTGCTCACCACTGCACCCGTATCGAGATCTTCCTTCATCTTCGTGATTCCCGCGTCTGGATCGCTGGATCGTTTCGGCTTACCCACTCGATAAGGTCCACGTGAGGGGGCGTCCGCAGCTCCACATACCACGTCGCCGAAGCGCTTAGCGTACCAACGGCTGGCGCAGGAGTGCTCGCGGCGACAGGCGCTGGCGGAGGCGTGAGGTAAGCTGGTGAACAGCGTACGTCGCGGGCGACACGCTGAGAGGAACGCGGCGCTCCACCTCATGGAGATAGGCGTCGAAGCGACCATAACCAACGAAGTGGACGATGTCGGGTCGCGTCGTTCGCCCCGCCTTCTTGACGATCGTGGGGTTGTCGATCGGGCCTTCGACCTGACCGCCGACGGTGGTGATGTATCGCGAGGAGTCGAACAACAGATAGCCTCCCCCCTCCGCAGTCGCCAGCTGGTAGGCGATCGCGAAGTAGGGTTCGTCGTTGAAGTACTGTCCGGTGAATGGGTAGAACGTCAATTCGCGTAGCAGCCGCTGCAGGTGGGCGGAAAAGGACGTCCCCGTCGAACTCGCGTTTCGCCCGACCAGCCCGCTGTTGATGACCATGTTTCGCGAGACCTCGGGGTAGACGCGCTGCGCCTCCCTCAGCTTAAACCTTGAGCCATCTCCGCGTTGCCAGCCCCTGTTGTCATCGAAAGTGCCGGACACGCATACATGATGCTCCGAAATGGCATCGAGCACGGACTCAAGGCCGCCCTTATCGTAGGTGAGCACATCGGCGTCGAGGTAGAGCACGTCCTTGCCTTCGAGCGACGGGTGACAAAGAGGGACGTACTTGTAGCGACGCGGAGCAAAGCGACCGCCGAGGTCGTGAGGTTCGTCGATCTGCGTCAGATCTACGAAGGATGGGCGCACGAAGAACTCGGGGTTCGCACGCGTGTAGAAAACTTGATACGCGACACAATCCCCGAGGTGATCGTACACTGAATCCATCATCGCCAACGCCAGCCGCAGGTATTCGTGGCCGATGGCAAGTGTCGTTACGACGCGCGGTGCCCCCATGCACTGACTCTACCGTGTTTGCGTCTCACGGGAAGCGAAAGCGTCGTCTCACGCTGCGCCCCCAGAGAGGGGATGGTGCTAGCGCCAGCCATTCGGCCGAGGTCACCCCTGGCTCGTCAGGGTTCGTCAACGTATTCGGGCCACATGGCTAGAGCTCTCGCCATGGCGAGATCCTCTACCGTCTTGATGACATGTCCCTCGACACGAGTGATGGGATACGTGTCCCAGGTGCCTGCGTAAGTTGCACAGCCGCTGTCGCGACTGCCCAGGAAGGTGTCTCGGTGCCACGACGTGATCGCCCAACAGATGCGCTCGATGGGTTCCAATTCCTGCGAGTTCGTCTTGCGCTCCAGTGAAAAGTTCAGGGGCTTCCCCCGATACAGACACTCCAGGTTTTCCTCAACTACGGCGAACAGCGTCTGACACCCTTGCGCGCGCTCCACGAAGCCTCGGATCGACTGAGCTGACAACAGCGGAGCGATCGTGTGAACCTGCACCACACGTTCGCAATGGTGGGCGGTTAGAAACTCCGCAACGAAGTCTTCGCTGGTCGATACGGAATCCCCCAAGCGTTCGGGGCGTAGGTGAAACCTAGCGCCACTTCGCGTGGCGATTTCTTCGACTTCTGCCGCCTCTGAGTTCACCCAAATCTCATCGAAACAGTTCGCGTCAACGCAGCGCTGAACGGCGTGGGCTATCAGCGTGCGTCCGCCGAAGGTCCGCAAATTCTTTCGCTGCAAGCGCTGACTTCCCAGACGTGCGGGAATCATGGCGATCGTGCTCATTTTACACCAATGTCTCCTAGGTCCATCGCACCGTTCGTGGCCCAAACGTTCGCCGTGAGGCTCACGCCAACTCGCTGATGAGTAGTCTCCCCACCAGCTGCTCGTGTCAGCGCCAACCCTGCGGCCACGTCCCAATAGTAGATGCTGCGTTCGTGGTAGGCGTCCAGGCGACCACATGCCACCCATGCAAGCGACAGCGCCGCGCTTCCCAATAGGCGCTGTCTCTTCCACCCCTGCACAACCTTCAGATGCGCGCGCACTGATTCATCGTCGATGGCCATCGCGCTGGGGATGCCAGTGGCCAGCACGCCCTCTCGAGGATTCGGCACGGCGCTGGTCTGAATCGGCTGTCCATTGAGCGTGGCGAACCTCATGCCAGGCTGACAACAACCGACGAACAGCTCATCACGTTCTGGATCGAAGATGATCCCAGCCACGGGCTCATCACCATCCCACAGGCCTGCTGAGCAGCAGTACAGGGGCACGCCATGTGCGTAGTTGTACGTACCGTCGAGAGGATCCAACCACCAGTGCATCCCTCGAAACGCCCTTTCGTTCGACGTGGGCTCTTCCTCTGATACGACGGGCCACTTTCCGAGGCGGCTCAGCACGTCCCCCAACCCATCGTGCAGTAGGCGATCGGCCTGAGCACCTACGTCTCGAGCACTGCTCCTAGTGAGCATTCTGCCTTGCCCCGCGACGCTCAACGCTGCTGCGCGAATCGCCTGCCCGAGGTCCACCAAGTCGTCTCTCACGTGGACATTGTCGACCCGGCGCGCGCGTATGTAAAGCGCCTACAAGGAATCCGCCGCGCGGACCGCTTGCTCAGCCCCGCTTGCTCGTACACCCCAGCGGAGCTACCACCAAACTCATGTTTCCCGAGCCGTATCTATCCCGCGCCTGGCATCTGGGCATCGTGATGTGAGTTTCGCAAGCT